>CAYQDM010000014.1:0-105561 GCA_964416305.1 uncultured Acidaminobacter sp. | reverse complement strand
ACTTTTTATTTCAGAATTTTGGGTTGTACACTGTTTAGTTTTCAAGGATCGAATAGTCTTGCATGTCTTGCGTTTGCTCACCTTTGAATCGGCGACTTTTTAATTATATCTATGTACCACCCATGAGTCAACACTTTTTTTAGTTTTTTTCAAACTTTATTCTACAAACCTCCGCACCGACTCCCCTGACTAGGTTTCAACAAAAGACGTTTTTAGAACTGATTTACATAACTTTTTCAAACATTACAATTTTCAACTGGGAAACTTCTGTATCATGTGATAATATGGTAAAAATTTAATAAACGAAAGGTGTGAGTTTTTATGAACTATATAGTGGTGTCTCCAAGCTTTCCTGCAAACTTCATTCCATTTTCAGTCGCGCTCAAAAACGAAGGCGTCAATGTTTTAGGCATAGGAGAAGATGCTTATGATACGCTTCCTGAGGACTTAAAAGCAGCACTCACCGAATACTACCGGGTCGATTCTATGGAAGATTATAATCAGATGTTCAAAGCTGTCGCCTTCTTCTCTCATAAATATGGAAAAATCGACAGAATCGAATCCCATATCGAGCACTGGTTGGAATCAGATGCCCGTCTAAGGACAGACTTTAACATTCCCGGTCTTAAAACCGAGGACATGAGCCGTGTGAAGTATAAATCCGGCATGAAAAAGGTGTTTAAGAAAGCAGGCCTGGAAGTCGCGCCAAGCACTTTAATTGGCACTATGAAAGACGCAGAAAAGTTCATAAAGAAGCACGGCTATCCCGTTATTGTAAAGCCGGACCGGGGCGTAGGCGCCATGGGCACTTTTAAAATTGATTCTCCGGAAAGGCTTGAGTCTTTCATGGCCCAACGGGATGCCACGCAGGATCAAGCGATTTACATCATGGAAGCCTTTGTGAATGGCAATATTTATTCCTTCGACGGTTTGCTTGACCAAGAGGGTGAAATAGTCTTTCAGTCCTCTCTCGTTTACGGGGCCGGCGTTATGGAATCTGTCAATGACGGCAATGACACGGATTTCTACATACCAAAGAAACTGAATGAAAAGGTAGTCGAAATGGGCACTAAGGCCATCAAAGCTTTCAAAATGAAAGAAAGGTTCTTCCATTTAGAGCTGTTCGTCCTGCCAGACGGAGAGATCGTCGCACTCGAATTGAACGCTAGGCTTCCGGGTGGTAAAATTGTAGATATGTTCAACTATGCCAATGACATTAATATTTTTGAGCAGTACGCCAAAGTAGTGACAGAAAACGTCTTTGACGCTGAGTTGACACGGCCATACAGCTGCTTCTATGTCGGAAGAAAGGACAGTTTAAACTATAAGCGTTCTTTGGAAGACATCCTTGAAGCATATAGGGATGAAATTGTGCATCATTATAGAGTTGAAAAGATATTCTCTCTTGTTATTGGTGATTATGGGATCATCTTTAGGACAAAGGATCACGAGAAAGGCCTTGAGATTCGACGTGAAATGATCGAAAAGCAAGCGTAAATCGGGACAAGGTTTATGAGAAGTTGAAAGTGTTGCGGTTATGACCATCGGCAGCAATTTTTCAAAATGAGAGGAACCCGCTATGAGCGACTATTCACAGCCAGATTGTAATTTTCTGCACCGTTTTTACTCCAGGGCTCTTAACAACTTCAGATCTCTGTACATCTACTTGCCGCCCTCCTACCGGGTTGAACCTGAGCGATATTATCCTGTCCTCTATATGCATGACGGGCAAAATATCTTTACAGGGGAGGCTTCCTACTCGGGCATGGGCTGGGAAATCCACCAAACTGCCCAGGAGCTGATTCAGGGCGGCGCCATGGAAGAAATCATCATTGTGGGTATAGCCAACATAGGTGAGCAGCGTCTCAATGAATACGCCCACTACGACTACCACACCTTCGGAAAGAATGTAAAAGGCCGCGGCGCACTTTATGAACGTTTCGTTCTTGAGGATGTCATGCCGTTTATTGAAGCCAATTTCAGGGTGATGACAGGTCCTGAGAATACAGGTCTCATGGGGTCTTCCATGGGCGGGCTGATCACGTTTATGATGGGAACGCACCATCCTGATGTGTTCGGCAAACTCGGCATTGTCTCACCGTCATTTTGGTGGAGCCCCACGGATCTGATGCCTTATGTGGACAGTCTGGACCCGGCAGGTATGCCTGATAAACTGTGGATTGACATGGGTGATTCTGAGGGCGGACTCAAAGAGGGTTTTGACGCAATTCTGAGCCGACTGCTTGAACTGCGTGACAACCCCAAGTCCAACTTCGAAATGGAAGCTTGGATCGTCCCCGGCGGCAAGCACAGCGAATACGACTGGCAAATGCGTGCCCACTGTCCTCTGCTGTATCTTTTTGGCGACATTGGAACACCTGCCAACCTTGAGCTGCATGCGCCGGACACAGTCCACCAGGGTGATCTGACGCATTTCCTCAGACCTGTTCTGGCCTATGACAGCGGCTTTTGTGTGACACCGTTTGAAGCCAAATGCTGGTCAGCCTCTCCGGAAATATTAAGTCTTGGCTGGGATCTGCAGCTTTATCCGAATGCTGCCGGCACGGCAGTCTTGCATGGGGTCTTCGATCAATTTAAAGCCGCATGTAAATGCAGCGTCATTGCACCCAAAAAATCAAAACGGGAATTTGGACGGCAGCGTACCATGGACCATCGGCCATAAACGCCTGCATCGCGGCAATCCAGACAATAATTGAACCTTGACCATACCACTGATCAGTACATTCTTCACGACGCGTTTCGCGACTCATACGAACAAAAAGCCGCTCATTGCCAACGGATTCGCTGGTGATGAGCGGCTTTAAATTTTACTTGATTATAAATTCATACAGCAATTTGACTTAATAATGCGCCATGCGTTGGCTTAACAGCAAATCCCAGTCTACGCTTCTTCTGACTCTTCCAAACCTTGCTTCTTACTTCCCTGTTCCTGTTTGCCGATGGGCTTCATAGTCGGGAATAGAATAACGTCGCGAATGGAGGCTGCGTTCGTCAGGAGCATAACCATGCGGTCGATGCCAATGCCGAGTCCGCCGGTTGGCGGCAGTCCGACTTCAAGGGCGTTGAGGAAATCTTCATCCATCATGTGCGCCTCTTCGTCGCCACCCTCGCGGGCATTTACCTGCTCTTCAAAGCGCTCACGCTGATCGATTGGATCATTGAGCTCCGAGAAGGCATTCGCGATTTCCCACGTATTGGCAAATGCTTCGAAACGGTTGGTGATCATTGGATTATCAGGGTTACGCTTCGCAAGAGGAGACACCTCAACCGGATGGTGCGTAATAAAGGTCGGCTGAATGAGATGCTCTTCGCAGAAAGTTTCAAATGCCTCGTTAATGACGTGACCTTTTTTCATGCTGCTGTCAACGTCAAGGCCGAGCTTTTTACCCAATTCACGCGCCTCTTCATCCGTCTTGACCGTATCAAAGTCAGCTCCGGCATAAAGTTTGACCGCTTCCGTCATAGGCAGTCTTCTCCAAGGCGGCGCAAAGTCGATCTCTGTGCCCTGGTAGTTGACCTTGGTTGTGCCATTGGCTTGAATGCAGCAGTGGGCGACGAGATTTTCCGTCAATTCCATAATATACTGAAAGTCTTCGTAAGCCGCGTAAACTTCAATTGCAGTGTACTCAGGATTGTGCTTGATGGACATACCTTCATTCCTGAACATTCTGCCCATCTCATAAACCTTATCAAAACCGCCCACAATAAGCCGCTTCAGATAAAGCTCGTTGGCAATCCTCATGTACATGTCAATATCCAGGGTATTGTGGTGTGTTATAAATGGTCTTGCCACAGCACCGCCGGCAATCGTTCCGAGAATTGGCGTATCTACCTCAAGGAAGCCTTCGTTGTCGAGGTACTCCCTGACTGCTCTCAAAATTTTGTTTCTTTGAAGGAAAGTCTTCTTGACCTCAGGATTGACGATCAAATCCACATAACGCTGACGATAACGTGTATCCGTATCTTTCAGTCCATGGAATTTTTCAGGCAGGATCTGAAGGGATTTGCTGAGCAGCAGGATTTCCGACACCCGGACAGAATCCTCATTCTTCTTGGTCTTGAACACGGTCCCGACAATACCGACGATATCGCCAATATCATAAGTGGAGACAATCTCATATTCCGTTTCGCCAATAGCGTCTTCACGAATATAGGATTGAATTCTGCCGTCCATATCCTGAATATCAAAAAACGAAGCGCGGCCCATGGTTCTCTTCGCCATAATACGGCCGGCCATGCGGACTTCTTTGCCGTCGAAGGCTTCAAAATCATTGTGAATCTCTGCACTCATAGCAGTTCTTACAAACTTTTCGTGGATAAAAGGGTCTCTGCCCATTTCGCGGAGCTTTGCGAGCTTATCCCGTCTTACCTGCAGTACCTCGCTTAAACTCAGTTCCTCACTCACGTTCTGCCACCTCCGACTATCTTCCGATCTTGACGATCTGGAATTTTGCGAACCCATCCGGAACCTGAACCTCGATCGTTTCGCCTACCCGCTTGCCGATCAGGGCCTTCCCGACAGGAGACTCATTGGAAATTTTATTTTCATAAGGGTCTGCTTCTGTAGGCCCTACAATTGCATACTCCATCACTTCGTCAAATTCAATATCTTTGACTGTAACAGTAGAGCCGACGCTGACCTCATCCTTTTTAATCTCAGACTCATCGATGAGCTTAACGTTGCCAACGATCCCTTCGAGTTTCATTATGCGCTTTTCAAGCTCAGCCTGCTCGTTTTTCGCCTCGTCATATTCAGCATTTTCGCTGATATCCCCGAATGCGAGCGCGGCCTTAATCTTCTCCGCAATTTCTCTTCGTCGAACGGATTTAAGATGATCGAGTTCCTCTTCTATCTTTCTGAGCCCGTCTGGTGTCATGAGCACTTCTTTAGACATCATCGCAAGTCACACCTCTCCATGAATTGATTCTCTACAGAGAAAAATGCACCGAACATTCAGTGCAGTTGCAGTAAAAAGCCCTTAAACCTTTGTTATTTCAAGCATTCAGCCTAATTTGAGAGAATGTTCGCAATAACTTATTTCACTATTATATTGAAGAAGACATTTTATGTCAAGGATTGGTTCTTTTTATAGCAAGGTTCCACGATTGTGTCTTGTATGCGGTCACGTTGTGACACGGCTGTATCAAGGGTGTTCATGGCCGGGCGCGTCTTATTCGCTCGGTGCACTTCTGAGCAGTTGAATCACCCGGTCAGGATCTTTCTCCACATTAATCAGAGTTCTGAGTTTCGCGGCGCCATGAATGCCTTTCAAATACCATGCCGCATGCTTTCGCATTTCAAGGACGGCGACATGCTCACCCTTCTCCTCAACTAAACCTAAGAAGTGACGAACAGCGGTTTCTATGCGCGCTTTCTCTGAAGGCAGCTCCGGCACCGGTCGGCCTAGCAGCGCCGCTTCGATCTGTCCCAGCAGCCAGGGGTTGCCCTGAACGCCCCGGGCCGCCATGACCGCGTCCGCGCCTGTCTGAGACACCATGCGAAGGGCATCTTCATAGACGAAAATGTCCCCATTTCCTATCACAGGCACCCCGACCGCTTCTTTTACTTCCCGGATGATTTCCCAATCTGCAGTTCCTGTATAAAACTGGTCTCTGGTTCTGCCGTGGACCGTAATGGCCGCAGCTCCCGCAGCCTCCATGCGCTTTGCGAATTCTACCGCGTTGATTTCCGAAGTGTTCCAACCTTTTCTGAATTTGACCGTGATGGGCTTGGATGAATTTTCAACCATAGTCCTTACAATCGCTTCAGCCAGCTTTGGATCCCTCATCAGAGCGGAGCCTTCGCCATTTCCTACTATTTTGGGTGCAGGGCATCCCATATTAAAATCAATCACTGAGCAAGGATGTTCCTGAAGTGCAATTACGGCTTCCCCAAGCGCTTCCGGTTCTGATCCAAACAACTGAACCGACAGAGGCATTTCCTCAGGGACCGTCACCAGCATCTGTGCGGTCTTTTTGTCCTTAAAGCTCATAGCCTTTGCGCTGATCATTTCAGAGACCATCAGTCCCTTAAATTGTTCCCTGCAGATTTTTCTGAAAGCAAGGTCAGTGATCCCAGCCATCGGCCCAAGAATCACTGGGCTCTCAAGTTCAAATGTTCCAATTTTCAACAAAGCTTCCCCCGTTAACTCTTATCCGTATTTAAGTGGTAAATCATATTGAGCCCTTCCAGCGTCAGGAATTTGTCGACCGTCTCAATCCACTTGGACTCCGTCGCAATGAGAGAGGCAAGTCCCCCGGTCGCAATGACCCGAGGATTTTTCCATTTCATCTCCAGTTTAATCCGCTCGACAATATAATCCACGGAACCGACATAACCGTAGATGATGCCAGACTGAATGCTTTCAGCAGTATTTTTGCAAACGACTGTCTCCGGTTTGATCAATTCAACCCGCATCAACTTCGCTGTCTTCTCAAAGAGGGCATCGCTGGAAATCTTGATCCCGGGCATGATCGTTCCCCCGAGATACTCTCTGTTTTCAGTGATGGCGCAAAAGGTTGTGGCTGTTCCAAAATCCACGACAATAGCAGGCCCGCCGTACTTTTCGATCGCCGCTACGGCATTGACTATGCGGTCCGCTCCAACTTGCTTCGGATTGTCATACTTGATATTGAGACTGGTTCTGATACCGGGGCCAACGACCATGGCCTCAGTGTTGCAGTATTTGATGGCCATATGCTGCAGCGAATACATGATCGTTGGAACCACTGAAGAAATAATGACCGCCTTCACATCCACGAGTGACAAATTTTCATATTTAAATAATTGGTCGACAAAAATGCCAATCTCATCCGCAGATCTGCCTTTGTCTGTAGACATGCGCCAATGAGTGATCAGCTTATGATCCTTAAATACACCTAAGACAATATTTGTATTGCCTACGTCAAATGCCAGCAACATGGTTTTAACCACCTTTAAACGTAAAAGTCAAGGCCTCTGACCGAAACCTCGCCAAAATGTATGAGATCGCGCTCTCCATCCGGATAGACGACCAACAATTCGCCTTCCTTTGTGATGTCAATAACGCGCGCTGTTCGATTCTGTTTGCCCACCAGGCGAACTTCTTTTCCTAATGTGGCTGATTTCAAACGATACACTTGATGCATACTCTCCAGCGCCGCATTATCCGTTAGCGCGCTGAGATAGCCGCCAAAGCGAGTGACCACTTCTGCAAGCAGTTTCTGGCGGTCGATGCGTCTTCCAGCCAGGAGTTGCAGTGATGCCGCTTTTTCCTTGATGTCATCCGGAAACAGTGCCTGGTTCACGTTGATCCCAATGCCAACTACCAGATAATTGACCGCCGTCATTTCCGCACTCAACTCCGCCAAAATGCCGCACACTTTCTTTCCTTGAATGACGAGATCATTGGGCCATTTGATCTGCGTCTCCAGACCGGTAACTTCTTCCACCGCTTCAGCGGCTGCCACAGCGGCAATCTGCGTCACCAGCGACGCTCTGGAAGGTTCTATTTCAGGTCGGATTAACAAACTAAGGTATAAACCTGTACCCCGTTCAGACATCCATTGTCTGCCCAGTCGGCCCCGTCCCGCTGTCTGTTCCTCTGCGACAAAGAGTGCCGATTGTTGCGGATGTTCCTCTGCAAACCGTTTGGCTTCAGAGTTCGTTGAATCGATCTGGTGATAAAAGAAACCTGAATCCAAAAATTCTGAACTTGCAGCGATCGACGACACCCCCGTAGGACCCAGGGCATCCGGTTCTTCTGCCAACTCGTAACCCAGCCGGGGACTTGATCGTATGATATACCCCTCTGCTCTTAGCGCTTCAATGGCCTTCCACACGGCAGTCCTGGAAACACCGAACTGGCCGGATAGATCCTGGCCGGAAATGGGCTTTCCCTTATGCTGTCTGAGAAGTTCAAGAAGTTTACCTTTCAAATGATCACCCGCTTTGTTCATACTGCTAACAATAGTACACTGTTTCGCTGAAAATTTCAATGGATGTCAAAAGGACTGCTGAGGAATGAATTGCATCATCTCACAGCAGTCCTAAAGTATCAATTCATAATGCTTTTTCTTACTGGAACAGCGTCAACAGAATACCGGCTGCAACTGCAGAGCCTATAACGCCTGCAACGTTAGGTCCCATGGCATGCATCAAAAGGAAGTTGCTTGGGTTCTCTTTCTGACCGACCACTTGGGAAACACGCGCTGCCATAGGTACTGCCGATACGCCCGCAGAACCGATGAGCGGGTTGATTTTTCCGCCGGACAGTTTGCACATCAGTCTGCCTAAAAGGACACCGGCAGCAGTACCAAAGCCAAACGCAACGACGCCGAGTATGACGATGGCGATCGTCTGAAGGTTGATAAACTTCTCTGCTGTTGTGGTCGCACCGACAGACACACCCAGGAAAATAACAACAATATTCATCAGTGCATTCTTCGATGTATCTTCAAGTCGGGCAACAACACCGGACTCTCTGAACAGGTTGCCCAGCATCAGCATGCCGACCAGCGGCGCTGCAGGCGGGACGATCATGGAGACGAAAATGGCCACGACAACCGGGAAGACGATCTTCTCAACTTTTGATACCGGTCGAAGCTGCTCCATTTTGATCATACGCTCTTCCTTGGTGGTCAGCGCTTTCATGATCGGTGGCTGGATAATTGGAACCAGTGCCATGTAGGAGTAAGCTGCGACCGCGATTGGACCGAGAAGGTGCGGCGCCAGCTTCGTTGTCAGGAAGATCGCCGTTGGGCCGTCTGCGCCGCCAATGATAGCTATGGAAGCCGCTTCCTGTGCATTGAACAGACCTGACGCAATCGCGCCAATAAACGTAATGAAAATACCAAACTGCGCCGCTGCGCCAAGGAGCAGCGATTTAGGGTTCGCGATGAGCGGACCAAAATCCGTCATGGCACCAACGCCAAGGAAGATCAGCGGTGGGAAGATTCCCATCTTGACACCCTGGTACATGTAATAGAGGAGTCCGCCAATTTCGCCATCGTGGGCAGGCTTCATCATGTCTGCCAGCGGCAGGTTTGTCAAAAGCATGCCAAAGGCAATAGGTACCAGCAAAAGAGGCTCGAAGCCCTTTTTGATCGCCAGATAAAGGAACAAAAAGGCGATTGCCATCATGACCATCTGCTGCCACGTTATGGCAACAAAGCCGGTACTCTGCAAAAATTCAATTACTGCGTTAAGCATTTAGTCATCTCCTTCCAAAGGGATTCTATCGTTACGCGATGACGATCATAACGTCTCCGGAATTCACGGAAGCTCCCTTTGAAACGCTGATTTGAGCAACTTTACCTGCGACTGGAGCCATGATCTCGTTTTCCATCTTCATGGCTTCAAGGATCATTAATACGTCATTGACTTTGACCGTGTCACCTACTGCGACTTTGATGTCGAGAACAGTACCAGGCATTGGCGCGCTTACAGTGGAGCCGCCTGCAACAGGTGCTGCTGGTGCTGCAGGTGCCGGTGCTGGCGCTGGTGCAGCCGCAGCAGGTGCTGGAGCCGGTGCCGCTTTTGGTGCTGCCGCTGGCGCTGCAGGACGCGCAGGCATTGCTGCTGCCACGCCTCCGATTTCTTCTACTTCAACTTCATAGGCTTTGCCATTGACCGTGATATTAAACTTTCTCATGAAAGATCCTCCTCGGCTATTGTTCATTCTTTTTTGTGGTTCAGGCTTTTCTTTGATTCAGGATGTAGTGCGGGTTTTCTAGAACCTGCTGCCCATCTGCTCCGTACGGCCAACACGCGACCAGGTCGGCGTCTGATCCGGGAGCTGTCTGACATTCCTGACAACAATGTTGTGCATGGACGTGTTCAGAGAGGCTGCTATAGCTGCCGTCAGGACCGCAATGAGATTTTCATCCTCCTGCGGCTCCCCAGCCGAAGCTGCAGGGACAGCAGGTGCAGGTGCTGAGGCGCCCGCTGCGGAAGGCTTAGAGCTTTCCACTGTCGCAGCCTGCGCGATTTTGTTCTTATTTTCCATGCTGATGATGATTTTTGACATCAGCGCGGTGATGCCCCAGATGGCAATCAGCGCGACAAAGGTTATGCCCATGCCGAGCAGCGTGACAAACAGGGACGTGATGATCTTTTCGCCCAGACCGAGGGTACCAATGGTCTCCGGATTAACAAAATTTGCAAAATTACCCATTCATATCACTCCTCGCTGGATTAAAGCGGAATGTTTCCATGTTTCTTCGCAGGGCGGGTTTCACGCTTGGAAGACAGCATATTCAGTGCATCCGCAATGCGAGGACGCGTTGCAGCCGGTTCGATGACATCATCGACAAAACCGCGCTCTGCAGCCTTGTATGGTGTCGCGAACTCATCTGTATATTCCTGTACTTTCTTGGCGCGCTCTGCAGCTGCATCTGCTGCTTCTGAGATCTCCTTGCGGAAGATGATGTTGGCTGCGCCCTGAGGGCCCATAACCGCTATTTCCGCTGTCGGCCATGCGAGCACCAGGTCGGCTCCAAGGTCTTTGGAGCACATAGCCAGGTAAGCGCCGCCGTAAGCTTTTCTGACGATCAGTGTGATCTTAGGCACTGTAGCTTCACTGTAAGCGTAAAGCATTTTCGCGCCGTGGCGGATAATGCCGCCGTATTCCTGATTCGTGCCCGGAAGGAAGCCCGGAACGTCTACGATGTTCAAGAGCGGAATGTTGAACGCGTCACAAGTGCGGATAAAGCGGCCGGACTTGTCAGAGGCGTTGATGTCAAGGCAGCCTGCCAGGAACTTAGGCTGGTTTGCAATGATACCAATGGATTGACCGCCAATTCGGGCAAAGCCGGTGAGGATGTTTTTCGCATAATGCGGCATGTATTCCATGAAATCGCCATTGTCGACGACCTGACGGATAATGTCGTGCATGTCATAAGCCTTGTTCGGATTATCCGGCATCAAGGTATTGAGCGCTTCGACGACGGTGTTGACATCATCACCTGTTTCAAACACCGGAGGATTCTCCATGTTGTTTGAAGGAAGGAAATCAAGGAGTCTGCGGATCTCTGCGATACAGACTTCGTCACTTTCTGACATGAAGTGCGCAACGCCGGAGATGCTGTTGTGAGTCATGGCGCCGCCGAGGGCTTCTGCGCTGACTTCTTCGCCGGTGACCGTCTTGATGACCTGCGGACCTGTAATAAACATCTGGGACGTCTGATCCACCATGAACGTAAAGTCCGTCAGTGCAGGTGAATAGACCGCGCCGCCGGCGCATGGGCCCATAATGGCAGTGATCTGAGGAATGACACCGGAGGCCAGTGTATTCTTGAAGAAGATTTTTCCATAGCCGGAAAGTGCGTCGACCGCTTCCTGAATGCGTGCACCGCCGGAATCATTGAGGCCAACGACCGGCGCGCCCACTTTAAGGGCGTTGTCCATGACCTTGCAAATTTTTGCAGCGTGCATTTCGCCAAGGGAACCGCCTACGACGGTAAAGTCTTGAGCATAAGCGTAAACCAGTCTTCCGTCCACATAGCCGTAGCCCGTGACAACGCCTTCGGCCGGAGCGTCGACGAGTTCCATGCCAAAGTTGGTGCAGCGGTGCTTCATGAAAGCATCGAGCTCAACAAAGGTGTTCTCGTCAAACAGGAGGAGCATGCGCTCGCGCGCAGTCAATTTACCACTTTCGTGCTGCTTCTCGACGCGCTTTTTGCCGCCTGCTTCGATGATCTTTGCTTTTCTTTTGCGAAGATCCTCTATCTTATTGATGGACATACCGTATAACCTCCAGTCGATTTTTACTCGTTGCGTTCGCTGAGTTCAATCAGAACACGGCCTGTGCTCTTAGGATGCATAAACGCGATTTTCGCGCCGCCGGCACCATAGCGCGGTGACTCGTCGATCATTTTGAGGCCTTTGTCTTTCATTGCCTGGATAGCCTCTTCAATGTTCTCGACTTTGAAAGCGATATGCTGGATGCCTTCACCGTTCTTTTCGATAAATTTCGCGATTGGGCCATCCGGAGATGTAGATTCAAGGAGCTCAACTTCAGTGTCGCCTACAGGGAGAAATGCGACTCTGACCTTCTGCTCTTCGACAATTTCTGTTCCTGCAAGTTCAAGACCAAGCACTTCTGTGTAAACCTTAACAGCTTCGTCAAGGTTGCTGACAGCGATGCCAATATGGTCAACTTTTAAAGCCTTCATGCCTGTTACCTCCAATTCAACATTTTCTTGCTGGTTTGCATTCTATAACTCTTAACCCGTAATGCTTAGAGCACACTCTGAATCAACTCTTCTGCTGCTGTCAACGGATCGATGACGCGCGTCGCAACGTCCATAGCCAACTGCTCCACGCGCTCCGCCTTGACATCATGATTCAGCAGCTGCTCGACAATACGGGATTTTACCATTTCCAACAGTTCATTTCTGGCATTTTCAGCCCTTCTCAGCGTAAATTTGCCGTCTTCCATCATGTAATGTCGATGATCTTCGATCGCAGCAAACAATTCCTCAATGCCTTTGCTGTCCACCGCTACGACCATTTTAACCGGCGGTCTCCAATCGGCGTGAGAAAAGTCGAGCATCATCTCAATTTCCCGCGCTGTACGGTTCGCACCGTCCCGGTCCGCTTTGTTGACAGCGAAAACATCTCCAATTTCCATGACGCCGGCTTTTATAGCCTGTATGTCATCCCCGAGACCCGGCACACTGACCATGACGGTCGTGTCGGAGTTCTTGACAATGTCCACTTCAGACTGACCAACACCTACGGTTTCAATGAAAATATATTCTGCGCCATAAATGTCCAGTATTTTCACCGCAGCGCTGGTAGCCTCGGAGATACCGCCAAGATGTCCTCTTGCGCCCATACTTCTTACAAAGACGCCGGGATCTGTCGCCAGATCCGACATTCGGACGCGATCGCCCAGGATGGCGCCTCCGGTAAAGGGACTGGTGGGATCCACTGCTATGACGCCAACCTTGGCGCCTGTTTTTCGAACATGCTTGACAAGTTTGTCCGTCAAAGTACTTTTGCCAGCGCCTGGCGGCCCCGTAATCCCAATGACGTAGGCCTTCCCGCTCTGGCTGTACAATTGGCGCATGATCTCTTGAGCTTCCGGATCCTTGTTCTCCATCATGGTGATCAGGCGCGCTGCCGCGCGCCTGTCTCCCATGAGCAGCCTTTCAGCAAGTTCCATGTCATCACCGCTTATCGCTTGATGTTGTTTCGAATGAATTGAATAGTCACATCTGTAGGCGTACCCGGCGTAAAGACTTCAGCAACGCCGTGCTCTTTAAGGAAAGGGATATCTTCTTGCGGAATAACGCCGCCTGCGACGAGCAGGACATCATCAGCGCCTTCTTTTTTAAGAAGCTCCGCAATTTTAGGTATCAAAGTGCCATGGGCACCGGAAAGAATGCTGACTGCGACGCAGTCGACGTCTTCCTGGATGGCCGCATTTGTAATTTGTTCAGGGGTCTGTCTGAGGCCGGTGTAAATAACCTCCATACCTGCATCTCTAAGCGCTCTCGCAATAACCTTGGCACCGCGGTCATGTCCGTCAAGGCCAGGCTTTGAAACCAATACTCTAATAGGTCTATCCATGATTGATCCTCCCATTCCCTTCGATTACAGATTTACGCTTTGCTGATATTCGCCAAAGACTTCACGCATTACACCGCAAATTTCTCCGAGCGTCGCGTACACGCGAACCGCGTCGAGGATGAAAGGCATGACATTTTCTGTGCCTTCGCAAGCCGTCTTAAGTGCTGCGAGTGTTGCTTCAACCGCTGTATTGTCACGCTTCGCGCGGAGTTCAGCGAGTCTCGCTTTTTGATTTTCGCCGACAGAAAGGTCAACGCGGAGCAGGCCTTGTGGTGCTGCTTCTTCGACTTGGTATTTATTCATGCCTACAACAATGCGCTGGCTGGATTCAACTTCTTTTTGGTATTTGTAAGACGCATCCATGATTTCCTGCTGGATATAGCCGAGGTCGATGGCACGCGGCGCGCCGCCGAGTTCGTCGATCTTGCGGATGTAAGCCATGGCTTGCTCTTCGATTTCTGAAGTTTTAGCCTCAATGTAGTAAGAGCCGGCAAGCGGATCTACTGTATTGGTAACGCCGCTTTCATAGCCGACGATCTGCTGCGTTCTGAGAGCGACTTGAACGGAAGCTTCAGTTGGGAGCGCGAGGGCCTCGTCCTTCGAGTTCGTGTGGAGGGACTGAGTGCCGCCGAGGACTGCTGCCAAAGTCTGGATTGCAACGCGGACAATATTATTGTCAGGCTGTTGAGCTGTCAGCGTAGAACCACCTGTTTGTGTGTGGAATTTGAGCGCCATGGATTTTGGATCTTTTGCACCAAAGCGATCTTTCATGATTTTAGCCCAGAGTCTTCTTGCCGCTCTGAACTTAGCCACTTCTTCAAGAAGGTCGTTGTGGGCATTGAAGAAGAAGGAAAGTCTTGGTGCGAAGCTGTCAACGTCGAGGCCAGCTTTGATTGCCGCTTCAACGTAGGCAATACCGTCGGCGAGCGTGAAGCCGACTTCCTGTGCTGCTGTAGAACCCGCTTCACGAATATGGTACCCGGAAATGGAGATGGTGTTCCACTGCGGCACCTCTTTGGAGCAGAATTCGAAAATATCAGTAATCAGTCTCATGGACGGATCTGTAGGGAAAATATATGTACCGCGTGCAATGTACTCCTTGAGGATGTCGTTCTGAATCGTGCCGCGGAGTTTTTCTGCTGAAACGCCCTGCTTTTCGCCTACTGCTATGTACATTGCAAGAAGGACAGACGCAGGCGCATTGATGGTCATGGAAGTGGAAACCTTGTCAAGCGGGATCCCGTCGAAGAGAATCTCCATGTCTGCAAGGGAGTCAATTGCAACGCCAACTTTGCCGACTTCACCCTCTGAAAGTGAGTGGTCAGAGTCATAGCCAATCTGAGTAGGCAGGTCAAAGGCGACAGAAAGTCCGCTTGAGCCTTGCTCTACGAGGAACTTGTAACGCTTATTGGACTCTTCTGCAGTCGCAAAGCCAGCGTACATACGCATGGTCCAAAGCTGACCGCGGTACATGGTCGGCTGAACGCCGCGTGTATATGGGAATTGGCCAGGAATACCAAGGTCTGTCTCATAGTTAAGACCCTCTACATCAACCGGTGTATAAAGTCTGTTGACTGGTTCGCCGGAACCCGTTTCGAAGACCTTATAGCGTTCAGGACGCTTGGCGAGGGAAGCTTCTGTCTTTTCATTGTAAGCATTGACTTTTGCCTTTAGTGCATCAATCTTTTCCTTTTCGTACATGCAAAATTTCCTCCTCTTGAGTGCTCGGTTTTTAGAATATCAGATCTTGCAGTTTCGTCAAAGTCATGAAGCATGGAATTCAGGCTGAGTCGGTTTAATAACAACGCCACTTGCTGCGCTTGGCTTAATTTATTTAACCGCTGATCCCGACTTGAAACAGACACACCTATCAGAATGATCCTCGGAGCATTCCTCCCTTTATTATGTAATCTGGCACCATATAGATTAGTGACAATAAAAAAAGTTAGATTCCAAAAAAAGCTACAAAAAAGCATAGCCAATCGGTCATCTAACTGGTGATCCTCAGGGTGTGAACAGAAGGTCATTCTGCCCAGTTGAAAATCAAGTTAAATTTCCAGGCGTCTCTGAATTAGGATTCGCTGAGGACCTGCCTGTACTTCTCGTATGCAATTTTAATTGCAGAAATTAACGCTTTTCGGGCTGAACCGAAATATCTTTGCGTTAGGGCTTCTTCAATTTCCGTGATGTGATCCAGCGACTTTCCAACCAGTAATTCTTTTATGAACTTTTTGGCGAGATCCGTGACTAAAGAACACTCCGCGTCCAAAATCAGCCCGGTATCCCTGTCGACGATCATACCGACGACCATGACTGTATACATCTCTTCAGCTGTGATACCTTGAGGCAATCTGGCATATCCCGAGACAAAAATTTCGGATGTTTTCATGCGCGCACCCACCAAAAATGAAATCTTACTTTCATATTAACATGAGGTTTTGATTTTGTAAATTTAATAACAAGGATTTCAGGACAAAATAATAAAAAAAATCCGCATATTTCAACGCTTGTATACAATTATACCCGTATAATTAGAAAAAAGGCACATTTGCAGCCAATTTTGCAGGATGACTTTATGTTATCCTTCAGCAAAATGAGTGCCTGTGCCTTTTTTTAAAATTTCTTTATTTTTAGATCCTTTTTCTGGACAACTTGTTCACCTTTTGGGAACTTAAACTACCCTCGTCATCCTATCTTGCAACGCCACTGTCGACTGCGGCCTTACGCACCGCATCCGCAACATTTTTTGCAACCTGAGGGTCAAAAGCTTTCGGAAGGACATATTCAGGGGTCAGCAGATCCTCGTCCACTGTTGCTGCAATGGCTTCCGCCGCCGCGATCTTCATGGCCATGTTGATGTCGCGGGCTCTTACATCCAGCGCACCTCGGAAGATCCCCGGGAAAGCCAGTACGTTGTTGACCTGGTTCGCAAAATCCGAACGGCCGGTACCAACGATGTAAGCCCCTGCTTTGAGTGCCTCATCCGGCATAATTTCAGGAATAGGATTGGCCATTGCGAGCACGATCGCTTTGTCGGCCATGGCAGCAACGGCTTCCCCATTTAAGATATTTGGACCGGAAACGCCAATAAACACATCCTTACCGCTGAGAACTTCAGCCAATGAGCCTTGCTCATCGCGTTTGTTCAGGCGAGGCATAAGCTGACGCTGGGCTCCGTTGGCATGATCACTGAGGCTTGACAGCGCACCCCGGCGGTCGCACACCACAATGTTGCCCACGCCGCGCTCCAGCAGAAGCTCTGCGATGGCCAGTCCAGCTGATCCAGCACCGCTGATGACGACATCCAGCTCAGAAAACTTTTTGCCGGTGAGCTTGCAGGCATTAATCAAGGCGCCAAGTACAACTATTGCAGTACCATGCTGATCATCATGAAACACTGGAATGTCCAGTTCTTCTTTGAGTCTGCGTTCGATCTCAAAACAGCGCGGTGCGGAAATGTCCTCCAAATTGATGCCTCCAAAGACCGGCTCAAGCAGTTTGACCGCATGTACAATTTCATCAACATCCTTGGTTGCCAGACAAATTGGAAATGCATCAACATTGCCAAAAGTCTTAAACAGAATCGCCTTGCCCTCCATGACCGGAAGCGCAGCTTCCGGACCAATATCGCCAAGACCGAGAACCGCTGTGCCATCAGTCACCACCGCTACGAGATTGCCTTTGCTGGTATAACGGTAAACCTCTTCTTTATTTTCCGCGATTTTTCTGCACGGCTCAGCTACACCCGGCGTGTATGCCACAGATAAGTCAATACTGTCTGCGACTTCTACCTTGGAGACCACCGCAATTTTTCCTTGATGCTTCTCGTGCAGTTCCAACGCCATTTGATTATAATCCATCATTTAGCCACCTTTCTCTTCTGAAAACCTTATCTCATTCATATTATGATTGATTATGCAACCCGTCAAGCGGTGCACTCTGTTTTTTTGAAGGGCAGAAAAGGGGGAGACTGGAGTATATGCCTATTGACTTCCTTCCTGAGCTTCTCATTCCGCTGTAACCAAAAAAGAAGAAGGCAACGCGCTCTTAGGCTGTGCCTTCTTCCAAATGGTAAATTAACGCTGCGATTTAGCGCTGCTCTTCATCAGTCTTCTCCGACGTCACTGCTTGGGCAGTTTCAGAGGTATGCTCTTCCGTCTCGGATTGTGGTTGTGGCTGTGCATGTGCATGTGCCTGTGGCTGTGCATGTGGCTGCGGTTGTTCCGCAGGCTTTTGCGCTTCTTCGCGCGCTGCCTTCAGGCGGTTCTGCTCCGCTTCATAAATAGCAATATCCTTTAAACGATCAGCCTCAAGCTGCTGCTCTTCATGCTCTTTTTTCTCTTTGAGCGCTTCGAAACCCGACTCAAGAGCTATGCTGAACTCTTGACCGTTGATGGTTTCGTACTCGAGCAGCGCATTCGCGACTTCGTGAAGCTTATCGATATTCTCGCTCATTATGCGCATAGCCTCGTCATAAGCGTCATCCACCAAACGTCTGACTTCGCGGTCGATATCCGCCGCTACTTGCTCAGAGAAGTTGCGTCGCGTTGTCATGTCGCGGCCCAGGAAAACCTCTTCTTCGCTGCCGTAGGACATGGATCCGAGGTTTTCGCTCATGGCGTACTTCGTTACCATGGCCCGAGCAATATCACTGACCCTGGAGAGATCGTTTTGAGCGCCCGTGCTGATGTCGTGCAGGATGAGCCTCTCAGCCACGCGTCCGCCGAGCAGTACGATCAATTCATTTTCCATATGGCGCTTAGTCATATAGTTTCGATCTTCCTGCGGCAGCTGCATGGTAAAACCACCCGCCCTGCCGTGCGGAATGATCGTAATCTGCTGCACCGGATCCATTTCAGGAATGATCGCTGCCAGTATAGCATGACCGGCTTCATGATAGGCCGTGAGACGCCGTTCTTTTTCACTGATGACGCGGGATTTCTTCTCAACGCCAGCAATAACTTTGGTTGTCGCTTCTTCAATGGTTCTCATTCGTATTTTACGTTCGCTTTTTCTGGCTGTGAGAATAGCGGCTTCATTCAACAAATTCTCAATATCCGCCGGCGTAAAACCAGGTGTTGCCTTTGCCAATGTCTTGAAGTCTACATCATCAGCGACAGGCTTGTTTCTCGCATGAACGCGGATGATCTCCTCGCGCTCTTTCACATCAGGTCGCCCTACTGTGATTTCCCGGTCAAAGCGGCCCGGTCTGAGAAGCGCCGGATCCAGGATGTCAGGTCGGTTTGTGGCTGCCATCAGAATAATGCCTTCGTTCTCACTGAAGCCATCCATCTCCACGAGGAGCTGATTAAGCGTCTGTTCGCGTTCATCATGACCACCGCCAAGACCGGCGCCGCGCTTACGGCCTACCGCGTCAATCTCATCAATGAAAATAATACACGGCGAATTTTTCTTTGCGTTTTCAAAGAGATCGCGAACACGGCTCGCGCCGACGCCTACGAACATCTCGACAAAATCCGAGCCGCTGATGCTGAAGAACGGGACGCCCGCCTCACCTGCGATAGCTCTGGAAAGATAGGTCTTACCCGTACCAGGAGGGCCAATCAGCAAAATGCCTTTTGGAATCCGAGCGCCAAGTTCAATATATTTCTTGGGGTTTTTGAGGAAGTCGACTACTTCGTAAAGTTCTTCCTTCTCTTCCTTCAAGCCGGCCACATCTGCAAACGTAATCCGCTTGGAGTTATCCTCCTTGATCATTTTCGCACGGCTTTTGCCGAAGGACATGACTTTGTTGCCGCCGCCCTGGGAATTTTGCATGAACACAAACCAGAGAACGACTAAAATCAGCACGCCAAAGATCATAGGCAGCAAGGACAGAATCCAAGGCTCCTGTGCCGGTGCCGTGCCGGTAACTTCAAGTCCTGCTCTTGTCATGGTGTCAAAAAGGTACTTTCCGACATCTTCAGACATAACAGAAGGGATGTACGAATAGAAGACTGCGTCATCCTGAAGTGTGCCCTGGACGCTGTTGTTCTCGACCAGGTTGATGGTTTTAACTTTTCCTTCTTCAATACTGCTAACCAGTTCCGTCAGCGTCAGATTCACAATTTCCGGTTCGGTCGTTGGAATCACCTGTCTCGCGATCATCAGGATCAACAGGAAGACAAATATATAAAACGCTGCGTTTTTAAACATCTTTCGCATATAATTCCTCCTAGAGCTTTAGTGCATACTCGTCATTCTAACATATTTTCAACATGGGAACAACTCAGACTGCCACTCAAAATATTGAGTTTTACGCCTTCCGCCTGAGCGTCAGCCAGCCAATTCTGACTGTCGACTGTCCAACGCGAACTTCTTCAGACATACGATACCCGTATACCCAAATGATCCGGTTCTCATCACATACCAGAGGAATTTTATGTCTCTTTGCCTCAGGAATCTTTTCATCAATCATGAAACGCTTTAGTTTCTTGCTTTCCTGCATGCCAAAGGGCTTGAAACGGTCTCCCTGCTCGCGGTATCGGACCCGCAGCGCCCCGTGAATCAAATCCAGATCCACGGCAATGCCATCCGCAGCGCTCCGCCTCAGTGCCCATTGTTCACGCGTGATGGGCTCCACAAGCACTTCCCACTCCAAAGGATTTTCTGTGCACTGCGAGACAGGAAATCCCGGCATCGCATCAGACTCATTCAGACCCTCAGCGCCTGTCCTGCGCATCCGCAAGACATCATAGATCCGCTCAGCCTCTACGACGCCAAGCTGAATTGATTTGCTCCCCTCCTGACGCATTGTCAGCTCCAGGACCGCCTCGGTGTGCACCTGGCTGAAATCCGTCAGGACCCCGCCGCAGGCCTCTCTGGCAAGATGGCGGATCAGCCTTCTTTTCAGGGCGGGTTCATAACCTGAAAAAGCTTTTAACGACATGCTGGCTTCATTCGCCGACGCGCCGACTGATGGCAGTCTGATCGATTCAAACGCTTCCTGAGTCACGCGTTCCAGCAGCCGTTCGTCTTCCCTAAACAACTCTGCCGTTCTGGCCAGAGTGTCCGCCAATCTGGGATTAAAATGCGCTTCCAGATAAGGAATGACCTCGAGTCGAATTCGGTTTCGTTCGTAATCCGCCTCCAGGTTGGTGTGATCCATTCTAGGTTCTAAATCATTCAGGCTGCAATAAGCCTCTATCGCCGTCCGCGAGACCTCGATCAGCGGGCGTATAATTCGCCCTTCCCTGACAGGCAGGATGCCGCCGAGCCCTTTGAGCCCGGAGCCTCTGAAGAGCCTCATCAGCACCGTCTCGCACTGATCGTTCAGATTCTGGGCCACGGCAATTTTTGTGCAGCCCTCCTCCTTGGCAACCTGCTCGAAAGCCTCGTAGCGAAACTTTCGTCCTTCCATTTCAAAGGAGGTTCCCGACTCACGGGCCAGAGCACTGATATCAGCTTCAAACAAATAAAACGGCACTTCGTGATTCATACAGAAAAGCCGGACAAAAGCCGCATCCGCATCTGCCGCCGCGCCGCGGAGACCATGGTGTACGTGAACAGCCACAAGCCTGAGGCTCCAGCTTTCCCTGAGCGTCAGCAGCGCATGCAGCAGCGCCAGCGAATCCGGCCCCCCGGAAACCCCGACTGCTATGCTATCACCCTGTTCAAACATCTGATGGCGCTGATTCGTTCTTATCAACTGCGCCACCAAATCAACACCTATGACCCCACTATCAACCAAAGCGACTTCCACCTCTGCAAATAACTCATTACACAATCCACTTCATCTTACCATGTCCCGTAATCTTTTTCAGGACATCCTTCAAGATTTCACCAAATCTTAAGGAATAGCACCCGTTGTGACTTTTACATGCCAACACGCCTCAACTGCCCGAAATTGAAAGAACACCAGCGTCCAGGGTCGGAGAACCAAAGGCGCTGTTCCCACCGACGGACTCAAATTTCAGATCGTTCGCCGCCGCGCGGATTCCTTTAAGCAATTCAAAAAAATTGCCCGCTGCCGTAATCTGCGTCACCGGCGCGCCAATGCGGCCACCTTCAATTCTAAAGCCCCGCGCGGAGAGTGAAAAGTCTCCCGAGATGGCGTTCAGGCCCGCATGAAGTCCGTCAAATGCCGTTATCAGGAGGCCGTCACCCAGGTCGTTCAAGAGACCATCGGCAGAGACCTGTCCTGGCTCGATATAAAAATTGGTGGGCGCAATCCCCACGCTGGACTTGTAAGAGCCCCGAAAGCCGTTCCCCGTTGGCGCCACCCCCGATTTTGCAGCGGTGCGCAAGTTGTGGAAATAGGTTGTCAGGACACCCTGGTCCACCACGCGTTTTAACTGCGTCGGAACGCCCTCGCTGTCAAAGGGCGCACTGGCCGGACCATCCTTCATGTGAGGATTTTCAATTATGGACAGGCAGTTCGAGGCAATTTTCTCGCCCAACTTGCCCTTCAGCGCCGACAGCCCCTTTTCCACCGCCTCGGCAGAAAAAACAGACACCATGGCTTCAAAAAGGCTGACTGCCGCGTCATATCGCAGCGCAGTCCTGTAATTTCCGCTCGCTATAGACGCCGCGCCCAGCATGGCCACGGAAGCCTCTGCCGCATCCACCGCCACTGACCTGAGCAGATCCCGGTCAAAATGCCGCATGAGCGCAAACTTGTGCTCGTTCCTGGTCTCCTCGCCCTTTCGGACAATGGGCGCAAAGACCGTATAAGCCAGGTCGCTTTCATAAGCGAGGTCAAGCCCCAGCGTATTCTGGATCGTCACCCGCCCGCGGCCTTCGCTGTAAAGGTTATAGCTGATCTTGCTGATCAGCGGGAACTGCGCCATAATCTCCGCTTCGAGCTCGATTAGGGCTTTGGTTTTTTCAGCCGGCGAAGTGTCAAAAAAGGTCGAAGGGGTCTTCTCAACCACTGCGTAGGACGTGTTGGCCGATGGTCGGTAGAGCACCGGTTCAAGCTCACTTTCATTCAGCGCTGCATTATCACTGCAGCTTTTCAGGAGCGTCTCCAGATCCGCCTGAGACTCGAGAATTTCTGTAAAGGCGTAGCCCATCTTGCCGTCGCGAATGCCCCGAACGGACACCCCCGCAGAACTTGCCATATTAAAGGTATCGATCTCGCCCTCAAACACTTTGACGCTGAAGTGGCTCCCGCTCTCGCTGTAGACCTCAAGGGCTTCAAAGCCGAAATCAGCGGCTCTTCGAAGCGCTTCTTCAATCCAGAATGTCTTCACTTGTCGTCCCCTCCATTTCTGCCGCCAACAGTAATTTCGCTGACCCGGATGGCCGGCTGGCCGACAATGGCCGGAATGGAGCCACTGGATGACCCGCACATGCCATAACCGTAAGCGAGGTCGTCGCCTACCCGGTCAATTTTTTTGAGGATCTCGCTGCCCGTGCCAATCAGCGTTGCGCCTTTGACCGGCTCAGCCAGCTTCCCGCCTCGGATCATGTAAGCTTCATTGACCGAAAAATTGAATTCGCCGGTCGCCGGGTTGACAGAGCCGCCGCCCATACTGCTGGCGTAGAGTCCATAATCCGTCTCTGAGATCATATCCTCGAGCTTTGAAGTGCCAGGGGCAATAAAGGTATTGCTCATCCGGCTCGTCGCTGCATACTTATAAGACTGTCTGCGGCCCGCACCGTTTGAAAGCAAGCCCAGCTTCTTTCCGTTGAAGCGATCCACCAGATAGGATTTCAATATCCCATTTTCGATTAAGACAGTTCTCTGAGTCGGGGTTCCCTCGTCATCCACATGACCGCTGCCCCAGCCATTCACAAGTGTCCCGTCGTCAATGGCGGTAACGAGCTCTGAAGCGATTTGCTCCCCCATTTTTCCGGTATAAACGGAAGTGCCTTTGGCAATAAACGCGGCTTCAAGACCGTGACCACAGGCTTCATGGAAAATGACGCCGCCAAAGCCGTTGTCAATAATAACAGGCAGCCGTCCGCTAGGCGCGTGCTTGGCTTTCGCCATTGTCACCGCGATTTGAGCTGCCTTCAAAGCCAGCTCATCCGGGTTTACATCCTTGTATAATTCAAATCCGGAAAGCCCCCCCAGATTGTGACCACCGGACTGCATTTCGCCCTCATGCTCTGCAACACAGTTCACCGATGTTCTGGTACGTACCCGGCGATCTTGGGTCAATAGGCCTTCGGAGTTTGCAATTTGAACGCTTTGGTCTTCATCCATATAGGTGACAACCGTCTGACGGATCATTGGATCATAAGCCGCAGCCCTCGATGAGAGGTCTCGGATCCACTGGAGTTTGACCTTTGCGTCAACGGTTCCAGGCAACGCTTCAAAATGATGACGCGGATCATAATGCCTCTGACTCAGTTTTACCGCGGCTATAGGGTCATTTTGTCCGGCCATGGCCGACAGTCGCTTTGCGAACAGAATCAAAGCGGCTTCCTCTGTATCTGAGGTATAGGCGTAAAAACTGTTGATCCCTTTGACAATCCTCAGTCCGAGGCCGTACTCACGTCCCCCCAGGGCATTTTCGAGTTTGCCGCCAATCATTTCAAAATGGGTTCTGTTTTTGTCTTCCACATATAGTTCCGCGAACTCTCCACCTTTGGAAAGCGCGGCTTCAAGTATACGTTCGAGCAGAGTTTGCTGCAGCAATTTGAATCCTCCTTAAGTCGGGTTGCCCGCAAAGCCTTCCTCCATCTCTTCTCCGAGGCGGATCAGCGCGGGCTTGATGTCTGCTTCTTTTTCCGCATCACACAAGACCATCAACAGGTCTCCGGGGTATATTTTTGTGTCCCCGCGAGGGATCACTTCCGCTTCACCTCTCCGAATGGCAACTAGCAGACAGTTTTTAGGCCACTGTATTTCCCGAATTTCTCTATATTCCAGTGGCGCGTTCATAGCTACCGGAATTTCCATGATGACCTTTTGACGGCTGTTACCGTAAAGCGTCTCTCGCTGTCTGCCGCTCAGCATACGCTCCAACAGCGCTTCGTAGATTGGTTTTGAAGCGAGCAGATCCGTCAAAACGTAGGCAATCAGCGACACCGTCATAAGCGCCAGCAGATGCTGAAACGAGTTGGTCATTTCCAAAATCAAAATAGCGCCTGTGATTGGCGCTCTGACGATCGCCGTAAAGTAGGCCGCCATCCCGAGAATCAGGAAATTGATCACATAAATGGATTCCAGATTGAGATACTGTGACAATAATTCACCATATAACTTGCCTACTAGGGCGCCTACTACAAGCAGCGGCAGAAAAATACCGCCGGGTGTCCCCGGTCCATAGCAAAAGGCTGTAAAAGCGATCTTAACCACAATATACAACAAAAGCAAATAAAGCGGCAAATCCACATGACTCAGCATTTCTATGAGTTCGTGTCCACCTCCGAGCATTTCCGGAAGGACCAGGCCCATCAATCCCGCGCCGATGAATGGAATCAACATAGTATAGCGCGCTTTCTGTGACTTTAACTTACCATATATATCCTGGCTGGTGAACAGTGCGCGGTTAAAGACTATGCCCATCAGTCCCGCCAGAATACCTAGCCCAATCAGATAGGGGTAATGCGCCAGCGGGAGTGGCTGAACCTCTTGAAATACAAAAGCCGGTCCCAGTCCAAAGACTTGCTTTGAAACAAAATCCGCTGCAAGACTGGCGCTCATTACACAAGCGAGAACAAAAGGCGAAAAATTTCTATGCAGCTCTTCCAGCGCAAAGATCACACCTGCAAACGGCGCATTGAACGCCGCAGCCAATCCGGCGCTCGCACCGCTGGTAATCATGTACTTCTCCTCGGTTTGATGAAGCTTAAGAGACTTGCTCAGTCCCGACCCTACCTCAGCACCAATTTGAATAGAAGGACCCTCTCTGCCAAGGGACAATCCAAAACCCAGAGCCAACACCCCACCAACAAATTTCGCCGGCAGTTCCTTATACCATTTCATTTCAAACTGCCGAACAAGAGTGCCTTTGACCTGAGGGATTCCAGAACCCTTGATCATAGGATTTTTTTCCACCAGCATTCCGGTGATATAACCGGCTGCCAATAGCGCCGCAAGATAATACAGCCCCGTCCTCCAGTCACCCGCTGTTATGCGGCCATAAATTGACGTTCTGAGAGGCGTCGCTGCATGAATGACCAGTCTATAGGCAATCACTGCCAGTCCTGCCAACAAACCCACCAGGATCCCTTCCAGGAACACCTTAAGCCTAAAAGCTCTGGGTTTGTGGAAGTACTGGCTGAACATCACTTTGCTCATACTTTCACCAACCTTTTAAAATTTGACACTCTTATGGTTATCTATTTTTTCACATATATTTATTACAATTTAATCCCATTTGCTTCTATGGTATAATTGTAACACAAAAAACCAACCTGCGAGGAGGGTGAATCCACTTGAGCACCGTGGTAAATAACAGCAGCGATTTCACCTGCGAGACTTTCACCATCCGGGAGCGGGTCGATCAGCTGAATAATCAAGCTGAATTCATAGAACGGACAACGCCTGCAGAGACCTTGAGATTATCCCAAAAGGCACTCCAAATGGCCGCTTCTATCCATTATCCAAGTGGTATCGCCAAAAGCCTTTATCTGATTGGCAGAGGCCATCTGCGGCTCGGGAGCCTGTCTGATTCTGAAGAATTTCTAAAAAGGGCCTATGATCAGGTGAAGACGCTTAATGAAGCCAGTCTGGAAGCAGATATTCTAAATGGCCTGGGGATCGTGAACCTCTACTTTAAGGTCTATGATCTAAGTTTCAAATACTTTCAACGCGCCTTAACCCTGTGTAAAAAGATAGAGGACCCCTCCATTGAAGCCCGGGTTCTGAACAACATAGGCGAAATTTACAGGGAATTGAAAGACTACTCAAAAGCCCTGGAATACTATCAGCTCAGCCAGTCAGTTCACCTTGAAGTCAGCAGTCCCATCAACAAATCGGTGGCAGTTTCCAACCTCGCAGGCCTCTATCTTGAGATGGAAGACTACGACAATGCCACCCTGTACATTGACAATGCAATCCGACTTGCCAAAGACGAAGAGAATCTTATGATCGAGTCTGCGTGTTACCATTACGCGGGTATAGTTGCAAGAAAAAAAGGCAATTACGAGGTGTCTCTGAGCCTGTTGAAAAAAGCCTTGCAATTGAATCAGTCCACCATGGGGATGATTCACGAAGCTGAGGTCTTAATCGATTTACATAGAACATTGTTTGAAAAGGGCGAGCGAAGCCGGTCTTTGAAAGTTTTGTTTGATGCTCTTAAAATCGCTCAGAAGCTCAAATCTGAAACACTGCTCCTTCAGGTTTACAACGAAATGATCCCTGCCTGTGAGGCCCTTGGCAATCTTGAAGACGCACTGGCCTATTCCAAAAAGCGTCACGCCTCCATCCAGGCTATTGAGAAAATTGAGTTGGAGCAGCGGCTGCGCGGCCTCAATATTCAGCTGGAGGCAGACACTTCCTTCCAAGAAAAAGAGGCTTATCGCAAGCTCAGTCAGGAACTCGAACAGAAGGCCAAGGAACTGGAGGACAGATCAAATGAACTTCAGGACGCCTATCACACCCTAAAGGTCATAAGCGAGATAGGAAAACAGATTACCTCGGTCCTGAGCCTGGAAAATATATTTACCATCATACATCAGCACATCTCCGACCTAATGGTTGCGGATCTCTTCGGCATAGGCCTCTACAACAGCGAAATGGATGCCATCCGCTATGACTATCTCATCGAAGACGGCATCAGACTGCACAATGTCCATATCCCAATGACCAGAGAAAACAGTTTTGCAGTCTGGTGCTACAGGAACCGCAAGGAGATCCTGGTCAATTCCGACGCCGGAGTCCTCCCGGAATCCGTGAGCAAGTTTTCCTCCAGTTTTGGCTCTCTGATGCCCGCCATTATGTTTCATCCCCTGATAGTCGAGGACCAGATCATTGGAATTATCACGGTCCAAAGCAGAACTTGCAACGTCTATACCAAGCAGACGCTGGAAACCCTCAGCACGTTGTCCGCTTACCTTTCCGTCGCTTTACAGAACGCTCAGAAATCCGAGCGTTTACACCTTGAAATTCAGCAGCGTGAGGCGGCGCAGCAAGAACTGTCACAACTCAACCAAGAGCTCTCCGCACTGTCGGAAATGGATGGTTTGACCGGGATCGCCAATCGTCGTCGCTTTGATGAGTTCTACCTTCAGGAATGGAGCCGTGCCAAGCGGGAAAAAGAACCCCTGACGCTGCTGATGATTGATATCGATTACTTCAAGCAATACAACGATACCTATGGCCATATCACCGGTGATGAAATGATTATTCACATTGCTTCCCTGATCAGCCAAAATGTGAAGCGCACCAGCGATCTGGTCGCCCGGTACGGCGGTGACGAGTTCATCGTCTTACTCAGCAACACAGATGAACTTGGTGCACTCAAAGTCGCCAGCGGCATCCGCAGCATGCTCTCCGGCGCATGTCTCCCCCATGAACGCTCTCCCCTTGGCGGAGTAGCAACGCTGAGCATTGGCATGTCGACTTGCATTCCCGACGCTGCTATGTCGCTTGCCGAGCATATACAGTCTGTTGATGCCGCACTTTATGAAGCCAAGCAGGCAGGTCGAAACCGAATTGTGGCCTGCAGCATGACCGAAAAACGCTTTACAGAATACGCATCCTAGACGAGGTCTTCACGGGAATCACAGTGATGCGCCCCCCCATCAGCATGCCATCCGTCGACCATCGGCCATGCAGTTTTTTCCAGTAAAATTTATTGTTATTCGAGCCCGATTTGCGGTTGACGCTTATCGGGCTTTCTATTATACTTACTCATTATTAAATGATTTTTCAGTTCGATCAATGACACACCCGCAAGGGTGAAAGCCAAATTGTTCTTGATAGCCTGAGAGTGGTGGGTCATCCGACAACGGGGGGACCTCTCACTCTTTTTTTGTTGTCAACCAACATTTCAGGTGATGTTTTCGCGCTTTATTGGCTTTAAATTCTAAAACCAGACAAGCAAAAGGGAGGCTTATTCAAATGACAACCAAGTACATCTTCGTCACAGGCGGTGTGGTCTCATCCATCGGCAAAGGGATCACTGCGGCGTCGCTGGGAAGACTGCTGAAGTCCAGAGGCATACGTGTCGCCATTCAAAAATTTGACCCCTACCTCAACATGGACCCCGGTACTATGAGCCCCTATCAGCACGGCGAGGTCTTTGTCACGGAAGACGGCGCCGAGACAGACCTGGACCTGGGGCACTACGAGCGTTTCATCGACCTCAATCTGACCAGAAACTCCAACGTGACAACCGGCAGGATTTATTGGTCTGTCATTTCCAAGGAACGCCGGGGTGAATATCTGGGGGCGACCGTTCAGGTCATTCCCCACATCACAAATGAGATCAAATCCTGGGCCTACCGGATTGCTCAGGACTCCGCGCCGGAGGTGGTCATTACAGAAATCGGCGGTACTGTTGGGGACATTGAGAGCCTCCCTTTCCTTGAAGCCATTCGCCAAATCCGGTATGATCTCGGACGCGAAAATGTCATGTATATTCATGTAACACTGGTGCCCTATTTGGAAAAGTCCGGCGAACTGAAGACGAAGCCTACCCAGCACAGCGTCAAAGAACTGAGGGAGATCGGCATTCAGCCGGACATGATCGTTTGCCGGACGAGTGTCCCACTGTCAAGTGAGATCAAAGAAAAAATCGCATTATTCTGCAATGTAGGCGCAAAGGATGTCATCCAGAATCTCGATGCTGAGACCCTGTACGAGGTGCCGTTGAAGCTGGAGGAAGAGGGACTGGCAGAAAAAGTCTGCCGCCGTCTGTCCCTGTCCTGCTCCGAGCCGGATTTGACGGAATGGCAGGCTATGGTCGACGCGGAAAAGACTGCCCGTCAGCACCTGCGCATCGCCCTGGTCGGAAAGTACGTCGAGCTCCACGACGCCTACCTTTCCGTCGCGGAAGCTCTAAAGCACGCCGGTATCGCCAATCAGACCAAGGTCGAGATCGACTGGATCCACTCGGAACAGGTGGATGCCGAGAGCGTCAGGGAAAAGCTGGCTGATGCCGATGGTATCCTAATCCCAGGCGGCTTCGGCGACAGGGGGATAGAAGGAAAAATCACCGCGATCCGCTACGCGCGGGAAAACAAAATCCCATTCTTCGGCATTTGCCTCGGGATGCAGCTCGCCGTCATTGAATTCAGCCGCAATGTTCTCGGACTTGAGGACGCCCATTCCTCCGAACTGAATCCTTTAACGCGGCACCCTGTCATCGATCTGATGCCGGATCAGCATGGCATCACAGACAAGGGCGGCACCATGCGCCTCGGACGCTACCCTTGCGACGTCAAGGAAGGCACACAAGCTTTCGCGGCCTATGGCAGCACATTGATTCACGAGCGGCACCGGCATCGATATGAAGTCAACAATGACTATCGGCCACAGCTTGAATCCGGCGGCATGGTCTTCAGCGGCTTATCCCCGGACGGACGTTTGGTCGAGATGATTGAGCTCACGGATCATCCTTGGTTCGTCGCCGGTCAGTTTCATCCTGAATTTGTCTCAAGACCGACCAGACCGCAGCCGCTGTTTCGCGACTTTATAGCGGCGGCTAAGGCTTATAGCGGTTTAAAATCCGTGAGTTTGGATTAAAAAAGCATTAAGTTTGGTGCATAGCCATTGCAGAACTTAAATTTTAGTCAGATACTGAGGATATAGAGACTAAGGCAAAGGAAGGGATCCAAGATGAAAAAGCTGGCACCCATTGTCATTACCGCCATCCTCATTGGTTATCTTGCCTTCTATCTTTGGATTCCGTTCAGTTTAACAGACGGACCGGAGCCCTGGTTCGGCAAGATCATAGCTGCCGCAGTCGGCGCCGGTGCCGTCGGCATGATGACCGCTGCAGTTTACACGCTCATCATTCGTCTCAAGGAAATTGACAAAGAGGAGAAGGATAAAGATGATCTTAGTAAATACTGATTTCATAACGGGAAAAGAACTGGAAACTCTCTCTATCGTTAAAGGCTCCACCATCATGTCAAAACATCTGGGCAAAGACATTATGAGCGGTCTGAAAACATTGGTCGGCGGTGAGTTAACAGAATACAACGACATGATGAATGAAGCCCGGGCTTTGGCCACCAAGCGCATGGTCGCTGAAGCAGCTGAGATGAGAGCAGACGCCATCATCAATATCCGTTACGCGTCCAGCGCCATAATGCAGGGCGCAGCCGAAGTCATTGCCTATGGAACTGCAGTCAAGTTCAAGTAAAGGATTGAATCGAATATTTTACCCAATTGAAACCCAAAAGGAAGAAGGCGGACGCCTTCTTCCTTTTGGGTTTCAATTTAAGCTTGCCGAACAGATCAAAATCATTAGCATAGCAACATTTGGATTGAAATCCATTCATCTGCATTACGTGCTAATAGTTCTGAACTTGAGGCGCAGGCCGTTCTTTGGTTAATTTCTTCACGGTGACCAAGTTAAGGACGATGCCCACCAGGCACATCAAAATCGCAATTATAAAAGTGGGTGAATAATTGCCTTGATTCATAATTTTTATAACAGCAGCCATACGCGGCCCTATAAAAGCTGCAAAGCCATAAGCCAGGAACATGATGCCAAAATTGATGGGAAGGTTTTTTGATCCAAAAGCATCTGCCGTTAAAGAGGCGATCATTGACATAAACCCGCCATAGCAAGTCCCTATGAACATAACCATCACAACAAAAAGATATTGTCCTGAAAAGTAAATCAAACCGAGCAGCGAGAGGGCTGTAATGGCATATAAAAAATAAATCGTTTTCAGCCGGCCAATCCTGTCAGAAGTCCACCCCCAGAATAACCTGCCAAGTGTATTACACAGCGCCAGGAATCCAAGCGTAACCGCTGCTTTCTGTGGTGTAAAATGCATGATTTCCTGAAACATGGGTGAGGCGTGTCCAATAATCATAACGCCGGAGGTTGTACCTGTTGTAAAGATCCCTGCCATTAAATAGAATATCGGGTCTTTCAGCATAGCCTTCCAATCCTTATCTGCTCCAGTTAAGGTCGCTGTGGTTTTCCCGGATGTCCACCCCTTTGGAGCAAAGTCTTGCGGTGCAGTATCAATGAGTAACGAAAGCCCGCATATAATTATTATGAAGGTTATGCCAATAATTCTAAAACTAGGCATAACACCATAATTCGAGATCAGTGCTGCAGCCAACGGGGCAATGATGACCGCGCCGCTTCCCATGCCAGCAGCCATGACACCGGAACAAAATCCGCGTTTATCCGGAAAAAATCTGACCATATTGGACAGACTTCCTGAATAAACAATGCCAACACCCAGTCCAACACCTATGCCATAAACCAAATATAACTGAGCAAGGGATTGGATTGATCCGGAAAAAAATACTGAACCACCCAAAAGAAGACCTCCTGCGAAAACAAGGACACGCGGTGATATATAAGCTTGGGCCATTCCAACCAATGCCATGGGTAATGCTGAGACCCCCATGACCAAAGTGTATGCCAGAGACGCCTGAATCGCGTTCCATCCAAACTGTTGCATCAAGGGGTTTTGGAAAACGCTCCATGCATAGCCAAAGCCTGCGCAAATGTTTATGATAACACCAGCGACCAACATGATCCACCGTTTAAATTCATAATTCATAATTATTGCCTCCTGATTAATTATGTAGTCATTATTAAATAGGGCTTTTTGAACAGCTCACAATCCATTTATGGTGCCCTGTTCTTAATTTGTATTGCAAAAATTAAATGAAAACAAAATCGAGACAATAGTTGGGCTGATCCTGTTCAAATCGGAAAAAGCCAAAAAAGTACTGCAGTTATGGGGTCTCCATAAACTGCAGCGGCACTTTTGAATCAACTCGTTTCAACTTCTTTCAGCAAGTCCCGAATTAGTTTCTCTCTTAATCTTGCATTTCTGCGAGTTCTTTAAACAATTCAACAGCTGTTTCAATGATCTCATCGTTGAAATCATATTTAAAGGAGTGGACGTTAGGGTAATCCATACCGTTGCCAATATAACAAATCGCGCCTTTGGTCTCCTTGAGATAATGGCCAAAATCCTCCGAACCCCGGAACGCCTCCGTCATTTCTACAACTTCAAAGCCTTTGTTGATTGCCGCTTTTCGAATCTGATCCGAGCTCTCCTTATGATTAAAAGTTTCCGGGAAGTAATCCTGATAAGAGAAATCGACCGACATCCCCTGGTCTTCTGCCAGTGAGGATGCCAATTTCTCAAGATTTTGCTGCAGCCGGTCCATTTCAGCCTCATAATGCGCGCGGATCGTCAGCAGAAGCTGCCCTTTGCTGGCATTGACACCGAACGCCTTCTCTCCCACCTCAACCTGGATGACGGTACAAAGCACCATGCCCTTATTTTTTTCCGGCGCAATAAAATCAGGAATAGCATCAATAATTTTCGCAAAGGCAAATGCCGGATTGACACCTTTCTCGGGCTCGCTGGCATGTGAAGGTCTGCCCTCCATTTGAATGATCATTCCTTTTGAAGCGCAGTTGCTGGCACCATCAATAACATTAACGGACTTGAAAGCCATACCGCTCATGTTGTGGTACGCAAAGATTTCTTCAATGCCGTTCTCTTTAATGAACACAGCACACTGCGCCGCACCATCTCCGGTCTCTTCGGCGTGTTGAAAGAGAAAGAAAATATTCTTGTCAGCGCCCTTTTGATCTATTTCCAGCGCAAAGCCTGCCAGCGAAGCAGAATGACCGTCATGACCACATTTGTGAGAAACGCCGGGAAAGACTGAAGCATGCGGCAGCTCAATGCCTTCATTCATCTTAATGGCATCGAAGTCTGCACGGAACGCTATGTTTTTCTTGTCATCGCCTGCGCGATAAACGGCATAGAACCATCGACCGCGGTCAACGATCTCCAGGTTGGTATGGGTTTTGAGAAAATCGATCAGGTGCTGCTTCGTCCACGTTTCGTGATTGGAAAGTTCCGGGTGCTGATGCAGCTCGCGGCGAAGCTCTATCGCCAGCGACAGGTTCTGTTGTTCCAAAATGTCCAACTCCTTTATCTTCACAAATCGTCTTTTAACCGGAATAGTATTGTGTGTACAAGCCTGATGAAAACTAATGCAATATTGATGCCAAACAAAATTATTTTTCATATGGCTGCTTTTTGCGATAGAACAAGTCTGACATTTCTCGGCTTTCATCAGCCAGATGTACTGAATTTACCAGTGTGACAGAGTTGGAGATGCACTTGCAAATCTTTGGAGTAATTGGATTTCAAAAAAATTACAGGGTGATTCAAGGTGTGATTTAACAAAATCATGCCGCTTCGTAAAAATGCTTGTTTTATTGTAAATTAATTTTTACACACCTACCACTTAAGAGGTTGCAGCCTACATCTCTTGTGCTCGATCACACTCCGTATCATCATTATCGTCATTATCATCATTATCATCATTATCATCATTATCGTCACCTTCATCATTTTTCCTTTCCTGAAAGCACAAAAGACTGAACCCTCGAAATAGGATTCAGTCTTTGCGTATGCCTGAACTCAAGTAACATTATGTCAGCGGGTCCCTTTTCTCCACAAATCTTACCTTAGCCTTCATGAATCGCCTGATGATGTGACGCTCTTCATTGAACTCCCTGGATTCTATGAATAAGTTCGAGAAGGTCTCCCACATGAAGACCCATCCACCGACAAACAAACCATCCTCCATGATCCGGATTGCCAGCGTGTCCGACTTAAAAGGCCCCATGTAGGCAATGATAAAGAACAAGATCCCAAAGGCAAAGTATTTCATGGCTTCAAGCCGTTCCTTCTGCAGCTTTTTCTCATTTCGAATCTCCATGTAGTCAAAATGGTGTTTAAGGGCACTGACTAAAATCTGCTCTTTCTGTTCATTTTTAAGGGCCGCCGGAATGAAGAACTCAAAGATGATTTCATCACGTTTCGGTATGTCTTCTACCGAATCCCACAAGAAGTCCAGAAATTCATCTTCAATGTCCCTCATTTTGAACGGGGATGGATCCCAGTCATCAAAGACATCATCATAGCTGTCCAGCCAGATCGGAATGATATAGGCGTCCGACGCCTTGTCTCGATAATAATTTTCAATGAGTTTCTTCTTTTTATTCTTCAATTTCATCCGGATCACTCCATTCACTTCCGCAGTCCCTCTTGAAGACCTTTGCCGATGGTCACCTGTCCACCCAGCTCACTTCCTCAATATCTTTTCCATGGCCTTTCCTTTTGCCAATTCATCGATCAGTTTATCCAGGTAACGAGTCTCTCGTACAATGGGATCCTCAATCTCTTCCACTCGAATGCCGCAAATCACACCTTTGATCAAATCCCGGGAAGGATTGAGCCTTGGCGCCTGCGTAAAAAATGTCTCAAAGTCATTTTTTTGTTCTATTTGGGCTTCCAGAGCCTCCATGCTGTAACCAGTCAGCCAGCAGATGATTTCATCCACCTCCGCCTTCGTGCGTCCTTTTCTCTCCGCTTTAGCAATGTACATAGGGTAGACGCTTGCAAAGGTCATTGTATAGATTCGGTTTTTATTCATTCTCCTACCTCGCTTATGGATTTGATGTAAGTACTCAGACTACATTAATTCATACCCACTTGATTTCAGGAGTACCCGCCCGGTCTCAATAAAGGCAAATAAAAGACCACAGCCAACCGACAAAGCCCAAAATGGCTTAACGTCAATTGACAATGGTCAAAAGGGGAACAAATTAATGGCCGGTCGCGATCCCAGCCGTGAACATCTTCGCGTTCACAATCTGCCTCTCGACCTCCGTATAGGAGGTGCCTCCAAAACTTTTCCTGTTGGTGATACAGTTTTCAACACTGAACTGGGACAAATTTTCAAGCTCGACAGGAAACCCTACGAGTTCTAAATCCACTTTCCCAACATCCGAAAAAGTCATACCCCTGCCTTCACAATACTTGACCAGCCGGCCGACAATTTCGTGCGCCTCCCTGAATGGAATTTGATGCATGACCAGGAATTCCGCGAGATCCGTCGCTTCAATAAAGCCTTTTTTCAGGTGCTCTCTCAGCACATCTTCGTTGAACGTCATCTGCTCCAGCATTCTGGCAAAGATAAACAGCGTTCGGTCCAGGGTATGAATACTGTCGAAGAGCGCTTCCTTATCCTCCTGATAATCCTTGTTAAGTGTCAGAAAAGTACCTTTGAGCACCGTCAACAGCGTGACGAGATTTCCAATCGCCCGCCCTGACTTGCCTCTGACAAGTTCTGCAATATCAGGATTTTTCTTCTGAGGCATGATGCTGCTTCCCGTACAGAAACTGTCGTCAATGGTAATGAAATTGAATTCTTGAGAGTTGAAAACAATGATCTCCTCTGCAAATCCGCTTAAATGGGTCATACATAACGCTGCGTTGAACAGGTATTCGGCTATGCCATCCCGGTTCGCGACAGTATCCAGCGCGTTTTCTGAGGTTTCCGAAAAGCCCAGAAGCCTGGTTGTAACCATGCGGTCCGTCGGAAGCGTCGTTCCCGCCATGGCGCAAGCACCGAGCGGATTGACATCCAGCCTTCTCAATGATTCCTGAAACCTCTCCACATCCCGCTTCAGACCTTGAAAATGGGCCATGTAGTAAAATCCCGCTGTAATGGGCTGCGCATGCTGCAAATGCGTAAAACCAGGCATAATCTTATATGCCTCTTCCTCTGCTTTGACCGTAATGACTTCCAGCAAATCTTTAAGATGACTGATAGTCTTCTTCACAGCATCCCGCAAAAACAGCGTTTCGTCCACGACATTCTGATCATTTCGACTTCTGGCAGTATGCAGATACTTGCCGGCTTCCCCGATCTCTTTTATGAGTTCCTTCTCAATGATCATCATAATGTCCTCATCAAGAAAACTGAATTCAACCTCATTGTGGTCCAATTTATTCTGAACAACAGCCAGACCGCGAAGAATTTCCTCGCAGATGTCATGGCTCACTATGCCTTGCTCTGCCAGCATCCTGACGTGAGCTTTACTCCCCATAATACTGTATCGGTAAAGATTGTGATCGAAGCTGATGGATTCGTTATAGTCCGCGGTAAAGTGCTCCATCTGCTTTGAGAACCGTCCACCCCAAAGGTTAGACATGCAGAACGCCTCCTAGTCCGGTGTCTTCCTCTGCCTGGTTACTATGACAAATAGATTCTGTTTACTCACGGCTGATGGCCACAAGCGGATCGACATATGGGATCCCATGCTTATCCGCTGTTTCTTTTAGTGTCAGCATGCCTTTGTAAGTCGTTAGTCCCCGTCTCAAATAAGGGTCTTTCTTAAGTGCCTCCACAATACCGTGATTAGCGATCTCCAGTGCATAAGGCAGCGTTGATGCCGAAAGCATTTGGGACGCCGTCTCAGCAAAGCCGGAAGGTATATTGTCCACAGCGTAATGCAGAATCCCTTCTTCGACATAGACAGGATCATCATGTGACGTGCTTCTGCAGGTTTCAACAGCGCCGGCGTCATCACAAGCCACATCTACAATCATAGCGCCGTGTTTCATCATCTTTAAATCTTCCCGAAAAACCAAATGATCCTTTCGAGTCTTAGGCCACAGGATGCAGTTGATGAGCACATCCGTACGCTTAAGGCAAGTCTCTAAATTTTCCCTGTTCGAATACAACAGTTCTACGTTGACCGGCAATTTAGCCTGTGCATTTTCCATTGCTTTTTTGCTGATCTCCAGCATGGTCACCTTGTTGCCGAATGCCGCGGCAAGTTCCGCAGCCCCAATCCCCGACCATCCACACCCAATTATGGTGATCTCAGGTGTTGCTAAGCCAGCAACTCTATTGAGCAATAGCCCTCTGCCCCCATGAACGCTTTGAGAAAAATGAAGCGCTGCCAAAAAACCACCTTTTCCAGCAAGTATACTCATGGGTGCCAGCATTGGAAATTCACCGCGCTCATCATCCACGTCCTCGTAGCACAGTCCGGTTATGCCGCGTTTGAGAAGCTCTTCTGTCATTTCCCTGTGCGCGTTTGAATGCAGATAGGACAGCACGATCTGATTTTCGTGAAGCAGCTCATATTCCGAAGCCTCTATTTCCTTAACCTTGTACAGTATGTCGCAGCTTTCGTACAGCGCCTCTCGAGGCGTTATCTGCGCGCCGGCTCTGTTATACGCCTCGTCTGGATAGCCGCTGCCCACACCCGCGCCGGGCTCCACAAGCACAGTATGACCATTTTTCACAAACAGCGCTGCTGCAGAAGGTGTCGCGGCAACACGGCATTCATTCTTTTTAATCTCTTTAGGTATGCCGATGATCATTGTTTCGCTCTCCCGTCTCAAATCAGTCCGTCATGACACCCATGACAGCCTGCCGGTTTATCTGCCATTGACAATATAGCACGCCACAAAATGCTCCGGCGATGTCTCAACAAAGTCAGGGTCGCGCTGCGAACACTCAGGAACCGCGTAGTCACACCGTGAGGCGAACCGACATCCGGGTTTTACATTAACCGGACTGGACACTTCCCCTTTAATCAACTGAAATTCCTTATTTCGCATTCGTATATCAGGCTTTGGAATAGCCGCCAGCAGTGCTTTAGTGTAAGGGTGCTGCGGATTCGCAAATAACTCATCCGAGGTCGCTCTTTCGACGCATTTCCCAAGATACATGACCATGATGTCATCGGAGATATGCTTGACCACGGACAGGTCATGGGTCACGAACATATAGGCCAAGCCGAGCTCATCCTGAATGTCCATTAGAAGGTTCAAGTTTTGCGCTTGTACGGAAACATCCAGCGCCGAAACCGGCTCATCACAAACAATGAATTTCGGATTAAGCGACAATGCCCTGGCAATGCCAATGCGCTGACGGCGCCCACCGTCCAGCTCATGGGGATAAGAGTTTGCGTAGCGTCTGGCCAGACCGACCATGTCCATCAGACCAGCTGCTTTGTTAAAGGTTTCAACCCTGGACTTGTAGAGTTTATGAATAAACATATATTCCGAGATGATTTCTATGACGGATTTTCTTGGATCTATACACGAGTAAGGATCCTGAAAAATGATTTGCATATCCTTGCGTACGGGTCTCATCTTGCTGATTGAGTAGTTTGTTATATCATTTCCTTCAAACAGTATCTGTCCCGACGTCGGCTCAAGTAATTTCAGTATGGTTCTGCCGAGCGTAGATTTCCCGCAGCCGGATTCCCCAACTACTCCCAGGGTTTTTCCTGCATAGATCTTCATATTGATACCATCTACCGCGTGGAGATTCGAACCGCCTTTTAACTTGAAAAGTTTACGCAGCTCAATGGTTTCAAGTAATGGTTTGTTTGGATTTTCATTCAGCATTTAAGTTTACACCTGCCTTTGAATTGCCTGGCGCTTCAGAGAATAAATAACACCTGATCTTGTGGGTCCCCTCTTCATAAACTCCCGGACGCGCTTCCAGGCAGACCTCCATGCGGTGCTCACAGCGCGGAGCGAATACACACCCCATTGGAAGGTTTGTCGGGTCAGGCATAAGACCTGTTATCGGACTAAGACGCTCGGATTTAACGTCCAGATTTGGTATTGAATTAAACAGTCCAACCGTATAGGGGTGATGTTTATCACCTAAAAAAATATCCTCAGCAGTCCCTGCTTCTATAATGATGCCGGAGTACATGACGGCGACATCATCGCAAGTTTGCGCTACGATCCCCAAATCATGTGTGATCATCAACATGGAAGTACCCAGTCTGTCCCGCAGTTCCCGGATCATGGTCAGCACTTGAGCCTGGATCGTGACATCCAGCGCTGTAGTGGGTTCGTCAGCGATCAACAGTTCCGGCTCGCAGGAAAGGGCCATGGCAATGACAACGCGCTGCTTCATCCCGCCTGAAAACTGATGCGGGTAGTCGCCGCTTCGCGACGGCATGATGCCAACCATATTCAGAGTGGCCGCGACGCGTTCTTTGATCTGTTCCTTTGACATATCGGGATTATGCAGCTGAACTGCTTCCGCAATTTGATCGCCCACGGTCAGTACAGGGTTCAAACTTGTCATTGGATCTTGAAACACCATTGAAATTCGGTTGCCCCGTATAGACTGCATGTCGTTCTCGCTTTTTTTAATAATGTCTTCTCCGTCGAAATAAATCTCACCTTGAAGAATCCGGCCGGTGATGGATGGCAAGAGTTTGAGAATCGACAGCGCTGTCGTCGTTTTTCCAGCACCCGTCTCGCCGACAAGACCCAGGGTCTTTCCTTTTCCAATAGTCAGATCCAGACCATTGACAGCTTCAACCACCTCGAGATCCGTTTTGTAAATAACCTTGAGGTCTCGTATTTCAAGTATGTTTTGGGTTTCTGTGTGCGCCATGAATAAACCTCCCGGCTATGATTTCAGATGAGGGTCCAGCGCATCGCGCAGGCCATCTCCCATTAAGTTGATCGAAGCAGCGGTAATAACAATGGCTGCCGACGGAAAAAACATCAGCCATGGTGCCGTACGCATAAATTCGCGCGCCTCGGAAAGCATCAAACCCCATTCAGGCTGCGGAGGCGGCATTCCAAGTCCAAGAAAACTGAGCGTTGACTCATACAGTATAATCTTCGCGACATTTAATGTTGTATTGACAATTATGACGCCGACAGCATTCGGGATGATGTGCGACAAAATAATCCTCGCACTTCCTGATCCGCCCGCACGGGCAGCTTCAACATAATCCTGTTCCGCGAGATTCAGCACCTGAGACCGGACCAATCGCACATAGTTTGTAAAATAGGCTAAAGTGAGCGCAAATAAAAGGTTGGTGAAGTTCGCGCCCAACGCATAGACTACGGCCATGGTAAAGAGAATATCTGGTACAGACATAAAGATATCCAGGCTGCGCATGATAAAACTGTCCACTTTGCCGCCAAAATATCCAGAAATGGCGCCGAGGGCACTGCCCAGAACGGCCGACGAGAAGGTAGCCAGCAGTGCTATGCTCAGCGACGTCCGTCCGCCATGAAGCAGCCTCGCGAAAGCATCCCTACCGTAACCGTCCGTTCCGAAGAAGTGTTCCCACGAAGGCGCAGCTAACTGTTGAGAGAAATCCTGTTTGATCGCTGCTTCATAAGGGATAATAAAATCCGCTGCCAGCAGCATAATAGCTATAATTGAAAATAAGACAAAGCCAATAACCGCGCCCTTGCTTTTACTGAACCTTCTCCAAATTTCTTTGGTTTGGCTGGGACGCTTGAAGCTATCCACTGTCGTGGACTCATACTTTTGAGGGTTCATTTTCAATTCCACGATAGTCTACCCCTTTGTATTGGAATATTTTGCGCGAATGCGAGGATCAACAAACGCATAGATGATGTCCACCAGAAGCATGACCAGTGTGAAACAAATGGAGATCAGGATCGTTCCCGCAATGATGACCGGCTCATCCTTGTAAGCGATGCGGTCTACAATCAGACTTCCAATACCAGGTATCGAAAATATTTTTTCCGCTACAACCGCGCCTGCAATCAAGACGCCCAAGCTCAAGCCAATCTGAGTGACGACCGGAAGCAGTGCATTCCTCAGCGCGTGTTTCCACACTACCGTCCGCTCTGCGGCGCCTTTAGCCCGCGCCGTCCGAACGTAGTCCTGCCGGATCGCTTCCAGCATGGAGGATTTAGTGAAACGCATATTTTGTGCCGCAGGTGGGATGGATATAGCAAGCGCCGGCATTATGTAATGTTCAAATGAGCCAATACCGTAAGACGGCAATAAATTCAACTTCAAAGAGAAGAAATACAAAAATAGAAGCCCGAGTACAAATGAGGGGAATGCCGCCATAAAAAACGCTATCAGGGAAGGGACCGTATCCCAAAGAGAATACTGTTTGACAGCTGCATAGATTCCAAAGGGAATCCCCACTGAGGCGGCTATGAAAACGCCTAAGAACGCTAACTTAAGTGTTTCAAGGAATCTCGGCCAAATCTCATCAAACACCGGTTGTTTTGTCAGATACGAAAATCCAAAATCCTGATCTATAACCATGGCTTTGACATAATTGAAGTACTTGATTGGAAACGGAAGATTGTAACCCAGCGCTGCATTGTAGGCATCTACGTCAGCTTGAAGGGCGCTTGTTCCCAGCATCGCTCGGCCGGGATCTCCGGGTGTGATGCTCATGACGGCATATATAATCAACGTGACGCCCAATATTGTCGGAATAAGAAACAGGAGTCTCTTAATGACATATCTGTACATAATCGAATCTCCTTTATAAAGTATGGCATCCCCCTCATCTCAACCACGGGAATGCCATACTTTTCAATGATAGTGTGTATTTCCTTTGCTGACTACTTTAGATTATTCAACCCATTTAAAATTATAAATGTGGTAGTAAGTAGGGGATAATCCACCCGGATCGAGTTTAGAAGACCACACGATTCCGACCGGATTGTGGTACAGAGGCAGAATAGTTGCAGAATCCATGACCATAGACCAGAGCTCGGTGTAATAGCCAAGGCGTTCCTCGACATCCGCAGTTGAGACACCCAGTGCGACTAACTCTTCGAGTCGCTTATAATCCAACGGGCTCTTGTCATCTGCGTATTTTACTACGTACATGCCTGTAGACTCTGAGTGAACTTGTTGACGGATGTTGTTGAAGTCATAGTTTCCGCTGTCTCCGAAAATACACATGTCATAATCTTGCGCGTAGAGCTTCGGTGTGACCTGCGCTGCTTCTGCAACATAAATCTCGCACTTTAAGCCAACTTCAGCCAGATTTGCCTGGATAACTTGCGTTGCCTTTGCTTTTTCAGCTGTTGCAGCGCCGTAAGTCATCAGAGTGCCCACATCAATACCTTCAGCGATTTGAGCATCCGTAAAACCAGCTTCCTTCAGCATGGACTTAGCTTTTTCAGGATCATAGTCATAAATCTTGAATCCGCCATCCTCATATGAAGGTGATGTTGCCACATATTCATGAGGCATGTATTCATAGGCAGGCGCTCCATAACCGCTGGCAGCAGCTGCATTGATATTGTCTTTGTTGATTGCATAGAATATGGCTTCACGAACTTTTAAATTCCCAAGAATATTGTTGTTCGTTGGAGACAAATAGTTTATTGCCATGAAACGAATGTTGTTGCCTTTGGTGAGGGAGTTGTTTTCACCTGAAGCAGCTACCAGAGATTCCCACTCGGAAAGCGGCGCATCAGCAAGATACTCGATCTCATTGTTTTCGAAGGCAATTACTGCTGCAGCATCGTCAGAAATGACAATATATTCGACGTTCTTAATATTAGGAACACCTTTCCAATAATTTTCGTTAGCTGTTAATTTAACCCCTGAAGCGACATCATATTCAGTGACAATATACGGGCCTGTAGCTGCGGTGTGCGGCACTGTTCCATATTTGTCGCCTTGTTCAGTCACTTCTCTCTCACTTGAGATCTTAATAGACCAGAAAGTGTGGGAAATTGCGGAGTATGGATAATCGAGGGTAAATACAACCGTCTTGTCGTCCACGGCTTCAACGGATTTGATCATGGAGGTGACGTAGTTGAAGCGGGAGTTTTCCATGGCCCGCTTATAGCTAAAGACAACGTCAGAAGCTTTCAGAGGATCGCCATTTTGGAAGGAGGCATCAACCAATGTCACAGTGTAAGTGAGTCCATCCTCACTGATCGCGATCTCCTTTGCAAGCTGATTCTGATATCCGCCAGCAGCTTCGTCAATGGTATAGAGACCTTCGAAAACCTGTACCCACATGATCTGCATGTCGAAGGTATTGGTTGTGGCTTCCCAATCGGTTGACTGGAGTGAAGCTGTCTTCCTGATCGTCAGAATCTCCTCATCAGGATTCACAGCCGGAGTTTCTGTTCCGCCTGGTTCCTCACTTGGCTCAGGTGTCTGACCGCAGCCTGTCAAAACGGACATCAGCATCAGGAACATAAGTAAAAGTGATAGTAAGCGCTTTTTGTTCATTTGTTTTCCCCCTTTAATTATGATCAACATCCATGATGGTTATCATCATGATGTTAATTCAAACAGTAATACGCTTAAGACAAATAACGCTAAAAAACATAAAATTCTGTCTTTTTCACCTATTGAGAGTCTCTTTTGAGGAAGGCTGTCATACAGTGCACTGAACCTTTGCCCTTATTGAGCTCTGACAAATCCAACACATCTACTTTGACCCCGGCTTTTTCGAGCAGCTCAACCGTTCTCGGAGAACCGACACTCGTCACGACATGACCGGGCTCAATGGCGACAAAGTTGACAGAGTAACCGTATTTCGCCTCTGTATGAGAAGGTGTTTCTATGATTTGATACCCTTTTTTCTTGAGGGTATCCACGACCATGTAAGGTACCTGGCTGGCATGGATCACCGCCACTTCCGGGGATGCCAAATTCAGAAGTCCGTCAATGTGGGCATGTCCGTACGGGATCTGCATTGTGATAATCTCTTTAACGCCCTGGCGCCTGAGTTCATATTCCATTTGGTCATACCCTTCGCGATTGGCACGGACGCTAAGTGAAAGGATGCAGGTCTCACGGTCAACCCACATGGCGTTGGCACCTTCAAAGATGCCTCGGCCGGAAATTGTCCTGACTATAGGTACCCCAATTCTTCCAAGTGCCTCAGAGACGTAGCGCTCTTCACCCCGCCGTTCTGCCATGGCTAACCTGCAGACAATTGCGCCTTCAGGTGTCATGAACAATTTGTCGCGGCAAAATACTGCATTTGGCCTGTCCTCGCGAACCTTTTCAGTGTAATGGACAGTAACGCCTTGGGCACGGTAGTATTCTGCAAGTGTATCATGCTGCTCTTGAAACTTCTTTGGATCCACCGGTTCCCTAAAACGGACCTTGTCGTAGTCAAAGCTGCTGAGCTCATTTCCCGGTCTGTGCAATAAAACTGCCCGAAGCCGATTGTACTCCGAAGCGCAGCCCCAGTCTCCACCCCAGTAATTCACCATGTCTTCCTCAGAACTGGTTTCCAGAGCGAACCAGCGTTCGCCCCTGATGGCCTGAAGATCCGGCAGCGGCTTTCCCTCTTTGATGAGTTGATCGAAATCCAAAATACCGTCGCTCATAACAGCCTCCTCATTATTTTTTCATTAGCTGCGTTAGATCTCTATGAAATTTTTCGATCTGGAGCTTGTTGCATTTGGGGCGTAATCCAACTTCCTATCTTGTATTCCCAGAAGTTTCTCAGGCTGAATCCAAGGCTTTCCTTGAATTGCAGAAGTTTCTTCGTGTGTCAGATAGCCTTTATAGGCAGTGAGGCTCCTCCGATAGTAGCCATCCGCCACACATGTTTCTTCGACACCATTGTTCAAAATGCTGAGAATTAATGGCAGCATGATGGCAGCATAAGAGACAGAGGTACTGTAGGCAACAGCGCCGGGGATATTAGACACACAATAATGAACTATACCATTCTCAACATAACGAGGATTGTCATGATGGGTCTCATGGCTGCTCTCAATAGCGCCCGGATCATCATTGCTGATGTCAACCAATACAGAGCCTGGCTCCATGAGCTTCAGCATCTCTCTTGTAATGAGGAAATCTTTTCGCTGTTTAGGCCATTTAACGCAGTTCAAAACCATGTCGGTCTGAGGCAAGACAGATGCAATAGTTTCTTGATTACAGAACATGGTATTTATTTTTCCATTGTATTTCGCGGAGGTGGAACGAAGGACGCCAACATTAATATCCATGACCGTGCAATTGGCGCCCAGGGCGTACAAGACCTCCAGCGCGCCCTGTCCAACGATTCCGGCGCCCATGATAAGAACATTCATACCAGGCGCTCCTACAAATCCGCCGACATATTTGCCTTTGCCGCCATTGATGGTAAGCATGGATTCCAATCCAAATAAGGCGCCTTGTTTTCCCGCTGCTTCACAATTTGGCGAACCATAGCGGTGGGAATCCTCAGCCGTGAAAGCGATACATCCGCTTTTCAGGATCGCGTCCACTTCTTCAGGGTGTCCCGCAGGATGAATGCAGCCCAGAAGGATTTGATCTTTTCTGATCAAATCAAATTCGACTGGCTCAAATTCTTTGACTTTTGCCACCATATCACAGCGTCGATACATCTCTTCCATGGTGTCGACAATCTCAGCACCTGCGTCGCGATATTGATCATCTGTAAAATTCGACCCTAAACCGCAGTTTTTTTGAGCCAGAACCTGATGTCCGGATGCAACTATGCTGCGAACTTCCATTGGGGTGCAGATGACTCTGTTTTCACCTTCCTTTATATCTTTAAGAATGCCGAATATCATAATAACCCTCCTGCGTTTTGAGTGATAAATCAACAATAAACTGATGGTTTTATATTTTCAGATAATTTAACGACGTTTATAGATAAAGCAATTATCATGCCATACAATAATACGCGTTTTTTTGATGTTTTTTGTATTTTTTAGGTTTATATGGCTTTTATTAAACCTAATAAACCTAAAACCAGCTTTCATCCCGTAGGTGTTCCGGAAGCCTTCGACAGATATCACAGAAAGTATGATCACGCAGAAGTATAAGACTTTCGTGCATGCGGGCAGAGGCTTTCCAAAAAATTAAAGCGCGTTCCCAGCGAGGGACGCGCTTTTAAGCGTAGTCGATCTATTAATCTCTTGTTCAGGATCTCGAGGAAAACTTCAGGATACCTATGTCCTTCAGCAAGTCAACGCCGGCCAGCGTGATCCGGCTGCCGCCCCTGCCCTTCGCAGATTTTATGTATCCCATTTCATTTAAAATTCTCAAGCCGTTTCGAATTTCTGTTTCAGTAAAGTCATAACCCTGCTGTGTCAGAATTTCTTCAAGCTTGATTCGCCCCCACTTCTGGCGCTTATCCTGCTCCGTACTGAGTGCGGTTAAAATTCCTTCAAACATTTCAAACTTCTTTCCTTCTCTCAGGAGAAACAACATATTGCTTTGATGCTTCTCAACAACTGGTTTGACAGAATAATTGACTTCCGATACTTCTTTTTGCAGTGTAATATAGTCAGGCAAGTCCTCTCTGTCAATAAAACTCTTAACTTGGCTGCACAAAAATTCCGAGGCATTCCGAAGCTCACGAACATTACCGGGCCAATCATAATTACAAAGCATCTCCATAGCTTTGGGTGAATACTTCCATTCTCCGCACATTGCCCTCATAAAATGATCCAACAATACTGGTATATCCTCTTTACGCTCTCTCAAACTAGGCGTTTCCAAAGGTAATACATTCAGCCGGTAATACAGGTCTTCCCTCATCTTTTTCTCTTGAATCATTTCCTTAAGATTTCTATTTGTAGCAGCGATCACACGCGTATCAACGTCAATCAACTTAATTGATCCAATTCTGGCGACTTTCTTTTCTTCTAATACACGAAGCAGTTTACTTTGAAGTGCCATTGGCATTTCTCCAATTTCATCCAGGAAAATTGTGCCCTTATGTGCAATTTCAAACAGTCCCGCTTTTCCGCCCTTCTTTGCCCCTGTAAAGGCGCCCTCTTCATATCCGAACATTTCACTTTCCAATAGATTCTCAGGGATCGCCGAGCAGTTCAGAGCCACAAAGCTATATTTGCTTCTATGTGATGCATTATGAATGCTTTGAGCAAAGACTTCTTTCCCGGTGCCGCTCTCACCGGTGATCAGTACCGCAGCATCAGATTTGGCTATACGCATTGCGCTCTCTATGCATTCTTTGATTTTGACACTTTCTCCTTTGATATCACTGAAGACGTACTTCGCCTCATGGCGACTCCCTGAGATCCTTGAACGGATTGAATGCTGTCTGTCCTCAAGCTCTTCGAAATTCCTCAAAGTAATAATATTTCCCCGTTTTAATTTGTCCGAATAAATTGTCGAAACCTTGATGACCAGATTCACACCGTCAATGGTGACGATTTTTTCAGTAGTCTTCTGCGGCATGGTGTCGTCACCCAGTTTCAACTCAGGCAGAATATCCGCTATGGCAAATCCTTCAATAATTCCGGATTTGTTTTTGAGCATGTTTTTCGCTTTCTGATTTGCCAGGTAGATTTGGCTCGTCAGATCCGTGAGAATGATACCATCCTCCATTAGTTCTATCAGTGCTTTGATCTGATCCAGAAGGTTCTCGTTTTCCCCCAGCAGTTTGGCAATGCCTCCGGAAGTCAGTACGACATCATTTTTTGCTTTTCTGGCTTCATCAGAATTGAAAATGCCGTCAATTTCCATCTTTTCAGCGAGTTCAATCACACTTTCGATATCCAGTACACGTTCCCCAAAATTTATGACTCGTTCCATGCCCGGAGGCATCATCTGCATTTCATTCGGTGTTATAGCAATCACAATGCTTTTATCTCTCGTATCTTCATCCCCATAGTAGGGGACCAAATCGAGATTTTTATATCCGGCTTCATAGATTTGGGTAATGACCTCCATACACTTTCTATAGTCGATATTGACCAAGAGTATTTTTTCACTTGCCGGCAGATCCTTAAGCATATCAATCTGTTCTCTGCTCAAAGTAAACCGCAGTGCTTGAAGCACAGAGGACTCTCTTATCTTCTCGTAGACTTTCTTAAAAACCGTGAAGCCTGAGATTGCAATGTATTTTTCGCGGATATAGTCCATGCGATCAATCTCTCTTGCCGAATAGGCATTAAATTTCGCCTGATTCCCAAGATACACTTCAAGGCACCCTTTAATGAAATCCGCATAGCTCTGCTCAAACGCAATGACTGCGACCTCTTTCATCTCACACAGTTTCCTTTCTCCAACACACTGACGTTGTTTTGACAGTCGCACAATTCCGACTATTCATACTTCAATTTTGAATGAAAATTCCTGTTTGGTCAAGGCAGATGTTATTCAGGCGGCAGAACCAGCCATTAATGCAGCTGCTTGCGAACTGGGGACAAACCCACAAAAACAAAAAAACACCAGACTCTCCTCAACGAAGAATCTGGCATTTCCAATGGTTTGAAGTGGAGCCGGCAATGGGACTCGAACCCGCGACCTGCTGATTACGATTCAGCTGCTCTACCAATTGAGCTATGCCGGCATGATCTAAGAAATCGAAAATATGGTAGCGGTGGGCGGATTCGAACCACCGACCTTCCGGGTATGAACCGGACGCTCTAGCCAACTAAGCTACACCGCCAAGGCCAGGATTTGAAGCCACGCCTCAAGCACCCTGTAAACACATACATTATATTACACGATCCCTAAGATCACGTCAAGCCAGTATTTTACCATTTTTATGCCTGTCCAGGAGCCGCCGCCCCGGATCCATCTCATTATGCGACTGATCTATTCCGCTTCACAGTTTCAGATGGCCCCTTGACACCAGCAGACCTTCAAGATTGTCATAATCACTGACCACATAGCCAGTCATGTCAAATGCTTTCAAGATAGTCTCAAGCACCAGCGCCCCAGCAACAATGATATCCGCCCTCTTTGGCTGCAGGCCCGGCACCTCACGCCGCGCCTCGAGTGTCATTTCAGAAAGTCTGTGGATCATGTGATCCAGCGACTGAGCGGAGAGTTCAAAGCCTTGAATCTTTTCCCGATCATAGTCATTCATGCCGAGCGCAATTGCGCCAAGCGTCGTTGCCGTCCCGCCAATGCCAACAGCCGCCTCTGGCTCATATCCAAGAACAAGCCCGCGCCATGACTCCAGTTGTGCCAGCGCGTCCGCCCTAAGAGCATTCATCTCTGACGGCTCAGGCGGATCACTCTTTAGCCAGCGCTCAGTCATCCTCACTGCCCCAAGCGGGAGTGAAACCTTGTGGGCAATCCCCTCAGAGTCCCCCAGAATGAGTTCTGCGCTTCCGCCGCCAATATCTATGACCAGCACCCGACCGGGATGCGTCAAGCCGGCTAAGACCCCTTGGAAGCCCAGTACGGCCTCCTCTTCACCGCTGACAATTTCAACGGGAACGTCCGTCTCAAGCTCAACACGTCTGGCAAAGGCATGACCATTGCCCGCTTCGCGAACCGCGCTTGTTGCAAAGGCGCCCAATAGGCGGGAGCCGCGACCATCGGCCAAAGCTTTGAACGCGCGGACCGCTTCAATAGTCTCATCCATGGACATCTGCCGGAGCAGCCCGGTCTGATCCACGCCTGCTCCTAGTCGTGTCATACTGAGCAGTTTCTCAGCACCGACCAATTTTCCGCCTTCCAACTCTGCCATAAGCAGACGGATCGAATTGCTCCCCATATCAATGACCGAGATTTTCTCCACACTGATCCACCTCATCTCATATTCAATGATAAAAAAAATCGCCGGTCCAGGCCGGCGAATTGCATTACTTTGTTTTCGTGCTAAAGCCGTTGCCTCTGCGGCTCGACTTGGCATTCTTTTTAATGCCTTTGAGTTTGTCATCCGAGTCTTTCATGAAGCTCGTCAGCATATCTTCAAAGCCACCGCCCGAATTGGTTCGCTCGGACCTAAAGTTCTGTGGTTTTGGTGAAAAGTATGGTGCCGGACTTGAAGGACGATTACCTGGACGCTGATCTCTTCCCGATTCAGAGGATCTTGGCGCGTAGCCCTGTGATCTCGGCGCGTTACCCTGTGGTCTTGGCCCATTGCCATGTGGTCTTGGCGAGCCGCCTTGTGGTCTTCCCTGATAACCTTGGCTTGGGGCAGCAGCCGGAGCGTTTTCCGGTTTAGGCATAGCCTGGCGAATAGACAGACTGACCTTGCCTTTTTCATCAATATTGATGATCTTGACCTTGACCGGTTGTGATTCCTTCAGGAAATCAGAAACATTCTTTACGTAACTGTCAGCAATTTCTGAGATGTGACACAGTCCTGTTTTTCCATCCGGAAGTTGTATAAATGCTCCAAAGCTGGTAATTCCGGTGACCACCCCATCAACGATTTTTCCGATTTCAACAGCGGACATAGTAATCAATCATTCCTCCTAAATGTTTTGTTCCTTCCAATTATAGTGAAAGCAAGTCGGACTGTCAACCTCGGCAGTCCTGAATTTTGTAAATTTTGTTCACGACCCTTACTATTCCTGGATTACATAGATAATCTCGTTCGGCATAACCATTTTCAACTTTGACCTCGCAATTTTTTCTATGTTGTCCAGGCTTTGTGACTCTTTCAAGTCCTGCTCGAGTTTTTCCTTTTCTTCGCTAAGCCGCTCTATTTCCTGATTCAGCCGCACCTCTTCAACCTTGAGGTCCCTTAACTTGATCTCCTGATTGATGACGGTAACGACAAAGTAGATCGAAAATGCAATGATGAACAGGACGAGGAATTTATGCCTGAGCAGCGGATTCTTTTTTTTGACCGGCTTCATAGGTGATCCCCCCTGCAATTCTCTGTGCCAAGATGTTTCATTCGCCATCTTCAGCAGTCGGTACTAATTCTCATCTAAAATGCGATACATCTCCTTGGCGCTGTCCTTTGTGACATGCTCTGTCAGCGCCAGGACCTCGACCGTTATGTAGTTCTCACCAATTCTCAAGGTGACCTTGTCCCCCACAGTGACATTGGCGCTGGGCTTTACTTGTTTTCCATTGATCTCAATGCGGCTCTGTTCGCACGCATCCTTTGCCACAGTTCGACGCTTGATCAGACGGCTGTTCTTTAAAAACTTGTCAATTCTCATTTTCTTCAGGTGCCTCCATGCTCTTGGTAAAAAAAAAGCAGCTTGCCAGCTGCTTTTTCTTATAGTGACTACAGATTGACTAATTCCTTAAGCGCTTTACCGGCTTTAAATACAGGTGCCTTCGATGCTGGGATCGCAATCACTTCTTCTGGATTTCTTGGGTTTCTGCCTTTTCTTGCTTTACGCTCTCTGACGTCAAACGTGCCAAAGCCGACGAGTTGTACCTTATCGTCTTTCGCAAGCGCTTCCTCGACGCTCTTCATGAATGCGTTTAAAGCAGCCTCAGCGTCTTTTTTAGTCAAACCGGACTTTTCTGCCATGCTTGTTACCAATTCAGCCTTGTTCACTAAAAACCCTCCTCATCTAAGTATTTCGGCTCGTTATAAGCTATTACTATCTTATCCTGTAAGTACCTGTCATTTCAAGACATTTTTTAGGATTTTGCCTACAAATCGTTGATTTTTGCACGATTCCAGAGGTTATCCATCTCTGATAAGGATAAATTTTCCAATCCGCGGGCTTTTGCGGGCTCACTTTCCTCAATCGCTTGAAAACGCCGGATAAATTTCTCAATGGTTTTATTGAGCGCAAGCTCCGGATTGACCTTCAAAAAGCGGCTGACATTGATGACCGCAAACAGCAAATCGCCAACCTCTCCTGCCAGTCGAGACTCATCGCGCTCTTCAGCACGCATTTCTTCCAGAAGCTCGTCGATTTCCTCATGGATCTTCTCAAAGGCGCCTTCGACATCCGGCCAGTCGAAACCCACAACCGCCGCTTTTTTCTGGGCTTTGTAAGCCCTCAGTGTCGACGGCAGTGCCATAGGCAGCTGCTTCATTGCCTCCGTCACGGACTCAATGTCCTTTTCTTCTCGCTTGATTTGCTCCCAGTTGGTGACGACTTCCTCCGCATCCTCCACAGAAAGCTCCCCAAAGACGTGTGGATGCCGATGGATGAGTTTCCTGCAAATTCCCGAAACAACATCTGTGACATCAAAATACCCGTTCTCAGCGGCGATCTCACTATGGAAGACCACCTGCAGCAAGACGTCGCCAAGTTCCTCTTCCAGTGCCGACAGATCGTCATTGTCTATGGTGTCCACGACCTCGTAAGCCTCTTCAATCAGGTACTGCCGCAGGGACTGGTGGGTCTGCTTGCGGTCCCAGGGACAGCCATTCACGTCTCTGAGCCTCTTCATGATGTCTACCAGTTCACTAAATCTGTAGCGGTGATCATGCATGGTGTCAATTCTCGGAATCCAAAGCGAGGTCAGATGGTCGAGGGCATCCAGATGCTCTGCTCTGTCCAGTTGGTATAGGGGAATCCGCGTGACTTTTTCTTCCTCCGGAATCCCCGCCGCTCTGACTATTAGTATTTCGTGATCATCCGGATAAAAGTCCATCAGCCTCAGTTTGACCATGGAGCCGATCGCCTGGTCGTACACCTGAAGAATCAGCAGGTCCACCGTTTGTACTATTTCAGTGGTTTCAATCTTAAAGGCATCCAGAATGGACAGTCCGGAGACAGGATCGATTTTTAAAGTATGGATCATGGCATCCAGAAAACTGGTACCATGGACAAATTCAAGTTCAACGCCTTGAAGCGGCGCCAGTTCAATCAACCGCTCCACAGTATTTTCCGCCACGAAGGGACTGCCCGGTACCGCGTATACAACATCTTCATTAACTGCGCGCTTCAGAAGGTCTGAAGCAATGGCTTCATAAACATCGTCAAAGGTCTCGTGCTGCTCATAATAATCGTCGTAGGACACAAACCTGCACCCCAGTTCTTCAAGTGGTTTGACAACCGGATGCCGGGCTGTGCGCAAGCTGACTATTGGTGCACTCTTTAAGGTTTCAAGGCTTTTAATGGTCATGAAATCCAGCGTTCCGGGACCCATGCCCACTACGGTAATCTTCGCCATAATCAGGACCTCCCGTTTTTGCGGATGCGCAGTTTCGCGCCGAGTTTCTTAAGTTTTGAGCCGCCGGGCATCATGTCCATGTCCTCATCTGTAATCGTTTCCGTCACGAAGAGCATAATCAGATAGACGAAGCCGCCCAGCAGAATGGACGCGACTGTCGCCAACCGTCCCGGGATAAATAGAGTGAACAGGGCAAACGAAGCCACAACCACAATACCCATGACCACCGTATCTATTATTGGACGCGTAAACACCTTGGATATATTGAGATTGATTTCCTTGCGGGTCATGATATAGACGACGTTGAGGACGGCCGCTACCGCAAAGGCCGTTACAGTCGCGATGGCTGCACCGAGGACATTAAGGCTTGGAATGCTCACCAGCGTATAGTTCAGCACGAGTTTAAAGACCGCGCCGGCCATGAGAAAGATCGCCGGCAGGACAGGTTTTCCAAAGCCTTGAATAATTCCGGTAGTGATCTGGTACAGCGACAAAAAGATGATCCCCCAGCCGTAAACCGCCAGGATTTTTCCCGTGGTCACCCAGACATCCGGCTGATTGAAATAGAGAAGGCGAATAATAGGCTCCGCCAGGAGGGAGATGCCCGCAGCAGCCGGCAAACCAATGATCATGGCCAGGCGCATCCCCGTCTCGACATTGTGGGTCAGACCCTTGTTGTCTCCCAAAGTTTTGAGATTCGCAATTGCAGGTACTATGCTGATCTGTACGGCAGCGGTGATGACCTGCGGTAAGTTGACAATGGACTGCGCAAAACCGGAGAGCTGCCCATAGAGGGATTCTGCATCCGCGCCGCTGAAGCCGATCTCTTTGAGCCTGACAATGACAATAGAGGCATCAAACAAGCCCATTATAGGCATGACCGAAGCGCCGATGGTGATTGGAATCGCAATCATGAGAATCTCACCGAGAACTTTCCAGAACGATTCATGTTCGCCGGTGCCTTGTTCAAAATCAATCCCGCTGGTTTTAACGAATTTTCTGTACATGTAAAAAACCGCCACAAACCCAATAACAGCACCAGTAGTAGCGCCAAAGGTCGCGCCGGCAGCAGCGAATTCAAAGCCGGACTGAAGAAAGACAATAGCGAGTCCAAGACCGCCCACAACTCTGAACAGCTGCTCAATGACCTGAGAAATGGCGAATGGCTCCATCATCTGACGCCCTTGGAAGTAGCCGCGGTAAACTGCCATCATAGACACAAAGAAAAGTGCCGGTGCAAGGGCGCGCATGGACATCAGCGAGCCGTAGTTTTCGTTGGCTTCGGTAATCCACGGCGCAAAGATGAACAACAGGAGGGCAGATGCCGCACCTATGACGAGCATGAGGATATTGGACACTCTCACAATGCTCATGGCACCTCGCTCGTTGCCTTTGGCCAGGCGTTCTGAGACTATTTTGGCTATGGCGGTCGGAATTCCGGCTGTGGACGCTGTCAAAAGCATAATGTAGTAGGCATATGCGCCCTGATAATAACTCATCCCCTTGTCGCCAATGATATTCCCGAGAGGAATCCTGAAGAAGGCGCCTAGAACTTTTACCAGAATCGCTGCAGCGCCAAGAATCGCAGCGCCGCGTATAAAGGTGGATGAACTGTTTTTCTTACTGTCGGGTGTAGGCATATCGATCCCTCCGTGGATTTGCTGTGACTATTATATCACGAAAAAGGGATTGAATAGTCGGCCTAGTCAATCCCTCAGGTCTTTCAATTCAAAGTGCTGTGTTTGATTTTCCGGAGACCACTGCTGATCTTCCGTACTATTTAATGCGCTCAGGATATGTGTCAACCGTGGCTTCAGCTCTTAATGCGTCGATCTTTGCCAGGTAGGCATCTTGTGCGATATTGCTCATCAGTGCCGATTTCTGGATCTCGATCTCCTGCTCTGAAGCGCCGTTCGCTTTCATGGTGTTGAGCGTTTGCACGTCATGAACCTTAATGATGTGATATCCGAACTGTGACTGGATCACTTCGCTGACCTCGCCTGCTTTTAAAGCAAACGCTGCTTTTTCGAATTCTTCAACCATGGTGCCTCTTCCGAATAGGCCAAGTGCACCACCGGTTTGGGCGGATCCTGTATCAACGGAATACTGCTTTGCCAGCTCGGCGAAATCTTCACCTGCAGCAATTTTCCCTTTGATCTCATCTGCCAGAGCAGCTTCGGCGACCAAAATATGGCTCGCGTCGACCTGAAGAGGATAGGTGTCGTACAAACTTTCAAGATTGGCAGTGTCACTTTCTACTTCCGTGTAGACTTGGCGCTCAAATTCTTCAGTATAAAGCTTGGATTCAATTTGGGATTTAATATAGGCTTCATCAATGCCATTTGCTTCATAAAACGCTGTCAGATCTGCGTCCTCTGCTGCAGTTTCCATAAACGCCGTGTAGGCCTCTTCAACCTCTTCTTCACTGAGTTTATAATCCGTGGAAGAGACATGCCCGATTATGAGCTTTTCAATAACCATAGCTTCGAGAATCCGCTCCCGGATCATGTCTCTAACCGTTTGACCCTGAATTTCCTGTGTCCAGATAGTATCCCCGTAAAGCTCATTATAGCTGCGCTCCACCATGGCAAATGCCTTGTTGAACGTCTCGAGATCCATAACCTCGCCATTGACTACAGCAACCGCATTTTCAGGCACCACTGCACCAGTGCTGTCCTTTTTCTGGCAACCCCCGAGTGAAAGCGCCAATACCAATATCAGAGCCAGTGTCAGGCTCAATGATCGCTTTATTGTTTTCAAAATTTACACACTCCCTCATTATGTTGACTCAAACTCGATTATATAACAAATCAATTCGTGTTCATAGAGATTATTTTTAACAATAAGGTTTCAAGTTCTTTTGCCTTGTCTTCTTTTGTCAGCTTTGGTTGGCTGAACTTGTACTTGAAATAAGGCTTTCCGCTCATATTGAAGGCAATTCTGCGCCCGTAAACCGCCGAAGTTTCTGCCACTACCTGAATCCCCATCCGCTCATTGTGCTGGAAGTTCGCAATCACATGATCTTCTCCTTCACGAATCAGACGGATGCCCAGCCTTTGGGCCATGGCTTTGACGTGTGCTATTGCCAATAGATTGTACACCGGCTTTGGCAGGGTACCGAACCGGTCTTCAATCTCCTCCTCAATGTTAAAGCGATCCCGCTGATCCCGTATGGCAGCAATCTTTTTATACAATTCCAGTTTATGGTCGCTGTTGGCTACATAATCATCAGGAATAAAGGCATTAATGGAGAACTCAATCGTGGTCTCAAACTGCTCTTCCACCGTCTCGCCCTTGATCTTGCGAACATGCTCTTCGAGGAGTTTGCTGTACATTTCATAGCCGACTTGCGACATATGGCCATGTTGATCCGATCCCAAAAGATTCCCCGCTCCCCGGATTTCAAGATCCTTCATGGCTATTTTGAAGCCCGCGCCGAGTTCCGTAAACTCCTTTATTGCTTTCAGTCGCTTTTCTGCCACTTCCGTCAGCACTTTGTCCTTCTGATACATCAGATAGGCATAGGCTATTCTGTTGCTTCTGCCCACCCGCCCTCTCAGCTGATAGAGCTGGGACAGGCCCATTTTATCCGCGTCATTGATCAAAATGGTATTGACATTGGACATGTCGAGTCCTGTCTCAATGATAGTCGTACTTACGAGAACATCAAATTCGTGATTCATAAAGGAGACCATCAGATTCTCAAGCTTATGCTCCGGCATCTGGCCATGGGCGTAATCAAAACGAACCTCAGGCATCATTTCCGACAGCCGGGCCGTCATGCGGTCAATATCCTGTACGCGGTTGTGAACGAAGAATACCTGCCCGCCTCTGTCAACCTCTCTCAGAATCCATTCCCGAATCAGACTCGCATCATATTCCACCACATAGGTCTGAATGGGATAACGGTCCTCTGGCGGATCTTCGATTAAACTCATGTCGCGGATGCCTGAAAGTGACATATGAAGGGTTCTGGGTATTGGTGTGGCGGTCAGGGTAAGGACATCGATCTGAGCCTTAAGTTTCTTGATGGATTCCTTGTGGCGAACGCCAAAGCGCTGCTCCTCATCGACCACCAAAAGCCCCAGGTCTTTGTAGACGACATCTTTTGACAATATTCTGTGAGTGCCCACAACCACATCCAAAAGTCCCGTTCTAAGATCATCAATGATTTTATCCTGTTGCTTTTTCGTCCTAAAACGGCTGAGCATCTCCACTTTGACGGGATACTTTGAAAACCGGTTTTGCATTGTGTTGAAATGCTGCTGAGCCAGAATCGTGGTTGGCACCAAAAAAGCGACCTGTTTCCCATCCATAACCGCCTTAAAAACCGCTCTGATGGCAACCTCCGTCTTCCCATAGCCAACGTCTCCACAAAGAAGGCGCTCCATAGGCTTTGGCGTCTCCATGTCCCGCTTGATCTCCTCAATGCAGCGGAGCTGATCCGGTGTCTCCTCATAAGGAAACATGTCCTCAAAGTTTTTTTGCCAGTCGTTGTCCTCCGCAAAGGCATATCCCACCGCTTTGCTTCTGGCGGCGTAGAGTGCCACGAGCTCTTCCGTCATATCTTCAATGGCTTTCCTGACCTTGGCCTTAGCCTTGGACCACTCTGCGGTCCCCAGCCTGGAAAGTTTGACGCTGGTCTCCTCCGCACCGACATAATTCTGGAGGGTGTCCATATTTTCCACCGGCACATATAGAAAATCATCTCCGGAATACCCAATTTTAATGTAATCACGTTTGAGACCATCCACCGTGAGCTGATCCACGCCAATATAGCGTCCAATGCCGTGAGACTCGTGCACCACGAGACTGCCAACAGTGAGCTCGTTAAAACTCTTGATCATCTGGCCCTTGGTCTTAGTTTTGGCTGTGCGGCGTTTCTGCGGCGCTCCAAAGATCTCTCTGTCTGTTAGCAATGTCATTCTGGCACTCATCAGCTGAAACCCGGCTGATACAGTCCCCAGACAGACTGAAGCCCGACCCGGTTTAAGGTCAGGGGCCTCAGTCCGGTAAACATCCACAGAAAGCCCTGCATTTTGCAGCTCCTTAGCGACATTGTCACGTCTGGACTCACTTGACAGCGCCAGCAGTACACTTTGACCGTGACTGAGCCATCGCTCCAAATCAGCGATCAGAAGTTCCATTTTTCCGTAATAAGGCGCACTTTCCATGGTCTCAAATTTAACGCGTTCGCCCGCGACAAAATCCGGTGTGCGCTTTATGAGGGCATCCACCGTTAACAGCCTGGTATGGCGCATATGGTCAAACATCTGGTTCAGAGCAGGAATCCGCTCTGCCATTTCGGGGAGCGTTCTTCCGGATTCCAGATAATTTTTGAAATTATCAAGAAATCCTTCATAGGTCATTTTATAGCGGTCGTGAACTCTGGCGTCATCGAGGATAATAATCAAATCCTCCCGGCCAAAATAGTCCATTAAGGTTGAATAATCCGCTTCGAACGCAAGTGGATAATATTTGTCGTGATCATCAGAGGCATAACCCTGTGAAATAGCCTCCCGAACCTCTTCGAGATGGGCTAAATATTTCTCATCCAAATTCTTCTTTTTGATTCTCTTGTCCAGTTTCTTCAAAATAGCTTCGGCAATCTGCGTATTGAGGACAAATTCCGTCGCCGGTCTCAGCCTCACTGCACTCAGTTTTTCAACCGATCGCTGAGTCTCAGGGTCAAAAGACCGAATCGAATCAATTTCGTCGTCAAAGAACTCAATACGCACCGGTTCTGGGCGATCCACCGGATAAACATCGAGAATACCGCCACGCACAGAGAATGCCGCCGGACTCTCGACGATCTCCTCTCTCATATAACCAAGACGGCCGAGTTCTTGAACCAACATCGAAATTTCCATGGTCTGGCCCACTTCAAGCCGGATTAGGCCCGAAGCAAATACTTCCGGCGGCGCCAGTTTCGTTGACAAGGCTTCGACCGGCGCGACATAGACCATGCCATCTTCGTTGTCGAGCAAACTGCATAGCGCCGCAACCCTTTGGTCAATGACGCTTCTTGAATGAGCGAAGGAATCAAACAGAGCCAGCTCTCTCGCCGGGATATAGACCGCATCCTCGGAGAATCCGGCATATTGATCCAAAAATTCCCTGGCCTCACTGTCATTTGGTGCTATGACGAGCATCCTGCCCTTCAGATCCTGACGCAGTGTCGCTACCAAAGCGCCCATAGCCCGGCTGTTCAGTCCGTCGACCGAAATGGTCCGGACCTCTCTGTCAAAGGCGTCCATGAGCGTGCGGTATTCTTTTGTACTGGCTAAAGCCTTTAGTAATGCCCTCACTTCAATCCCTCTTATCCTTTGACATTGTGGCGGTTCATGGCCAGATCCACGCCGCTGTCGACGATGCAAAGCGCGGCTTCCGCGGCGCTTTTTACCGCTTCAATGACCACGGGCACCTGTTCTTTATCAAATCTGGACAACACAAAGTCCGCCATAATCCATCCCGGACCAGGGCGGCCAATACCAATTCTTATACGCGGGAAGTTTTCGTCCGCCAGCCTGTAGATGATGTGCTTCATCCCGTTGTGTGAGCCTGCGCTGCCGCTCTTTCGAATGCGGATTTTTCCTATTTCGGTGTCAAAGTCATCATATATGACGATGAGATTTGAAACAGGAATGCCATAATACCGCATCATATCGTGAACCGCCTCGCCGCTGAGGTTCATAAAGGTCTGCGGCTTTGCCAGGATCACCTTCTGTCCTTTATAAACCGTTTCGCCTATCAAGGCTTTGAACTTTATTTTGGATACCTTGACGGACAATCGTTCAGCGAGGACATCAATGGCTTCAAAGCCTACGTTATGCCGTGTCGCATCATATTTCTTCCCCGGATTGCCAAGGCCTACAATCAGATACACGTTTATTCCTCCTACTTATGAGACAGATTCATTATAACAAAAAAATGGCCGGAAGAAGATGCCCGGCCCTATTGTTGTCCTATTGAGTTTAAATAAATTTTAGTCAAAAAGCTTCGAAACCGAGTCATTGTTGAAAATTCTGCGGATTGATTCTGCAAAGATTCCCGCTACAGAAAGTTGAACGAGATTGTCGAGCTTGTCGCGATCTTTCTGATAGATAGTATCCAGAACGACCAGCTCATCTATGCCCGAATCTTTAATGCGCGCAATGGCCGGGCCAGACAGAACGGCGTGTGTACAGCAAGCATAGACATCCTTCGCGCCGAGATCTTTCAGCGCTTTGGCCGCATTGACAATTGTACCGGCGGTATCAATCATGTCGTCGATCAAAATGACATTCTTGCCGGCGACATCACCAATAACGTTCATGATTTCGCTCATGTTCGCTTTTGGACGACGCTTGTCGATGATGGCAATTGGTGCATCCAGCATTTCCGCGAACTTTCTGGAACGTGCGACGCTGCCGAGGTCAGGCGATACAATGACAAGATCCTCAATCTGCTTCTTCGAGAAGTAATCAGCCAGGATAGGACCACCTATGAGATGATCCACCGGAATGTCAAAATAGCCTTGAATCTGAGCCGCGTGGAGATCCATGGTCAGAACGCGGTCCGCGCCTGCAGCTGTCAAAAGATTGGCGACGAGTTTTGCGCTGATTGGATCACGAGCTTTGGCCTTTCTGTCCTGACGCGCGTAGCCATAATAGGGAATGACTGCAGTAATTCTGCCGGCTGATGCACGTTTGCAGGCGTCGATCATAATAAGAAGTTCCATTAGAAAATTGTTGACGTTAGGGATGCTTGTGGATTGAATGATAAAAACATCCACACCGCGTACAGTCTCGTTGATATTAACTGCGATTTCTCCGTCACTGAAGCTCGTTACCTCAGCGTCTCCCAGCGGAAGACCGATTTCCGCGCAAATATTTCTCGCAAGCTCAGGATTTGAGTTGCCTGAAAAAATCTTGATCTTTTTGCCTTTCGTGTGCATGATGACCCTCCAGTCAGTCTTTTTCCCTTCCGGATCTCACAGTCTCCGGAAATTGGCTTATTATTAGGTTATTCCTTAACGGTTTTTCCGCTTGACCCAGCCTTCAATATTTTTCTGCTTATCTCTTGCAATGGCGAGGGAGCCGCTTGGTACATCTTTGGTTATGGTACTGCCCGCTGCAACATAGGCGCCTTCACCCACCGTCACCGGTGAAATCAGATTGACATTGCAGCCAACAAACGCGTCATTTTCGACCACGGTGCGGTGCTTCTTCTTGCCGTCGTAATTGACGAAGACAACGCCGCAGCCAAGGTTGACATTTTCTCCGACATCCCCGTCTCCAACATAAGTAAGGTGAGAGATTTTTGCGTCATCTCCAATATTGGAATTCTTGATCTCCACAAAGTCGCCTACCTTGACACGCTGACCAAGGACAGTACCCGGTCTCAAATAGGCGTAAGGCCCGACGGTTGAATCATTCCCTACAGAACTCTCAATACCCGTGGAGTCCTTGAAGGTAACGCCATTTCCAATTATACAGTGTTTCAGTCTTGCGTTCGGACCAATTTCACAGTCTTCACCAATAACCGTCCCTTTTTCGATAATACATCCCGGATAGACCACTGTGTCGCGTCCAATGACAACGTCCGCATCCACATAAACCGAAGCAGGGTCAATCATGGTCACACCCTCCAGCATCAAAGCGTTATTGATACGCTGGCGAAGCAGCGTTTCACATTCACTGAGCTGGACTCTGGAATTGACGCCGCTGATTTCTAAAGCATCCGCAGTCTTGTAGGCACCGACTTTGTCACCTGACTCCCGAGCCAGTTTGATTAAATCCGTCAAATAATATTCACCTTGAGCGTTGTCATTTTTAATCCTCGGAATTTCCGCCAGCAGTGTTTCGCGCTTGACGACATAAACGCCGGAGTTAATCTCTCTGATGCACTTTTCCTCGGTTGAGGCATCCTTCTCTTCTACAATGCCCAGCACGCTGCCGTCCACGTCTCTTAGTATCCTGCCATAGCCATATGGCAGCTCAAGTTCAGCCGTCAGTACAGTACAACCCGCACCTGAGTTTTTATGATGCTGAACGAGTGCTTCCAAAGTTTTTGATGACAGCAGCGGCGTATCCCCGCAGAGAATCAGAACATGCGCTTCGTCTCCCAGCGCCTCAAGGGCGATAGAGACAGCATGGCCTGTTCCAAGCCGCTCTGTTTGATGGGCAAAAAAAACCTCCCGGCCGCTGAGGGCTGCTTCGACTGCTGACTTGCCGCTGCCAACGACCAGAACGGTCCGGTCTGAGCCGACTTTTGCTGCAGCATCCATAACGTGCTCCACCATAGCTTTCCCTGCAACGCGGTGCAGTACTTTAGGGAGCTTTGACTTCATCCGCGTCCCCTCGCCGGCTGCGAGAATAATTGATGCTAAACTCATGCCTTTCGACTCCTTATATCTGAATTTATATTTTTTGATCCGTTTGAACACTTTTCAAAGGGATTATACCATATTTTTAACAAACCGCGGTAACAGAAGAAATAAATCATGAGGGGCCCAGACAAAAAAATACTGAAGCAGGGCTCATGTTCGCCCGTGCTTCAGCACAGTCCGTTCCATTCTGAGCCGCATGCAAGACGCGTCAACTCATTTTCTCGGAACGCTTAAAGGTCAGTCAGTTCTTCTGCTTCGTCAAATTCTCCGACGGTCTTCGCGCGGTCATACTCTGCAAAGATCACGTCCTGAAGCATTCTACGCGTCTCCTGGTTGATAGGGTGCGCAATGTCGCGGTAGTCGCCTTCGCCGACTTTTCTGCTCGGCATAGCGACGAATAAGCCACTCTGGCCTTCAATGATCTTGATGTCGTGTACGACAAAGACATCATCCAGTGTCACCGACACGACGGCCTTCATTTTGCCTTCATCCCGCAGCTTGCGAATCCTGACGTCAGTTATTTTCATCCTCTCGAACCTGCCTTTCGCTCTGTCTGAGTTAACGCTAGTACCCTGCAAATTCTAAAACCATAACATACTGCTGTTGTATGTCCAGTTTTAGTGTTTACAGGGTACCAGAACACGTCCGATACTAATTCAACACCGACACCAGAAATCCTTCAATAATAAAAATATTTTCGAAATATTTTAAATTTTGTGTTACATTTTTTACCGATGGTTCCTCAGCCGACCATTATTGTTTCAGTCTGACAACGATTTCTTCTCTGGAAACCCGTTCAAGCGTCAACAACGCGGTATACTCACTCACCATTTTGTTTGCAGGCTCAGCGGTCTCAAGAAGTACACCGACGCCCTCCACGACACTGCCAAGCTCATGGACAAGGTCAATCAGACCAAGTACCGTACCGCCGGCACGCATGAAGTCATCAATAATTAAAACTTTGGATCCTGGTTTAATGGCGTTTTTCGATACATACATGGTCTGAATCTGCCCTGTCGAGCCCGAGACATAGTTAATGCTGATGGTAGCGCCTTCCGTAACACGGTTTTCATTGCGCGCTACGACCAGAGGGCAGTTAAGCCCGTTTGCCGTCATCATGGCCAGTGGTATGCCCTTAGTCTCTACAGTCAGCACATAGTCAATACCTCTGTAGGAGAACATCTCTGCAAAGATCTCCCCGACGTCCTTCATAAAGTATGGATCATAAAGCAAATCTCCAATATAAAGGAATCCGCCCGGAATAATCCTTTTAGGATCGCGCATTTTATCCGCTATCTGCTCCAGTATTTTAGTCCTGCGCTCCGGTACAACTACCGGAATGTATTTGACTCCCCCCGCAGCGCCCGCGATGGTTTCAACGCGACCAAAGGACATGGTCTCCATGATTTTTTTGACGATGACGAGATCTTCACTGATCGTCGACTTTGCCGCATTAAACAGTTCCGTAAAATAACCCAGGGTAAAGATCCTGTTTGGTCTGTCGCAAAGTACTTTCACAATAGCTCCTATCCGTTCATTGCGTTTCAGCTTATTGTCCATGAACGCCCTCCAACCGAATGTTATAAAGATTTATCTCTAGTTTATTCGCTTTTTTCTAGGATTTCAAGAAGGATTTTAATTGAATCTTCGTATTTTCAAGCTTTTTAACGATCTTTTTTTCTTTTCTCATATTGCCAACTCCATCCAGCGCAGAATTATGTCGACCACAGTACATTACTATGTATTCTTCCTGCTTATTTATGGTATAATGTCTTCTGACCTTTTATTGATTAAACCAACACACCTGCCCGCAACTTCAACTCAGGGTTAACGGTGCCTGATGTATAGTGATGCATTTAATTGCCCAAAATGAGGAGAATCGATATGCTGGAATTGAATCCTTTTAATAAAAAGTACCACCTGATCGGAATTGGCGGCGTTGGCGTCAGCGCCATTGCAGAAATTCTGCATAACCGCGGCTACCAGGTTTCCGGATCTGATTTGAAGCACAGCACACTGACAGACAACCTGGAGCAGAAAGGCATCAAAATTTACTTTACCCACGAGGCCTCTCATGTGGATGACGTGGACGTCGTCGTCTATACAACTGCCGTAGGGGTTGACAATCCGGAATTGGCTCGTGCCATTGAACGTGGTATTCCGTGCATTACCCGGGCGGATATGCTCGGCATCATTATGCGGGAATACAAACAAAGTCTTGCCATTTCAGGTTCTCACGGCAAGACAACCACGACCTCTATGGTGTCTGTTGTCCTCAGTCAGAGCGACCTGGATCCGACGCTCCTCATCGGCGGAGAGGTTAAGGAAATTGGCAGCAACGCCCGCGTTGGCCATGGGGATATAATCGTCACTGAAGCCTGCGAATATAAAGAGAGCTTTCTCAGCTTCAAGCCAAAAATTTCTGTCGTCCTCAACATAGAAGCAGACCATTTGGATTACTTCAGGGATCTTGACCACATCAAGGATTCCTTCAGACGCTACATTTCCGATACCCCTGCAGACGGCGTCCTCATTCTGAACGGAGATGATGCCAATTGTCTCGAAGTTGCGGGTGCAGCCAAATGCCGTGTAATAACTTTTGGACTTTCAGACACTTGCGAGTACCAGGCGACCGACATTGAATTCACCTCATCCGGTTTTCCACGGTTCAATATCAACCACAAAGGCAAAAATCTCGCATCGCTTCATCTTGAAGTACCAGGAAGACACAATATCTACAATGCCTTGGCAGCCTTTGTCGGGTCAACCTATGTGGGCATTCCGGCGGAGGATGCTGCACTGGCGCTCTCCAGATTTAAGGGTGCTGTCCGACGCTTTGATCATTTGGGCGAAACAGATGGGGTCAAAATTATTGATGACTATGCCCATCATCCCTCTGAAGTCAGAGCAACGCTCAGCGCCGCGAAAAACGTTCCCCACAATAGAATATTCTGTGTATTCCAGCCACATACTTATACGCGTACCCACGAGTTGCTGAATGAATTCTCAACGGCCTTTGAGCAGGCGGATGTCGTGATTATAACAGATATATACGCTGCCAGAGAAAAGGATACCGGGCTTATCCACTCAAAGGATCTCGCAGAACTGATTAAGACTTCAGGCAAAGAAGCCTACTATATTTCATCTTTTGAAGAAATCGCCTCATATCTGAAAGGCCATGCTGCATCAGGTGACTTGGTTTTTACCATGGGCGCAGGCAATATCAACGAGCTTGGTAAGTTAATGCTCGAATAGAGTGTTCAAGAAGGAGTCCCGTGCCAATTTCAATCGAAATTGGCACGGGACTCCTTCTTCATTTGGAATTATTCAATCTAATTTCAACCCACAAACATAAAGCGGGTACCCCTAATGGAGCACCCGTTTATCACCTTAATTTGTTTTATCTTCATTATCTTCAGATCCAGTGCCCGCTTCCGCTTCAGCAGCTGCCGCAGCCGCTGCTTCAGCCGCTGCATCGCTCTCCGGTGTGCGTTCGTAAATGCCTTTCATCAATTCGTAGGTCTCCTCAGGATCATGGAACAGGTAGGATCCGCCATTTTTCATGCCGACATCACCCGGTATAGTTGTGGAGTCAAGCTTCGAAAAGTCGACGCCTATGCCCACAGAAGCCAGGTAAACCATATCCCCCAGATTCATATCCGTTTCGAGGTAATCAAAGACTGTTTTTATGACCATAGGCAGTTTAAGACCAATAGCTTTCTTGGCCAGCGTTACAACAAATTCCTGCTGACGCCCAATTCTGGGCAAATCGCCTTGACCTTCAGAACCGTTGTTTTTACGCCATCTCAGATATTCGACCGCTTCCTCGCCATTCAAGGTCTGTAAGCCCTTATCAAAATGAATGTGCAGCGGCGGATCCGCGTACGGGTCATCATAGTTCATGTTGAACGGCACATCAATTTCAATGCCCTTGACGACGTCTACAACCGCCTCAACGGCTTTGTAGTCAAGTTTGACGTAATGATGCACCGGCACGCCTAAAATAGCGCTGACCGCCTTAGCCACACCCGGGGCACCGCCATCATCCCCTTTAAAGCCATAGACCGCGTTGATCTTTCTCAGGTCCGCTGCATCCTTGCCTTCAACGTGAAAATAAGTGTCACGGGGTACCGAAACAATGTTCCCCAGTTTATACTTCGGATCAAAGGAAAGCAGCATCAGCGTGTCGCTTCGGCCGCCGTCAACACCAATCAGAAGCACGTTGATCCGCTTGCCGTCTTTAACCATTCTCTCAAGCTCATTGGATGGTTCTTCTTCAGCCGGATCACCGGGATTCAATGGATCGACTTCACTTCCGCCGCCCGGGGTATAGAATTTTTGATAGGCAAAAATACCGCCGGCGAATATGAGTGAAAACGCGATAAACGCGATAAAAAACACTTTGACATAGTATCTCATTGAATTCCCCTTCCACGGCTCAAGCAGAAACTGAGACCGCCAAAAAAATCACTATTCCCATCATACCACAGAATTTTTTTCAGACCAGTAACTTAAAAAAAAATTAATTCTTTCTTAAGAACCTTACTTCCCGCTGTAATCATAGAAGCCCTTACCAGTCTTTCTGCCCAGCAGACCGCCGCGCACCATTTTTCTCAGGAGCGGATGCGGGCGATACTTCGAGTCGCCGAACTCATTGTAGAGGACCTCCATGATAGCCAGATTCACGTCATTGCCTATCAGATCCGCCAGTGCCAGAGGTCCAATAGGGTGATTTGCGCCCAGCATCATGGCTTTGTCTATGTCCTGGGGCTCTGCTACACCATCCGCCAGGACGCCTATGGCTTCGTTGATCATAGGGATCAGGATCCGGTTGACGACAAAACCCGGAGCCTCTTCCACCCGGACCGGGTCCTTGCCCATGCGCTCGGACAGCGCTTTAATGGCCTCGTAGGTCTCAGGTGAGGTTGCTATGCCGCATATGATCTCTACCAGCTTCATCAAAGGTACCGGGTTGAAAAAGTGCATACCAATAACCTTATCTGGTCTATTCGTCGCAGAAGAAATCTCCGTGATGCTGAGAGATGAAGTATTGGTTGCCAGAATAGCGCCTGGCTTAACCACACGATCCAGCGCTGCGAAAATCTCCTTCTTGATCTTCATGTTTTCAACGGCAGCTTCAATAATCAGGTCACAATCGGCCAGGTCCTCATCCTCTGTGGTCCCGAATATTTTGTGGAGCAGAATTTCCATTTGCGCCTGATCCATTTTTCCCTTTTCAACGAGCTTGGAAAAGGTTTTGTTAAGCGTTGAGAACGCCTGATCCAGCAGTTCATCATTAAGGCCTTTCACCACAACGCGCTCGACGTCGCTCATTGCGACAGCCTGAACAATGCCAAGGCCCATGGTACCAGTTCCAATAATTCCTATTGTTTTCATGCTTGTCTCCCCCTAGCGGTGCTTGGCCGTGTATTTTGATTTATCGACAAATGCCTTCATGGCGCCTTTCTGATCTTCGGTAGCAAAGGTCAGGCCAAACACCGCGCTTTCATAAGCGCAGCCCTGGCCAATTTCAAGATCCAGGCTTTGACGCATGGCTTTCTTGGCGTACTTGACCGCTACCCATGGGTTGGCAGCGATTTTCTCAGCGAGTGCCAAGGCCTCCTCCATTAGTGCCTCGTCCTCGTAGACATGACTGACCAGCCCAATTCTCAACGCTTCCTCAGCTTTGATCAGAGCGCCTGTCAATATCAGTTCCATGGCCGAAGCCATTCCCACCAGCCGAGGGAGCCGCTGGGACGCACCAAATCCGGGACTGATCCCCAAAGTGACCTCAGGCTGCCCCATTTTTGCGGACTTGCCGGCGAGGCGAATGTCACACGCCAGCGCAAGTTCACAGCCCCCACCAATGGCAAAGCCATTGATCGCAGCAATAACAGGCTTTTCAAGGGTTTCAATCCGAGTCATCACCTTCATGCCCAGTTCGGAGAACCGCTGCCCCTCTTCAGGTGACATGACCGACATGGCCTGAATGTCCGCGCCCGCCACAAAAGCTCTGCCTGCCCCTGTCAGAATCACTGCTCTGGTCTCAAGTGCCGAGTTAAGCTGCTCCATGCACTCGTAAAGTTCCACAAGTACAGCTTCATTTAGCGCGTTCAGCACCTCAGGCCGATTCAGCGAAACAACCGCGACGGCATTTTTCTGTTCGACTTTCAAATATTCGTATGACATAGTGCTCCTCCCTTTACAGTGATCTATTCAAAGCCTCGAGTAAAAACCCGAAGACAATGGCTGTGATCCCGAGCAATCCCGGCAATACGCCAAAGGACTCGTAGTTTTTGGCATTTTTGGGTTTTGCGCTGTCTGAATCATACTCCATCTTCATATAGTATTCAAACCGCTTTCTAGGTGTTCCCACCAGCATGGCTGACGCGTAAAGCAAACAGAGTACACCCACTGCAAATAGAACGACATAAATGCCCTGCAGCAGTTTCAGTTCCGTCAGCAGCGCCGCCAATATCCCCAGAATGACCGACGCAGCCAGCATAATTCCGGTGAATTTAAGATAAGACCGCAAGAACGACATTCGCACAACTCCTTCACGACACCATCGGCAAAAAGCCTGTAATGGCCTGTCTACCACATTATACACCACTTCAGAGTAGACCGCGAGGGAATCTTGATGGCCTCTTCAGGGTCTTAATTGACAAGTTGTTTTCGCGGATCCCAATGCGCGAAATAGCGTAACTTCTGATGAAAACCGTTGCCGATAGTCATCAAAAGTTAGAATTTTCTGGACTCTGACATTGCATTTCACGAAGCGATTTTGTATGATAGTTGAAAATGTGTCTCCGCCGGTGATTTCTCGGCCCGGTTCAGCGGACATAATACACGGATCAACAGGAGGTTTAATTATGAGCAGTTCATTCAGCATGGTCGCGCCGCATTCCAAGCGACCCGTCGTTCCTGACATCATTTTCGGCACAGGCCGCGAGGCACAGGACGCTGAAGCAAAGTACGGCTTTGAAAAAGTGATCAATTCCACCCTGGGTGTTCTGATGGACGATCGCGGACAGCTGGCATTCCTTCCTACAGTCATGGAACGGCTCCGCACCCTTCCAGATTCGGAACTCGGGGCTTATGCGCCTATCGCCGGTCTGCCGGATTATTTGAGCGCCGTACAGGACGCGTGCTTCAGAGGCCATAAGCCAAATGCTTACTCAGAGGCCGTCGCGACACCGGGCGGTACAGGGGCCATCAAGCATGCTGTCTGGAACTACACGGAAATGGGTGATGAAATCCTGATCGCCAACTGGTACTGGGCACCCTACAAGACCATTGCCGAAGAGCATGGCCGCCGCGTCAGAACTTTCGAGTATTTCAAAGACGATGGCATGAACGTCGATGCGTTTAAAGCCGAAGCTTCAGAGCTGATTGCCGCCCAGGAGCGCGTTCTGATCATCCTGAACACGCCTTCTCACAACCCGACGGGCTATTCCATCTCCGACGGGGAATGGCAGGAAATCATGAGTTTCCTCAGGGAAAAGGCAGCAGATGCTTCCAAGAAAATTATCCTTATGGTCGACGTCGCCTACATTGATTTTGCCGGCAGCATTGACGCTTCCAGGGACTTCTTCAAACACTTCGGCGACTTGCCGCAGAATTTGCTTGTTCTGACAGCCTTCAGCCTCTCCAAAGGTTACACCATGTACGGCATGCGGGGCGGTGCCATTATTTGCCTGGCGGCCACACAGGACTTGGCTGCGGAATTCAAAGACGTCTGCGCCTTCTCAAACCGCGCGGCATGGTCGAACGGTACACGCGCTGCCATGCGGATCTTGGCAGATATTTATAAGGATCCTGCACTTTTTGACAAGGTTGAGGAAGAGCGTGAGATCTTTAAGGCCCTGCTGGACCGCAGAAACGCAGCTTTCATGGAAGAGGCTCAAAAGGTTGGGCTCGAAACCTGCCCGTTCAGGGAAGGCTTTTTCATCACAATTCCATGCAAAGACCCGGTCGCAGTTTCAAACGCGCTTAAGGAGGAAAACCTTTTTGCGATCCCGCTTCAAGGTGGTCTCAGATTCGCACCTTGCGCGGTTTCAGAGGAAAAGTGCCGCTTGGCGCCGGCCATGATTAGGAAGTACGTCTAAGACTAAAGTTTGAAGCAGGTGCAGTTTCGAATTTCAAAAAATATTGGCTTTTAATAAATGCTGGGGTGGGTGGTTCCTCCCCAGCATTATTTTTTCAAAATTTTCAAGCATGAGAAAAGCGGGCCGCGGCCCGCTTTTTTGTTTTGTTGTATAATTTATGACTTAAGGGTTGAAGTGGAAGTTGGCGTCTCTTACACCAATATCCACTTCAGTCCAAGTGGAAGTGGGCGTCTGCGGCTGGCGTCTGCGGCTGGCACCTGTCAACCCTCCGCTTCCAACTTCAAAAGTCGAGCGCCTTTCCATCCACAATCACATAGAGCATGAGCGCAATGGTCCCCACCGTGATAAAAATGTCTGCTATGTTGAATACCGCGAAATTGATCAACGTAAAGTCGAAAAAGTCGACCACATAATTATAGCGCATCCGGTCGATCAGATTGCCTAAGGCGCCGCCTATGATCATGGCCAGTGACAGCAGGAGCAGCACTGAACTGCCGCTTTTGATCTGTCGGTACAACAGCCCTATCATAAACAGGATCACCAGTGACGTGAAGATGATCAGGATCAGCTGCTTATCCCTCAAAATACTGAATGCCGCGCCGGTATTGCGCGTAAACGTCAAATGAAACACATCCGGTATCAACTCAATGGATCGTACCGGCAATAACTTGCTGATCGCCAGCTGCTTCGACCACTGGTCGATGGCAATAATGGCGATAATCACACCCCAATAAATCATGTTTCCCTCCTCGTTTGCTATTGCAGCGGCGACACCAGTCTGCCCACCGCTTCAAGCAGTTTTCTGCGGAATGGCCTAATTTTGAATTCTTCATAGTCCAACTTGATGCTGTCATCCATATCTCTGTAAAAGTCCTCTTCCAGCCTGCGAACCACATCAGGGTCATAAAGGAAAGCATTCACCTCGAAGTTCATCTCCAAACTGCGAATGTCCAGGTTTGCAGTCCCCACCGAAGCGGCCACGCCGTCCATGAGCAGTACCTTGCTGTGAATAAAGCCGGTCTGGTACTCGTAGACCTTAACGCCGGCCTCCAGGAGTTCCTCGATATTATCCTGCGTCGACCAGAAGACAAAGAAATGGTCCGGCTTGGACGGGATGATAATTCTGACGTCGATCCCACTGAGCGCCGCGGTGATCAGCCCCATTTTCAGGCTTTCCTCAGGCACCAGATAGGGGGACGTAATCCAAATCCTGTCCTCCGCCGATGAGATCATGGCGAAATAGGCCTGAAGGATCGTCTTCCAGTTTGAGTCAGGCCCGCTGGAGATCACTTGGGTCATGGTCTCTCCATAATTGGAAAGCTTCGGAAACATCCCCTCAGGCTTGACATCTTTACCAGAGACAAACGCCCAATCATTCAAAAAAATGTCCTGGAGAGAGTAGACTGATTCACCCTCCATCATGATATGCGTGTCTCTCCAAAAGCCCAGATGCTTTTTGCCCAGATACTCATCCCCGACATTATGGCCACCCAGGAATCCCGTATGGCCATCCACAATGACAATTTTCCTGTGATTTCTGTAATTCAGCTCCCTCGACAACACCGGAAAGGTCACCGGAAAAAACGGACAGACTTCGCAGCCATTGTCCCTCAGGGCTTGTACGTATCCTTTCCCCAGCTTCCAACACCCGACGCTGTCATAGATGAGCCGAATGTGCACGCCTTCCCTGGCCTTTCGGATCAGAAGATCCTTAAACTGGTTGCCCAGAATATCGTTCCTTATAATGAAAAATTCGACGTGAACATGATCCCTGGCTTGTTCTATACGCTCGAAGATGCGCTCAAACGTCGCCTCTCCGTTGGTCAGGACCTCCACCCTGTTGTTGATGGTAAAGGGCGAATTGGAATTTCGAAGCAGCAGATTGATCATGCGGTTGTTGACAGCGTCCTCTTCCCCTCGAAACAACTCAATGTAGTCAATGATTTCCTTCTGAATCTCGGCAGCATTTTCCATGTTCGACCGCGGATAGTCACCGCTGCGCTTTTGCTTGACTCTGTATCTGTCGCGATAGTGCCCGCCAAAGAGAATGTAGAAGACAAATCCGACAAAAGGCAGCAAATAGAGCACCAGAAGCCAGGAGATGGTCTTTGAGGGATTTTTGTTCTCAATCAAAATAACGATGCCCACCAAAAAAATATAGATGGCAAAACCCCAGTTGATAAAGGTTCTGAGCCCCGTCAAAAAAGCCTGTTCGAAGAAGGCGGTCTGCATCAAAAGGACATAGGCTTCAAAGATCAAAATGCCGACGACAATCAATACCAAAGCGACAATGCTTCTTCTCAGGATTTTGTCCATTTCTTATCGCAACCTCCTTCGCTTGAGTTCACTTACAGTTATTTCAGAGACTTGAGACTAATCTCCACATAGTGGATGGGCATGCCCATCCTGGTGAAACGATCCTCATACTCCGTTGTGATGATGCCCTCCGGCGCGCTTCGCTCGAACTTGCCCCGCGGCAAAATGCCGTGAAGGTCCAGAGAGAGGTTTCTGAGCTTGAGGTCGAGATCAAAGCACTGATTGAGGGTGAATTCGAAGAGGTCGCGGTTGTCGGTTTTGACGTGAACCCAACCATCGGCAGACAAAATCTTTGAATAGCTCTTCAGAAACCTGTGATGGGTCAGGCGGCGCTTGTCGTGCCGGCCTTTGGGCCATGGATCGCTGAAATTCAAGTACAGATGCGACACCTCATCCTGTGCGAACCACGTGTCAAGCTCTCGAATATTCCCGTGGACAAACCTGATATTGGAAAGGCCGTGAGCTTCCGCGCGCTCTATGGCTTGCAGGATCACTTCGCCCTTGATTTCCACCGCCACAAAGTTGATGTTGGGGTAACGGGCCGCGAGCCCAGTGACAAACTGGCCTTTACCGCAGCCAAGCTCAAGGTGGACAGGCAGATCATTCGAAAAGGCCACGTGCCAACGGCCCTTAAACTCTTCCGGTTTTTTGATTAACAATTCACCTTTAACAGACAGTTTCTCATCCGTCCCAGGCTTCTTTCTCATACGCATGTTGAATCCCTCCAGAGAGATTATACCACAACCCTAAAGCAGGTAACACCATGGCGCTTTCAACTTCAAGGCGCTTATTGAAGGTGTTGCCGAAAGCAAAAGGAGCGCGCCTGCGCTCCTTCCATTTATGTGTTTGATTCGCGATTTTCAGGCACTGCTGCAGAGCACCTTTAGTCCTCCGTAAAAATCCGCGGATTATCGCTGAACAGCGCAAGCCGCTCAGCCTCTTCCTGCGTCAGTTTCCCCTGGTCGCGAAGCAGTTCCAGCAGCGTCGGGTAATCCGTCAGAGTTTCATAAGGCATATTGCGCTCTGCCAGTCTGAGTTTCATGGACTCAAAGCCGTAGTTGAAAATGCCGTAAATCTTAAGCACCTCCAGGCCTTCCGCCTCCAGCGCCTCAACGCATTTCAGCGAACTGCCGCCGGTGGACAAAAGGTCCTCCACGAGGAGTACGCGCTGCCCGGCTTTGTAAGGTCCCTCGATCTGGTTGCCCTTGCCGTGCTCTTTCTGGCTCGAACGGACATAGACCATGGGTTTCTCCAGGATGTCGCTGACCCACGCACCATGGGGAATGCCGGCTGTTGCCGTCGCAGCGACGAGGTCGAAATCCGCCCCAAAATCCGCTGTCATCTTCTGAGCGATCCCCCGGGCAATGCTCTTTCTGATGTCCGGGTAACCAATGACCAGTCTGTTGTCGCAATAAATTGGGGACTTGATCCCGGATGCCCAGGTAAACAAGGCATCCTCTCCCCGAATGCTGACGGCGCCTATGGAAAGCAGCATTTCCGCGTAGTCCTTGCCTGATTTTATGTCCATATCCATTCCTCCACGATATCAATTCTTATTAAGGCTTTGCCGATGGTCGCCTCTGCCAACGCATGCTCACCACCTTACAAAGCAATTCATCATTTCAACGCGCCTGCTGTATAGCTGTTGCCTGCGTTCCAAAGAAGATATTCATCCACCCCGTTCGCCTTCAGCGCCTCAATTTGCGCCCTGAGTTCCGCTTCACCATAACGTATATAGCCTCTGACCCACGTCGCGGTAAAGTCTTGAATCCACGGACGCAGTGTTCCAGGTGTTTCAATGTTGAGGTTGCGATCCAGGGAATCCTTGATCCCCTTATCAATAACACCGTAAGGGTTGGCGTCCGGAACGGCATAGCCGTAGTTGCCCGGGCCGTAGTGGCTCGGGTACATCATTGGACACAGGTAATCCACAACATTTGAAATGGCTTCCCAGTGCTGTCCAATGCCGACGTCATTCTGAGAGGACGCTGCCCAGCCAAAGACATCTGCTGCCGTATAGACACCAAGAGGACTCAGCCGTTCGTGGGCATAGACGAGAAACTTCTGAATTGCCGCGGTTTTGGTCTCTCCCTCAGGATTTCTGTAGTCCAGAGAAGCATCGAGTTTGCCGCCGTTCGAGGCCGGAAAGCGCACGTAGTCGAACTGGATTTCGTCAAAGCCGAGCCTGGCAGCCTCTTCCGCCACAGAAACGTTATAATCCCAAAGCATGCGGTCGTGAGGGGATACCCATAGAATTTTATCATTGCCAACATAAGGCTGACCCGTGGCGCGAACCGTGATTGCGCGTTCAGGATGAGTCTTTGCAAACTTGGGAGATTTGAAGGTGACAATCCTGGCAATCAGGTAAATGTCCTTTTCTTTCAGGCGCTTAATAAACGACTCCATGTCCTTGATATAAACTTTGTCGTTAACGCCAGGAACGAATTCTTCTGCCTTCTCACTCTTAAAAAGAAGGTGGCCATTATCGTCCAGTACGTCAATGACAAAGGCGTTGATGTCCGTTGTGTCCGCCAGCTGAATCAATTGCTCAAGCTTGGCACCTGCCGCCGAATGTCCTGTGACGTAGACGCCTTTGACCTTGACTCTCGGATTTTCAGGATATTCATAAGGCCGGTTAAACGCTTCATAGTCAGCGCCTGCGTAAGGCGACTGGATCAGCTCTGACCTGGAGACCGCAAGTCCATTCGAATCCATCCAGCCAAGCGGCTCGGCATCTTCATAAGCCCGCTTTACCTGAAGAAGTTCTCCGGTACCGTTCGCCGCGGCTTTTCTGCTCACCACATAGAAGGACGTGCCTTTTTTGAAGGTGCCTGCCGCAGGCTCAGCCAAACTTTCAGCGGAAAAGACCGACTTGGTGTCGGCTTTTACATAAACCGTGTTTTTCAAAATTTCTTCCCGCAGCCTCGCCTCGAGGACTGCACGACCTTTATGTATGGCATCGCGGATGTTCAATTTGCTCGCGATCAAGGCGTGATCCGCAGTTGTTATGATCTGGCCGGATTTAAAGGCATCCCCAAAGCCGTTCACAGTCTCCTGAACCGGACTCGCACTGCATGCGCCCAGTGTCAGGATGGCAAGTGCACCTGCCAAAATGCCGACTGCGCGTCGACCATGGCGCTTTGGTGCGTTTGACTTTCTTTTTTCACTAATAAACTTAAACACAGGCCACCTCATTCATGACTGCAAAACTGAAGACAGGAATCTCTTTGCAGACCTCCTGCCTTCAGACCTTGCAGTTCGATTTCTTCATGATCCAATTTAAACATTAATCAAAGCGTTAGGCCTTTATCCCAAACCAAGCCACCACTTCGTCTAAATTTTATCATACCCATCCCATTTCTGTCGATGGTCATTCGCTTGTTGGTTTTACATAATCTTTTTTGTCAGCGATTCACTTTTTCACCTGATCTTTTCCGTCAGCATTTTACACGGTGCTATTCAATGACAATGACAGAAGCTTCGCCAATACTAATCCAGTCATATAGGAATTTCGCGTGGCTGGTGTAGTTCCTCACACATTTGTGAGATCTCGGAACCGTCCCGAGACCTGACGAGAATTCGATCATGCCGGGATCCTTGTAATCGACGATTCTGACCGCCGTCACCGCAGGTGTTACAATATTGCCCGCCGCGTCGTAGACCGCCGGTGAGATGACGACGCGCTGTCTGACCAGCGTGTAGTTGACCGGCACGCCGTGAATGAAGGCCCCGCCATTGAAACGGATGGCATAAGGCGCATAGCCTGCAAGTTCTTTGGTTTCGTCATCCAGATAAAGAAATTTATCTCGAGTGTAGATCGCCATAAAGTCCCCAAGGTCTGTTGGATAGCGATACTTGTCCTGTGCGCCCGTCGTCGCATAGACATAGGAGATCATATGCCACTTGCCGTCGATTTTCTCAAAGACGCCTTCATTTTGATTTTTTCTGTCTATAACGATGGTTTGCTTTAAATCCTGAATCGAATTTCGTTCAGTGATATACTTCTTCGGGATATACAAGGTCTCCCTCAGGTCAATGACGTTGACCTTATAAAAATTGCCTGACTCACCCAAAATGTCGACCAGCCGGCCGTCCTGGATATACCTGAAGGTCGACGAAGTGCTTGGCTCCTTGTAGCCTGGCGCGGCCTGATACCGTTCGATACCGTGGTTGTCCTGGGAATATTGGCCCTGGAACAAAGGCGGCGCGCCGTTAACATTCCTGAAGTTGTCAATATAGCCTGTTCTCTTTCCATTGACATTCTTTTCAAGGTGAAGCAGCTCTGCGAACATTTTGTCAAACTGGAATTCCCTCTTCGTCGCAAGATCCGCGGTGATGAAGCCATAACGGTTCATGCCGTTGACGTCTTTCCAGTAGACGCGGTACCAGTAAGGACTGCTGGTGCTGCTCCACTTGCGGCCTTCCACCTTTTGTACGACAGCGAGTTTCTCGTTCAGCTGAGCTTTCTTGATGATTTTGCCGTCCAGTCCGGGCTTACTGCGGATGTTGGTCGTTCCGTTCATCATCACGACATAGTGCTCCGGCGCAGGGTATCTGTCGTATTTGAGTGTCACCGACAGGTCTTCGGGCAGTTGAGAGTAATAGGTTTCAAGGATGGTATAGGGTTTCTCTGCATCAATGTCAACACCATAGGCATAGGTGCTGCTGATTGCCATGACCAATAGAAGCATGGCTGTGATCAGGATTTTCGGCAGTTTATGCGTGTGCCGTTCTGATGCGGTGGTCTTGTTTCGACTCCAAGTCATCATTGCAGCAATCCTCCTTTTGCCTGTCTTCCCGAGACACCAAATAGGCTCTGCGATAGATTGTTTTCAACCTGCAGAATGTCAAGTTTTAGTGTTTACATGACACTATATTCTAAAACTTGTAACAGCCTGCGATCCAGTAGTCTCCGGGAATCATAGCTTTTTCAGCGCATTGTGTTTCACCGACAAGCCAGTTTCCGGAAAAACCCTTGCTCTTCATGGCGCTGTCCAGATAGAGCATAGCGATTCCGGCGTCGATCAGCCCGGTGTGCGCTTCGAGTGTTTCATTGCGCTTCATGGCCAAAATCAGCCTGTCTGATTGTAAGACGAATTTCCAAGGCTGTAAGTTCCCCCAAGATGGTGCAAAACGCATATAGAAAAACACTTCTTCAAAGCCAAGCTGCTCGATCTCATCCAGCGACATGACATTTCCGAAGGTTTTGTTGAAAACGATTTCACTGATAGACAACCGGTCGCTGTGAGACTCATCTTTATAGGAAGCATCAATGTACGGGTAGCCAAATTTGGTCAAAGCAGATGCAGAGTGGTCCCCTGAAGCGTCATAAATTCTGGAAAGTCTGGTTCCGCCCTTCGGTTCGCCAAAAGCTAGAATCGATGCCACGATCAGATCACTTTGAATGCCAAGCTTCTCTTTGACGAGGTCGCTTTTTGCTGCGGTCTGCAGCCAGCAGCTTCCGAGGTCGATCTTGGTAAGTTCCAGGCTTAGCCACTCTCCCGCATGTCCTGCTGCAATGAAGTTCTCTTCGCGGTCTTCACACATCATGACGAGATAATGAGGCGCTTTAATCATAATGCCATGATACCCGACAATACCGTCAAGCGCTTTATAAACACTGCTTCCATCCTGAAGAACGCCAATTTCGACAGTGGCGGTCTCAGTGAGGGGCGGTATGCTCGTGATGGTCTCCCGTACATGATTCATTATGTTGGCGGAAAGTGCTGCGTCTTTGTACTCACGGATCGTTTTGCGTTTTTCCATGACTTTGATCATTTTCAACTGGATCACCTCATTAAAGTATTCATACACTGTACAAAATTATACCATAGTCCCATTGACTGGTGTGAAAATGTTCCATTGAAGACGTAAAAACGGGAATTTCTCTGAGTACTGGGTATAACAAAGAGCGTAATCTTAAATTCCCGGATTTTTATGTTGTACTTAACTATTTACCCAATTTGTTCAAAATTATTGACTATAATTAGAAAGGGGCGTTTATGTTGAAAATCAGATTTCTTGGCGCTGCCGGCCAGGTCACGGGCTCAGGTTGTTTGCTGGAGGGCGCAGGGCATAAGTTTCTCGTGGATTTTGGGCAGTTTCAGGGGGATGAGGTCATCGTTCGGCAAAACTACCAGCCACTGGATTTCAAAGCTTCAGAAATAGATTTTGTCATTCTGACCCACGCTCACATTGATCACTCAGGCCGTTTGCCCCTCCTTTATAAGCAAGGGTTCAGAGGCAAGATCTTCTGTACCTATCCCACAGCGGCGCTGGCTGAAATCCTCATGAAGGACAGCGGGAAAATTCACGAAGAGGAAAATGAATGGGAAAACAGAAAGCGGATGCGCGCCGGTCTTGACGCAGTTGAGCCGCTGTATTCCTTTGAAGACGCGGAAGAAACCGTCCCCTATTTGTACCCTATGCCTTACAGGAAAAAGCATCAGGTATCCGACTCTCTTTCCTTTGAATACTTTGATGCCGGTCATCTTCTTGGCTCCTCCTCCGTCAGGATTGAATGGCTTCAGGACGGTTTGCTGAAGTCCATACTCTTTTCAGGTGATCTTGGTTCAGGCAATAATCCTATGCTCCCTGCCGCGGATCATCCCGAACCGGCCCATGCGGTCGTAATTGAGTCGACTTACGGTCTGGAATATCATCACAACATGCGGCGCCGCGCTTCGGAGCTGGCGGAAATCATTGAAGAAACCATGGAAAAGGGCGGCACCGTCCTAATCCCATCCTTCGCCGTTGGAAGAACGCAGGAAATCATCTTCGAACTGAAAGCCCATTATGTCGGTTTGGGGCGCCTTGATGACTTTTACGACATCCCCATATATGTAGACAGTCCTTTGGCCATTCATGCGACCGGAATCTACGAGAAGTTTGCCGACTATTACAGGCCGGAGATCGCGGCCAAGGTCAAGAGTCCCGAAAATCCATTTGATGCGCCCAACGTCACCTATGTCTCTGAGCACGAAGCCTCCATGGCGCTGGACCGCTCGCCCAAGCCTAAAGTCATCATCTCCGCCAGCGGCATGTGTGAGGCCGGCAGAATCCGTCACCATTTGAAGCATTATCTGTGGAGGAGAGAGACCACACTGGTATTCATTGGATTCCAAGCCGAGGGCACTCTGGGACGCGCATTGAAAGACGGTCTGAAGGATATCCACCTCTTCAACGATCCTATAAAGGTCAATGCCCGCATCGAGGTCGTTGAAGGTTATTCCGGACATGCGGACCAAGCCGCTCTGGACAATTGGCTGGAGCCCCTCGAGCCGCATTTGAGCCACCTTTTCATCAACCATGGCGAAGCCCCAAGAAGTCATGCCTTCGCTGAAGAAATGGAAACCAGACTGCCAAATGCACGTGTCATTGTGGCGGATCCGAAGGAATTCTATGAAGTATAAAGCGAGATAGTTCGCAGAAGAGGACGCGGACGGCGGCAGCTGTCCGTGTCTGTTTTTGGTGCGAAATTCGGTGTCAGAAACTCGGTGTTGATGGCGTAAGGTACGTTTGATAGTCGCACACCGCCGACACCTTGCACCATCATTATGTATATCATTTAACAAAATTGAACAACCTTTCATTTTATGATATACTGCTTCTTTGTTAAGATAGCAAATTTAGGAATTTTTACAGGAGGTGCAGGATTATCAACCAGAATGAAAGACAACAAATGCTTGCGAACGCGCCCATCGGAAAACTGCTTTTAAAGCTTTCCGTTCCTGCGACATTGGCTATGATCGTCAATGCCCTATATAACATCGTGGATGCTATTTACATTGGTCAAGGCGTCGGCTTTCTGGGGATGGCCGGTTTGACAGTGGCTTTTCCCATTCAGATGTTTATCCTCGCCGTCGGTCAGATGGTCGGCATTGGCGGCGGCGCGCTGGCTTCCATCAGCCTTGGTGAGGGCGACAGCGAAAAGGCGGACAATGTCGCCGGCAACGCCTACGTCCTCATTGTGATCCTTGGTGTGTTCATCACGATCACAGGATCACTCCTCCTCGACCCCATTTTGAAGCTCTTCGGCGCTTCAGCTGACGTTCTCCCCTATGCGAGAGACTATATGTCCGTCATCTTCTACGGGGCTGTATTCTTCAGTTTTTCAGTAGTCGGCAACAACATAGTGCGCTCCGAAGGCAACGCCATGGTCGCCATGATTTCCATGATGATAGGCGCTGGCCTGAATATTATCCTGGATCCCATCTTTATCTTCGCCCTGGATATGGGGATTCGCGGCGCCGCAATCGCGACGATCCTCTCTCAGTTCGTCTCCTTCATCTACCTCTTAGTCTACATGTACAGCGGAAAAAGCATCTTCGCGATCAAGCCACATCACCTCAGACCCCATGGCGCTTATATGTCCGAGATCCTGCAGCTTGGTTTCCCAGCGTTTTCCCGACAGGTTGGGGGGAGCATTCTCGCGATCTTCCTGAACAATTCCATTGTCCAGTACGGCGGCGATATTGCACTTTCAGCCTTCGGCGCTATCAACCGCATCATTTCTTTTCTGTTCATGCCTATGTTTGGCGTCCTTCAGGGCTTCCAGCCTATCGCCGGCTTTAACTACGGCGCCAGACGCTTTGACCGCGTTCGGGAATCCATCCGAATCGCACAAATTGTGCTCATTGCAATGTCCAGTTTTGGCTGGCTCATAGCCCAGCTCTTCCCGGCTCTCATCATGAGGTTATTTACCCCCGAGCAGGAAGTTATTGACATTGGGGCCAAAGCGCTCCGAATCATTATCTCCGCGATTCCGTTCGTCTCTATTCAGATTATGAGCGCCTCCGTCTATCAGGCCCTAGGAAAAGCGAAGCCAGCGCTGTTCTTGTCATTGCTCAGGCAGTTCATTCTCTTCATTCCTTTGATGTATATTATCCCTGCAGTGACAGGCCTCGGCCTGACCGGCGTCTGGCTGACCTATCCGGCAGCGGATGTCATCTCTACCATCGTCAGTATTTTCATGCTGTCTAAGCTTTATAAACAGATGAGCGCTGCCCAAGCTTCCCAGGAAGGGGCCTTGCCGCCCCAAGTGTAATTTCGATGCATTGAGTCCGCCTCAGCCATCGGCAGCTGAACTGAAAAAAACTACCCATTTAACGGGTAGTTTTTTTGTATTCAAACTATTCCTGAGCTTGATTGTCGCTGCCTTTCCTGTTCGGTTCTTTGTTCGTGCGACCTTTCCCAGGCTGGCCATAAACGACCCTTTCCAGGTAGAGACCATGTGCCGGCGCGAGCTCACTCGAAAGGCTGCGGTCTCCCGTCTCCAGCATGACCTTTGCCTGTTCGGACGGAATCCGTCCAAGGCCAATTTCAATCAGCGTCCCGGTAATTTTACGGGCCATGTTGTGAAGGAAGCCATTCGCCGTGATTCTGATCTCGATGCTCTTGTCCAGAGTATGGGCCGTTGCAGGATTCAGAGCCTGATCTGCCACCAACGGCTTGGCTATGATCTCCAGGCGTTCAATACGGCGGACCATGGATTTCTTCTTCGATTTGGCTGTGGTGAAGGCCGTAAAATCATGTTCCCCCACAAACAGCTCTGCAGCGCGGATCATGGCTGCCACATCCAAAGACTCTTCCAGATACAGGCTGTAACGGTGGCTGAAGGGGTCTGGAATCTCCGTGTTTAGAATCTTGTAAAGGTAAGTCTTGGAGACAGCAGAGTAGCGCGCATGAAAGCTCGGATGAACCGCCTCCAGCTTCAGTACCGCCATATCCTCCGGCAGATAAAAATTCAGGTCCTTCAGGACCTCCTTCACATCAAAAGCTTTCTCAGCTGAAAATGTCGCGACCTGACCCAGCGCGTGAACCCCCGCATCCGTCCTGCCGGCGCCTTCAATTTCAATTTCTTCAACCAGAATTCTGGACAGAGCTGTTTCAAGTTTCCCTTGAATGGTCTCCGCTTTCAAATCCTCGCCAAGCCGCTGCCATCCTTTATAGCGTTTGCCGTCATAAGCCAGGTCCATTCTGTATCTTTGTGTCATAGTCATTCTCCTTTTCAGTTGTGGAGGGTTGATTGCGCCGCCCGTGCCGGCTTCCCAGGATCAGGGCATAAATTACCGTGACCAGAGGGAACAAATACAAGAGAAAGCTGTATTTGGCGTATAAAGCCGGCGTGATTCCCGTCAGACCGACTATGATGATGGTGTTGACGTTCCAAAACTGAAGAGGCGCCATGATCACGCCTGTGTCTGAAACTGTCCTCGCAAGGTCCGCTATAGTCAGGCCGCGGGATTCAAAGGCGCTCCGGAGCGATTTGATGGGCAAAAGTATAGGCAGGGTCTGATCACAGGACACGCTCAGGAATAGAATGCTCAGAAGTCCGGTCTTGAACGTAAGTCTGCCGGGACCGTCCTTTTCCGAAATGACCTTGTTCATCATGGGTGCCAGCGCGTTCGTCCGCTCCAGGATGCCGCTGAAGGCGACTGCGCAGAGGACGATCAACAGCACCTCCAGCATAGGGGCGACCCCCCCGCCCTTGAGTATATTCGCCAGAAGAGGCGCGCTCTCGGGAGAAAGTCTATAGCCTTTTGCAAGCCAAGTGATGAGCTCGACCACCCCTGCGCCCTGTACCAAAATGGCTGTCAGACTGCCAATCAAAATACAGACCAGCATGCCGACATGAATCTTGAACCCTTTGAAGGTCATGCCAAGAAGTATTGCCGGAATGAGGAATAGCAGCGGACTCATAACATATTGCTCGGCCAGGGCCTCCCGGAGCACCTGCGTATTCACTGCAGCCGTGACTGTTTCCGACGCGCTGCCAATCCAGGAATACAGGAGGATACAGATCAGCATCACCGGAATTGTCGTTTTGAGAGCTGCTCGGGCGTAAACTTTGTAGGGCAGTTTCGCCACGCCCAGCTGCAGATTGACCAGCCCGTTAACCGGCGACAATTTGTCCGCAATATAGGAACCAGAGAGAATTGCGCCCAGGACCAGAGGCGGTTCGAAACCAAATCCGCTGCCAATGCCCATAAGTGCTATGCCGATGGTGCTGAGCGTGCCCAGTCCCGTTCCCATAATCATGGCGACAATTGACGTTATGAGAAAAGCGGCTGTCAAAAAGGTCTCCTTCGCAAACCAGTCCAGGCCGTAATAAATAATGGCAGGTATGACCCCGGACGCAATCCAGACCGCTATGGAAATCCCCATCAACAGAATGACCACATAGACCACGGTACATCCCCGTACCGCAATGAGGGCCGCCTCCGCCATAGACCTCGCAGAAAAGCCCTTATGGCTGAAATAAATCAAGAGTAATAGTATTGCCGTTGCAAACCCAAAAAAGAGCGAAATCTTCAGGAGTATTGCGCTGACAATGCATAGGACCACCATTGACAAGGTGATCAGACTGTCGCGAAAAGTCAGCATGGGGACCTACTCTCTCAGGGTTGCGACTAATCGCTTTGGATTTTCAAGGGTTTCCAGAACGTCAATGATATCCGTGAAAAGCAGATCCGCATCCATCAGGGCTCGTCGCGCAAGTCCCTCTGCGCCTATGACCGCAATCCCCAGAATGGATTCCTTCAGCATAAGGCTGTCATTGTTGCCGTTCCCAACGGCAATGGTGCGGTCTGTTCCCAGTTTTCTAAGAAACTCGAGCTTCTCCTGTGTCCCGTGCTCGCTTTCCAGAATATGTACATCAATGCGCATGCCTTCGAATGCTTTTTTCACCGTACCATATGTATCTGCTGTGAGGATGTGAATCCTTACCGTATGGGACAGTTTCTGAAGACGCTCCATGACGCCCTCGATGAGCGCGCCATCCTTTGCCACCGTGCCGTTGTAGTCAAACACCACATTTTTAAAAACTAGTTTGCCATAAGAAGGAATATCTACTTCCAACATAAAGGACCTCCGGTTTAAGGAATTTTTGAATTTTGCAGGCCTTTTAACGTCCTGTCCGCGCCAAGCTGACTCAAGTACTGATTAATTCTTTCAGAATGAGGTATAAATAATGGAGGAGGTGATCAAAATGTCAGATCTTTCCCTGGATTCAAAAAAAGAGGCCAACCTGTCACTTGACACCAGCAAGGATCAGAATTGCAGCACTGTCAAAGGCAAAGTTCTGGCTGTGATCAGCACCGCCCGAAGTCTGACCCTGTCAGACGGGACCTCCGTCTCTTGCGGTTATCATCTGTGTGAGCTCGCAGACCTGCATAAAACTTTGATCGAAGCCGGCTATCAAGTCATGTTTGCCACGCCTGACGGCGACACACCTCTGGCAGATGCCGCTGGCGTCGCCACCATGAAACCCGAAGAACGCAAGGATTATGAACACTATATAGACGGACTGACGGAACTGCTGATCCCTTATAAACTTTCTGACATCACAGAAGAAATGCTCCTTCATCTTCACGGACTATTCCTTCCCGGGGGCAAAGGCGCCTTGGCTGATCTGCCTAACCAAAAGGAATTGAAACGCATTTTAAAACACATGAAAGCTCATATGAAGCCTATTGTTGCTATTGGTCACGGCACTGCCGGACTGATTCAGACACCGGATCCGGATGAACCATGGCTCTTTTATGACTACGAAATGACTTGCTTTCCAAAAGCTTTGGAAGAGAGGATCGCCAAACGTCAAGCTTCGGCCTCGCCCGCTTTCAATCTTGAGGAAGCACTGGATGAGATGGGTGCGGAACTTCGATTCCACAGACATTATACCCGCGAATTCATAGTAGAATTCAAAGAGCTTTTGACCGCTCAAAACAGCGCATCCGTTATCAGCTTAGCCAAGCTGGCCATATGTCACCTGAACAGAAATCTAAAGACGCGAACAGAACTGAATCACTGACAAGGTAAAAGGACTTCTTGATGAATTACAATTTATCAGCACCGCCAGACGATCACGCCTGGCGGTTTTTTCATCTGTGCAAACCCGCGAACGATCCACTACAAGCGGCTTTTCAGCAGCACGCTGCGGTTCAAGTCGCGGTCTTCAATTACCCAATCACCGTTGACACATTGTCTGAGGGACTCAAGACGCTGCTTCCAACAGTCAAGGGCTGACTTCCTCCAGGCCTCGACCGGCTCATGCCCAGGTTCGTCTGCAGCCCCCGACCGCATCCCAAACCTCGCAGTATCCGGATGTACCATCAGGTGAATCTCTGTGCAGTATTGTGTTCTCTCCCCACAAGGCATCATATGGAATACTGCAGAATCTTTGAATGTATTGCCCTGATCATCAATGGAACGCCAGAAGCACTCAACTTTTTCGCGGGGCTCTATACCAACGATCTCAAGCTGATTCATCTCTTCCTTCAGCCATTTTCCCACGAAGTCCTCATGCGTCAGCCAGCGCTGGGCCCTGTGGAGCTCGCAGAACAGGCGTGTACGGGTATGTATGAACATGGTCAGCCATCCTTCCGGTTTCTTTTTGCCTCTTATTAGTGTAACATAGTTGCGTAAGAACATTCAAAAAATCTCCGCCTTGACACTGTAATTTCCAGACTTAAAACATTCTGTAACGGTACTTTCGAAAGGAGACGCCGCCATGACCTATAAAAATCTGATCTTTGATCTCGACGGCACGCTCATTGAGCCCAAGACCGGCATCACTCGCGCGATTGTCTACGCGCTTAAACATTACGGCATCGAGATCCCCGAATCTGACTACGACTCTTTGACACCCTTCATAGGTCCTCCTCTGACCGACTCCTTCACGCGCTATTTTGGTTTTGACCACGCCAAGGCCAGGGAAGCGGTCGAAAAGTACAGGGAATACTACTCTGTGACCGGATTGTTTGAATGCAGTATTTATCCAGGAATCCCAAATCTCTTAATGCAGCTTCAACAGGCCGGCGTCCCTGTTTACCTGGCCACCTCAAAGCCACAGATCTTTGCGGAAACCCTGCTGAAACACCTCAAACTGGATCACTTTTTTACTTTAATTGCCGGCAGTACCTTGGATCACACCAGAGACCAAAAGTCTCAAGTCCTTGAGTGGCTGCTGAGTCAGGAGCATCTTAAGCCTGAGACCTGTCTGATGATCGGGGACAGACACTATGATGTGGAAGGCGCTCGGACTTGCGGCATAGACACCATCGCCGTAGGCTATGGCTATGGCTCCAGGGAGGAATTCGACCTTTGCGCCCCCGCTTACCGGACAGAGACTGTTGAAGACCTTACCGAACTTCTCCAACAGCTGACACAGGAGAGTTAAAATGCATCGATGGCGGTGTCAGCGGCCTGTGGCCTGTCAACCCATTCTTCTGACATAACATTTAAAAACCCACCCCGGAGCGCGGCTCCGGGATGGGTTTTCCTTTTATCTCAGCATTTCAAACGGTTTTAATGGAAGCTGGATTAAAACTCCATCTTCGCCATACGGACGTAGCCGTCATAGCGATCTTTAGCTTCTTTTGCAGCTTGCTCGAAGAGTTGATCCGCAACATCTGCGAACTGGCTCTTGAGTGAAGTGTATCGAACTTCGCCCATGAGGAAGTCTTTGAATTCGACCGTTGGCGCCTTGGAATCGAGGATGAATGGATTCTTTCCTGCTTCCTTGAGGCGTGGGTCGAATCTCCAGAGGTGCCAGTAGCCTGCGTCTACCGCTTCCTTCATTCTGTTCTGCGTCTTGCCCATGCCGGCCTTGATGCCGTGGTTGATACATGGTGCGTAAGCAATGATGAGGGATGGACCGTCGTAGCTTTCAGCTTCGATGAGGGCTTTCATGAATTGGTTCTTATCAGCGCCCATTGCGACCTGAGCGACATAGACATAGCCATAAGTCGCTGCGATCATGCCAAGGTCTTTCTTCTTCACGCGCTTGCCGGCTGCGGCAAACTTAGCGATAGAAGCTGTTGGGGACGCCTTGGAAGCCTGGCCGCCCGTATTGGAGTAAACTTCTGTATCAAAGACGAGGACGTTGACGTTTTCGCCGGAAGCCAGAACGTGGTCGAGGCCGCCGAAACCAATGTCATATGCCCAGCCGTCGCCGCCGAGGATCCACTGGCTGCGTTTGATCAGGAAGTCTTTGTGCGTCTCGAAGAACTCGAGGATTTCTTTTGCCTTTGCGTCAGTCACGCTGTTGTCATTGAGGATTTGGAGAATGCCAACTGCAGCTTCTTTTGAAGCTTTTGCGTCTTCCATCCCCTCGACCCATGCTGTGAATGGCGCCTTGACAGCGTCGTCGACATTCAGGCCGGCGAACTCAAGGGCTTTATCTTTCATGAGCGTGCGAACTGCAGTATTGCCAAGGACCATACCCATACCAAATTCTGCGTTGTCTTCGAAGAGGGAGTTTGCCCAGGAAGGACCTTTGCCTTCTTCGTTTTTGCAGTAAGGTGTGGAAGGCGCGGAGCCGCCCCAGATGGAAGAACAACCTGTTGCGTTGGCAATGGACATTCTGTCGCCGTAAAGCTGAGTGACAACCTTGATGTAAGGTGTCTCACCGCAGCCTGCGCAAGCGCCTGAGAACTCGAAGAGCGGTTGTGCGAACTGGCTGCCTTTAACTGTATTGGTTGCCATGAGGTCATCCTTGACAGGAAGCTTGATGGCGTAATTCCAGTTAGGAATTTCTTTGTTGACTTGTGTATCGAGCGGCTTCATGACGAGGGCCTTATTCTTGGAAGGACAAACGTCGGCACAGTTGCCGCAGCCCGTACAGTCCATAGTGGAGACCTGAATCTTGTACTGAAGCTCTTCGAAGCCTTTACCCATAGCTTTGATGGTCTCAAAGCCTTCAGGCGCGTTCGCCTTCTCTTCTGCAGTCAGAAGGAATGGTCGGATGACCGCATGAGGACAGACGAAGGAACACTGGTTACACTGGATGCAGTTTGCTGCTTGCCACTCAGGGACCGTAACTGCGATGCCGCGCTTCTCATAAGCAGCGCTGCCCGCTTCAAAGGTACCGTCTTCAGCGCCGACAAAGGTACTGACAGGGAGGTTGTCGCCTTCCTGGCGGTTCATAGGAATCAGGATGTCCTTGATGAAGCGCGGAAGCTCTTCACCAGCGCCTTCTGCTGCATCTTTTGCATCTTTGAAGGACTCCGGAATCTCAAATTTGACGAGTTTCTCAATACCAGCGTCAACAGCCTTGTCATTCATGGCGACGATCTTCTCGCCCTTGCTGCCGTAACTCTTGACATTGGCTTCTTTAAGGTACTTCACTGCATCTTCGACAGGGATGACGTTCGCGAGCTTGAAGAACGCGGACTGCATGACCATGTTGATGCGGTTTCCAAGGCCGATTTCTTCCGCGATTGAAGTTGCGTCAATAGTATAGAAGTTGATCTTCTTCTCATAGAGATAGCGCTTCATAGCTGCAGGGAGATTGGCTTCAACTTCTTCGCCGGTCCACATGCAGTTGAGAACGAAGTTGCCGCCCTCTTTGAGGCCCTTGAGGAGATCATACTGGTAAACATAGGCCTGGTTGTGGCACGCAATGTAGTCCGCTTCGTCGATCAGGTAAGTGGAGCGGATTGGCTCCTTGCCGAAACGAAGGTGGGAAATAGTAACGCCGCCGGACTTCTTGGAGTCATATGAGAAGTAGCCTTGAGCGTAAAGATCGGTTTTGTCGCCGATAATCTTGATGGCGTTTTTGTTCGCGCCAACCGTACCGTCAGAGCCAAGGCCCCAGAACTTGCAGCGCACTGTGCTTGGAGACTCAGTGACGATGCTCTCTTTGCACTCGAGAGACAGGAACGTCACGTCATCATTGATACCGATCGTGAAGTTGTTCTTAGGCGCGTCGCTCTTGAGGTTTTCATAAACAGACTTGATTTGTGAAGGCGTCGTGTCTTTGGAGCCCAGACCATAACGGCCGCCTACGATCTCTGGCGCATTCTCAGTGTTGTAGAACGCGTTGCGGATATCGAGGTAAAGAGGCTCGCCAAGGGAACCCGGCTCTTTAGTTCTGTCGAGAACCGCAATTTTCTTGACGGTCTTAGGCAGAACTTTCATCATGTATTCAGGTGCGAACGGTCTGTAAAGTCTGACTTTAATGAGGCCGACTTTCTCGCCGCGGGCATTTAAGTAATCAATTGTTTCTTCGATGGTCTGTGTAACAGAACCCATAGCGACAATAACGCGGTCTGCGTCCGGTGCGCCATAGTAATCAAAGAGGTTGTATGTTCTTCCTGTGACTTTGCTGATTTCTTTCATGTAATCTTCAACAATGCCCGGGATTGCTGTATAGAACTTGTTGGATGCTTCCTTCGCCTGGAAGAAAATATCCGGGTTCTGAGCTGTTCCGCGAGTCACCGGATTCTCAGGATTAAGCGCTTTCTTTCTGAACTCTGCAACTGCTTCTTTGTCGAGCAGTCTGTCAAAGTCAGCGTAATCGATCATTTCAACTTTTTGAACTTCATGGGAAGTTCTGAAGCCGTCGAAGAAATGAAGGAACGGAACTTTTGATTTGATGGCGCTAAGGTGAGCGATACCACCGAGGTCGACAACTTCCTGAACAGAGCCTGACGCGAGAAGCGCGAAGCCAGTTTGGCGTGCTGCCATGACATCTGAATGGTCGCCGAAGATGGAGAGCGCATGGCCTGCGAGCGCGCGCGCGCTGACGTGGAAGACGCAAGGGAGTAGCTCGCCTGCAATTTTGTACATATTCGGGATCATCAGGAGTAAACCTTGTGATGCAGTGAAGGTCGTTGTAAGTGCACCCGCTTGAAGCGAACCGTGTACGGCGCCAGCGGCACCAGCCTCAGACTGCATTTCAGTAACTTGAACGCGCTGTCCGAAGATGTTTCTCATATCATGGGCTGCCCATTCATCTACGAGCTCTGCCATGGTTGAAGATGGCGTGATTGGATAAATGGCCGCAACTTCAGTAAACGCATATGCGACATATGAAGCCGCGGTGTTGCCGTCCATGGTTTTCATGACTTTCTTACTCATCGACAACTTGCCTCCTAACTGTTTGTGTGAAATGTTTTGGTTTTCATAACCCAGTATAGTATACAATATACACTCTGTCAACGCTGTTTGTTAAATTGTATACAATTATTCATACCGCTATAACCGTGTCATATCAACGCTTTTAAAATTTAAAGCCTCTGAACGAAAATAAATTTTAGATTTTTGTATACAGTATACATCAAGTTCATTTGCCCGTTAATTCTTGAACACTTTCGCACCGTGTCCTGAGATAGGTATTCCCAAGCCCAAAGGTTCTCTCAAAAGCGTCAACCTCGCTCCAATCCGCCGCTGACGGCCGCTCTTTGCTCTCATCCCCTTTGCGGTCGCGGCGAGTCGCTCTCAGCAGAAGATTTTTCGGCGTATGTGTCATATCGATAAATTCGAGGATCTGAACCTCATAGCCGAGGGTTTCCATAACTATGGCGCGATAGGCGTCCGTCACAATCCCCGTCATCCGTTCGCGCAGAATGCCGTGTTTGAGAATAGGTGCCAGCGATTCATTCTGAAGTCTGTCATGCAGCTCATGCTGGCAGCATGGAACACTGAGCAGTGCCGCGACTTTCCAGCCTATACTCTTTACAATGGCTTCGTCCGTAGCTGTATCACAAGCGTGCAGCGTCACTACCAGATCCACTGCGCCTTGTTCATCATGATCACGTATGTCGCCGACCTCAAAACGAAGGCCCTCATACCCCAGTGCCGCTGCCGTCTTATTGCAGAAAGCGACGACATCCGCCTTGAGATCCAGACCTATTATAGACACTTCAAGGCCAAGTTTTCGAGTAAAGAAATCGTACATGGCAAAAGTCAGATAGGCCTTTCCGCATCCAAAATCGACAATTCTGAGCGGCCTGTCCCTTTTGGGCAGAACTTTGAGAATGTCCTCCACATATTCGAGGAATCGATTGATTTGCCTGAATTTGTCATACCTGCTCTTGACGACTTTTCCTTCAGACGTTTGAACACCCAGGTGGACTAAGTAATCCACGGGAACGCCTTCCTCCAGGATGTAGTTTTTTTGCCGATTGTGACTTAAATCTACAACGCGCTCGCCCTTCCGGTCGTCGAGCTTTTTCACCAGGACGCGACAATCGTCACCGGAATTCAAAAACAGCTTGACATCCGCCCTTGAAGTCTTGAGATCCAGCTGTTTAAACCTGGTCTGCATCAGCACCTCGATCTCGTCCAGTGCTTCAGACCGATCAAGATTCTTGTGGACCACTTTATTCTTTTCATGATACTCAAATTGAAATCGTATTCCGGCTTTGAGTTTAACCGGCTTGACAATGACCTTGACAATCTCTGAGTTAGTTTTCTTCCCGCTCAGTGTTCCTTTGACCAGCGCCTCCTCCCGGATCCACTCTTCCAGTGCCGTTCTTAACTTGTTCACCTTGTGCCACCCCGTTTTCCCATATCTATGCAAGCGTTTCATGCCGACCTCTGCCAAGGGTCAGCTTTTTCTTCAATAATCCAACATGAAAACTCAAGTATAATTATATCATAATCCAATAGTAAGAATGTTTTAATCGTTTTTGTTATGGATATATATGGCCTATACAGCATCATGAGGGGGGTTCGTCTTTGTCGGAGATTCTTGGAATCAAATTTATGAAACAGCCAATGATGCGTAAAGTCCTGTACGCGTTGGCACCGATCATTCTGGCATCGGTCTATTTTTTTGGGTGGCGCTCACTTCTGCTGATTACAGTCAGCGTCCTTTTTGGCACCCTGGCAGAATGGACTTTTAAGCGAAAGTCCAAAAAACCGGTCACCGAAGCCGTATTCGTCACTGCCGTTCTCTATGCACTCACACTGCCGCCCGCGACGCCATTTTGGGTTGCTGCCGTCGGAATCATCTTTGGCGTTGTCTTTGGCAAGGAAGCTTTTGGAGGGTTTGGCCGCAACGTCTTTAATCCGGCCTTGGTCGGACGTGCATTCGTCTATGTCTCCTTTCCAAAATTCCTGACAACTGAGTGGAACATGCCGTCCACCGGCCTTCTCGGCGGGTTTGGCACCTATCTGACACCACCTGTGGATGCACTCAGTACCGCGACGCCGCTGATCACTTTCAGATCTACCGGTCAACTTGCCGAATATGTTGATATCGCTTTAGGGCGCGTCAGCGGATCCTTGGGTGAAACCAGCGCAGTGCTCATCATTCTGGCTGGCATTTACCTGATTTATACCAAAACCGCATCAAAAGAAACCATGGGTGGCGTACTTCTTGGCTATTTGGCTATGAGTACCGCCTTCTTTGCCATGGGCGTCTCTCAAGTGCCCCATCCGCTTTTCGGTCTTTTTTCAGGCGGCCTTCTTTTCGGTACTGTCTTTATGGCTACAGATCCAATTTCCAGCCCAAAATCCGTTGAGGCAAAATGGATCTACGGCGTTCTGATAGGCGCGGTCACAGTGATTATCCGTGGCTTCGCGCTCTTCGCCGGCGGTATCATGTTCGCCATTCTGATTGGAAACACTTTCGCGCCAATCCTGGACGAACTCGTCAAGTATTTGAAGGGCAGAAAGTCTGCCAAGCCTGGAAACGGGGGCGAAAAAATTGGCTAAAAAGAAAAAGAACACCAAACAAATTCTCTACCCTACGTTGGCCATGATCGCACTGACCTCTGTGCTGACACTGGCGCTCGCCCTGATGAACGACGCCACCAAGGAGCGCATAGCAGATCTCGAAGCGCTCAAGGTGCAGCGCACCATTCTTTATGTTCTGGACGTCGAAGTGGATCCCGAGGACGACAACGCCGTTGTCAGCACTTATGATGCTATGATTACGCCTGCGTCCCTCGGTGATCTTGAGTATTACGAAGCGCGCCAGGGCGACAGTCTGATCGGTTATGTGTTCCCTATGAATGGTGCTGCACTTTGGGGCAGTGTCAAAGGCTATATCGCAGTCTCTCCAGAGTATGACAAGATCCTGGGTGTCGATTTTGTCTCTCACTCTGAGACACCGGGACTTGGAGGTCGGATCGACGAGAGCTGGTATAAAGAGCAGTTCAGAGACATGCCAATCCCTGAGGATGGCGGCCGCGTCGTCATCTACAAGCCCGCAGACGGCGGCAATGCAGATGCCATCTCCGGCGCCACGCTGACTTCCGACGCAATCCGCAAGCTGATCGACAGCAGTATTGAACGCATTCTCCAGGCAGAAAGGAGTGGTGCATAGTATGGCTTCCAATGTCAAAAAACTCGCAATAGTAGGGTTGTGGAAAGACAACCCCGTCTTCCGCCAAATTCTGGGCATCTGCTCTTCACTGGCCGTCACCAACCTGATGATGAACTCCCTGATCATGGGTCTGGGCCTGATGTTCGTCACAGCGTTCTCTTCACTGACCGTATCCCTGATCCGTCAGTTTACGCCAAAGCATATCCGCATGATGGTCCAGACCTTCATCATTGCGGTCTACGTTATTATTGTCGACATTTTCCTGAAAGCATATCAGCCTGAAATCAGTACCGCACTTGGTCCTTATGTCGGACTGATCATCACCAACTGCATCATCATGGGCCGCTGCGAGGCCTACGCACAGAACAACCCGCCCCACCTGTCCTTCCTGGATGGTTTGTTTATGGGTGCAGGTTATGCGATCGTGCTCCTCGTCATCGCGTTCTTCCGCGAGCTGCTCGGTTTTGGTTCCCTGTTTGGCATCGAAATTCTGGGCAGCTGGTGGGTGGACTGGACCCTGATGATTATGCCTCCAGGCGCGTTCTTCATGCTGGGCATCCTGATCTGGGTCACCAAGAATATGTTCCCGGATACAAACAAGGATACGAAAGCCGCTGAAAAAGGAGGCGCTAAAGCATGAGTGAAATCAATCCTATCGTCATCTTTTTCGCCGCCATTTTTACAAACAACATGATTCTGTCAAACTTCCTCGGCATGTGTTCCTTCATTGCGGTCTCCAGCGAAATCAAGACATCCCTCAGCCTCGGACAGGCTGTGACCTTTGTTTTGACCTTCACAACACTGCTTAACTGGATGGTCTACCACTGGCTTCTAGTTCCCCTTGGACTTGAGTACCTGAGGTTCATCATCTTCATTATCGTCATTGCTGCCTTTACGCAATTGGTCGAAATGATCATTGACCGCTATTTCCAGACCCTGTATTATGCCCTGGGAATCTTCCTGCCTCTGATTACAGTCAACTGTGCAATTCTAGGCGTGTCGCTCTTCATGGTCATCCGCGACTATACGCTCCTGCAGTCCATGGCCTTCGGCGTAGGGTCAGGATTGGGCTGGACACTGGCTATTGTCACCCTCGCGGGCATAAGGCAAAAAATCAAGAACAACCCACTGCCGAAAGGTCTTGAAGGCGCCGGGATCACGCTGATCATCACAGGGATCATGGCACTGGCCTTTATCGGTTTTTCGGGTATCGTTCAAATTCAATAGAAGGGAGGCGCTTCCAACATGAATGAAATTATAATCAGCGTCCTCTCGGTATCCGGCATCTCAGGGGCGCTCGCACTGCTTCTCTCCATAGCGAATAAGACCATCGGCAACTATGGCGAAATGACCTTGATTATCAACGACGAAAAAGAATACAAAGTAGACGGCGGCAGTTCGTTATTGTCGACCTTGGTGGATGAGGAGATCTTTATCCCTTCTGCCTGTGGCGGCAAAGGGAGCTGCGGTTACTGCAAAGTTGAGGTGTTGGAAGGCGGCGGACAATTTTTGCCTACGGAAGCCGGTTATGTGACACCCGCGGAGCAACAGAAAGGGATCCGGCTGGCATGCCAGTGCAAGGTCAAGGAAAACATCAAAATCAAGATCCCTGAAGAGCTCTTCAATGTCCGCCAATACGACTATAAGGTCGACATGCTGAAGCTTTTGACACCTACCATCATGCATGTGGGGCTTACGCTGCCCGAGGAAAACGAAATCAATTTTAAGCCGGGCCAGTATATCCAGATTCTGACGCCGATCTATAAAGAAAATGATGAAGAGCTCTACAGGGCCTACTCAATCGCTTCCAATCCCGTGGACAAGCACAAGGTGGAACTCTTCCTCAGCTATATTCAGGACGGAAAATGCAGTACATTCATCCACAAATATCTGAAGGAAGGCGACAAACTGACGGTAGTCGGACCATTCGGAGATTTCCATTATCATGAGAGCGACCGGGAGATTGTCATGGCGGCGATCGGGACCGGCATGGCGCCAATAATGTCCATTCTGAAGCACATGGTGGAAATCAAGAGCGAACGGAAAGCGACCTTTTACTTTGGGGCGCGAACCGGGGATGACCTCTTTATGATGGATGAGCTCAGGGAAATCGAGAAGCAGCTGCCTAACTTCACGTTTATGCCTTGCCTGTCAAGACCGCGGCCTGAGGATAATTGGACGGGCGAAAAAGGTCGTGTCACCGATCTGATCGAAAAGTATATTACAGACGCCAGCAACATGGAAGCTTATCTGTGCGGCAGCCCGGTCATGATCGATGGTGTGGTGGATCTGCTCAGGCAAAAGAAAATGGCGGAAGAGCACATTTATTATGACAAGTTCGAATAACCGAACGGCACTCATTTTACAGAAACGACTGAATTAAAAAGTGGTATAATGAACTCGGCAGCGGCAAGCCCGCCTGCCGAGTTCTTTCATCTAAAAACCTGAATTGGGAGGGCTTTGTCCATGCAGCAATTCGATCAACTCATAGACAACATGAAAGAAGAACTGATCAAGACGACCCAGGAATTAATTCGTTTCAAGAGCGTCAAGATGCCTGAAGAACCCCACATGCCATTTGGCCCGGGGATTGATGCATGCCTGAACCATGCCCTTGAAACCGCGAATGCGATTGGTTTTGAAACCCGCAATGTCGATCATTACGCAGGCTATGCAGAGATGGGACAAGGCAGCGACATGGTCGGCATCCTCGTCCATCTTGACGTGGTGCCTGAAGGCGACGGCTGGACCCATGATCCCTATAGCGGAGACATAGAAGACGGCCGAATTTACGGCCGCGGCATCAATGACAACAAAGGCCCGGCAGCAGCAGCCTTGTATGCTATGAAGGCCGTCAGGGACAGCGGCCTTCCCCTTTCAAAGCGCGTTCGTCTCATTTTTGGAACAGATGAAGAAAGCGGCTGGGGCTGTATGGACTACTATAAACAACATGAAGAAGCCCCCACTGTTGCATTTTCCCCGGATGCGGATTTTCCTGCGATCCACGGTGAAATGGGTATTCTTGTCTTCGACCTGGTCAAAACTTTTAAAGAGCACCTCAGCGACGGCGGAATGCGCCTCGTCAGCCTGAGGGGGGGGAACCGCCCCAATATGGTGCCCGACTACGCGGAGGCTGTCCTGGAAAATTACAAGCCTTCCGAAGACCTTCTGAATGCCTGGAATACAGATACCGGCGCTCATGTCACCCTGGAAGCCGGCTCTGACGGAAATACCGCCACGGTCAAAGCCTACGGCACCTCGGCTCACGGCAGCACCCCTTGGAAAGGGCGTAATGCTATCTCAGATCTGCTTGGATTTCTGGATTGTCTGGATCTCGAAATTGGGGATGTGACCAATTTTGTCAGATTTTACGCAGCCCAGATTGGCAGCGATTTACACGGCGAGCGCATGGGCTGCGCCTTCGAGGACGAGGCCTCCGGAAAACTCGTCTTCAATGTGGGTATAGCGGAATTGGAAGCGAGTTCAGGTTCAGGCTCCCTGACAATCAATATCAGATACCCTATCACGGCGGATGGCGACGCTGTTCTTCAAGGCGTTCGGGAAGCTGCAGGCCTATGGGGCTTTGAGCTGACGAATCTTGAGCACCAGAAGCCGCTTTACGTACCAAAGGAGCATCCGCTCGTGGCCACATTGATGAAGGTCTATCAGACTTATACAGGCGATGAGACGGGTGCTCTCACCATCGGCGGAGGCACTTATGCCCGTGCCTTTGAAAATGCGGTCGCATTCGGACCCATGTTTCCTGGCATGGAGGAAACCGCCCATCAAAAGGATGAGTTCTACGGTGTAGAGGATTTGGTTTTGATAACAAAAATTTACGCGGCGGCCATTTACGAGCTGGCGCGCTGAAGAATACCGGATGTAAAAGGACAATGCCAGCGCTGTGCCAACACCCATCACCGGCAGCTGATCCACCACAAAAAGCAGAGGAAGACGGCATCAACACCGTCTTCCTCTGCTTTTTATGATTATAGTGACTCACCGAGACTCTTGAGATAATCCCGGAACCGATCCTTCACTTCGCTGTGTCGCAGCCCCATTTCCACAGTGGCTTTGAGATACCCCAGCTTGTCGCCGGTGTCGTAGCGGGTGCCTTCAAAATTGTGGGCTACAATGCCCTGGTCCTCCAGCAGACCCCTGAGCGCGTCCGTCAACTGAATTTCGCCATTTTTGCCCGGCTTGGTGTTCTGGAGCTTGTCAAATATTTCAGGCGTCAACACATATCGCCCCAAGATGGCATAGTTGGATGGCGCTTCATCCAGTGCAGGCTTCTCAACGAGACCTCTGACACGGAGATCCCGGTCTTTGATCTCCTCTACCTCCACAATCCCGTACTTATCCACCTGGGACCAGTCCACAGGCTGAACGCCCACTATGGAACACTGATAAGTCTCAAAGGCGTCGATCAGCTGCTTGGTGCAGGGGATGTCACTGTCAACGATGTCATCTCCCAGCATGACCACGAAGGGCTCATTGCCCACAAAGGTCTTTGCGCAAAGCACGGCGTGACCGAGGCCAAGGGCTTCCTTCTGGCGGACATAATGGACATTCGCCAGATTGGAGACATCCTGAACAATTTTAAGGAGCTCTGTCTTGCTCTGCTTTTCGAGAACTGCCTCGAGTTCAGGGGTGTTGTCAAAATGATCCTGAATCATATCTTTTCCACGACCTGTAATAATCAAAATGTCTTCTATACCGGCAGCAACGGCTTCTTCAACTATGATCTGAATCGCCGGCCTGTCAACTATGGTCAGCATCTCTTTAGGCATGGACTTTGTCGCCGGCAGAAACCGCGTGCCATAGCCTGCAGCTGGAATAATCGCTTTTTTAACTTTCAATGTTCTTACCTCCGTCAACAAATGTGATGGTAAATGCAGCAGTGCAAGCCGTCCTCATAACACCTGCGCGCTCGTCATACTAAGTATACCCATTTCAAGGCGGTTTTCAACAGCATTTGGTTAAATTTACCTGATATCGTTCGCAGCACCGGATCAAACTTCCCAATCCAGACACTCCAGATAAACCTGCTCTGTGCGTTCTGCGGTCGCCGCCCAGCTGAAATGAGTTTCAACATGGCTGGTGCAGCGCCGCCGCATCTCATTTTTTACTGCCCCGTCCAACTCAAGAATCGCCAAAATCCCTTCCGCCAAAGCCATAGGGTCGTCCACCGGAACCAGTCGTCCTACGTCCGGCGTAATTATATCGTCCAATCCTCCGGCCGAGGTTCCCACCACCGGCAGTCCGCAAGCCATGGCTTCCAGAGCCGCGAGCCCAAAGGGCTCTGACCTGGAGGGCATGGCAAAGACGTCGCAGACACTGTAGAGCTCAGCCAGCTTTTCTTGAGTCAGATGCCCCACAAACCGGACCCCTTTCAAACCTAATGCCTCCGCCTGAACCAACAGTGCCGGTTTCAGCACCCCGTCACCGGCTATAATTGTAGCCACCTGGCCTCCAAGGCGCTGCTCATACAAGGCCGCGGCATCCAGCAGGACATCCGCGCCCTTGAAAGACACCAGCTTTCCGGTGAAGCACACGACGTATTTGGGGGGTGTTTCAAACCCAAGTCCCTTAAACAGGTCTTCTCCGGAAAGCACATTCCTGTGAAAGAGCCCCGTGTCACAACCGCTGTAGATCAGTGTCCGACGCGCTGCTGTCAGACCAAAGACCGCTTGAACGTCCTCGTCTGCCTGCCGTGAAATGGTGATGATCCGGCAAGCGCCCGCAGCGGCATTCACAGCGCTGCTGCGGAACCTCTGGTCCCGTCTGTAGCCCATGAGATCGGTCCCATGGGAGGTCACCACATAAGGACGGCCCATTTCCCGGACCAGGTCCGCCAACGCCCAGATATGTCCCACGTGAATCAGTTCGGGTTCGAAGGTTTTCAAAATTTCAGAAAGCCTATCTCTGAAGACATCTCTGTAGGCTTCAATCTGCCCCTCGTCCATGTCGTAAAAGGTGAAGTGGCTTCTGGGATGCGTTGTAAAGCACGGAAAAGGAAATTTGAGTTCCGCTTTTGCCGATGGTTCTCCGTCCGCCCCCGTTGCCTCAAACAGCACCGTATGGGTGACGAACCCCTCGCTCGAGGTATCGACGGGCCTGTATTCCGGTACCAACACCTGAACCTCGTGCCCCCTCTCGACCAGCGCTTTCGCTAGATTTCGGGCATAGACCCCGCTGCCGGATCCTTCCAGCGGAAAATGGTTGATCAGAAGCAGCTTTATAGCCTTCCATGTCTTTAAACCGGACGTCATAACATCACGCCTCCCGACTCTGCTCTTTCACCATGCCCAAGCCGCCAGGCGCCCTCCACTGCTTTGGGCCAGAGCCGCTGAAGGGACTTGTAAGCTTCCAGGGCGGATGGCAGCTGCTCTATTGCTGCTCTTGCAGCCTCAGGAAGGTTTAAAAATCTGTCATCGCCAAAATAGGCTGCCGCTGCGTCAACACTGCGCGACAGACATTCAATTTGCCGGTTGGAAATGGCCGCCGCATCCTTGCCGTCCAGGGCATTGAGAATGGGATTCCGTCCGATCCATCCCAGGCAAGTCGTATAAAAACGATCCCGAATCCCTTCGTCACTTAATAGATCAGGCACCTCTGGGAAATTGTCAAAGGTGTCGTGAAACAGCCTCAGATCAATATCAACAACTTTCCATTTTCCACTGGCCGCCAAGGATTTTCCAAGCAGCGTATCCTCTCCGCGGGTGAGCCACCACTCACCCCCGAAGTTATAGGCCGTCGAAAAAAAAGGCAGACACTCCCTGAAAATCTCCAGCCGCATGCAGACATTGCCCCCGAGGATTTTGTCCGTCGAAAAAGGCCGTCTGGCCGCTCCGGCATCAAAAGTCAGTGCATGATGCTGACTGGAGTGTCGGACAAAGTCCAAGGTGCCTTCCTTTTGAAGGCCTTCCAGAAAAATGTCGATGCCTTCAAATGACATGGGCGGAATAATATAATAGCCTGAATAGTCGCTGGTGGTGACCCCAACCATCGGCAGACCTGAATCTTTCAGAGCTGACAGATGGCAGCCAAACACATCCGCCTCTTCAAAATAATGACAGCTCGGGCGCCCGCTGAGGAGCACCGGCGCCACATCCGAATCCGCGAAGAAGAGGACGTCTCCGCCCGCTTTGATGGCCGAGAGGATCACGCCGTTGCGGTTTGGGCCGTAAGGCATGCGTCCGCTGAGGCCGAAAATGGAATGGCTGAACAAAGCCGACGCTTCTGCTTCTGTCAAGCCAAGCTCGACCAGTTCCGCCATTCTGGCTTCCGGACGGTTCAGATCGATCACCTCCAGAGGCGCATGGGCTTCAATGGCGCGGACCGCCGCGGGGTCGATCTCGCCCGACACGGAGACTATGACGCGTTCAATCTTTTGCTGATGGCGGGCAGCGTTGCTGAGAAAAGCGACAATCGGCCCGGGGTCTGTAAGCTGTCGGGTGATCATGCCAAAGATGATTTTCAATGTGAACGAGCCTCCTTGTAGTGGGGGATGGGTGACGTAAGAAGACGGCGGCGGGCGGGTGGAAGATCGGTTCAATAGGTATAGCCGCAGACACCCGCTTCCATGTTATAATGAAAAAGGTCAATTCAAAAGCGATCAAGCTTGCTTCAACCGCCAGGGAGGTGTTTTCATGTCAACCGCCGCAGTCTTAAAGGTTTCCGTCCGGGAACTCGTGGAGTTTACCCTGCGCAGCGGCGACCTGGACGCCTCTTTTAAGTCCAGCGTTCGCGCCCAGGAAGGCACCCGACTTCACCAGAAGGTACAGCGCAGCAAAGACACGGATTATCAGGCGGAGGTGCCTCTTGCCGTTCAACTCACCCGGGATGGCATCCAGCTTAGGCTGGAAGGCCGTGCCGATGGGATCTTTGAGGAGGGCGGCACCACCTTCGTCGAGGAAATCAAAAGCACACTGACGCCTCTGGATCGGCTCAAGGAAGATGACCGTCCCCTTCACTGGGCACAGGCACAGTGCTACGCCTACATCCTCTCGACGGAAGGACTGATCCACGGCAGCCTTGACCTGGGCATACGGCTGACCTATATTCACGCCGAAACCGAGGAAATCCTGCAGTTCGATAAGCGCATGACCAGTCAGGAACTTTGCGACTTCATGGAAGACCTGATTCAGCGCTATCTAAAGTGGATCAAATGGCAGCGCGCCTGGCGCGACCTGCGCAACGCCTCCATTGCAGCCTCCGCTTTCCCTTATCCGGCCTACAGAACCGGTCAAAGAGAACTCGCGGTCCGCATCTATAAGACTATTCTAACAGGTGGCAGAATGTTTGTCCAAGCGCCGACCGGCACCGGAAAAACCATGTCCACTCTGTTTCCGACTATCAAAGCCCTGGGACTGAACCACGCGGACAAACTCTTCTATCTCACCGCCCGCACCACGACCCAGGCTGTCGCAGCTGACGCCCTCTCTCTGCTCAGTGCAGGCGGCCTCAGACTCAAATCCGTGGTTCTGACAGCTAAGGAAAAAATCTGCTTTCTGGACAAGCCCTCCTGCAAACCGGAGGACTGCCTCTACGCCAAAGGCCACTACGACAGAATCAACGACGCCCTTATGGAAGCCCTGGAAAGCCATGATATTCTGTCCAGGGAAAGCATTGGCGACATAGCCGCGCGCCACCGGGTCTGCCCCTTTGAAATGGCTCTGGATCTGACGCTTTGGGCGGATCTCGTGCTCTGCGATTACAATTATGTCTTCGATCCCCGCGTCAGTCTTAAGCGGTTTTTCGATGTGGACCTTGGCGCCAGTTACGTCTTCCTTGTAGACGAAGCCCACCATCTGGTGGACCGGGCCAGGGAGATGTATTCCGCGAGCCTTCAAAAGACCGCGGTTATGGATCTTAAAAAGCGTCTGAAAAAGCCGGCGCCCACCGTCAGCCGGGCCATGGACAAAATCAACACCCAGCTGGTCGCCCTCAAAAAAGAGGCGGCGGACCGGCGCTACACCACCTGTGAAGACATGCCGGAATCACTCCTGGCCAGCCTGAGGCGCTTCGAAGAAACCGCCCAGAAGTTCCTGGCAAAATCCGAAAAGAGCAGCATAGACCCCGAGCTCAAAGATGAGCTGCTCGAATTTTACTTTGAAGTCCTCGGCTTTCTCAGGATTTCCGAGCTTTACGGGCCGGACTTCATCACCTATACGGAATCCCAGAAAAACGAGCTTCAGGTCAAGCTATTCTGCCTGCATCCGAAGCGCCTACTGAACGATGCCCTCTCCAAGGGAAAAGCCGCCGTGCTGTTCTCAGCGACACTGCATCCGCTGCCCTATTTTCGGGATGTTTCCGGGGGAAGCACGGAGGATCTTTGCCTGCGGCTGCCCTCGCCTTTTGAGCAGTCCCACCTAGGCCTCTACGTGTACAGCGCTCTGTCGACGCGCTATAAGGACCGCCTTCAGACAACCGCCCGTCTGGCGGAACTCATTCATACCGTCGCCACCGCCGGCCGACCGGGACACTACCTCGTCTTCTTCCCATCCTATGATTATTTGCGGCTGGTCCTTTCCGACTTCCAGGCTTTGCTTCAAGGCATCTATGATGGTACAGACCCGGATGCCGGCCTCACCGTGGATGTTCAGCAGCAGAGTATGGATGACGCCCAGCGCGCAGCCTTTATCAAGAGTTTTGACGTTATACCCCGACAGAGCCGCGTCGTGTTTGCGGTCCTCGGGGGCCTGTTTTCCGAAGGCATAGACCTCACCGGGGACAGGCTCAGCGGCGTCATAGTGGTCGGCGTCGGGCTCCCACAGCTCCATTATGAAAACGATTTGCTCAAAGACTTTTATGAGGTGAACACAGGCGACGGCTTCGGGTTCGCCTATCAGTTCCCGGGCATGAACAAGGTCCTCCAGGCTGCCGGAAGAGTCATCCGCACGGAGACGGACCGAGGTGTCGTCCTCCTCGTCGACGACCGCTTCACCCATGCCAGATACCGCAAATTGTTCCCACCGGAATGGTCCCACGCCGTGACACTGCATTCTCCCGAGGCATTGGCCGGTGAGCTGAAGACCTTTTGGAGCCATGAATGACCCCTAAAAACGCTTTTTTAGCCGATGGTCACCCAAGTCACAAATGACAAGTCGTTCGGACCGAGACCATCGGCAGACCTCTTTTATAGAAGCTTTTTTCGAACCTGCCCCAGAACGCAAAAATCCCCTGTCCACGCCGACATTTATGGTCGCTGCTGCAGGGGATTTTTTTGTATGCGCTTGACGTACTCGAAAGTACACGGGGAGACTGGCGCTAATCGTTGAAAGCGACGTATTTCGCCTCCAGCTTCAGGACTTTTTTGGAATAGCCCGTCGCGTAAGTCCCGTTGCGCTGAAAGTAACGCGCCAGGTTATACGGTCCGCGGTTGTACTCCGAAAGGATGCGGTGAAAATTGTCACCGTAGGAATCCTTCAGAAACGCCAAATAAGTCGCTGCCAGTCCTATGTTGTATTCTGGTTCAAAAATTCTCTTTGGGTTGTATTCAAGTCCGATCTCGTGGCCCATATCTTTGGCCAGCCACTTTTCAGTGGGTGGGATGATCTGCATCAGCCCCCGGTCTTGATGGGTTCCTACCTCAGTGGGGTTAAAATTGCTTTCTGTCTCGATGATTGCCAGAATCAGGGATGGCTTCAGACCAAACTGCGTCGCGTAGTCGACAACGACTTGCGAGGTTTCAAGGTCCAGCGGAGTCTGTTCTGCAATCGCCTCTGCCTTTTGCTGTAATTTTTTTAAGGTAAGCGTCTCAGGATCTTCAAACTGTATAGCCTCATCCACTTGATTCGCCATGACCGCATATAGGCGGTTGGCGGCTTCAAAATCGACTTCGTCTTCAATGGACGCGGCTTCAATTTGGATATCCTGTGCCGAAGTTGTCAACAAAGATCCCAGAATACGTCCCTCGTTATTTAGATGGGCAGGCCCACCTGTCAGCGCCGCAGACCACGTGATCAAAAGACCCAGCGCGGTGGCGAACACCTCTCTATAACCAGACATGTATTGGTTCAACACCTTTCAAACATATGGAATATCTATGATCAACATCAAATCCGGGTCATCTTCATAGGACACACGCTCAGATTTAACAGTGACCCGATTATATCACACTGTTACTTTTTATCAACCATGCGTCTTCAGGCATCTGCTGGGAAATACTAGGTTTCTTGTGGTAAATGCATTAAACAGCATACAAATATTAGTAATAATTGTTATTATATGTATGTTTTTGCGTTGTGCAGATTGTCTTTTGGAGATCCTATTTTTGTCGGCCATTCCCCATTTTTAGCGGTTTATATGGCCAATTACCCCACTCGCCTTCCAAAAAACTCGAATTTTGTCGTTTTGCACCCCCACTTCGCTAAATTGGTCATTTTTGATCATGAGTCCGCCCTTTTCAGCCATTATTTTACATTTATAAATGGCGAAACCACATGGCCCATGTCGTTTTTCCCATTATATGTTATGCTTTTTATATATTACTTACAACACGGTAGGTTGATGATGGTGTTTGATCCGACTTCTACTGGAAGCTTACGGTTCGACACCTTATTCATTGCAGTTCCCCGCATCTTCTCCACCCTCTTACTCCTCCCTCTTTCTCCACCCTCTTACTCCACCAATCGAGTAGGAGGCTACCCATTAATTGAGTAGCCGTCCTCTCACACCACCGTA
>CAYQDM010000013.1:0-111427 GCA_964416305.1 uncultured Acidaminobacter sp. | reverse complement strand
TCGCTAGGTGCTGCGCCTGAACTCAGAGAAGGCAGAACTTTTGTGCCGATGGAATTTTTCGGAAAAATCCTACCCGAACTGACCTCGGAAATTGAAACTAAAACCGTGTCTGAAGATGAAACGACCACTGAAAACATAGCTGTCAAAGTTTCGATTCAGATTAAAAGCAACGATTGAATTTTAACATTATTAAACTAATTTCATGTTCGAATCAATATGAATTCGAAAATTCATTGACTTTTTAGATAAAGTTCACAACTTTAGCCTCGTATTTTCTCGAAATTTAAGTAATTTCTTTAGTAAAACAGAAATGACATTCCTCTTGATTTTTGATATGATCAAATCAGAATTTAGACTATTGAGAGGATGTGTATTTCCGTTATGAGTAAGAAATATGTTCTCGCTGTCCCTAACTTTAGCGAAGGCCGCAACAAGGAAGCCATCGATGCTGCTGTAAACGCTGTAAAAGCTGTTGAGTCTGTCAAAATTGTAGCTGTTGAGCCGGAGGCCAACTTCAACCGTACAGTTCTCACTTACATCTGTGAGCCACAATTCGTCAAAGAAGCTATGCTGAAACTCGCAGGCGCTGTTTACCAGTACGTCAACATGGAAGTCCAAAAAGGCGACCACCCACGTATAGGCGCTCTTGACACTGCACCGGTATTCCCGCTCCAGAACATGGACATCGAAGAAGTTAAAGCACTCGCAGAAGAAATTGGCGTTGCGCTTCACGAGACTTACAAAGTTCCGGTTTACTTCTCCGGTCTCAATGCACGCACAGATTTCAAAAAATCCAATACTAACATCCGTAAAGGTCAGTATGAAGGCCTTAAGGCGCTTCTCGAGACACCTGACCATCCGGATCTCGAAATGAGAAAGCCTGACCTTTCAGTTGACGGCAAGCTCAGCCCAACTATGGGCGGCTGCACAGTCAGTTCTGACTATGAAGGCCTCACTGCTTACAACGTCTTCGTCGAGACGGAAGACGCGACTGTTGCCAACGACATTGCAAAAGTCGTCAAGAACGCTGAGACAGGCTGGACATCCATCAAAGGAATCGGCTTCAAAGATGAAGGCCACGTTGGTACAGCGGTTTCCATGAACGTCTTTGATGCTGCAAGCACACCGCTCGCAATGCTCAAAGAGTTCATCTCCAAGGAAGCTGACAAGCGCGGAACAAAAGTTATCGCTACTCAAATCGTAGGACCGGTTAAGTACCAGTACCTCCTCGACTCTGCGAAAGCACTTGGCTACACTGGCGCTGACAGCGACTTTGACGCTGTCGTCGCTTGCCTCGCTGACAATATGATGCTCGAAGGCTTCAACAAAGAGTCTATCATTGAGTTCCACCTTCAATAATTAAAAAGACCTTAAAAACACCCTGAATCCGACTGGATCCAGGGTGTTTTATTATTATGGAAGTTGGTATCAGACACCAACTTCCATATCCAGCGGCTGAAAATACACGCTGTTGCGGTTGACCTTGGCGAGATAGAGCGCTTGATCCACCAGCTCTATGAGATCGTCCATAGGTCCGTCATAGTCTGAAGGCACACTGATCACACCCAGACTGGCGGTAATTTTAAAGTGTTCACCGTTGTATTTGATAGGATGGGACTCGATTATGTGTCGAAGCCTTTCGGCGATCATCATACTCTCACCTTGTATAGTCTCAGGTAAGAGCAGAATAAATTCGTCACCGGCAAAGCGGGCGAGGATATCATAATCCCGAATGCTCGTCGACATGACGGTGGCAAACTCTCTTAGCAGCCAGTCGCCGCCGGTATGACCAAATTTGTCGTTGATTTGCTTGAAATGATCAATATCCATCATAATCAGACCGGTGGGTTTTGCTGAACGTTTTGCACGGTCGAGCTCGTGATTCATGAACTCCTCAAAGCCGCGTCGGTTTAACAGTCCTGTCAGAAAATCGTGAGTCGCAAGTTCCGTCGCGAAAATTTCTGCTTCCTTGAGCGCCCGTTGAGCTTCAATAAAACTGCTGACATCTCTGAGAATCAGCAAGATCCGCGATGCGCCCGATTCGTCTGTAAACCTTGAACTCGTCCACTCCCCGTCAATTTCCACACCATCTGATGCCTTAAAGTGCATTAGACTTCGGGAATTTACCTCTTTAATCAAACTGAAAAAGAGCGCAGTCTGATAGACTTCCTCGCGTGCGAAGAGGTCGTGAAATGAAGACTGGATCAACTCGTCGGTTGTCTTCTTCAGCAATTGGCAAGCGGCTGGATTTGCGTAATGGATCCGACCGAGATCATCGATAATGAATACGGCGTCATAAGCGTTTTCAAATAAAGATTTGAAGCAATCAGGATATACAGGTTGATTCAAAGGAATCACCCTCTCTATATGTATAGTTCAAGGAATTGTCTTAATTATATACCCGCAATTTACATAATAGTTCAAAATGAAATTTGCGTCTGCCGCCAATTTCAACATTGTAAATTCCATCGACGCTGTCAAAAAATAAAGTTGAGGTCAAGTGACCTTTTAAACTGGCCGCTGCCCCCAACTTCATATTTCGTAACCTGTTTCATTTTTCAATGCCGTACTCATTCAACTTATTGTAGAGCTGACGGAGGCTGATGTCCAGTGTGTCGGCGACCATTGGCAAATCCCCGTTATGGTGCTCCAGGACGGCGAGAATGTGCTGGCGTTCGGCCCTCTGACGCACCTGACGCAGGGTCTGGTCTGCCGGTGAACGCTGCAGCGTCATGCCGGCAGCAACAGCCTTCTCAAATAATCCCTGATCTTTGAGGAGGCCATTCTCTGACAACACCACCAGGCGCTCGACGGTATTCTTCAGTTCCCTGACGTTGCCTGGAAAAGTATATTGAAACAAGCGAGCTTTTAACTCTTCATCCACTTTGGTAATCGTCTTCTTTATTTCCCGCTGAGCTTTGGCCAAAAAATACTCAAAAAGCAGCGGGATATCCTCCGGACGTTCCCGGAGCGGTGGAATTTCAATAACAATGGTGCTGATACGGTAATAAAGATCCTCCCGGAAAGTCTTTTCCCGGATTGCCTCCGACAGATTTCGGTTGGTGGCGCTAAGCAGCCTGAAGTCCGTAGGAATCACCGTGTTGCTGCCAATTCTGGAGATCTCCCGGGTTTCTATGGTCCGCAGGATCTTGACCTGCGTGGAGAGCGGCAGGTCGCCAATCTCATCGAGAAACAGCGTGCCTTTGTCAGCGGCCTCAAAACGGCCGGTGCGCTGACCTAAAGACCCGGTAAACGCCCCTTTTTCATGGCCGTAAAGTTCGGACTCAAGCATGCTGTCAGAGAACGCATAGCTGTTTACGGGCAGGAAAATTTCGCGCTTTCGGGCGCTGTTTTCGTGGATGAACCGCGCGAAGACTTCCTTTCCTACACCGGACTCACCGAGGAGCAGGACGTTGACATCCGTGCCGGCAGCTTTCAGGGCATGATCGAGAGCGCGCTTGAAAGCCGGGCTCCGGCTGGTGAGCATTGCGCCGCTTTCGCTCTCTGCTGCAGCGCTCAGTGCGGCGTTCTTGGATTCGAGCTGCCGGATTTTGTTGATTTTGTCCAGGGCCATCAGGATCTCTTCCGGGTCGTTGCTTTTAATATAGTAGGAGAACGCGCCCTGTTTCATGGCATCTACCGCGGTTTCGATGCTGCCGTAGGCCGTCATGATAAGCACTTCGGTGTCCGGAAAGTCCGCTTTGACTTGGACCAGGACTTCGAGGCCCGTCATGCCGTCCATCAACAGGTCGGTGAGGACGACGTCGATGTCGCCGGCGCTTTGGAGCGTCCTGAGACCATCGGCACCATTCCTGGCGGTTAGGACGTCATAGCCTTTGCGGGTCAGGATCATTCTCAGCAGGTCAAGGAAATCCGCTTCGTCGTCGATCAGGAGCAGTTTGAGTCTGCGCATGGCTTATGCCTCCTCTGGAGATGGCGCGGCCTTGTGGGAAGGCACGCGAAAGGTGAAGGTCGTTCCGCTGTGGGGGTCGTCATCTTGGGTTTGGGCGCTCTGGACCTGGATGTCGCCGCCGAGGTTTTCAATTTCTGTATAAACAATGTAGAGGCCAAGACCGGTGCCTTGTCCGACGGGTTTCTCAGTATAAAACGGTTCGAAAATCTTGCCCAGACGCTCGGGTGCGATGCCTGTCCCTGTGTCGGAAATGCTGAAGGTCAGCGCATCGCCGGTATTTTCTGATCGCAGTTTAAGAGTGCCGCCTGAGGGCATTGAGTCGATGGCATTGTGGATCAGATTCATGAGGACGTGGCGAAGGGCGCTCGGGTTTGAGGCGGCCTGTGGTGAGCCTTCGTGATGGTAATCTGAAGTGATGCCCTGTTCCGACATAGCTTTCTTATAGAAGGAGAGCGTTTCGCACACGAGATCCGACACTGAAAAGTCCGTGAGTTCGTCCGTGCTCAGCCGTGAATAGTTGAGGAGGTTGTCGATTATTTTGCCGGCTCTGGTCACCGCCCGATCGATGGCAGCGGTTGCGGCCAGGGTATCCGTGTCGGCGGCCTGGATGGAGCCCAGCAAATAACTTGAGTTTCGTATGGTTCCGAGGGGGTTTCTGAGTTCGTGGGCTATGCCGGCGGCGAGACGGCCGATCGCCTCCATTTTATTATTATGCACCAGTTTTTCGGACTGAAGTTTTTCGAGGGTGATGTCGGTTATGTTCATCAGAAAAAGGCCTTCCAAGGTCTGGATTGTAGAGAGGCGACAGTCGAAAAATTTGTTCTGAAGCTGGATTTCTCTTCGCCGTTCACAGATTGGAAGGGCGGACTCGATCACTCGATCCTCTGGGTGCGTTACGGGTTGGTACGGCGGCATCCCGAGATTCCCGGCGCTGACCGGATTTCCAACCTCGGCGCTTTGGACGTCCGCCTCCTTGAGAAATCCTGCGAATGTCTTCCCGAAGGGACTGGCGTCCAGCGTGTCACCCTCCTTAAGGCCGGACCAGTCGGTAAACACGGCGTTGACCTTCTTGAGCGAACCCTGGCGATCCACGAGGACAATGCCGGATTGGATCGAGTCGAACACGCTTTCCAGCTCGTCGGTAATGACCGTGAGCTCCTCTGTGCGCCGGGCGACCAGGGTTTTAAGCCGGAGGTTCCAAAGATAAATCAAATAAAAGAGCATGCCGATGGTTCCGAGAAGCGGCAGCCACAAATGCTTCATTTTTTCATAAGAGCGGCGCTGGACCTCGGCGGCGCCCATCCCCAGCCATTTTTCTTCGATATTGGTCATGACACCGGACTTACGGAGGCGGAGGATGCCCTTGTTGAGGACGGGGATCAATTCTCGCTGTGATTTTGGAACTGCCAGTGCCGTGTGGGCATTGTAGATCTTTTCTTCTAGAATTTTGAAACTTCCGGTAGGCCGAAGTTCACTCAGGATCATGCGAATCACGGGTTCGTCACCGGCCAGAGCTTCCACCTGTCCGGATTCCAGCAGGCGCATGGCTTCGTAGAGGTGGTCCGCATAAACGAATTCCGGAAAAATATTCTGTTCCCAAAGTTTGTCTATGACAACATCTGCCCTCTGCACTGCGACGACGCGTCCGTTCAAATCGCGGAGGGACTTGATGTCTGAACTTTTTCCCGGAGTGAGGACAGCACCGCTCAGGCGGTAGATTGGGTTTGAAAACGCGAAGTCCGCAGCCCGGGCATCAGAAGGGACCATATCGATCATGTTGGTCTCTTCATTTTTAAGGGCGTCGACAGCATCGCTCCAAATCATGGCCTTGGTGGCAATATTCGTTTGAAGCTCAATGGCCAGAGCGTTGACTATGTCAACGGTGAGGCCCAGGTGCTGCTCGGTTTCTTCGTAATATCGACCCAGCGGAGGGTCGTTGATGTTGCCGCCAAAGATCAGCATGCCGTATTTGTCCAGCAGTCGACGCTCGTCTACTGTAAATTCTCTCGAATACTCGAAGTACTCCACGAGATTCAGGTCGTAATCAATTCTGACGACCTCGTTGATATAATTGATGATTAACAGCAGCGTCGCTGTGAAAATGATTAAGGCGAGTTTTCTCATGGGGCACCTCCTTTATAAGCGGAAGAGGGGGGTGAAACTTGGTGTGAAATTCGGTGTTGAAACTCGGTGTTGAAACTGGGTGTCAGACATCGAGTTGCTTTTTCAGCGGCTGGTGTCTATCAACTCTGCCTTATAGGTCCCGAAAAAGACGCCGGGTGAAAGGGGTATTCCCCGTTTCCTCCCAGCGTCTAGTGTATCGTTAATGAAATTACATTGCAAATGAAACTACACCCAGTGAGCAAGGTTCATGCTTAAAATCTAATGTCTGCTTTAAACACTTTTGCAGGCAGGCGGCATTTGCTGTTCTTGTTTTGCACTAGGCCGACAATCTGGATTCGCTTTCCTGCGCAGCCAGTTCTGCAGGGCTTAACTTGGCGACGGTGATGCCGACAAAGCTGAGCGCCAGGACAACTAACGGCATAGTGTAGTTGAAGATGGCATACGGCAGGTATTCCATAGTGGTGACGCCGAGGACGCCGAAGAGGAAGACGCCGCAGGTGTTCCAAGGAATCAACGCAGAGGTCAGTGTGCCGGTGGATTCGAGAGCGTTGGACAGGGTTTTAGGGTGAAGGCCCATGTCTTTGTAAGCTTTGGCGTACATGCGGCCCGGAACGACTATGGAAATGTACTGCTCAGGCATAGTCATGTTGGAACCGAGGCAAGTGGCTTCCGTCAGCGCAATCAGGCCCTGAGGCGTCTTGACGCGCTTGAGGAGCTTGTTGACAATGACTTCGAGCTGGCCCGTCTTCTCCATAATACCGCCAAACATCATGGCGATGATGGTGAGGGAAATGGAGTACATCATGTTGCTGAGACCGCCGGAGGAGAGAAGATCATCAATTGCAGTGACGCCGGTGTTGGACTCGAAGCCGCTGTAAGCGACGTTCAGGATGTCGCCAAAGCTGGAGCCCTGGAAGATTGGCGCGAGGATAGCACCCAGGATGATGCCCACGAAGATGCCTGGAATAGCCGGCATTTTTTTAGCGATGAGAACGATAACCGCGAGTGGTGGGATCAAAAGTACAGGCGAAATGGTGAAGGATGCCGCGAGGCCATCTCTCATGGCGCTAATGGCGGTGAGGTCAACATCGGCACCACCATAGCGCATGCCGAGGACAGCGAAGAAAATGAGGGAAATGGCGTATGCAATAATCGTTGGTTTCAGCATGAACTTGATGTGGGTGAAGACGTCCGTGCCGGCCATGGCAGGCGCGAGGTTGGTCGTGTCGGAAAGCGGCGACATCTTATCGCCGAAGTAGGCGCCGGAGATGACCGCTCCGGCCGCAATTGGCGCCGGGATGCCAAGGCCCGTGGAAATGCCCATAAGTGCTATGCCGATGGTCCCTGCAGTACCCCAGCTCGTTCCGGTCGCCAGGGAAGTAACGGACGCTATGAGGAGCGTTGCAACGAGGAAGATCTTTGGAGACAGGATGCCGAGTCCGTAATAGATCATGGTAGGAACAACGCCGGAAAGGAGCCAGACGCCAATGAGGACGCCTATGATCGCGAGGATGATAATGGCTTGAAGTGCCTGACGGATGCCGTCAAACATGTATTGCTCGATGTCATTCCATTTGTGTCCGATCCGAAGTGCCATCAATGTCGCAAACGCGACGCCAATCAGCATTGGGATGTGCGGATTCGCGCCGTAGACCGCGATCCCGATTCCCATGGTGGCGATCAGCAGTGCAAAGGTGGTGATGGATTCGTAAAGATAAGGCATTCTTGCTTTCATTTTAGTCCTCCTTTAGATTCGATACTATACTTATAAGCAAGTGCCGTGCCAACTGTGACAATGCGCATTTTTCAAGGTTTTTCAGCGTCGAGTGGAAGGGAAATGAAATAAATTTCAAAATTTATTGAAATTAATTTCAAAAAAACAAAGGAAAATGGATCCGCCTGGCGTCGGCATGACGCTCTTTGAGCGGATCCATTTTCCTTTATTTGAATTATAAATGATGGCATGTAAAGTAAAAGTCAGATCAACGATTCTTAATTCTTACATAAGGCTGTGGCTCAAGAATGTTCTTGTAAGCTGGGCGCATGATCTTGGTGTCGCTGACGATTTGCTCAATGCGGTGCGCGCACCACCCGGCAACCCTGGCTACAGCGAAGAGCGGGGTGTAGAGATCCGCCGGAATGTTGAGCATTTCGTAAACGAAGCCGGAATAAAGATCGACATTTGCCGCAATGGCGACATCCTGACCCTTCATTTCTTTAAAGAGTTCTTTTGTCAGCGCTTCTATATTGGAGAAAAGTTCAAATTCTTTCATGGCATTTTTTTCGAGGGCCAATTCGAAAGCTTTCTTCTTTAAAAGAACCGCTCTTGGATCCGACAGAGTGTAAACCGCATGGCCCATCCCGTAGATCAGGCCTTGACCGTCAAAGGCTTGCTTCTTGAGGATTTTTTTCAGGTAAGTCTTGAGTTGCTCGACATCGCTCCAATCCTCGACGTTCGCTTTGATGTCTGCGACCATTTCGATGACCATTTTGTTGGCGCCGCCATGTTTTGGCCCTTTCAGGGATCCAATGGCCGCCGCCAGTGCAGAATAAGTATCCGTACCGGATGAAGAAACCACATGGGTCGCAAACGCGGAGTTGTTGCCGCCGCCGTGATCTGCATGCAGGGCGAGAAGCAGGTCCAGGGTTTCAGCTTCGGTTCTGGAATAACGGTTGTCGCTGCGTATCATGTGAAGGACGTTTTCGGCCGTACCGACGCCTCTGCGTGGGGCGTGGATGAACAGGGATTTGCCGTCGATGTAATGGGCTTTCGCCTGATAACCGTATGAGATGATGGTTGGGAAGCGGGCGATCATTTGGATGCTTTGTCTCAGGACGTTTTCTATGCTCGTATTGTCTGGGTCGTCGTCATGGGAATAGAGGACCAGGACGCTGCGCATAAGTTTGTTCATGATGTCCTTGCTTGGGATCTTCAGGATCATGCTCTCGGTGTAACCGGGCGGAAGCGCTCTGTAGTCGTCGAGCAGTGCGTTGAAGTCTGCCAGCTCACTTTGGGTTGGCAGTTTTCCGAACAGAAGCAGAAATACGGATTCTTCAAAGCCTCTGCGTTTTTCCTGCTGGAAGCCCTCAACCAGGTCTCGTATATCTATGCCGCGGTAGGAAAGTCGGCCTTCATCCGGAATTTTGACGCCGTCTTCGAGCTTGTAACCGTAGACATCCGCAATTCGGGTCAAACCGACGAGGACGCCTGTGCCGTTGGCATTTCTGAGGCCGCGCTTAACGTCATATTTTTCGTAAACCTCACCGGCAGTCACGTTGTTGTCGTACGCCATTTGGGTCAGGTGATCGAAGTATTCTGTGAAATCAGTTGCCAGACACATGGTGCACCTCCGTTCTTGATCAGTAATCTTCATAATCTAAAGCTTTAGCCGATGGTCAATGCAGACTCAAATCCAATCCTTGCCGAGGTCTTGTGACAAGCTGCGTCAAAGTGCAAAGCGGCTTCGTAGAACTCTTCGGTCGAGCGATTGTAAATCATCCATGCATCAGGCTTCAAGGCTGCTTCGAGCTGCTCCAGATATAAAGTATCATAGAGCGAAATTTTGTCGAAGTCGTCTGTGTTGGTGAATTCGAGCGGTAGGATGCCGGCGTTGATTAATTGTTGTCTGAACAGCGTGTTGTAGGACTTCGCGATCACTGCTTTAATGCCCTTGCAGCTTTCGGACAGCAATGTGCGCGCTGCGTTTTCTGAAGCGCCGCATTGACTGCCGACGACGACGACGCTGGTGCGCAAATAGGATGCTCTTTGATAAAAGTGTGGATCCGGTTTGAAGCTGTCATCAGAGACCAGGCTGACGGTTAAGTTGAGATTTAAGCTGACGTTGGCGCTCAGATCATGGAGCAGCGTGTCCGGGTGACACTGCAAGCTGGAATTCTGGTTGGGGGAGTAGACGCCCTTAAAATGGGTGTTGCTGATCTTTTTGCAAGAAGTTATTTTTTTCACTGCAATTGTCACTCCTTTTCTGCTTTATTGTATACGATTATACGATTGAAACCTATCAATGTCAACAGTAAAAACAGATAAATATACTGTTTTTATTTCAGTACAAAATAGAGTGTTCTCAAAAGCAATAAAAACTTTGTAAATGGCTAATTGTGCTGGATATAAGATTTTATATAATATTTTAAGTTAAACAAAAAATTGAAAACGCTGATTATTTTTTGAATATTGTATGGATATATATACAATTTTATGCCAACTGAGCAGTGAAGGGTTATTGCAAGTTGATGATGAAATAAATTCATACGAAACTTGCAAAACGTGAAAAAGAATTCTATTAATGGAACAAAAATGTGAAAGAAGACAGATTTTGGTTTAGAGTGACCACGGTTATTAAAAATAACCATCGGCCAACTTTAAGGGAGTCCTGCCGTCTTCGGTTCGTGGATTCGAAAAATTTTGTATGTATTTGGAAAACATGCTAACATAGTGATTGAGGAAACCTGGGGAGCTTCCCAAGGGTTCATGCTTAAGGTTCATTCTAAAAAGGTCGGTGACACTATGAGCAAGAGAGATCTATTACTCGCGCTGCTGCTTGTTATTGTATGGGGCGCGAATTTTACAGTTATTAAACTGGGACTCAGCGGGGTGCCTTCGCTGGTTCTGGCAGCGTCGAGGTTTTTTATTGTTTCAGTGACCGCAATCTTCTTTGTCAAAAGGCCGAAACTTCACTGGAAGTACATTGTTTCTTATGGTTTGACCCTGGGCGTAGGTCAATTTGGTCTTCTGTTTTATGCAATCGAAATTGGGATGCCTGCAGGCATTGCCTCCATAGTACTTCAAACGCAGCCGTTCTTCACGGTGCTTCTGGCAGCGGTACTGTTGGGGGAGGCGGTTAAGCGACAACAGGTCGTCGGTCTGTTCATCATGGCGGCAGGACTGATTCTCATCAGTGGTGCCTATAAGGCCGGAGGTCTTTCAGCTGTGCCTATGGTGCCGTTTTTGCTCACTATCTCAGCAGCTTTGTTTTGGTCGATTTCCAACATTGTTATCAGATTTGCGACCAGGGATGCCCAAAAGCACGGCGAAAAGCTTGACATGCTGGGACTGGTGGTCTGGTCCAGTCTTGTGCCGCCAATTCCTTTGATGATTTTAGCGTTACTGGTGGATTCGCCTCAAGATGTCCTGCACGCACTGACCAATCTCAAATGGATCTCGGTATTTTCTGCGTTTTACCTGGCGTTTCTGGCAACCTTGTTTGGCTATGGGGTTTGGACCATGCTGTTTGACAAATATCCTACAGGAAAGGTTGCGCCTTTGTCCCTGCTGGTACCGGTGACAGGTCTTTTCACTGCCCAGGTGGTCCTTGGGGAAAAACTGACTTCCGTTCAATGGCTGGGGTGCTTGGTTATTATTGCAGGCTTGTTGGTTTCCAATTTTGGGATACCGCGGTTAAAGACAGTGAAGTGAGGGAGAGAAACTCGGTGTCAGCGGCTTACGCCTATCGATCCCCGGTTTCATCACCAAAAAGAGCAAGGAGGCCTTAACAACGCGCTCCTTGCTCTTTTTGGTCAGTCGTAATTACCTGTTAACCCTGAAATTATGATAATAATGTCTTGCGTAGGAGGTAAAGGCTGATAGTTTGGAAGCAATTGCAATGACGAGCACAGCCATAGTGTACCAGGTCTCCGGACGGACAATCATCAGGAAAACCGCAAGTGAAAAGAGAATGGTCGCCAGCTTTCCAAATTTGTTGGCTGGAATCACTGACTTCTCCTTTCTAAAGTACATGATGAGTCCGCCGGTGATCATGAAGAGCTCCTTCACGAGCATGATGCCCATAGCCCATACAGGCATAATGCCGTCCACCGTAAGGCAAATCAGCGCGGTCAGGAGCATGAGCTTGTCTGCCAGGGGATCAAGGACTGTGCCAACCACTGAGACGAGATTGTACCTTCGGGCAATGGCGCCATCAAGGACATCCGTCACACCGGCCAGGATAAATACTGCCAGGGCATAAAAATGGGCATTGGCCAGATCTGAAAAATACAGGAACGCGAAGATGGGCACAAAGAACAGACGAATTACGGTCAGGATATTTGGGATGTGCTTCAAGGGGCGCTTCACCTCCATCATCTGTGTTGGTATACCTATACCTCAAAAATGGAGATTTAAGCAATTAGTCAGCTTCAACCAAGCTGGCCAACATCAGCTGAACCCTGTCGGGAACGCCTTCTGATTCTTGTAAGTCTGATTAAAACAGGTTACCATGTAAATATGAAAAAAGACCAGTCAACCTAAAGAATGGGGTGCTGCTGATTGAATAAATCGGTTGAATATCTTCTTTATTTCACTTTATATACCGTTTTGTTATTGTGGTTCGGAAAAAGCGGCATCAAAAAAACGAGAAATCTGAGGGATTTTTTTCTGGCAGGCAATAGTCTGGGCCTCTGGGCCTCTGTCTTTACCTTTACGGCGACCTGGTTCAGCGCCGCGTCCATGCAGGGCTTGACGGGCTCAATCTTTGCTTATGGATTATCCAGCGTCTGGTATTCGGTCATTCCCTGGTATCTGGGTACCATTTTTCTCTATTTCCTGGTGCCGAGGCTGAGACGTCACAACATCATGACCCTGCCGGAATATTTTCGCGTTCGCTACAAGAGCGTTGCCCTGCAAAGGCTGGGGGGCATAGTCATAGTCTTCGCGTTCACCTTGTACATGACCATTCAAATCCGCGGCTTTGGCGTTGTCATGAGCGAGCTTCTGGACATTCACTATACCCTGGCCACGCTTTTGGTGTTCATGTTCATTATATACACGACCTTTGGCGGGCTGTTTTCTGTGGCCAGAACGGATGGACTGAACTTCATCCTGATCTTTTTCGGAGTCATTTTTTCAGCGGGCCTGGTCCTCAACGCGACCGGTGGTTTAAGTCAGATTCTGGATCAGGTCGCGCTGATTGACACCGCGCCTTTTGTGACGGCGGATCAGACGGTGCGGGGCACAATGCTGAACTCGTTCTCCACGGCGGCCTACCCACCGCTCATGATCGTGACGGGTTTTGTCGGTTGGGGACTGGGTTTCGCGGCAAATCCCCAATACGCAATCCGCATTCTGGCTGCCAAGGATCAAAAAACGGCCTATAAAATGATAACCTACTCTCTGATCTTTTTGACTCTGATCTATATCTATCTGATCGTCATAGGACTAGGTTCGCGGGTGCTGCAGCCGACCATCCAAAGCATCAATTCGGTGGATGAGGTCTTTCCGTACATGATCAATTACGCGCTCTTCAGTCGTCTCAGCGGGATCGTGTTGATTGGCATGGCAGCCGCGGCGGTATCCACGGCCAACTCGCAATTTTTGATTCTCGCGAGTGGATTTACCTACGACCTCTTCGGGTATACCGTGGACACAAAGTTGAATGACGAAAAAATGATCACCAAAAACAGGATCTTCGTTCTGGTGGCGGGGACTGTTTCCCTCATCATGTCCATTAATCCGCCCGCCAGTTTATTGAACTTTGGCGGCTACGTTTATGGCTTGTTCGCGGTGGCATTTCTGTTTCCGTTTTACGGCGGCATGTTCTGGAAAAAAGCCAATCGCAGAGGGGCACTTTTATCCGCCTATGGCGGCGTTCTGACCATGACCATAGCGGCTGTGCTGGACCGGGGACTGTACGGCTCTCCGGGACACCTGATTCATCCTGCCTTTCCTGGCGTAATCGTGGCTGCGGTCCTCTTCTTTGGCGTCGGTTTGTTATCCAGGGAGGACGCGTCATGATCAAAATGGATATTGAAAATAAGATCCTGATTCCGTTTATGGTGCTGATCGCGTTTTCCATTGCGGTGCTGGGGCTGATTTCTTACTGGAACGGCTACCGACTGCTTCTGAATAATCAGCGGCACGAGCAGCAACAGACAGTAGCTGAAGTGGAGTATCATCTCGGCGGCGTCAACTTTGAAAGCGACGCGGCGCTTGAGGCGGCGGTGGGGTATTTGTCGGGGTACCATCGGCAGGGGCTCTATATCTTTAAAGGGGATGAGACGCTGGTCAACCACCTGCCGGAGAATTCCGAGAGCGTTCGGCCGATGGTTGTCAGAGCCAAAATCGACTCAAACCTGAATCGAGGGACTTACGAAGACGACGCGCTGATGATTACTTATGCAATGGATGCAAAGACAGGCTGGACGGTGGCTGTGGCCGGGGAGAAAAAAATTCTCGCGGGAGAACTCATAGACGCCCAGAAATACTCCATCCTGGTTGCAATCATTTCGCTGATTTTGTCCATGCAGGCGACTATTTTGATTGCCCACCACCTGTCACGGCCGGTGCGGTACCTGGCGGAGCAGTGCAATCAGATGTCCGCGGGGGATCTTGAGACGCAGCTTGAGATGGACCGGCAGGATGAAATTGGTGTCCTGGCGCAGTCGTTCAATCAGATGATCCGCAGGCTGCAGGACAACGCCAGAAAGCTGCTGGAAGCCAAGCAATTCAACGAGGACATATTGAGGAGCCTGACGACGGGGGTCCTGGTCATGGATCAGGAAGGCATGGTGCTCAATCAAAATGAGGCGGCAAATAGACTGCTCAGTCCGTCATTGAGCGAGCAGGGGACGCATAAGGCCTTTGTGACACTGCTCAAGGAGCAGCTGGATGATTTGCTTCAGCTGTCCCGGACCATTGATCAGCTGTACGTGCTGCAGGAAGAGGCGGGGGATGAAAAACGCTATTACGCGACGTCTGCCGCGCCGCTGACCAACAGTCAAGGGGTGACCACGGGCGCCATTTTCAGCTTTAATGACATCACCGAGAGAAAGCGGCTGGAGATGCGGATGGAGCGGGTCAATAGAATGGCTTATACAGGGCAGCTGGCGTCGGGCCTCGCCCACGAAATCAGAAATCCGCTGGCGGGAATGAAGACCAGCATACAGGTGCTGAAGCGGCGGCTCGTGACAACGGAAGAAGACCGAAACGGCGCGCTGTTCGACAACGTTCTCCACGAAATTGACCGGTTGAACAAGCTGGTCTCGGAACTTCTGGATTTTGCGAAGCCCCATTATCCGGACTTGCGCAGGATTGACATAAAATCGGTGCTCGAGAGGACTTTGGCGCTGATTTCACCTTCAGCGGAGGAGCATCAGATCGACCTCGTTTACATACAGGGGGCTCAGCCGGTTGAAATCAAAGGAGATGAAAACCAGACGGAGCAGATTTTGCTGAATGTCATTTCCAACGCTATCAATGCCTCGTCTTCTCGAGACCGGATCTTGATTAGGATTGAGCCGAGGCATTCTGAAGTCGAAAAATCCGTTCAGGTCGTTGTGCAGGATGAAGGAAAAGGCATAGCGGAAGCGGATCTCGACAAGGTGTTCGATCCTTTCTTCACTACTCATGCCACAGGAACAGGACTGGGGCTGTCTGTCGTTCAAAAGCTCATGACGGATATGGGCGGAGAAATTCAAATGGTCAGCAAAGAAGGGGTTGGGACGACGGTGACACTCAAATTCCCAACACCATAGATAAGGAGGCGGTTAAATGATTTACCGCATTTTGGTTATCGATGACGAAAAGTCTTTGAGTCATTCATTGTGTGAAGGTCTGGGGGATTTGGGCTATCAAGCGCAGTCAGCTGCCAATGCTGCAGAGGCTGTCAAACAAATGGCTGTTTTTAAGCCTCACATAGCGCTTCTGGATCTCAGACTCGGCACTGACAATGGGTTGGAGCTGCTGCCGGAATTGAAAAAAATTGATCCTGATTTGGTGGCCTTTATGATGACGGCTTATGGGGATGTCAAAACGGCGGTAGCTGCAATTAAGGCCGGCGCTTATGATTATCTTCACAAACCCTTTGAGTTTGACGAACTGGATATCCTCATACAAAAGGGTGTTGAGCACCTCAAAGCCGTGAATCGTCTGACATTGTATGAAGATGAAAAACTGCACCGCGGAAAATACATGATTGGTGAGCACGAACTTCTGAAAGCGGTCATGCACAGAGTTGAGGTTGTAGCACCCAGTGAGCGGACTACCGTTTTGATTCAAGGGGAGACGGGAACCGGAAAGGAGCTTGTGGCGGAAGCCATCCACAGGCTGTCACCCAGAGCGGCGCTGCCGTTTGTAAAGATAAATTGTGGCGCTATTCCCCAAAATCTAATGGAAAGCGAATTGTTCGGATTTGAAAAGAATGCCTTTACTGGCGCCGCCGCGAGAAAGAAAGGGCTTTTGGAACTGGCAGACGGGGGCACTGTCTTTCTGGATGAGATTGGTGAGCTGCCCCTGGAACTTCAGTCAAAACTGCTCAGATTTTTAGAGGACCATAAATTTAAACGCGTTGGTGGCCTTGAAGATCTCGAGGTGGATGTACGCGTCCTGGCAGCGACGAATCGAGACTTGAAGCAAGCCATTGAAGAAAAATATTTCAGAGAGGACCTTTACTATAGGCTGCATGTGTTTCCAATCCAGCTGCCGCCTCTGAGGCACAGGGGTGAGGATATTCTTTTGCTGACGCAATTTTTCTTCGAGAATGAGGCAAAAAAACATCAGCGTCCGGTACCGGAATTGACGGAAGAGGCAAAACAGTGCATGCTGTCCTATCGGTGGCCCGGGAATGTGAGGGAACTTAAAAATGTCGTTGAACGAACACTTTTGCTGTATCCTGAGCAGCGCCTCGAGCCAATTCATTTACCGCCTGAGATTTCAAAGCTGAGGCTTGCAGAAGGTGAGACAATTCAAAATACAGCCGCAAATAAATATGAGGTCCTGCTCGCAAGACTGACGAGCGGCGTTTTTTCTCTGGAAGAAGAGGTCAGTTCCATGGAACGCCAGTATATTGAAGTGGCGCTGGCACTCAGTAATCAGCAGATTTCCAAAGCCGCGGATCTTTTGGGAATCAGCCGGTTTGCATTGAAACGGAAGCTTGAGAAAGGTTAACAACGAGCGATTTCGCACTTTGAGCGAAATCGCTCGCTTTATATGTGCGAAATCGAACGATTTGACTAACAATTTAGAATACTCAATCTTGAGAAGGCTGGAAATTCAACGTTTGCATTTTTGGCATCAAAATTGCTTTATAACATGACAGGAGGTGAGGCAAATGTTCAAAGTGGATTTGAACAGTGACTTGGGCGAAAGCTTTGGCAGTTATACCATCGGCATGGATCACGCAATTATTCCTTATGTTTCTTCTGTTAATATTGCTTGTGGTTGGCATGCCGGGGACCCGCTGGTAATGGCGGAGACGGTCAAGTCAGCAATGGAAAACGGTGCCGGACTCGGGGCGCATCCGGGCTATCCGGACTTAATGGGCTTCGGCCGAAGGAATTTGGCAGTCACACCGGCCGAGGTAAAGGCTTACACCCTTTATCAATTGGGGGCCCTGCAGGCATTTGTCAAGGCGGCAAAAGGAAATTTACAGCATTTGAAGCCCCACGGCGCCATGTACAATATGGCAGCGACAGACGCAAAACTTGCACAGGCCATAGCGGAAGCCATTTATGAGGCAGCGCCGGAAGTCATTCTGTTAGGGCTCGCAAACAGTGAAATGATCAAAGCGGGCAAAGGGATCGGGCTCAAAGTCGCTCAGGAGGTCTTCGCGGATCGAGCCTATCAGGCAAACGGCACCTTGGTGCCAAGAAGCCAGCCGGGCGCAGTCATCCATGACCCTGAGGAAGCCATCGCCAGAGTCGTGCGCATGGTCAAGCAAGGGGAAGTTACCGCAATCACAGGCGAAACCGTTGAAATGAAAGCAGACTCCATCTGCGTCCACGGAGACAATCCGGAAGCTGTTGAATTTGTTAAGCGCATTCGTTCAACACTGGAAAGTGAAGGTGTTGCTGTAACTGCTTTAAGAAACGTGATTGGTTAGATCGTTAGATCAAATAAGATAATTAGGGAGGATTCACATGGCTGATGTCAAAGCAACAACTAAAAAGGTCATTAAATCTGGCAGTTCCAGCGCTATTTTAGGTGCCGCGTTTATTATGGCAACTTCTGCAATTGGTCCTGGCTTTCTGACGCAAACTGCGAAATTTACGCAGGATTTCGGCGCAAGCTTTGCTTTCGTCATCCTGGTTTCGGTTATATTGGACATTGGCGCCCAGATGAACGTCTGGAGAATCATAGGTGTCTCAGGCCTTAGAGGTCAGGATATCGCCAACAAAGTACTCCCGGGCCTCGGCATTTTTGTGGCTGTCCTGGTCGCGCTGGGCGGCCTCGCATTCAACATAGGCAACGTCGGCGGTGCAGCTCTCGGCCTAAACGTCCTTTTCGGCATGGACCTCACGATTGCAGCAATCATAAGCGGCATCATAGGTATTGCCATCTTCCTTTCGAAGGACGCCGGTTCGGTTATTGACCGCTTTGTCAAAATCCTCGGCGGCCTCATGATTGCCATTGTGGCCTACGTAGCATTTTCGACCCAGCCTCCTGTAGGCGAAGCCATTGTTCGCAGCGTCTCGCCTGAAAATCCAGGCGGCTTGGTTTTCCCAATTATTACTCTCCTCGGCGGTACGGTTGGTGGTTACATAACTTTCGCAGGCGGTCACCGTTTGATCGATGCTGGTGTCACCGGTGTTGAAAATCTTGGTCAGATCACCCGCAGCTCTGTGACGGGCATAGTCATCGCTTCCATAATGCGGATCTTCCTGTTCCTCGCAGTTCTCGGCGTTGTCAGCAAAGGTCTTCAGCTCGACGCAGCGAATCCTGCAGCGTCTGCCTTCCAGCACGGCGCAGGCATGATCGGTTATAAATTCTTTGGCGTCGTCCTCTGGTGCGCAGCGATTACATCTGTCGTAGGTGCAGCTTATACGTCAGTTTCCTTCCTCAAGACGCTAAATCCTTTTATCATGAAATATGAGAAGCATTTTATCATTGCTTTTATTGTCGCCTCAACCATGATCATGGCAACAATCGGCAAACCGGCTAATTTACTCGTCCTCGCAGGCTCTCTCAACGGATTGATTCTTCCAATCACCATCGGCACCATTCTCCTGGCGTCCCGACGCAAGGATATAGTGGGCGATTACAAGCATCCAACCTGGATGATCGTGTTTGGTATTGTGATTGTCGTCGTGGCAGGGTATGCTGGAATTACAGCACTGAAGAGCATCACCGCGCTGTTTGGTTAGTTGTCCCTGTTTATATGAATGGAGGTGAGGGCTTTTGGAAAATGAGCTCCGACTGGCGCCATCCGGCGATCTCGCCCTGGTGGCCAGCTTTGGGAATGAAATTTCCGAGGCACTGAACACAAAGGTCAGAGGGTTGATGCTGGCCCTCGAAAAAGTCAAAGTGGATGGGATCGTTGAAATGACACCTACCTACTGTTCGCTGATGATTCACTACGATCCGCTGCGGATTGGATATGAGGCATTGTGCGGGAAGGTACGTGAAACTTTGGGTGCTCTGGATGACATAGAACTTCCTGAGCCGATGGTCATTGAAATTCCAACCCTGTACGGCGGAGACTATGGCCCCGACCTGGACTATGTGGCAAAACACAACGGTTTGACGGTGGACGAGGTGATTAAGATTCACGCCTCGGGCACCTACAGAATTTATATGCTTGGCTTCACCCCAGGGTTTCCTTACCTCGGCGGCATGGACGACCGAATCGCGACACCGCGTCTGGAAACGCCGAGGACCAAGATCGCAGGCGGCTCAGTGGGCATTGCGGGCGCTCAGACCGGGATATATCCCATCGACAGTCCCGGTGGCTGGCAGATAATTGGACGCACACCTGTGGCGCTCTATGATCCCCTCAGCAATGAGCCCATATTATTGAAAGCGGGAGAGTCCATCCGCTTTGTCCCGATTGACCAGGCAACCTTTGACCGCTTAAGTCGCGAAGGTCGCAGCGGGACCACTGAGGGGAGGGTGTAAGGATGACGGAAGGACGTTTTATCGAAGTCATCAAGCCTGGCATGCTGACACTGGTTCAGGACCTTGGCCGCTATGGCTATCAGCAATTTGGCGTTCCTGTTGCAGGCGCCATGGACCAATTCGCAGCGGCGGTGGGCAATCAGCTTGTGGGCAACGCAAGGTCTGAAGCAGTACTCGAAATGATGATGCTGGGGCCTGAGCTGAAGTTTGGATTTGCTGGCTCTATTGCTCTGACTGGGGCGGATTTAAGTCCTAAGATCAACGGATCCCCCGTGTCAATGTGGCAAACCCTGGTGGTTCAGGCGGGAGATGTCCTCAGTTTCGGAGGTCTGAAGTCCGGTCTCAGGGGGTATCTGGCAGTTGCCGGCGGCATTGATACACCGCTGGTCATGAGCAGCCGCTCTACTTATACCAAAGCTGCGCTGGGCGGATTTGAGGGCAGGGCGCTGAAAGCGGGAGATCAGGTGCCGGTGGGCGCAGATGTGTCTGGTGTACCGTCGGTGTTGCTGGCGGTCCCTGCGGAGCTTATACCGGTCTACACAGCCTCAAAAACGATTCGCATTGTTATGGGTCCCCAGGATGACGCTTTTACGGAAGCGGGGATTCTGACTTTTCTCGATAATGTTTACACCGTCACCAATGAATGTGACCGCATGGGCTACCGCCTGGAGGGTCCATCCATTGAACATGTCAAGGGCGGGGATATCATCTCAGACGGCATTGCCTTTGGTGCGGTCCAGGTCCCTGGTCATGGCAAACCCATCATTATGATGGCAGACCGCCAGACCACTGGGGGATACACAAAAATTGCCGGGGTCATATCTGTAGATTTGCCGCTTTTGGCCCAGTCAAAGCCAGGTGATCAGATTCGCTTCAAGAGGGTCTCCCTGGAGGAAGCGCATGAGCTGCTTAAGGCCCGTGAGGACTTTTACAGTGAGATTCCGGAGATGGCGGCGGCAATGCCAATAAATCTGGCAGATGCACGGACTTCGATTTCTCAAGACATCATCAGCACGCGGCTGTTCCGGCTGAACGTCGCCGGCGCCGTCTATGACGTGAAGGTTGAAGAAGTCAGGGTTTAATACTATTCAAGGCGATGGGAATAATGAACGTGCAACGCTGAAATTGTTGCTAAATCATTACCGTCCGCGTCCCCAAGTTAGTTTTAGTCCGCGTTACCAGATTTTCATCCAGATAAGGAGGCGTTAAATTTTGATACCGCTTAAAACCGCAACCCCTGCAGAAATGCGGCTCGCGATCCGAAATGGCGAGTTTGTCAAACCAACCGCAGGTCTCTGCCCGGGTTATGCACAAGGCAATCTCGTCGTCCTGCCCAAAGAGTTGTCCTACGACTTCCTGCTGTTCGCTCAGCGAAACCCTAAACCTTGCCCAATTCTTGACGTCACAGAAGTAGGCAGCCGCGAAATGGCTATAGTCGCTCCGGGCTCCGACATTGCCCGTGACATACCAAAATACAGAGTCTACGAAAATGGCGTTTACGTCCAGGAACTTGAGGATGTGTCCAGTATATGGCGCGACGATTTCATTGCCTTCCTCCTGGGCTGCAGCTTCAGCTTCGAATCCGCCCTCATGCAGTCCAATATTGAAGTGCGCCACATCACTGCCGGCAGCAACGTCCCTATGTACATCACCAATATGCAGTGCCGCCCTGCAGGCGTTTTCTCCGGGCCTACGGTCGTCAGCATGCGCCCAATCCCTTACCACCAGGTCGTCAAAGCGGCGCAGATTACAGCCCGTTTTCCAGCGGTCCATGGTGCGCCTGTTCACATAGGCGATCCGGCACAGATTGGCATCAAGGATATTTCAAAACCAGACTTCGGCGACGCTGTCGAGATCAAGCCCGGTGAAGTCCCGGTCTTTTGGGCTTGCGGGGTCACCCCTCAAGCGGTCGCTATGCAGTCCAAACCGCCAATTATGCTGACACATGCCCCTGGCTATATGTTCATTACAGATCTTCAGGATCACGAGTTTGCGGCATTTTAGGTGATTTTAAAAAAGATTTGAAGAAACGGTTGGAAATCAGCCCAAACAGTCTGACTCCAATAACATGAAAAGAGCTGAAAGATCGCCATCTGTTGGCGACTTTCAGCTCTTTTTGCGAGTCGATCAGGTCGACAGTTGATTGTTTACACATTAACAACTAATTCAATGATATAATATCTCCTAAATGAGTCTTAAGAGGAGGCACCCACATGATCAAAGTCGTTTCCAAAAACCAAGTTCCAACTGAAAATATAGAAGCCTTCAAAGCCCTTGCCGCCAAGATGACCGTTGAAACCGTCAAGGAAGAAGGCTGCATTGATTACGCGCTTTTCGAAGATGAGAAAAACCCAAATATGCTGGTGTTCGTTGAGACTTGGGAAAGCAAGGCACATCTTGAAGCCCACTTCCAGGCGCCGCATTTCAAATTGTACGTTCCACAATTAGGTGAGTTGAGGACAGACAAAGACCTGATGATCCTCAACTTGGCGTAATGGAGGTTGGAGCATTGAACCCACTGCAAATTCTAAATTTGGGCGTCTGTGACTACCTGAGCGCCTATCAGATTCAGCTCGACCTGGTGGCTAAGCGCCAAAAGGGCGAGATTGAGGACACCCTGATCCTTGTCGAGCACCCGCCGGTCATCACCTTGGGCAAATCCGCAGAGGACAGTCACATTCTCTTTGCAGAGGACTATCTCAGGGAACAGGGCGTCGAAATCCACAAGATCGAACGCGGCGGAGACGTCACCTATCACGGTCCCGGCCAGATTGTCGGTTATCCCATCTTTGACATCAAACACGGCGGCATAGGCATCCGAACCTTTGTCGAGAATCTCGAGCAGCTGTTTATACGGCTCTTAAAAGAAGAGTTCGACATCCCGGCCGGCAAGGATCCTGTCCATACCGGTGTCTGGGTGAACGGCAGCAAAATTACGGCTATTGGCCTCGCGGTCAAGCGCGGTGTCACCATGCATGGCTTCGCTTTCAACGTCAATACCAATATGTCACACTTTCAGCTGATTGTTCCTTGCGGCATTGCGGATCGCGGAGTGACTTCCCTGGAAATGCTGACGGGAGAAACCCAGGATTACGAGCGCATGACGGCCCTTGTTGCAGATTATTTCTGCAAGGTGTTTGGTTATGAAGGTGTGACGCCCTGCAGTTATGAAGCAGGCGAATTCAAAGCCGGCACTGCGAACACATAGATTTTATTCAGAAAAAATAGCCAGCAGGTTTAGTCTTTTTACCTGCTGGCTATTGCTCTTTGTTTTTGCCGATGGTCACTGCCCAAACACCATCACCGCTACGCCTGTAACGGTTAAAACAGCGCCAAAGACTTCACGGAAGCTGACGCGCTCTTTGTAGAGGAAGATGGAAAACGGAATGACCATGATGGGCACCAGCGCCATGATGGTGGACGCAATGGCGGCTTTAGACAATTGGACGGCGATCAAAGAAAAGGAAACACCCATGAAAGGCCCGAAGAAAGCCCCCATGGTGATGAAACCCATTGCACTGGGGTTTTTCAGCGCGACTTTAGCTTCCGACCAGCGGTTGCCTATGGCGTACAGCACAAGGAAGCCCGCAAGACCTGCCATCAAACGAATCTGTGTCGCGGCAAGAGGACTGTAGTCCGCACCCATGCCCAGCTTGCTGAGAATAAGCCCGGATGCCTGTCCAAAAGCGCCAATAAACGCATAGAGCAGCCCTCTGAGGGGGAGTGAGGTCAGCTTCTTTGTCTCCTGATCTTCGCGTCCCTTGCTCCTTAAAAAAACGACCAGGGCAATTCCCAGAAGGGTGATGAGCATACCGAGAAAGCTCAGCAGCGTCAGCTTTTCTCCAAAAATGACGAAGCCCAACAGCGCTGCGAAAATTGGCGAGCTGGCCATGATGACCATGGCGACGCGCACGCCAATCAAGAGGTAGGATTGGAAGAGGAACAGGTCGCCCAAAACGAAGCCGATCAGCCCTGAGATGGAGAGCCAGAGCCAGGTGGTGGGGGTTGCATCCATCGGGATCAGCGTCCCTCGGGTTATGTAGTTGAAGACGGTCATCATCAGCAGGGCGATAATCAACCTCAGTAAATTGACAGCAAAGGACCCGACGCGCTTGCCGGCCTGTTCAAAGCTGATGCCGGTCAGGGTCCAGCAAATAGCCGTCGCGAAGGCGGCAGATTCACCCAGAAAATTCATGTTGATGTGCTCCTTTATAGATAAATTGGCTGCATGAGCATCCTCTATCATTATAGAAATGATTTTTGGATTTGCCTACAACTTTTTTTGACGATGATTGAAGAAAGTGTGGAAGCGGGCGTCAACAGGCTTAAGCCCCTGACACCTGCTTCCACACTTTTTTAGTTCGAACAGCACAATAGATTGCGCATTACTTGATCAACTTGGTAGGATGGCCGGCAATTTGCCAGCGGAGGTCCTCTTTTAAATTGGCCACAGATTCCGGATCCACACTGTAATAGAATTCGTGCTCAAGGGCTAAGGCGCTCATGATACCAGCAATGCTGAAGAACAGCATGCCGCCTTGGGGTGTCATGATGGTGAAGTCAAAGAGACTGTGTCCCAGCATCAAAACCAGCAGCCCCGTCAGGAGCGGCGCGAGGTGATTGCCGGCTTTTTTCAGGACGAAAGCCAGGTGCAGGCTGTGGGAGAGGATGATCGAGGTGACAATCAAGCCTCCGGCGCCCAGCATAACCGTCACGGAGAGCCAGAGATTGTGGGCGTGAATCTCGCCGGTCTGTCTGAAAAATCCGAGAAGACCCCATCCAAAGACAGGTTTGAATTGTATCAGGTTGATGGCTTCAAGCCACAGGGCAGATCTTGAGTTGGTCAAATGGTTGACCTCAGGCATGACCAGAGCCAGAATCAAAAGTCCGGCCGAGGAGACCAGCGCGCTGACTCTGCCGAGGCGGCTGCTGCTGAAGAGGCCATAGGCAATCAGGCCAAGCTCAAGGCCCAGAACAGCCCCCTTTGAGCCGGTAAGAAGCGTTGCCAACAGATACAGCAGGCTTCCGGTTATGTAGGTCCTGCGTTTTTCGCCGGTGGAATGGCTGATCCAGAAAAGTCCAATCAGGAACAGTGCGGCGAACCAGTCGCCGGCAACGTTTGGATTTCCAAAGGTGCTGTAGATTCTGTAGGCGGTTCGCGTCGGTATGTAGGTGGGACTCCAAAAGATTTCCGAAATGACACTCAGATCCATGAAAAAGGACAGAAATTTCTCAGCCAGGCCCAGGCCCGCTGCTATCAATCCCAGTCGCCATACTTTTTCCAGAAGTGCCTCGACTTGATGGGTGCGCGTCAAATTATTCTGCAGAAAAATGGTCCAGCCCAGGTAAATCAGGATGCCGAAGGACACCAGAATCTCCCTGAGGGAGTGGTTGTAGATGCCGGTCAACAGCGCCCAATTAAAAAGGAGTATTATACCAACGTTCATGGGTGTCAGCCAAATTGTCATTTTTTTTCGGTAGGCAGCCATGGCTGCGCCAATGGCCGGAATCCAGGCTGTAAAAGGTGAAAATAATATAAGTGCAATCAAAGAACGGTCCATGTCAAAATCTCCTGTCGAATGAATTCCCTTCAAGATTCTAGCATATCCGCTGGCTGAATCAAGTGGCATAGCCAAATTGTAATCAGTTGCAGCGCCAATTTCAGTTCAACGACTTCTGTGATGATGAATTTCGGGGGGAATGTGGTAAGATGGTAACAGCTGAACAAAACGAAAGGGGCGGTATGGCGTGTCACTCAAAAATGCATCACATCACAATGTGCCGGCCATCCTTCTCCTTCACGGCTTCGGCGGCGGCCCCTGGGAAGTTGAACCCTTGGCGGAGGCCCTCAGAGCGAAGGGCTGCCTGGCTGCAGTGCCAACCATACGCGGTTTGTCCGGAAGCAGTCGAAGAGAGATGGGACACTGTTCCTATGAGGATTGGATCTATGCTGCGGAGCAAGCCTACAAGGCCCTCAGAAAACAATCAGACAACATTGTTTTGGCCGGGTTTTCCACTGGGGGGCTGATTGCAGTGCATCTTGCCCTGAAATATAAACCTACAGCGATCATCTTCATGAGCGTACCCCTCAGGCACTGGGATCTGAAGCGCGTGATGTCCAATTTGGCGGAGGACTTTAAACACAACCGTACAGACCATTTGCGCTATTACATGAAAAGTTCCGTCAAATTCCCTATAAGAGCCCTGCTCGAGTTTAAACGCATACAAATCCGGACAAAATCCAGGTTTGGTCAGCTTACCTGTCCAAGTCTCATTTTACAGGGGCTGGATGACGACACTGTCCACTGGAAAAGCGCAGAACAGATCAAAAAAGGTATTCACAGTAAAACTCCCAACGCCCAAGTGGCCCTTGAGTATTTTGAGCCCGCCGGTCATGTCTTGCTCCATGGACCTGCCAGCAGGCAAGTCATCCGGCGAATCTTGAAGTTCCTTGAGGATTCGTGTATTTTGTAAATAACAGAAATAAAGTGACAAAAGCGACGGAAGAAACCACTAATTTAGAAAATAAAAATTGAGAAGCAAAAACTGAACCAAATTCAGCAGCCAAAGGAGGACCTCGCAGTGAGACCGAGCCGAAAACCCAAGCTCAGAACCTATCTCTTGTTGATGGCGGTCGTTGCCTTCTTTGGCCAAATCTTTTTCTACCCATTTCAGTCAACCTTCAGGTTTTCTGCTGGGGTTTTGGCGCTAAGCTTAATCCTTCTTATAAGAGAGGATACTTCCGAAATTGGAACGGCAGCCTTGTCAGCCGGTGCCATTGTCGTGCTCCGAACCGCCATACGTCTGTACCTGACAGATCTGCCGCTTTTGGATCTGGTCGCAGAAAACCTGCCGGCGGGCATGTACTACCTATCCTTTGGCGTTTTGGCAAAAGTGCTCCGCCTGAGGTCCAGGAAAGAGCAGCCTTTTTTAACCATGGCGACCCTGGCCGTTGTGGACATAACCTGCAATCTCATAGAAGCCCTGCTCGGTGGTACGAATATTGTGAATCTGAGTGTGCTTATAGTGACTATAGGCATAGCGCGCAGTATTTTGGCCTATTTTGTCTATTTCCTGTACCGCAGCCAGGAGCTCCTGATCATGAAGCGGGAGCACCAGAAGCGTTACGCCCAGTTGAATGCGGTCATGGCCAACATCCAGGCGGAACTGTTTTACCTGAAGAAATCCATGGGTGAGATCGAAAGCGTCATGAGCCGCAGCCATGGTCTGTACGAGGCCCACAAGGACAATCCCGACGTGCGGGACGAGGCACTGACCATTGCCCGTGACGTGCACGAGATCAAGAAGGATTACTACCGGGTGCTGCGGGGCTTCGAGAGCCTGGTCAAGAATTTTGAGAAGGACGGGGCCATGAGTCTGAAGGACATTGCGTCCATCATTGAGATCAACGCTCGGCGTATTCTGGAGGAGATGGAGAGCGGCATCAACTTCAGGCTTGAGGTGGGAAACTCAATCCAGGTCAAACACTATCACAGCGTGTTCACCATCCTCAACAATCTGATCGTGAACGCCATGGACGCCTGCGGCAAGTCGGGCGACATTATGGTGACCCTGGACGTCGACTTTGAAACCGACGTGGCGCGCTTCGTGGTGCGGGACACGGGTGAGGGCATTGAGGACTACGTGCTGCCGGTGCTCTTTACCCCGGGCTTCACGACGAAATACAACGAAGAGACAGGGGCGGCCTCGACAGGCATTGGGCTTTCCCATGTGAAAAATTTGCTGGATACCCTGGGCGGACGCATTGACATTGAAACAGAAGTGGGTAATGGCACCGCGTTCATTCTGACGATTCCACGTCAGGCACTGGAGGAATAAGTCATGTCACATTCACAAAACGAGATATTTTCCGGGATGGGCGCTCAGAACCAGGTGCTCCACACCTTTATGATCATAGACGATGATCCCAGCGTTCGGGTGATGCTCCGGCAGATCATTGAAAAAAACCAGCTGGGCAGGGTCGTAGCGGACCTGTCCTCCGGCACCCATGCGGCGGAGGAGATTGCGTTCTATCATCCGGACATGGTCCTGATCGACTATCTGCTCCCCGGTGTGGATGGCGTCGCCGTGATGGAGGCCGCGCTGCGGCAGGGCTATAAGGGCAAATTCATCATGATTTCTCAGGTGGAGGATGAGCCGATGGTCTCAAAAGCCTACACCGCCGGCATAGTTTTCTTCATAGGCAAACCCGTCAACCGGATCGAGGTGATCAACGTCATCCGGGGCGTGGCCCACAACCTCGAGCTCGAGCGCTCCATGTCCCTGATTCAGAACGCCCTTCAATTTGTGGGGCGTACCCAGGCCCAGGCGGCAACTCAGCCGCAGGATCCAAGCGCAAGGCTCACAGCCATTTATTCTGACTTAGGCATCGTAGGCGACAGCGGCTGCAAGGACTTGACGCGGCTGATCATGCGCATCAGTCAGTCTTCAGCCTCAGGTACCTATCAACTCCAAGAAATTTATAAAGAGATCGCAGAGGCAGAGTTGGGAACAGAGGGCAGCGCTGTCAACACCCGAGCGGTTGAGCAGCGTATTCGCAGGACCATCCAGAAGGCCCTGGCCAATTTGGCAGCGCTGGGTCAGGAGGATCCTTACAACACCAAGTTTACCGAATACGGCACACTTCTTTTTGATTTCCCTCAGGTCAGGCAGGAGATGAAATATCTCGATGGCTTGACCAAGGAGCGGGGAAAGGTCAGCATCAAGAAGTTTGTGGAAGGCGTTATTTCGAAGCTTGGGGGATAGGGGTTGTCATGGTAGTACATGGTGAAAGTGAATTAGGTTGTGCACAATCTAATTTAAAAGTTGAGATTTGCATATGACAATAACATTAATAAGTCGTTAAGGTTAGTTTTCACTTGAGATGACAGATCCAAACGGTGAAGTTGATCAAAAATTAAAAATCAAACAGGGATCATTCCTCAATAATAAGAGGTTTGATCCCTGCTTCATTTGTGGATCGATGAAGTATCAAATGTCTCTGTCGATGGTCATTTGATTTCTTCACACCTCAAAAAACTTAATCGAACCATTATAATGCCTGATTAACGCTTCCTTTTGAATATATTTCATCCCGACCTATTCTTTTTCACAGTAATTTTGTTTAAAATGGAATCAGAATCCAATACTGACACTGACACTGGTAAACTGACGAACCAGGGAGGATCTGCATGCTTAAAACCAATAAAAAAAGCGTTGTCGCACAGGCCGTAATGGGGAAGATCCATCATCCCATAAATACTAAGACCTTTAAAATCAACCAGCACGGGGAAGCCGTGATTCTGCCTGCAACAGGCTCCATCACTTATGGCATTCATGTGGGGGACTCGGCCTTTGGGCTGGCTGGAGATCACATTGAGCCCAGCGTCTCCATCCGCAATGAGATTACCGCTGAGAACGATGCCCTGATGGTGCTGTCCTGTCTTGGGAATCAGGCCAAAGTCGTCACTGGGGACGCTAAGGGGGAGGCCGGCTATGTACTCGGTGCCCACGGCGGCATTGAACACGTCATTGTTGAGTTTTCCGAAGAGACCATGGAGAAACTCACTATTGATAATAAAATTCAGATCAGGGGCTATGGACAAGGTTTGAAACTGACGGACTTTCCTGAGGTCACCGTCATGAACATGGATCCTGAGCTGCTTGAGCGCATGGATCTTAAAACCGAGAGCGGCGTCATTGAGTTTCCGGTTGCGGCCATTGTACCCGCTCATCTGATGGGCTCTGGCATAGGTTCTGCCCACGCCTTTACCGGGGATTATGACATCATGACCCAGGATGATGAGGTCATCAGGACACTGGGCATTGATACCCTCAGGTTTGGAGACTTTGTGATGCTGCAGGACTGCGACAATACTTTTGGCAGGGCTTATTTAAAGGGATCTGTCAGCATTGGGGTCGTCGTCCACAGCGATTGTGTTAAAATGGGACATGGACCGGGTATAATGATCCTTATGACCAGCAAAAAGCCATTGGTCCGCGGCGTGATTCGGGATCGATGCAATGTGAAGGATTATATTTAATCACACAGACCACGGGGAGGCGAATGACATGATTGAAATGATAACGAAAACACCGGAGGAAATGGGTGAAGCGGCAGTAGAAGCGCTTAAATCCAATCGCTTTGAAGCGGCTTATGTGCCGGGCGGGCATGAAGCAGTACGTCAGATTTTGAGCATGATCCCGGAAGATGCTGTTGTGGGCATAGGCGGTTCCAAAACCATTGAAACCCTTGGGCTCTCAGAGCTGCTGAAAGACAGGGGCAATACGGTGTTGTGGCACAACGAGCCAGGCTTGACACCGGAGCAAAGCGCGGCATACAGACACGGTCAGCTGTCCTGTGATGTTTTTCTGACCAGTGCCAATGCCATTACCATGAAGGGTGAAATTGTGAACCGTGATGGGGTGGGCAACCGTGTAGCGGCCATGATCTTTGGACCGAAGAAGGTTATCATTGTGGCCGGGGTGAACAAACTGGTGGAGAATCTCGATGCGGCTGAAGTCAGAATCAAGACCATTGCCGCACCTCTGAACAACAAAAGACTGAACCGTCCGAATCCGTGCGTCAAGACTGGGGTCTGCACCGACTGCAACAGTCCAACCCGGATCTGCAATGTGACGACTATTCTGAATAAGAAGCCGTCGCTGACAGATATGACGGTTCTGATTGTTGGGGAAGAGCTTGGGTTTTAGGACTTTGTGTCCAGAAGCATAGAAATGAGGTGATTGTTCTGAGTGAACAACTAAATAAGCTGCGCGGCAAGAAGTGGACTTGGCTGGCTGTATGGCTGCTGATGTTTATGCTGGTCCTTTCTGGCTGCGGCGGAGTACCATCTGCTGCCGAGCCGGAGACTGAAGCGCCAGAAGCTGTGGAACAGCCGGCAGACCCTGAAATTGAAGGCGATAGCGACGCAGTCGAAGAAACGCCGACGCCTCTGACAGAACTGGAAGCACTCCTGGCAGAAGCTGAAAGCTATGTCGAGGAGGGCGGCAGATATACTGCACCGGAGGAAGTTGCGGCATACCTCCACCTCTATGGCGAGCTGCCGGAAAACTTCATCACCAAGCGGAAGGCGACAGATCTGGGCTGGGAAAGCAACAAGGGAAATCTTTGGGATGTCACAGATGAAATGAGCATTGGCGGGGACAACTTTGGGAACCGAGAAGGGCGCCTGCCTGAACAGGATGGCCGCTGGTGGTATGAATGCGACATCAATTACGAGGGCGGCTACCGCGGTGCTGAGCGTCTTGTCTTTTCCAATGATGGATTGATTTTCTATACGGATGACCACTACGAGACTTTTATCCAGTTCTATTGAGAGGAGCAGTGTTTGCCGGATGTATGCTGAAAACGAGGTTCAACATGTGGTTTTGGATGGCGCGCAGATGACGTCGAGAGAAACGGCGCATGCGCATCTTAGACAGCAATTCGACTTTCCGGACTATTACGGCAATAATCTGGACGCGCTTTGGGATCTGCTAAGTACCTGGAGTGATCCGCTCTTCATCCGTCTGATCCACAGTGAAGCGCTGTATCAAAGTCTTGGAGCCTACGGGGTTCAACTGATTTCCGTTTTTACGGACGCGATTCAGGAAAACTCAAAGATCCGATTTGAGATTTCGCATGAGTCGGATTTTTTTGAAAATGTGATGTTGTGAATAAAAGATACTAGAATATATATAAAAAGTTGATTTACAGGAGGAAACTTAAATGTCTCATATGCCAACCCGGGATGAAGCCTGGGCACTACTTACAGAATACAATCAGGACGCTTATCTCCAGAAACATGCTATGGCAGTGGAGGGGGTCATGCGTTATTTCGCGAAGCACCTGAACGAAGAAGACGTAGAGTTCTGGGGCGTTGTAGGGCTGCTGCACGACCTGGATTTTGAAAAATACCCGGAAGCCCACTGTGTCAAATCGCAGGAAATCATGAGAGAACGAGGCTTTGACGAGCGGTTGATCCGTGCTGCTGCCAGCCATGGTTACGGTCAGTGTGTCGACATTGCGCCGGAGCATCCTATGGAAAAAGTGCTGTTCACTATTGATGAGCTGACGGGACTAATCCACGCCACGGCCCTCATGCGTCCTTCAAAAAGCGTACTTGATATGGAAGTCAAATCCATCAAGAAAAAATACAAGACGCCAAGCTTTGCTGCAGGGGTCTCCAGAGACGTTATTGAAAAGGGCGCCGTCATGATGGACTGGACGCTGGACGACGTGATTCTACACACCCTGGAAGGCATGAAAACCGTGGCTGAGGAGATTGGCCTCGGTATGGCTGAGGCCTAAAACCTACAACCTAGAACCTCAGACTTATAACTGAACACGAACCAACTGTCATCTTAGTGCACTGCGTCACCGCTGCCGGTTCATTGGTATGGAGGCGTCCACTAAACAAAGCGTCAGAGGAGGATGTCAAATCATGTTCCACAACACACTTAAGGCACGACTTAAGCGAGGAGAAGCCGCAGTCGGGATTTTCGCCGTCATGAATTCGCCGGATGTCATGGAAATATTGGGGCTGGCGGGCTTTGACTTTGCCATCATAGACTGTGAACATGGTCCCATGGGGCCGGAAAGCGCCCTGACCCTGATCCGGGCAGCTGAACGCAGGGGCATGACGCCTATTGTCAGGGTGCCAAGCACTATGGAAAGCACGATCCTTCATTTTCTTGACATAGGTGCACACGGGATTCAGGTGCCGCAGGTCAACAGTGCCGAGACAGCGGCGGCTGTTGTCAGGAACGCCAAGTACTATCCGGTCGGGCGGCGCGGTGTGGCATTTATGAGATCGTCGGATTTCGGGATGACAGAGCCGGAACAATATTTCGCCAAGGCAAACGAGGAAACCCTTATTGTCACCCACTGCGAGAACATTGAATGCCTCGATAATTTGGATGAAATCTGTCAGATTCCGGAGATCGACGTCATCTTCGTAGGGCCTTACGACATGTCTCAATCCCTGGGTCTCACCGGACAGGTGAATCACGAGCGCGTCGAGGCAGCGGTTCAAAAGGCCCTGGAAATTACACAGCGCCACGGCAAACTATGCGGGACGATCGCCGGGAACGGCGAAATCGCAAGACAGCGGATCGAACAGGGTTTTAAATATGTGGCAATATCTCTCGACAGCGCATTGTTCGCGGCGAAGTGCAGACAAGAGCTTAAGAAATGCCGTGGCTAATTAAACAGATCAGTGACAAACAAAAACTAAACAATTGACGCTAATAGACGATAGACTAGTTGAGGAGGCGTTTAACCTATGCAGATCAAACGCATGACCCTTGGTGACAGCGGCATAGAAGTCGGTGAGCTTTGCCTCGGCATTTTGCCCATTGGACCGCTGCAGAAAAACGTACCCGTGGAAGAGGCATCCGAGATCATTGCGGAAGCCCTCAGACAGGGGGTGGACTTCATTGATACAGCTCAGATGTACGGCACCTATCCACACATCAAAAGAGCCCTTGAAAAAGTGGACACGCTCCCGGTGATCGCGTCAAAATCAGGCGCGAGCACGTATGAAGCCATGGAGGCAGCTATTCACGAAGCCCTGGAAGCCATGGGCGTCAGCAGGATCGATATTTTCCACCTTCATGCAGCCAAGGTCGAGACGGATGTCTTTGAACTCAGAAGCGGCGCACTGGCGTGCTTGACAGACTATAAGAAAAAAGGCGTGATCCGCGCGACCGGTATCTCCACACACAATCCCAAAGTGGTCGCTGCTGCGGCATTAAGAGAGGATATAGATGTGGTTTTCGCCCTGATCAACGTCGCAGGTCGAGGCATCTACAACGGCACACAGGAAGAAATGGAAGACGCTATTGCCCTCTGCCGTAGTAAGGGGAAAGGTGTCTACCTCATGAAGGTTCTCGGCGGCGGCACTCTGTCCACGGAGTATGAAAGAAGCATGGCCTACGCCCGAAGCCTTGGAGATTATCCGGTCGCCCTTGGCATGATCCGTATGGACGAGGTCAACTACAATCTCAAATTCTTCAAAAATGATCCCACCTATAAAGATGTGCCGCTGGAACTTCAGGAGAAAAAAATCTTTGTCTTTGGCCTCGTCTGCAAAGCCTGCGGCACCTGCTTTGACGCCTGCCACAGCGACGCGATCTCCTTCGAGGAGGACGGCAAAGCCTGGATTGATCCCGAAAAATGCATCCAGTGTGGTTACTGCATTTCAGCCTGCCCGCATTTCGCAATCCGAATGATGTAATCTGAGAGGGGGGATCCTATGGGACGTGCTCGAACCGGCAGACGTGTATTATTGGTCCTGGCGGCGCTGCTTGCGGTCGCAGTGGCTGCGGCAGGCTTGTACCTTTCGGGGAGCTCTAAGCCAACACCGGAAGCCCTTGTGATCAACGCGGGTTACGAAAATCAAAAGCAGTCTGCCGATGGTTACACTTACTGGCAGCCCGTCTCTCCAACAGGCGTTGGCCTGATCTTCTACCAGGGCGGCAAGGTACAGGCAGAGGCTTACGGTCCTTTGATTCTTCCTCTGCTGGATCAGGGCATCAGCCTGTTTCTGCCCGACATGCCGTTCAATCTGGCGGTCTTTAACTCGGACGCAGCCCTTGAGATCATAAGTGAGCATCCGGAAATCACCACTTGGTGGCTAGCGGGACACTCTCTGGGTGGCGCAATGGCGGCAGACTTTGTCTATGAACATCCGGATCTGATTTCTGCGCTGATTTTAATGGCGGCTTATCCTCAGGACAGCAAACCGTTAGATGATTACAGCGGTGAGGTGCTCGCATTCTTCGCAACCAGAGATGGACTGGTAAACAGCAGTGAAATTTCAAAATGGCAATTACTTTTGCCTGCCCATACCAAAGTGATTATAGTAACGGGCGGGAACCATGCCCAGTTTGGAAGTTATGGTCCTCAGAAGAACGACTTGACGGCTGAGATTTCCGAAGAAGCCCAGCAACAGTTCGTGAGAGAGGCGTTGACATCAGTGCTTGAATCCGAAAAGACCCTTGAGTTTGACGGCATTATTGAATCCGTTGAGGGGAATAGGCTATTGATTGAAACTATAGACTATGATCTCTTTGACGTAGCTTGGGTGGATTTTATGCCCGGCGCCAAAATTTTGGATCGACAAGGCAATCCGCTGTCACTGGAAGATTTGAAGCCAGAGATCAAAGTCAAAGTGGTGATTATGCCAGCTATCAGGGAAAGTTACCCAGTACAGGTCAGCGCGACAGAAGTCGAGGTGCAATAGCGAAGTACCATCCCTCCTGTCTGTGAGGTTGAAGAAGATATTCGCAATTATATTTCATGATTCCAAAGGTTGCAGGTATTGATTTGATAAAAATCATAGGTGGACATGATTTGTTAATAAGTGGTAAAAACTAAGGGATATCGTTCTTGAATTATTAAATATCAACGTCGCAAAAAGATATTCATGCTCCTCCTTGTTCATGCTATACTAAAATGGTCGGTACAGAGAAACTAAGCAAGTTTGGATGAGGTGGTAGATTGGCAGAGTTATTAACTCAAAAGGATATTGATGTTCTGCTTAAAGCCATCCAAACGGGTGGTGTGAAAAACGAAGCTGATGTTTCGGTGGATGAATCGAAATACAAAACTTATGATTTTAAGCGACCAAATAAGTTTTCCAAGGATCATATGTCAACGCTGCAAATGATTTACGAGGAGTATGCGAGAGTTTCTGCAAGTTACTTGACAGGGCAGCTTAGAACCTCGGTAACTCTTATTTTTGAAAGTATTGAACAGCGGACTTATGAAGAGTATTTGAAATCGTTGTGGAGTCCAACGGTATTAATCACCTTAAATTTAAGAAGTTGTCCCGGAAAAATTTTTATGGAACTTAATCCAATGTTTGCTTATCAAGTGGTGGATTTATTGTGTGGTGGAATGGCGAAGATTTCAGAAAAAAACATTGGCTTGACAGATATTGAGCTTTGCGTCGTACGTGAAGTGGTTGAAACGTTGACACGCACCATGAAGACTTCTTGGGATGAAGTAGTTAGCATAAACCCTGAAATTGAGGCGATCGACAAGCTGCCACCTTTGGAACAAACCATTGCGCCAAATGAATCCGTAGCAATAATTTCAATAAAAACCTTAATCGCTGGAAAAAACGGGAAGATTAATCTCTGCATTCCTTTCATTTCAATTGAATCTGTGGTTCATAAATTAAGCGTTCACAGCTGGTTTCAACATGATATTATTGTTGAAGATGATGCCCATGCTGCGCAGATACAATCTAATTTACAGGATGCCCATGTAGAAGTGGTGGCTGAACTGGGAAAAGCAAGGCTTTATATTAAGGATTTTGTAAATCTAAGTGTTGGAGATGTTGTAATACTAGAGAATCGAATTGATGAACCCCTTTCTGTTTATGTGGAGGATCGCCTGAAGTTCAAGGGTTATCTTGGATTGCGTAAACAAAAAATCGCTATTAGAATATCGCAGATTAGAGAAAGGCGGCTTGAACATGAATGAGAGGATACTGACCCAAGAGGAAATCTCCATGTTGCTTGAAAAAAAGGATTTTCAAGAGTCCTATACCAGCGGAATTGAAGAGCCGCAAACTCGTGTCGATGATACTTCAGCCTATGACGGCAGCTTGGTTGTTGGTCAATCTTCAAAAACAGAAGATACGTTGCCTCGGATCCGAAAACCAGTTTACGAATCCTTTGAACCGGGCACAATAGAAAACAGCGTATCCAATATCGATTTAATAATGGATGTGTCCCTGGAAGTATCGGTTGTCTTGGGGAAGACGAAAAAGACCATTCAGGAGATTTTATCATTAAGCCGCGGATCCATTGTGGAACTTGATAAATTTGCTGAAGAGCCTCTTCACGTTTATGTTAATGACAAACTTATTGCGCGTGGTGAAGTGGTTGTGATTAATGAAAATTTTGGTATACGGATCACAAATATTTTGGATGTTCAGAAACGTGTAGAAAATTTTAAATAATACAAAGATCAATCAAACCTTTTTCAATTTTGAAAGAGGTTTTTTTGTGGAATCCGTGTATTGAAGAAATAAAAATGAAAAGCACTTAACAAAAGAAAAAACTCGACGATAATAGTTAACAGCAAAACTATGCTCGTGCTCTATAAGGAGGGATTCCTATGAAAATAACTACACCTAATGTGCATCTGGCTTATAAGACTTTAAGTAAATCAGAATCGAAAATCGCTTCAAAACCGGAAAGTTCGACTCTGCAAGGGAAAGACGGATTAGAACTTTCTGGTGCCGCCAAGGCCCTCACTGCATTGATAAAAGACGGTGCTGATGTTGAAGAAATCTCAATGCGTGCCATTGAAATCAAAGATATGTTGAGTTCGGGTACGTATGATTTTTCAGTAGACCGTCTTGCGGGTCGGTTGGCGGATCTAATTCTTCAGGAAAGGTCATTGAAAGAATGAATAATTTCGAGATGCAGCTCGTTGAACGCCTTCAAGGACTTTTGAACGTGATGGAACAAGAAAAAGACTGTATGACTCAATTGGATTATGAACGGTTAGACCCTTTGGTAGAAAAAAAAACACGCCTGACCATAGCATTGAATCAGCTAATGGTGGATTCAAATCAAATGTTGACTTTGGACAAAGAAGTAAAAAAAGAGTTAAGGACGTATGCGGAACAGATTCGTATTTTGCAGGAAACCAACGGGTTGCTCGCCCGCCAGTCTATAGCTTATTTAGCGGCTCTGAGGGAAGCCTTGCTTCCAATAAGAAACAATGATGTGCCGGCGACTTATGCCGAATCAGGCGAAAAGCGTCAGACGTTGAGCGACCAGCCAGGCTGGTTGGATAAATCCATTTAAGCTGCGAGATTCACAACCGCCAGAAAAGGGGCTTGATCATGTCAGGAATATACAGCACCATGAATATTGCCAATAGCGGCATGCGCGCCATGCAGGAATCTGTCAACACGGCCTCTAATAATATTGCCAATGCTCAGACTGAGGGCTACGCCAGAAAACGTGTTAATTTGGTGACCAATGTGCCCCAACAGATTCCCGGTATAGGAGAGATCAGTACCGGTGTCAGAACTGAGGGTGTTATGCGGATTCGTGATGCCTTTATTGATACACAGGTAAGACTGGAAACCAGCCGCTACGAAACTTTTGCCTCTCAGAATGAGGTCAACGACCAGTTGGAAATCATTTTCTCAGAGCCATCAAGTACTGGCATCAGCGCCGCCATGAGAGACACATGGAACGCATGGCAGGAACTGAGCAAGACCCCGGAGAGTACTACTTCCAGAACGTTAGTACTGGAACAGTCTGTGACGTTGGCGGATCGATTCAACCATACTGCCTCTCAGCTTAAGGGGCTGGAATCTGATATTCTAAACCAGATTTCACAGAATGTTTTTGAAGTCAATACCAGACTGGAGCAGTTGAAAGCCGTTGACGAGCAAATTATGGAATCCGTCAATAGAGGCATCGCGCCAAATGACTTGATGGACCAACGGGATTTAATGCTGGATCAACTCTCAGGGTTTGTGACGTTTGAGGTACAGGAAAACCAGGATGGTGGGATTTCCTTAAAAACAAATGGTATAGAATTGATTCGCAGACCTGCCAATGACGTTTTCAGTGTGGTGCGGTCTACAGAAATGATCCCTGCCGATGGTGACGAGCCGGCCTATGTCTCTGTAATTCTGGCAGCCGGCGGAAGCTCGAACGAACTTCGAACTCTAATGATTCCAGCATCTGAATATGAGGGTGCTGAATGGAAAGTGGGATCAGCGGTTGTCACATCAAGGGAAACTCAAGGTGATTTTTTGGAGTATCGTCCTGTCGAATTCAGCATCGGACGCATCCAAGGCCTTCAAAGCATGTTGGATGAGACGGCGGGTTACGCCCGTCAGCTTGATGAAGTGGCATCCGGATTAGCGGATCTGGTCAATCAGGTCTACGGCGAGGATTCCGGCACTGAGTTCTTTACTGCAGGTGATGACAGCGGAGTGATTCGCGCAGATAATATCAGGGTTAACCAAGAACTGAGAGATGATCCCTGGAGCCTTCAAGCCGGAAAGGATTTGGACGGGCCTGCGGGGGATGGATCCAGAGCGCTGGCCATTGCGGCCCTGCGCAACGTGGGATTAAACACAGAACTCAGTACCTATGACCCGGAAACGATGAGCTTCACGGCATCAAACGGAGAGTCTGCAGACGGCAGATACCGTGCTTTAGTTACACAACTGGGTGTTTCCTCCAACTACAGCAGAAGCATGCAAGACAATGAAACAGCGCTTTTAAATCAGCTCCATCAACGCCGGGAATCGGTTATGGGGGTATCTATAGATGAAGAAATTGCAGCGCTGATCAAGTTTCAAAATGGCTATCAGGCCAATGCCCGTGTCATGAGTACGCTGGTTACCATGCTGGATACCCTGATCAACATGGGAAGATAGGGAGGAAAAGAAAAATGAGAGTCACTAACCGCATGATGGGAGAAGATTTTCTGATTCACCTCCGACGAAATATGAGAAACATGCAAAAGGCTCAGAATCAGCTGGCTTCCGGCAAATTATATTCCAGGCCATCTGATCAGCCGGCCATGGTTTCAAAAGCTATGATGCTTGAGTCTGCCATTGGCAATAATACACAATACCGCCGAAACATGGAGGATGCTTATGGCTGGGTTGAGACCACAGATGGCGCTTTAGGGCAGATGGGAACCAGCCTGATCAGACTCAGAGAGCTGACTATCGCCGCAGCCAATGGCACCATGGGCGCCTCTGAATTCAAGGCTATTGAGGCAGAAGTGGGTCAGATCATTGAAGGTCTCGCATCTGTTGGGAATACAAATTTTGATGGCCGATATATTTTTGGAGGCACGAAAACCACGACCCCGCCTTTTTCGGTGGACCAGACTGCCGGGTTGTTGACATTTAACGGGGATGATGGTGTTCTTGAGCGAGAAATTCTCACTGGGGTCACCATTAAGATGAACATCACCGGGAAGGCAATAATGGGAAGTGAGGATTCAGCCTCACCTGCCAGCCTTGCAGGTACACTGAACCGACTTGTGACAGGTTTGAAGGATCCTGTGTCACCGGAACGTTCGCAGCTAGGCGGCGAGATTCTAAAACAGCTGGATGGGCAAATTGATACACTCCTCAGTCTCAGAACCAGCAACGGCGCTACCTCCAACCGTCTGGAGGCTATGATGGAGCTCAATAGTTCGGAGTCCCTGCGTTTGACGGAATTGCTCTCCAAAACGGAAGACATTGACTTTGCTGAAAAGGTCATGGAATTCGCTATGCTTGAAAACACCTATAAGGCATCGCTGTCCACAGGCGCTAAGATCCTTCAACCGACGCTGCTTGACTATCTATAACCCATAGGGAGGCATAAAAACATGCAAGCTCAAATACATGCTGAACCGACCTCCAGATATAATGAAGTTGGCCGGGTAGTATTTCCTGAGGGACTTCCTGGGTTTGAGACTCTGAGAAACTTCGAATTGGTTTACATCCCTGAGACCTCTTTTCTTGGCCTGATGTCGCTGGAAGAGGAGCAAATCGGTTTCATTCTAACCAGCCCCTGGAATTGGATAGAGGACTATGAAATCGATATCCCGGAGTCTGTCTGCCATAGCCTTGAACTGAGCACTGAGGAGGATGTCCAGATCCTTGCAGTCGTTACCCTTCAGAATCCGGTTGAAGCTTCGACCATGAATCTGATCGCCCCTTTAGTCATCAATCTTAAGACACGCAGTGCCAGCCAAGTGGTTTTAAGCCATCCGGTTTACACGACCCGGGAGCCTCTGAGACGAGGCGGGGAGGCCAAAGATGCTGGTCTTGACTAGAAAACTGGACGAGGCATTGATCATTGACGGCAAGATTGAGGTTGTAATCCTTGGTGTGGAGGAGGGCAAGGTTCGGATTGGCATTTCCGCGCCACCTGAGGTAAAAGTACACCGGAAGGAAATTCTGGAGGCGGTATCACAGGAAAACAAGGCAGCTTTGGAGGCCGCAAGAAAATTTTTAAAAAAATAGAAAAAAGGTCTTAACGTTTCGCAGGAAACGGCGATATAGACATTAAGGGCGAAGAACTGTAACGGCCGTACAGATCGGAAGTCCGCAAACCCAACGGCATGGATGCCAAATATACCCTTCAGGGAGGAAAAATCATGAGAATCAACAATAATTTATCCGCGCTCAACACACACTCCAGACTCACCGCAGCAACAGAAGCACAAGGCAAATCGCTCCAGAAGCTCTCCTCAGGTCTGAGAATCAACCGCGCCGGTGATGACGCAGCAGGTCTCGCGATTTCAGAAAAGATGAGAGGCCAGATCAAAGGTTTGAATCAGGCTTCAAGAAATGCGCAGGATGCAATTTCAATGATCCAAACTGCTGAAGGCGCATTAAATGAGACACATAGTGTATTACAAAGAATGCGCGAACTAACGGTTCAAGCTGCAAATGATACAAATACAACAGAAGACCGTGTGCAGATTCAGTTAGAGATAACAGATTTGATTGACGAGATTGACCGGATTGCAGGAGCAACTCAATTCAATGGACAAAATCTTCTTGACGGAACAGGTGGAAGTACAGGCACATTCACATTCCAAATTGGGGCTAATGATACTCAGAGTCTAGATGTGACTTTTGCGAACATGGATTCATCTACCGGGTTGTCAGTTGATGCCATAAACGTAGGTACTGCAGCAGATTCTGCAACTATAAGTGGCTATTTGACAACTTTGGATACTGCCATTGAATTAGTTTCAAACGAAAGATCTCAACTCGGAGCTAAACAAAACCGCCTCGAGCACACCATCAACAACCTGGGAACCGCCTCTGAAAACCTCACCGCTGCTGAATCCCGCATCCGTGACGTGGACATGGCCAAAGAAATGATGGAATTCACAAAGAACAACATCCTGACCCAAGCTTCCACGAGCATGCTGGCTCAGGCCAATCAGCAGCCTCAGGCTGTACTCCAGCTTCTTCGCTAATTGAGAGACGAATGGAGATTGAGAGAGCCGGTGCTGCTGCCGGCTCTTTTCTTAGTTTTGAACATGGATCAGGATCCCATAAGTAAGTGAGTGAAGTGGAGGGAACCCGGATGGATCACCGGATTGATCGGTTACATCACACCAGTCCCGTGCTCAAGGTATTACAAGAGCAAGGGCAGCGGACCCCAATTGAAGACAGTAAAAAGAAAATTGACAAAGAATTTGGGCAGGCACATCACCAACCGGCTAAAGGAGATTCTACCAAAAAATCTGCGGAGCAGCTGGAAAAAATTATTGATGAAGCCAATGCCGTCATCTTTGGAAAAGACACCCATTTTCAGTTTGAAATCCACGAGAAAACCGGGGATGTCGTCATCAAACTCGTCAATAATGAGACCAAAGAAGTGGTTAAAGAAATTCCACCAGAGAAACTTATTGAGATTATGGACAGTTTGTGGGATCTGGTGGGAGTACTGGTGGATAAACGCGCGTAAGAGAGTCGGAGGTGCTGTATGGCAGGCATTAATTTTATTGGATCGTATTCAGGCATGGATCAGTCCGTCATAGATAAGCTGATGGCAGTTGAAAAAAGACCGCTGACGCTGATGACCCAGAAAAAGTCCGCGATCGAAAGTCAGAAAAGCGCCTGGAAGGACGTCATGAGCCGGCTTGATAATCTGATGGAAAAGCTTAAGTCTTTGTCAAAGGAGGAAACCTATTACTCAAGAACGCTTTCCTCCTCAGACGCTGCAAAGCTTAGCGTCAGCGGTGGCTCAGATGCACCGGCAGGCAGCTATGAGGTGAAAATTACCCGGTTGGCTACACGCTCAACACTGACGGGTACGCCCATGACTGAGAAAAATCCAGATGTGGCCTTGGGACTGTCAGGCAGTCTGACTCTCAGCACCTCCGAAACCTCGACAGCCACTATTCAAATCGAAGCGAATCAATCCCTCCGGACCATTGTCAGAAGCATCAACCGACAGAGTCAGGCCAGCGGGGTTGAAGCCAGTGTGATAGATGGGAGGCTGGTACTTTCCGCTGCGAGTTATGGCAGCCAGGCGATCACGGCTGAATCAACGGACATCGGCGTTCTTGAGAATCTTGGTCTTCAAGAGGGTAGCCTCTCGTTGGGACTTCAATCACAGTTCAGCGTCAATGGGCATGAAATGGTTCGTGAGACCAATACCATTACAGATGCCGTGCTGGGCATGACCCTTCAGCTCAAGTCGGCAACAGGCGAAAGCGAGTCCCTGGAAATAACGGTGACGGAGGATCAGGACAAGGCTGTGGAGGCATTCAAAGCCTTTGTTGAACAATACAATTCCACAGTATCCTTCCTGAAAACTCAAACCGCTGCGGGCAGCAAAGAAGTGGCTGGCAGTCAGGGCAAGCTGTATGGTGAAAATGCATTGGTCCGTCTACAAAGCGCGCTTCGCCAGGCCATCACTTCCAACCTGACAGAAACAGCTTCCGGTATGAAAAACCTTTCTGAAATAGGTCTAACCACGGCAGACCGAGAAGGAACATTGAAACTGGATGACGCGAAGTTTCGAAAAGCCTTCGCTGAGAATCCGCAAAGTATACAACAATTCTTCTCAGACACTGTGGAACAACCATCGGCAGAAGGTCCTGTCCTTACTAAGGTGGGCATGGGCGTCCAATTGGAAGCGCTGGTCCTGGCTTTCACTGACAAATCCAAGGGCACCATTGCTGGGAAGAACCAAACTATTGAACGGGCGATCAGAGATTTGGACCGAAGAATGGAGGCGTTTGAAGAGAAAATGCTTAAAAAGGAAGCGTATTATGTGGATATGTTTTCAAAGCTGGACGTAGCTCTCCAGAAGTCTGAGGCCCAGGCGAACTGGCTTAGCGCGCAGCTAGGCGGTATGCAGTCAACATAGTTTAAAGGGAGTGTAGTCCAATGACAAGTTACGGCGCAGCACTGAAACAGGCGAGCAATGCTTATGGCGGGGCTCAGATCAGCACAGCTCCTCAAAAAAAACTTCTCCTGATGTTATATGACGGTGCTGTCACCAATTTGATGGTCGCTGAGAAAGCGATTGAAAGCAAAGACTATGAAACAGTTCATCATAAATTGGTAAAAACCCAGGATATTCTGGTAGAACTGATGGCCACTCTGAATTTCGACGCAGGCGGAGAAATTGCTGGCCAATTGTATCGGTTATATGATTATTTTCATTGGAGCCTGGTCCAAGCTAATGTGAAAAAGGATTCAGTCCTTGTGGCTGAAGTCCGGACATACCTTGAGGAGCTTAGGTCAAGCTGGCAGCATCTTTGATTGGAGTGAAGGGGATGAACCAGGATAGTGTAATAGACTACCTAAGACAGAGACTGGTATTCCTCGAGTCCTGGAGGTTAATATATGGACTTGATCAGAGTGCTGAGGAAAGCAAATCGGATCAGATTGATGAGTGTTTGAGCCAGATAGATGCTTTGGATCAAAGGTTCAATTTGTCTTGGATGAAAAATGACAGTTCATCCTCAGCGGTATTGTCAGAGCTGAGAGAAGCCAATTTGAAACTGATGGCAGAGATTTTGACGCTGCATCAGGGATATCAGGTGATGCTGAATGCCAAAAGGCAGGCTCTGATTGATGAAATGCGCGAGGTAAAGAAAGCAAGAGAGTTGTCCGCTCAAATGAGACGCACTGGTGGATCAGAACCAGGTATTTTTGATAAGAAGGTGTAATCCGTAGAATGGCCATAATTATTAAGTAAAACTGTAGAATCAGCTTTTTTGATTCAAAAAAATAATTCTGAAAATAAGTGATTATCATTTGATTACTTCACTAGATATGGTATCATTAAATAAATAATATTTATTATGTCAAGTGTTGAGAAACTTTCATATTGCAAGTGTTAGTCATTTTTTTCATCTCTCTATTACATATTTTGAAAACTATATATTCGATTTGATATTTTAATGCTGATTACGCATCCCAGTTTATTATTTTCGATTTTTGATGAACGAAACTGGACTCCGTTAAGTTAGCTATTCAAATCCACAATCTTACTTTTCTGCGAATGGCAAGTCTGATGAGAATCTGAACAAACACCTGTAATGAAACAGGGTGTTAACTGATTTAATTCAGCAAGATGCTGAATAGCTCCGGAAAAGTTTTTTGTAGTTATTTTGAAAAAACAGGTAAGAAACAGAATGTATAATGGCTGAATATGCCAAACTGACATGAGAAAGGCAGGTGAGTCCGGGCTGCCGCGTTTTCGGTTGCAGGAGTGTGCGTATGATACAGAATGATATGACGTATTTATTACTGAAAAAAGCTATAGAAGGCACTCAACTAAGACAGGAAGCAATCGCTTCAAATCTTTCCAATTTGAATACAAAAGGATTTAAAGCAAATAAAGTAAATTTCGAAGTCGAATTGAAAAAAGTCGTTGAAGGAAATAAGGATTCGAACGAACTGGACAAAATGAAAAAAAACATTTCTGCGCTTGAACCCAAAGTGCGAAAAGATTATTCCGGAAGTATGAACAACGACGGCAATAATGTGGATTTAGATCTTGAAATGAGTCAATTGGCTGCTAATCAGATACTTTACCAGTCGTTGATCCAACAAATTAATCAAAAATACCGAATGGCGAGTTATGTGATCCATGAAGGGAGACGTTAGCCATGGGCATGTTTAGCGCTATGAACATTCACACAAGCGGATTGACAGCTGAAAGGCTAAGGATGGATACCATCTCCGCCAATATTGCGAATGCTGAAACCACCCGGACTGAAAATGGTGGGCCATATATAAGGAAAATTGCAGTATTCCAGGAACATTTGGAAAAAACCATTTTAAAAAATGGAGGGCCTCAGATTCAAAGTGCTGGCGTTAAAGCCGTCGCGGTGAGAGATTCATCGGAGGAAACGCCATTGGTTTATAATCCTGGGCATCCGGATGCGGATGAAAATGGAAATGTTAGGATGCCCAATGTAAATCTGCTGACGGAAATGATTGATATGATGATTTCGAGACGCGCTTATGAAGCCAATGTGACAGCTCTCAATGCAACCAAAGGCATGCTTCTGAAAACGCTGGAAATTGGAAAATAAATAAAGGAGAGCGACAAATGAAAATCAATCCCGGACTTCCATTATTGACTCCGCTGTCAAACCAAGCGACAAAGCCAGAGGCTGGAACAGAAAGCTTCAGTGCCATGCTTAAATCTCAATTGCAAAAGGTCGAACAATCTCAAATCAAAGCAGATGCACTCACTCAAGAAATGATGACAGGTGGAAAAGTGGAGCTTCACGAGGTACTGATCGCGACTGAAGAGGCTAGACTCATGCTGGAATTAACCATGCAGGTTCGCAATAAAGTGATGGAAGCTTATAAAGAGATGATGAACATGCAACTTTAAAGGAGAATAACTTATGGCGGCTCTCAATAACCAGATTGCGACAATTAAAGAAAAATACAACAATTTAAGCAATGGAGTGAAGAAAATGCTGATAGCCGCAGTGTTTTCTTTTGTTTTGTTTTTTGCATTATATTATCTGGTACTTGGAAGAGTCAATTATGTGGTTTTATTCAGCCGGTTGGAGTTAGCTCACGCAGCCGCAATCGTAGAGGAAATTGAAGGTACAGGCGACGTCCGGTATAAGTTAGAAGATGGTGGAACGACTATTCTGGTGGATGAAAAGGTCGTCAACGATCTCAGGTTAAAACTGGCCATAAATGGTAACTTGCCTGATACCACAACCGGCTTTGAGCTATTTGACAACCAAGGGCTTATGGTGACGGATCAAGATCGAAAAATCATGTATCAACGCGCAATTCAAGGTGAACTGGAACGAACAATCCGAGCCCTTGAAGAGGTCCGTTTCGCACGGGTACATTTAAATATGTCAGAAAGTTCTCTTTTTGAAAAAGAAATACAAAAATCAACAGCCACTGTGGTAATTGAGTTTGAACCAGGTAGAAGCTTAACACAAGATCAGGTAGGAGGCATTTTATCATTAGTAAGTGGCGCGGTTAAAAATCTTCCAAAGGAAAATGTCACAGTTCTGGATACTAAAGCAAATTTATTAAGTGCTGCTTTCCAGGTAAAAACTGCAACTGAAACCCAAAACACAACAGCCTCTCAGTTGGACCTGCGCAATGGTATTGAATCGAAAATCGCAGCGAATGTGAATGATATGCTTGAAAAAGCATTAGGACGGGATAAGGTGGTCGTCTCAGTTTTTGCTGAAGTCAATTTTGACAATGAGGAAATTTATAAGGTTATCTATGGGGAAACACCTGTTGTGAAAAGCCGTCAGGAAAGTTACAGCGGAGAAGGAATTCAAGCAGCGCTCTCGGCTGGACCGATAGACAACAATACCCAGAACTTAGTTTTACAAGATGAAAATGGGGTCCTTCAAACCTTTGACGCCTATTCTGAGTATGAGATCGACCGTACCGAGATTTCTTCAGTTAAAGCAGTCGGTGTGATTAGCAGGTTGAACGTTTCTGTAGTATATGACGGGGTAATGAGTGATGATATGAAAAACCGCATCCAGAGCATGGTTGAGGCTGCTGCGGGAATTGATCGTGACCGTGGTGACAAGATCAATATTGAAGGATTGGTATTTGATAGAAGTTATGAGGAATCCTTAGTGGCGGATTTAGAGGAAGCAAAGCGGATTCAAGAAGCTGAAGGTAAATTGCTGGGAATGGATAAAGAGCTTCTGATTACCATTTTTAAAAGTATAGCGGCTTTGGTTTTCGGTTCGATACTGATTGCGGTCTTGCTGAGAGGCAGGAGAGATGTAGCAGGAATCACGGCAGAGGCTACTTACTCAAAAACTGGTGCTTTGGCATCTGCTCCAAAAGGATACCGAACTATTAATGTGACAGATGAGGAAGGGATACCAGCTTCACCAACTTTGAATGATCTTTTTGGAGCCATTGAAAAACCAGGGAATTCTCTTCAAGAATTTGCATCAGAGCGTCCGCAGGAAATTGCAGAGCTTTTGAAAAACTGGGTTAGAGAATCTTAAGCAAATTTATAAGAGGTGAGGCTTTTGAGCAAGATATTGAAAGAGCAGAATGACGGTATAAAGAAAGCCGCGATCCTTTTAATGAGCCTCGGCCCTGAGGCTTCAGCATCAGTTTTGCGCCATTTGCCAGAAAATACAATTCAGCGAATTACATATGAAATTGCCAATCTCAAGCAGATTGAGCCGAGTGTAAGTGATAAGGTTACAAAAGAATTCATGGAACTTGTTTCCAAACGCAGGTTTAATATGGATGGCGGACTCGATTATGCGAAAAATCTTCTGAACAAGGCACTGGGAGCTCAACGTGCTCAAGGCATTATCGAAACATTAAGCCAAATGGCACATAATGAAAAGCCGTTCTCAATCGCGCGAAAAGCAGATTCCCATCACTTATCTACACTGCTTGTACACGAACAACCTCAAACTATAGCGCTTGTTCTTTGTTATTTACAACCAGACAAGTCCGCGCAAGTTCTTTCCGAATTGCCGGATGAACTTCAGACGGAAGTAGCACATCGTATCGCCTCAATTCACAGTACCTCACCAGCAGTTGTCAAAAAAATTGAAGAAGTCTTAGAAAGCAAACTTTCAAATGTGGTGGATAATGAAATGGAATCTGTAGGTGGGGTGAAATCCCTTGTGGACATTCTAAATGCCGCCGACAGAGGTACTGAAAAGCGAATTTTAGATGAACTCGGTGTTGATCACCCTGAATTAGTTGAGCAAATTCGTGCAAATCTTTTTGTCTTTGAGGATATCGTTAGTTTGGATCGCAGTGCGATACAAAGGGTGTTGAGAGAAGTTAACAACGAAGATTTGACATTGGCAATGAAAGGTGCCTCAACGGAAGTGGCATCAATTATCTTCAACAATGTATCGAAACGCGCTGCTGAGACACTCAAAGACGACATTGAATTTTTAGGTCCGGTTCGGCTTTCAATGGTTGAAGATGCTCAGAAAAAGATTGTTGGTCACATCAGACGACTGGAAGAAAGTGGGGAAATTATTTTAGGAAGGGCGGATGAGGATGCCATCATCTTATAATGTCATCAAGCAGCCCGTTCTGAAGCATTCAGATCAAATTTCTATCAAAATGCCACACAAAGAATTAAGGGATTCTGAACTTCTTACGGACTCTTTTTTAGAAGAACTGGAGCTATATGAAAAAGCTGTCTTGGACCAAGCGCGTGCAGAAGCTCAAAGCATAAGATTCCAGGCAAGGCAGAGCGGTTTTGAAGAAGGCTATAATGAAGGTTTAAACCAGGCTGCAGCAAGCTTGGAACAGAAGCTTACTGAGATTTCCACCCAATCCGTTGAGCTTTTGAAGTCAACCCACAGCTTATTGACTTTATTGGAGAAAACCCATGAAGAGCATTTGATACAGTTGGCTTTTCAAGTCGCTTCTACCTTCGTTCAGTCTCATATGTCAGCCGAAAATCTAAAAGTGCCTCTTAGGCAAATGTTGAAGGAACTGTCACAATCCAATAGGATTGTATGTAATTTCCATCCGGAAGATTATGAGATAATGGATGCAACCATAAGAAACTTTCAGGATCTTTGCCCGGAAAGCAAATTGGTGTTTGTGGAAAACAATGAAATTGATAAAAATGCTATTCATTGCGAGACCGAAGCCAAGATCATCGCTTTTCATCCAGGCAGGCAGATTGAAAAACTGATGGCGGAAATCTTATCATTACATAGAGCAAGTCAAGAGGCTATACAGATATGATACCTTATTCGCGGTTTCAAAACGTTTTGGAAAGATTTCAGCCATTTGAGTATTCGGGAAAAGTCGACCAAGTTATTGGCCTGACTATTGAAGTAAAAAGCATGAAGTCTTTTGTAGGCGAAATCTGCAACATCATTTTACCAAGTCAACATTCAATTTCGGCAGAAGTTATTGGTTTTAGGGGTGACAGTGTTATTTTGATGCCCTTGGGAGAGTTGGATGGCATAATGACAGGATGCCCTGTCATACCAACTGGAAAGGCGATGACTATAAATGTTGGAGAAAGTATGTTGGGTATGGTTTTGGATGGGTTGGGAAAGCCAATGCTGTTGAATCAAAATCTAAATCATTGTCATACTGAGATTCCACTATATAGGAGTCCGCCAAATCCATTGCAGCGAAAAGCTATTTCACAAATCATGCATACAGGTATTAAAGCAATAGATGCATTTTTAACTTGCGGTCATGGTCAAAGATTAGGCGTTTTCGCTGGAAGCGGCGTTGGAAAAAGCACTCTTCTTGGCATGATCAGCCGTTACAGTGATGCTGACATCAACGTAATTGCTCTTATTGGAGAACGTGGTCGTGAAGTAAAAGCTTTCTTGGAAAAGGATTTAGGAGAAGAGGGTCTTAAGAAATCGGTGATCATCTGTGCGACGTCAGAACAGCCACCGTTGGTCAGATTGAAAGGGGCATTTCTTGCAACAGCTATAGCAGAATATTTTAGGGATCAAGGCAAGCATGTCCTCCTGATGATGGATTCTGTAACGCGGTTTGCAATGGCTCAAAGGGAAGTTGCCTTGGCAGCTGGGGAGGCACCAGCAACAAAAGGGTATACACCTTCTGTGTTTGCGTTACTGCCAAAGCTCCTTGAGCGAAGTGGCACTTCAAACCGAGGCAGCATCACTGCTTTCTATACAGTTCTTGTAGAGGGAGATGATATGAACGAGCCAATTACTGATGCGGTTCGAGGCATACTTGATGGTCATATTGTATTGAGCCGGGAACTTGCGGCAAAAAATCATTATCCTGCTATTGATGTGACTCAAAGTATTAGCCGATTGATGAATGACTTGGTTTCACATGATCAAAAGGAACAGATTTCTAAATTGAGACATATGATGGGCATTTATAAAGAGGCGGAAGATCTGATTCAGATAGGTGCCTACAAGCCTGGTTCAAGTCAGGCCGTTGATCGTGCGATTGAGACAAAGCCTAAGTTGGATCAATTTTTAAAACAGAGGATTGATGAGTTTAGTCATTGTCAATCTACTTGGGAAAAAATTGATCAATTACTTCAAAATTTCGATTAAGAGGGTGTTACCTTTGAAGAAGCCATCATACAGCTTGGCTAAAGTATTAGAACATAAAAACTTCAGAGCAACCCAATTAAAAAAAGAACTTGCTGAATTGACTGACGTTTATGAGAATACTCGCATTGAAAGTGAAAATCACAAACAGCGATATCAGAACAGCTTAAAATTAGGGTCTCAAGAGAATTATTTGAAACCTGCTGATATTCAATTAACCTATGCATACCGCGATTTTTTAAGAAGCAGCTTGAACGAGGTCCTTTGCAGAGAAGAGAAGGCTGCTAAGGACTTGGCTGCAGCAAAGCAACGCTGGATTGAAGGTCAATTGGAAGTAAGAATGCTGGAGCGTCATAGGGAGAATGAGCAGAAGTCTTTTTCTGACCATCAGGATCGTCTGACACAAAGTACATTGGATGAAATTGCAGTGAACCTTTATCATAGAAGACGTTAAGGAGGTGGTGAAGATTATAGAATTCTGGAGAAGAGGAGGTGAAAATAAAGGTGTTACAAATATCAGCAACAGAAATAAACAGTACGGTTCAACACCATAAAACTGCAAGTTCTTGTAGAAATACATGTAAATCAGATGATGAAGTGTCTTTTTCTGAGACGCTGTCCTTTTCTGAATGCTTGCTCGGTGTTTTGGATCAAAGGAAGATCTTAAATGAAAACCAGTGTTCGAAGATAAACTCACAAGGGGAAAGTATTAATCCGGAGACAATACTGAAGAATTTAAAAGAAGTGCAGTGTGAGGTTATTAAAGAGCCGCTTGACATGTCCCCGGGAAGGCCCCTTGAAATGAATGCTGACACGGTGATGATGAGGAATAAGGCATCTGCCAAAGCTCAGAACTATGAGGGTATTGAAATGACCAAACAGTCTGACACACAATTAATCGCGGAAAATGAAAGAGGCAGATTAAACGCTTTTGTTAGAAGTGAATCAATTGAACTTTCATCAAAGGCGTATAAGCCGGCTGCGGATTTTGACCCAAAAGTAACTACTGGAAATATATCTAAGAACTCTATATCTGAGAATGTGGCCGTCCCATCCTCTAAAAGCGCTCTGAGTCATCTATTTTTGTCAGAGCTCTCTGACAGTGAAATGCGCGAAACAATAATTCCGCCAAATTTTGGAGAGAACCTTCAGGGGCTTAAACAAACCAGGCGCTTAGACCATTCGAATAGTATTGATTCGAACGTTCTAATGGAAGGTGAGGTGCCAGAAGATGCAGCAAAGCATCGCAGCCAATTGAAATCAGATCAGGAGTCATCAAAAGGATTGCTTATAGGTGATGCACCGCCAAAAACTTATCAAGCACAAGCGTTGCCCGATAGAATAAGGCCAGTTGAAATTCCACAACAGGTTACTGAACACGCGAAGCTCATCAAAGAGGGTGAAACCAGAGTGCTGAAAATGACCTTGCATCCTGAGACCCTTGGAAAGATCGAGATTCACATCAGGTTAAAAGATGGGATTATTTCCGGGTTGGTAAAAGTCGATTCAGAGGCTGCCCGGACGATCCTCCAGAAGCAATTGGTAAATCTGACGACATCGCTAACTGAGCAAAGAATCACATCAGGAAATTTTGAGACACAATTGAATATTACCAGTGGATTCGAATTCGGTCAGAGCGGGCGGGAAGAACAAGCTTTCCACCAAAAAAATCAACGATTCCCACAAGAAAAATTTTTTCGAAACAGAGAAACCGACATGACAGCTGAACCTGGCGAAGTGATTGCGCAGCTTAGGATTCGAAATCAACTTGATCTGTGGGCGTAACTGTACAGGAGGTGAATTTATGGATATTCAGAATACGAACATTTTTGCCAATACAGCAGCATCAACACAGCAGAAGCAAAGTTTGACAGATCAAAGCAGCTTTATTGGTAAAAACGATTTTTTTAAAATTTTATCTGCTCAATTGAAGTACCAAGACCCAATGTCAGGTGGAGACAACAGCGAATATATCGCACAGATGTCTCAATTCGCAATGATTGAAAAGCTCGAGAATTTGGCAGATCAACTCAACACACTTTACAATTTGAATTCCACGAATCATGCTATGTCAATGATTGGAAAACAGGTTGATCTGGAAACTTTGGAAACAGGAGTTGTTTCAGGCATTCTTGAACGGATTGAAATATCTCAGCAGGGAATCAAATATGTCGTGAATGGTGAGACTTATGCTTATCCAAAAGTGCTGAGCGTTGGAAGTCCGGTTCAGGTGATTGAGTGAGCAAGGCTGCATGGGAAGGGAGTGTTTTTTAATGGCGATTCGAGTGCAGCAGCCGCCTATTATAGAGACGAAAAAGACGCAGACCTCAGGGCTTAAAACACAAGCGACGGCTCAAGAACACGGTGGGTTTAAAGCTCTACTTGACAGGCAGCTTTTAAACCAAACCAGTGAACTAAAATTTTCAGCTCACGCTCAACAAAGGCTTGAGCAACGCAATATCAAGTTAAATCCGGAAGATGTTGATAAAATGAAATATGCATTGAATGAACTTGAGAAGAAGGGCGGCAGAAATACTGTGATGTTTTTTAAAGAAACGGCATTCATAGCCAATGTCGGGAATAGAACGATTATAACAGCTATACCCGTCCAGGATGAGATTAATATTTTAACACAGATTGACAGCGCGGTAACCATTAAGTGAACCTAAATCAAGGGCCGGACCTCATTGAGGAAGCCCAGGCTGCCGATCGACGGAAGCAGCCATACTAAACCAGGAGGTTATGTAAATGTTAAGATCCATGTATTCCGGTGTCAGTGGTATGAGAAGTTATCAAACGAAAATGGACGTTATAGGGAATAACATAGCCAATGTAGGTACAACTGCATTTAAATCAGGGACTGCTCAATTCCAAGACTTGCTCAGCGAGATGATCAACAGCGGTCAATCTCCGATTCAGGGTGGCCTTGGCGGCATTAATCCACAGCAGATCGGTCTTGGTGTCAGTGTCGGAAAAATTTCCACTAATATGACAAACGGATCACTGCAGCCGACTGGCAGAGAGCTTGATTTTGCGCTGGAAGGCAATGGTTTTTTTGCAGTGTGTGAATCTGAATCGATCCAAGCTCTGGACGAGCTTAGATTTACACGAGATGGCTCATTCCTGCGAGACAGCACAGGTAATTTAATCATGGGCAGTGGTTTTCGTTTAATGGGGATCAGTAATGTTACGCTGGATGATTCCGGCGCGACGTTAGCAGTTGGAGCTGATATCAATATGGAAGAGGTCGAAGCTGAAGATCTTAAGCCAATCGTCATTCCGGACAGCATCAATATAGAAGGCGAGATCAGATCGTTAGTATCTTTTACCATTGATGGCTCAGGAAAGGTGATGGTAAGATATTCTGACGGTGTCAACCGCGAACTCGGACAGGTCCCGGTTATTCGTTTTGCAAATGCCGGCGGTCTTGAAAAACAAGGCGGCAATACCTATGGACAGTCTCAAAATTCAGGTAATGCTTCTTTTGGAAATTCAGGACAGAATGGCTTTGGAATCATTCGGAAGGGTTATCTCGAAATGTCCAATGTTGACTTAGCTAATGAATTTACTGAAATGATCATAACCAGCCGCTCTTATCAAGCAAACTCTAGAACGATTACAACCTCTGACGAAATGCTGCAAGAACTACTGAATTTGAAAAGGTAGCTGATGGTGCGTGATTGAATTAACTACGCTTAAAGGTGATATTTTTTTTCTGAATGAGATGTTGGTTTACAGAATCGATTTGGTTCCAGACACGCTTATAACTTTAACAGATGGTAATAGAATCAGAGTTCAGGAGACGCCGTCTGAAATTATCGAACGGATCCGAGTTTATCAGCGGTCGATTGGGGGCGTGCTGCGGCTCGTTCATTCGGAGGATCGAAAATGAAAAAAAACAACATTCCATTAATAGCTATGTTCGCGGGGGTAACGCTGATCATCGTCTCAATTGCCCTCGCGGGCAATTTAAAGAGTTTCTGGAGTTTGTCCTCTGTCATCATTACATTGTTTGGTTCATTCTGTGCGCTGACAATCAGTTATCCGCTTGATGATTTGAAGAATATCCCGGTTGCCCTTAAAAAAATCACTGAGAATACTGAAGAAAACCTGCTTCACTTGGTCGAACTTTTCACTGCTATGTCTAGAAAGTCCCGAAAAGATGGGTTACTGGCTTTAGAAGATCAATTAGATGACATTGATGATGATTTTATCGTAAGGTGCATACGAATGGTCATTGATGGGATGGATCCCGAAGTCATCCGGGATGTTATGGAAATAGAGATAGAGACCACCAAAAACCGTCATAAAGTTTCTCAAGATATTTTTCAAACCTGGGGAGAACTGGCGCCGGCATTTGGTATGCTTGGGACATTGATAGGTCTTATTGTCATGCTTAGTCAGCTTCAGGATGCTTCCAGCATTGGCTCCGGTATGGCAGTTGCTTTGATCACTACCTTTTATGGATCTTTTTTTGCGAATCTGGTTCTGGTGCCAATTGCCACCAACTTAAGAATCAAAACAAAAAGTGAGATTTACAGACGTGAGATGATTGTAGTTGGCATACTTGAAATTCAAGCAGGCACAAATCCACGGGTCGTTGAAGAAATCATCATGACCTACCTGAATCCAAAGGAGCGAAAGGCTTATTTGGAACTGAAGCGGAATGAGGCTGCTTAATGGCGAGAAGGAGGAAAAAAAATTTCGATGAAGCATCCAGCGGGTCGCAAGGATGGATTGTTACTTTTTCTGATTTAATGACTTTGTTGTTGACCTTCTTTATTCTTCTTTATTCTTTCTCCACGTTGGACATCATCAAATTTAAACAAGCAGCAGCCTCGCTTCAATCTGTGCTGTCAGGCAATCCATCTACGATGATTTTCAATGAGACACCCTCAGGTGCTGATCAATTGCCATTTGACCCTATGGTACAGATGCAGGTTCCCCAAAGTAAGGATCAGACCACCCTGGACTCAGAAATCGTGGAGATGTTCGAGATGATCCAGGCGTTTATCAAAGAAAATGGTCTGAGTGCGGATCTTGAAGTGACTTATAACGCAAAAGGTGTTTTAGTTAATATCAGTGAAGCTGTCCTATTTGAGTCTGGTAAAGCGGAAATCAAAACTGATGGTCAAATGCTCCTTGATACAATTTCTAAACTTCTTACCACCATAGATAATGATATTGAAATTCAAGGTCACACTGATAATCAGCCTATTCAAACGGATAAGTATCCAACTAACTGGGAATTATCAGTGGACCGCGCGGTTCAAGTGACACGATACTTTGTTCAAAGACATCAGATTGAGCCTGATAGGTTAAAAGCAGCAGGATTCGCAGAATTTCAGCCATTGGTTCCAAATTCCACATATGAGAATCGTGCTTTAAATCGGCGAGTCAATCTTCTGATCATAATTGATCACGAAACAGGAGGATCCAATGGAAGAACGACTTAATGCTGAAGAAAAAAAATTTTCCAAGTCCGTCAAGAGAAAAAGGATGAAATGGATTCCAGTCGTTGGAATTCTCCTTTTTATTATATTGGCTTCAATAATTGGCGGGCTATACTTTAAAACGGGTCAATGGCCATTTGGGATGCAAAAATTCCTGGAGAAACCTCAGATAGAGCAGATGATCCCATTGGACAGTTTTCTGGTGAACTTAAAAGATGAGCGTACCACCCACTTTCTTAAAACAAGCATCACACTTTCAATTTTAGATGATGAATCAAAAGCCATCATTGATCTTCGCATGCCGCAGATTCGAGATGTTGTGATTCAGCATTTGAGAGGGCTGTCGAAGAGCGAAATTTCAGAAGCTCAAACGTTAGAAATTATTAGGCTAGATCTGTTGGATCAACTTAATCAGTTGTTTGAACAAGATATTCTATATAACCTGTATTTCACTGATTTTTTAATTCAATGATATTGAAGTCAATGAAAAGAATAGAACATTGCCACAAAAGAGAGGTTAAGGAATGACAGATCAAACCTTCTGGATCAACGCATTAAAATTAATCGTAGCCTTGCCCGCGGTTGTTTTATTGGCGTATCTAAGTCTTCGACTAACAGCAAAAATGACAGCGATGAATATGAAAAGCAAAAATATACATATTATAGAAAAAATATCTATCGGAAAAAACCAATTATTGTTTATTGTCAAAGTTGGAGATCATCATCATCTGCTGGCATCGAGTGAAAAAAGTGTTGCTATTCTAAGAGATATAGATCCGGCAGAACTCATTGATTCGGAAATGGATAAAAATGATGTTTTTAGTAAATATTTATCTGGAGCGGTAGAAAAATTAAGGAGAACATCATGAAAGACAGGATCTATCGATTAGTTGTTTTCATAATGTTGATACAATGTTTTATAATGTCATTGGGGATTGCCTTTGCCACGACGTTGGAAGTAGATCTTGGCAATGCACTTCGAATTGAAGGAGGAGGAGGGCCTACCGGAGTACTGGGTCTTATGGTTTTACTCACCATACTGAGCCTGGCCCCCTCTTTCTTAATATTGACCAGTGCTTTTACCAGAATTATGGTGGTCATGTCTTTTTTGAGGAGTGCTCTCGGCACCCAGCAAGCACCACCAAATCAAGTTGTAATTGGATTGGCTTTATTCCTGACTTTTTTTGTGATGGCTCCTGTATATACTGAAGTGAATGAGGAAGCGCTGAAACCGTTTACTGCCGGCTCAATAACACAAGAAGAAGCTATTGAAAAAGCGGTGATTCCAGTTAAAAGATTTATGCTGTCAAACACTCGTGAAAAGGATTTAGCGCTTTTTATTAAACTATCCGATACCTATCCGGATACGCCTGAGGAGGTTTCTCTAGTGACATTGACGCCGGCTTTTGTTATCAGCGAACTCAGGGTTGCCTTCCAAATAGGATTTTTGCTATTTCTTCCGTTTATTGTCATTGATTTAGTAGTATCAAGTATTTTAATGTCTATGGGGATGTTTATGCTTCCGCCTGTGATGATTTCACTGCCGTTTAAATTACTTTTATTTGTAATGGTAGATGGTTGGCATTTGGTGGTGACTTCGTTAATTGAAGGCTTCAGATAGGAGGTAGTTATGTCAGAATCTGTGGTACTTGATGTGTTTAATGAAGCGCTGATGACAATGCTAAAAATCTCATTGCCTGTGCTTTTAATTGCATTGGTGGTTGGTCTAATAATAAGTGTTTTGCAAGCAACAACACAAATACAGGAACAGACATTGAGCTTTGTTCCCAAAATGATCGCTGTTTTTGTAGGATTGATAATTTTTGGAAGTTATATGTTGAATTTACTGCTAAGTTTCACACAGAAGGTGATTCTGATGATCGCGGAGATTCAGTAAATGATCCCCTCTGACTGGAATCTTCTAATTATAATGCTTATTCTGCTAAGAACAGGGTCGTTCGTCGCTACTGCGCCTCCTTTCTCTAACCGTGGTATTCCTTTATCATTAAAAGTACTTCTGTCAGTTGTTCTGAGTCTTAGCATCTATTTTTACGCATTTTCAGGAACTGCAGACCCAAAGCTATCGGATTCCCTTTATTTGCTGTATGCGATCAGGGAAATAGTCATGGGATTGGCCATGGGCTTTGTTGTGCAATTAGTTTTTGCTTCTGTTCAAATTGCAGGTCAATTGGTGGATTTCCAAATAGGTTTTTCAATGAGTGCTGTTTATAATCCAATGTCAGGTATGAACCAGGCCATTATGGGCCGACTATACGCAATGACTGCATTGGTTTTGATATTTATTACAAATACGCATCACCTTCTTTTAGCGACGTTCTATAAGTCATTCGAGATCATACCCCTTGGAAAGCAGTTTCCATTATCAAGCGGTGTAAATTGGATTATTGAAACCTTTAGTTATTTTTTTGCAGTGGCATTCCAACTTGCAATCCCTATTGTTCTGGTTTTAATTATGACAGATTTAGTGATGGGTTTGGTCTCACGCACAATTCCCTCACTAAATGTGCTTATGCTTGGGATGCCTTTAAAAACACTCACAGGACTGTTTTTTTCTGCCATGGCGCTGCCAATTCTAATTAGAAATTTGATCAAAGTAGTGGGTGATATGATGCCATACTTAGAGCAATGGATCTCGTTGGCGTCATAATAAGTCGAAGAGGAGCAAGCAAGTGTATCATGATGACTGGAGACTGATTTCACAAAGTATTATGAAAAAGCTTGGACTGTCAATAATAGTTTCAAATCGGCTGGTATTATCAGGCGTGGGAAGTATTGATCGACCGGGTATGTTTTGGTTTTCAGATGCTTCAGAAAAAGATAGCCGAACCGAAGCACCTTCTCATAAGAAGCTAGAGGATGCAAAAAAGAAGGGCCAGATTCCGAAAAGTCAAGATCTAAGCGCTGCCATCTCACTGGCAATAATGGCCGTATTACTCACAGTCCTACTAACATTGCTATATGAGCAATCAATTATTATGTTCAGGAATGCACTTAGTAACAGACTATACGCTGAACTCGCAGGTCAAGCATCTGGCGTTCTTTTTAAATCTTATTTATCTGAAGCGGCTCTCATGACTGCGCCCATAGCGCTCATTATGATGACCGCAGGGGTTATAGGCGGCTTGTTTCAGTCACAATTTCTGATAACTACAGATCCGTTAAAGCCTGATATTAAGCGATTAAATCCCATTCAAGGGTTTAAAAATATTTTTTCTCAAAAGGCATTTGTAGGATTAATAAAGAATTTGCTTAAACTGACATTGGTTGGATTGGTGATGTGGAATACACTGATAAGCCAATTGGATGACCTGATGAGAGCATCTCAAATGGACACAGGTAAACTATTCGGACTCTTTACTGGTTTGTTAGGCGGACTTCTTATCAACGTAGCGATTTTGATGGTTATTTTGGGCGGTGCAGATTATTTTTATCAGCGCTTTGACTTTCGAAAAAGCATGCGTATGACAAAACAGGAAGTTAAAGAGGAATATAAGTCGCTCGAAGGCGATCCGTTGGTTAAATCCTTTAGACGTCAGAAGCAGAAGCAGTTGGCACAGCAGCGAATGATGCAGCAGGTACCTGAGGCTACAGTGATTATTACCAACCCGACACATTATGCCGTTGCAATACGCTACGATGATAAAAAGGATCAAGCACCTATAGTCATTGCGAAAGGGTTGGATTTCGTAGCGGAGAATATAAAAAGGATCGCTAATCAGCATCAGATCCCATTTGTCGAGGATAAACCATTGGCACAACAGCTTTACAAGCAAATCGAAGTTGGGCAGGAAGTTCCTGCTGTTCTATATCAAGCCATGGCGGAAGTGCTGGCGCTGATATATCGCGAGAATTCTAAAAGGAAGTGAGGCAAAGCCTGATGGAAATACCAAATGACAGATGGTCAAGTTTCTTTGGAAAAAATATGGATGTCATATTGGCTTTCGCCGTCGTTGGCATTATTAGCATCATTCTATTACCTGTACCACCTGGATTGCTTGATTTTTTGCTTGTTGTTAATATCTCACTCTCTGTGACGGTGCTGCTTTTAACATTATTCACCAGGGATGTACTTGAATTCTCAGCGTTTCCCACGCTTTTGCTGCTTCTAACACTTTATAGACTTGGATTAAACCTATCCAGTACAAAGCTGATTCTCGGTGAGGGCAATGCTGGCCAAGTCATAAATGCCTTTGCTGGATTTGTAACTGGTGACAGCTATATTGTTGGTGCAGTTGTCTTTGTGATCATCATTATCATTCAGTTGATTGTCATCACGAGCGGCGCAACCCGCGTAGCTGAAGTTGGAGCGAGATTTACACTGGACGCGATGCCGGGAAAACAAATGGCAATTGATGCGGATCTAAACGCAGGAATGATTCAAGAAGAGGAAGCAAGACAAAGGAGACTAAACCTACAACGTGAGGCTGATTTTTATGGAGCAATGGATGGATCGTCGAAATTCGTAAAGGGGGATGCGATCGCAGGTATCATCATAACCCTTATAAATTTTGTAGGTGGCATTGCAATTTTTGCTGGTCAAAAGGGTTTAGGCATTGGTGAAGCAATTGATCAATTCGGAAAATTGACAATCGGCGACGGACTGGTTTCACAGGTGCCAGCCGTTTTGGTTTCGGTAGCCGCAGGTATTTTGGTGACGAGATCTGCCAGTCGTGATGGTTTTGGAAAAGATTTAGGCAATCAGTTGTTTGCTAAGCCCAAAGTCATGATGGTTTCTTCTGTTGTACTCTTCATGTTTGGCCTTGTGCCCGCATTCCCAACGTTTCCGTTTTTAATTATGTCATTTTTAAGCGCAATCGTAGGATGGCAGCTAAGAGATAATGAACGGAAGATACAGGCCGTGGTCACAGAACGCGAGTCAGCAATGACTCACTCGGAACGACAGCCAGATCATCAGGTAATTGCAAAGCAGAAAGATGTACTGGCCATTGAGATTGGGTACGGGCTTTTAACATTAGTTGACAGCGGTGCAGACTCCGGGGATCTATTGGAGCGTATTCTGATGGTCCGAAAGCAGTGCGCCTCCGAAATGGGTTTTGTGGTAGCACCCATAAGGATACGCGATAATTTAAGTCTCCAGCCCAATGCCTATAATATTCTTCTTAGGGGAAATCCTATTGCACAAGGTGAAATTTTCGCGAATAAACTTATGGTAATGGACCCTGGGAATGGTGCCTTCCTTGTGGAAGGCATTGAAACAATAGAACCAACTTTTGGGATCAAAGCATTATGGATAGAATTGTCAGAAAAGTCTAACGCTGAGCTACATGGATACACGGTGGTGGATGCGACAACGGTTATGGTGACTCACTTAAAAGAAACCATTTTGATGCATGCAGATGAGTTGATTGGCAGACAGGAAGTACAAAAACTGCTGGAGGATGTAAAAGACCAGTATAGCGTTGTCATAGATGAGCTAATCCCAGGAATCATGTCACTTGGGGAAGTTCAAAAAATTCTACAAAATCTTGTCAGGGAAGGCGTAGCGATTAATGACTTAGGAACAATCCTGGAGACACTCGCCGATTATGGTACGATGTCCAAAGATATTGAAGTGTTAACAGAATATGTGAGGCATACATTGAGTCGTTCAATAGTAAGTCGCTGGTTATCTTCAGATGGAAAACTGCATGTGATTACGTTGAGTGGCAGGCTTGAAGATTTGATTAATGCACACATACAGAAATCGTTGCAGGGATCATTTCCGGCATTAGATCCAGAAATGGCATCACAATTGATTGCCGATATTCAGGTTCAGGCGGAAATAGGAACACTGACAACAGATCAAGTGGTTGTCCTTGCTGCCCCTCGAATAAGAGCAGCACTTAAGAACCTGATTTCGGGAAGTCTACCCAAATTGGCAGTGCTGTCACTAGGAGAAATTCATCACCGCGTAGATTTGATATCGGTTGGGATGGTGGATATACATGATAATTGAAAAATACATAGTAAGAGATATGGCTGAAGCGTTTGAGCGCGGCAAAGCGTCATTGGGAGATGACGCCATTCTTCTGACACAAAGGATTATTCGACAGAAAGGTTTTTGGGGTTTTTTTAAGCCAAAGCAACTTGAAGTTACTATGGCAATTGAACAGCGACCAATAAATAAAAAATCCGTGGGTGCGGTTTCAACGGCCGGATTATCAGCTAAAACGCCTTTGCCGCAGATTCAAGAGGACCTATGGGCGGGATCGGCAGCAAAAGATTCAATGCTGACGAGAGAATTGGAAAGTATTGAAGAATTCAGGCGGTTTGCTTCTGTGAATCGCCTAGCTACCATGCAGGATTTAAAGTTAAAAAACATGCTGATTCGCCATTTTCTGCAAGAGACATTAGATCAGTTGACTTTTTCCGATATTGTAGATTCGGGCTGTGTTGCTTTTGTTGGATCGACAGGTGTAGGTAAAACTACAACTATAGCAAAAATTGCAGCACACGCCAAATTGAAGCATTCGAAAAAGGTCGGATTAATCACTATTGACACTTATAGAATTGGAGCGGTCGAACAGTTAAAGATTTATGCTGATATTATGGATTTGTCGATGATAACTGTCATGACACCGATTGAGATGAAACCGAGTTATTTAAAATTATCAAAGACGTGTGACTTGATTTTAATTGACACCCTTGGAACGAGTTACCGCAATCAACAACAAATTGAAGACATCAGCCGATATCTTAATGAAATTGAACACTTGAATAAAGTCGCAGTTGTACCCGCTACGCTGGATTTGGAAATATTTGAAAAAACCTTAGATACTTACCGCGAAATTGGCATTGATTGTACGATATTAACAAAACTGGATGAGATGGATAATCAAACTCGTTTATTTTCTTATGTGCGCCGTATGTCAGAACCTTTAGCCTACATTACAACTGGACAAAACGTACCTGATGATTTAGTGCGTGCAGACAGCAAAGCATTACTGTCATACCTCTGGGAGGGTGTAGAGCATGATGAAAGACCAAGCGCATGAATTGAAACAAAAAATGCTTCAGCCTTCAAAAAATGTGACAGTCTACGCTGTTGTGAGTGGAAAGGGTGGTGTTGGCAAATCAAACATCACTATTAATTTGGGGATAGCATTAAATCAGTCAGGGAAATCAGTCCTATTAATTGATGGCGACCTCGGAATGGCTAATTTGGATATATTAGCGGGTGTTGCCAGTCGCAGTACTTTAATGGATTTTTTTGAAAGTGGAAAACCTATTGATGATATACTCATACATTATCAGGATGGACTTGACATACTGCCTGGAGGAAGTGGAATGCTTTCCCTTCAGAACAGCCAGGATGAAGTCATTAAGGAGTTTATTACCTCCCTGATTGGAAGTGGAAGATATGATGTAATCATGATTGACGCAGGCGCGGGCGTTGACGCTAAATTGATTTCTTTTGCTTCAGTCGCTCATGAAGTCATTTTGGTAACAGTTCCTGAACCGACTGCAATGGCAGATGCCTACAGCTTGGTTAAAATATTATCTGTTTTTGAAATTAAGCACCGTATTCATCTAATTGTGAATCAAGTGTCCGGACAAAAACAAGCACAAGAAACCTATGAAAGACTCGATAAGGTGATTGGTACGTTTTTAAATGCCAAAATCGAGCTGTTAGGATATGTCGCTACAGATATGAAGGTTCGTGATGCTGTTTCAAGACAGATTCCATTTCTGATTGCATATCCAGTCACTTTGGCCAGCAGAAATATTACGACACTTTGTGACCGAATGCTTGAAAGAAACAGCGAATTTTCATGGAGTTCATTGGGTGATTTAGTGTTTAGATTCATTAAAGTATTTGGGGCCTAATTGAGGTCTGTCAGGAGGTCAAGGTGAAGGAAAAGTGGAAATCAAGCATAAAAATATATCAGAAAGTAGATATTATTCTGCAAGATATGACATCTTCTCGAAGTTTTATACAAGATTTTGAAGAAGATCAACTCATGATAGGACCACCAGTTCAAAATGGAATAGAACGATTATTGGAGAAAGGGGCAAAATATACAATACTTCTATATGGTGAGGAGCGGGTCTACACACTAGAGACTGAGATCGTTCATAGAACACAAGATGATCTCCCTATGTATACCTTGAGAGTGAATAGATGTTTGGGGGAATTGCAGCGCAGACAGCATGTTAGAGCCATTGTGAATTTGCATGTGCATTATGTTGCTATGTTAAATGATGTGAAAGAGATTGAAAAGCAAATGGTTCACTCGGAAAGCTTAGATTTGTTTAAACTACAGGACTGTGATATTTTTGATGGCTGGATTCTAAATTTAAGCGCAAGTGGTGTTTGTTTGAGTATTGAGGAAAAAATTGATGCGGGTCAATCTGTTCTTCTTAGATTTGAATTAGAGGATCATACACTGACTCTTATTGGTGATATTTGTTATCGCGAATTAAGAATGCAATCAGGGAAGACAGGATACACTTATGGGATCTCTTTTTCTGGATTGAAACCTTCTTTCGAGGATAGGATTATTCGTTATGTCTTTGCAAAAATAAGACAAAATCGACAATATGACCTGTGATAGATGTGACCAGAGGAGGCTAGTGATTGGAAGCTATGATATATACTGACCGACAGCAATTGATCATGGAGCATCTTCCGCTGGTCAACAAAGTAGTCAATCGAATCAGAATATCCAAGTTAGAGTTTGAACGGGATGATCTTGTTAACACAGGAATAATTGGGTTAATGGACGCAATTGATAAATTTGATGAAAAACATGGTGTCCCCTTTGAACATTATGCGGGGATAAGAATTAGAGGCAGTATTTTAGATGCGTTAAGAAAAAATGGATCCCTTTCTAAAGAGCGGATAGCCTCATTGAAGAAATTCAATGAACATAAATCATTGCTTGAGCAGCAGTATCAGAGACATTTAAGTGATTTTGAACTTTGCAATTACATGGAAATCTCTGTACAGCAATTGGGTGTACTATATCAGACAATGGCTGTATTACCAATCATGTCGTTAGATGAATTGTTATTTAGCGAAGATTCAGATTTTAGTTTGCTTGATAAAATTTCCTCTCAAGATTCACCTTTACCTGAGGAAACTATATTGAAAGAGGCTTTAAGTGATGCCCTGAGCAAAGCTATTTTCAAACTTTCAGATCGTGATCAATTGATTTTACAGTTATACTATGTTGAAGAATTAACATTCAAAGAAATTGCATTAATTCTTGATGTTTCTGTACCGAGAGTCTCACAATTGCATATGCGTGCTATAGCAGAACTGAGAAACGTTCTGGAAGCTTGGAGGTGATTGAGCATGTTTGGCTACATCTCTGCAGGGTCATTTGTACTTATAACATCGGGTTTCCTTTTGTGGAACTATTCAAAAAAGAATGTGTTGCCTGAAAAAGATGTTATAGATAATGAAATTGACTCAATAGAAAAGATTCTCTGGAAGCAGATGGATCAAAGGTTATTAAAAATTGAGCACGTTCTTGAAGTGTTAGCAGATCAGATCATTAAAGACACCTCACATTTATCATCCAGTGGAACGACCATTGAACGTGACAAAGTTTTTTCCGATAGATACCAGTCTCAGATAGATCAGATCACGAGAATGACAGATCGTGGCATCTCATTAGATGAAATTGCAAAAAAACTGAAAATGCATAAGGGGGAAGTCCAATTACTCTTCAATCTTTCAAAAAAATCATAAATAAATCAGGGATCCCCATGGTTTTTTTTGGCGCTGGTCTTTGGCTCGGCGCACTGCTTATGCAATTGAGCATGTGACGATCTAAGGATCTAGGGGGGGTTGAGTCAATTGATACGCTCTGTATACAAAACTGCAATGAGTATGCTTGTACAACAAAAAAAACAAGAAAACAATGCTAACAATATGGCAAATATATCCACTGTTGGATTCAAGTCTAAAGAAATATTAACTGAAGCTTCTTTTTCTGAGGTGCTGGCTAATCATGCATCAGGAAATGGGAAATCGGCATTTGAGTTAGGTTCACTGCCTTTGGGTACAAGTATCTCTGGCTATGATACGGACTGGGAACAAGGTGTTATTCTTCAGACGGGTAATGCTATGGATTTCGCACTTGAAGGAGAGGGTTTCTTCAAGTTTGAATCACCGCTCGGAGTGTTGTTGTCTAGAGACGGCGAGCTTCAGCAAAACAGCGATGGTATCTGGACAAATAAATCTGGTTTGAAATTACTGAAGAACGGAGATTCGGGTAATTTAGAGTATGTTCAGACAGAACCTGGACAAAGCATTGTAGTGACCGCTAATGGAAGCATTTTTGCAGACCAGCAGCGAATTGGGAGATTGATAGTTGTTCGACCAATTCAAAACGAGCGGGTTGAAACTATGGATAGTGGGTATTACCGTACGGGCATTGATAATTTGGAAGATTCTGACCAGACGACAATCTATCAAGGCGCCCTTGAAACATCTAATGTTGAGGCTGCTGAAGCCTTAATAGACATGATGTCAACGGGAAGATTACTACAAACACAGCAACGCATTTTAAACACTCTTGATGAGACAATGAATCGGGCAGCGAATGAGATTGGCAAACTATAAAAGGTGGGATCATTGTTGAATAAAATGCTGCAGATCGGAAAAAGCGGCCTAATGGCTCAACAACAGAAATTAGGGACTCTTTCTGGAAACATAGCTAATCTTCAAACAGTGGGCTTCAAAAAAATGACAACTTCGTTTTCAGAACAAATGCGCCATTCTATGTCTGCGGATTCAGTGAGTCTTTCTGCAGAAGTTCCTGAGGATCGAAGAAGCATCTCTCTTGGTACTAAAACAGTTAGGAATTTCACTGATTTTCGTCAAGGCACTCTTGTGCCTTCGGATGATTTTTTTCATATGGCGATTGAAGGTCCTGGTTTTTTTGGTGTAAGAGATCAATCAGATCAATTATTTCTGACTCGCCAAGGCGAATTTACCTTAAATCAAGGTGTCATGAGTGATGCTAGTGGTCGAAGATTGGATATGATCTTTCATACTGATCCATCAACTTGGGATATTGAGAAATTGAGTCTTTCAGAAAACGGAGAAGTGTTTAGTCGAGATGATGATTCTGGAGAGTTAACGCTGATGGCTAAGATTCAGCTTTTTGATATTCAGAATCATAATCGGCTACTGGGAGCTGGAAAAAGTTCTTTTAAAGCTATAGCCCCTGAAGACATCTTTAACAGCAGTGATAGACCGGAAGCATTTGGAAAGATCTTTCCTAAGAGCCTTGAACGTTCTAATGTTGATTTGCTGGATGAAATGACACAGCTGCTGATGACGCAGCGGGCTTATCAGCTCAGCACGAAGTCCGTCAGCAGTGCGGATGAGATGATGCAAGTGGTGAATGAGATTTTGTAGGGTAATATAGACACACGGAACCCTTTTCCTCTGTATGACGTCTTAAGGGTATAAGTCATACAACTAAGCTACTAAGCATAGAGGAGGGGACATCTAATGAGAATTCAACAAAAGTGGAAACTGGGGCAACTTACAGCGGTCCTGGTAGCCTTATCCCTGATTGTGACAGGATGTGGCCTGCAGGCGAATACATCTTCAGGTGCAGATTTGATGGAAGGCGTGGTGCCTAAAACACCAGTTGGTCAAACAGCAGAGCAGGATCAGGCAGTGCTCGACAGCTTGAATGCTTTTACATGGAAGTTGATCCAGGCTATGCCGGAAGACCAGGAGAACAGGATGATTTCACCGGTTTCAGTCTATTTGGCGCTGGCCATGACTTTGAACGGTGCGGACAGTGACACTCGAACCGCCATGTTGGAAGCGCTCTCAGCCGCAGACCTGACGCCGGAAATCGTCAATAACTTTGCCGGCAACTACTTGAAGCTTATTACAACAGAAAGTGAGGGCTTCACCCTCAGCATAGCGAACAGCATCTGGCTCAGAGATGGCTTTGAGGCGGATCCAGACTTTCTTCAGAAAAACGCGGACTATTTTGGAGCTGCAGTACGCAGTCTCGACTTTGATAATCCGGATGCCGTCAAAGTGATCAATAATTGGGTGAGTGAAGCCACTCGTGAGACAATCGATCAGATCGTGGATGAAATCGATCCTGCAGTGGTGATGTATCTCATCAACGCCATTTATTTCAAAGCGGACTGGCAGTCACAATTCTCCCCGGAAAGTACTTTTCCACAACCTTTTGAGACACCTGAAGGCAGCAAGGAAACAGACTTTATGCACAAACTCATGAGTCTGGAGGTCGTTGAAAACGACTTGGGAAAAGGGGTATTACTGCCTTATGTGAATCCGAGAATGGCTATGCTGGCAGTTCTCCCTGAGGAGGGCATGAGTCCTGAGGCGTGGATCCAATCCATGGATCCCGAAACTTTTAAAGCTTTAATGAATACGGCGGCCTCAAAAACTGTCGACTTGTCATTCCCTAAATTCGAAACCCGCTATGAGGACAGCCTTTTGGATGAACTTGAGAAGCTTGGCATGGGTAAAGCCTTTGTTCCTGGCGAAGCGGACTTTTCACTGATGCAGCCAAGTCGCGCAAAAGATTTGTTTATCAGCGCGGTTCAGCATAAGACTTTCATCCGTGCGGATGAGAAGGGCACTGAAGCAGCAGCTGTAACCTCTGTTGAAGCTTCTCTGACCTCCATGCCAATGTTCGATGAAGCCATCAGCTTTGACAGACCTTTCGTCTATGCCATCCTGGACACAGAGACAGCTACGCCGCTCTTTATTGGTGTGCTCAACGATCCAACTAAATAGTCCATAATATGTCGATCCCTTGACGCGGGAAAGGACGTCTCATACAATGGTTTCAGAAGAGGTGAAACCCTGTGAGAGACGTCCTTTTTCGTTTGAAAAAACTGCCAAAAAGCTTGATCTGGATCCTGATGGTCCCCGTCTTTTACGGGCTGGGGCATTGGTTGGCGCGGCATCCTGAGGTGCTCGAAAAATATTATGCCGGTTCTGTGCAAAAAAGTGTGATGCAGGGGATCAGCACCGCAACGGGGTTGTTGCCATTTTCACTGGCAGAAATTTTGTTCGTGGGGCATGGAATTGCTTTAGTGGTGTTGATTATAACGCTGGCGTTTCGTCTGATAAAGGGTGGTGCTCTTAAACTGCTTTATCACGCAGCAGTGTATCTCTCTGCGGTTTATGTCATGTTTATGTTGATCTGGGGGCTGAATTACAGCCGGCAGCCGCTTGCAGTGACCATCGGCCTGGAAGTCAGGCCTTATGCGGTGGAGGAGCTTTACGCGCTTTCAGAGCGGTTGGTGGATCAGGCCAATGAACTGAGGAAAATTCAGCCGATGAATGATGAAGGTGTCATGAAATTGGCATCTGATCGACAAGATGTATTTTCAAGAACGGTACTCGGCTATGATCAGCTCGGCGAGGTCGAAGCAATTTTTCGAGGAAGCTGGGGTCCGCCCAAAGCCGTGTGGCTGTCTGAGGCCATGCTGTACACGGGTATAACCGGGATCTTTATGCCCTTTACCGGCGAAGCCAACGTCAACAGCCGCGTGCCGGACCTCCTGCTGCCTGCCAACGCTATGCATGAAAAAGCCCACCAAATGGGCATTGCCAGGGAAGATGAGGCCAATTACGCCGCGTATCTTGCCTGCATGAGCCATCCGGATGCGGACTTTCAATACTCCGGGACGGTGCTGGCGCTGATCCATGCCGGCAATGCGCTTTACCGTGAAGACCCGGAGGCCTATTTCGAGCTGAGGCAGCGCTACGGTGAGGGTTTGAACAAGGATCTGGCAGCCTACAGTGCCTTCTGGAAACCCTATCAGGGAGAAGTCAACGACACCGCGGATCAGATCAATGATACCTATCTGAAAACCAACCGGCAGGCGGACGGTGTCAAGAGTTACGGACGCATGGTAGATCTTTTGCTGGCGGATTTTTTGTCTGACGGGGAGATCAAGGCGTCTGTAAATGCTGAGGGGGCGTCCGGGTCCGGCCGTTGAGACTTTACCTTGTCAAGTAGGCAATCCTCCTGAAGAGTTTGCCGATGGTATTAAAAGTCAGCTTCAAGCACAACCATTCAGTCAATTTGCCAAATTTCCTGTAAAAGAGATTAAAGGCCAAAAAGGGGACCCATTGCCGCTTGTGCTTGGGAAGCCGCTTGAGGATGTTCTTAAAACTGTAGACTTCTTTGTAAATCCACAGATAGCCGCTATAGAGTTCCTCTGGGGTCATGTTTTTTGGTTGATAAACCACATGGGCGGTGTTGTAGTGGGATAGGTTGAAATCTGTGATTCGATCTTCTCTCAGAAAATCAGCGTGCAGTTTCGTACCCGGGTAGGGCGTTAGAATATGGGACGTGACCGTCTCAATTTTGTTTCGGACGATCCACTCTAAGGTGTTTTCAAATACCGTTTGGTCGTCTTCATCCAGACCAAAGACAAAGCTGGCGTTGACCATAATGCCTCTATTGTGGAGAGCTTCCACCAACCGCTCATATTTCGACACACAATTTTGAGTCTTATGGACAGCGCCTACAGCGGCGCTGTTTATGCTTTCAAAGCCAATAAACAGGCTTTTGCAGCCGGTGTCCTTCATGTCGTCCAGCAGGTCGGGCATGTCCACTATGTTGGAAGAGACTGCGGCGCTCCATTTCAGTTTCAGCGGTTTGATCGCACTTAAGAAATTTTTGGTCCATGCTGGATTGCCTATGAAGTTGTCGTCGATAAACATGATATGTCTGGTGTTCAGCGTTTTGATATCCCGTAGGACATCCTCTGCGGGTCTGTTGAGGAAGACTTCTTCAGCGTGCTGGCAGCTGTTGTAGCAGAAGTCGCACTTGAAGGGGCAACCCCGGCTGGCGGTGATGATATTGGTGTAGAGATATTTGTCCGGATCGACGCTGTCATAACCAGGTGAGACTATGTCTTTAGCAGACAGGACGTTGGCACCATGGTAGATTTTTTTTAGTGTTTTGTTCTCTGCATCTTTTAGTATCATTGGCCAGACGTGCTCCGCCATGCCTATGCAAATGGCATCGAAGCTGTCTGCTGCACTCTCCGGATCTGAGGTGATGTGAATCCCGCCAGCAATGACGGGGATGCCTCGGGCGCGGTAGGCTTTTGAAATTTCAGCGGCCCGGTTCATGACGTCGACGGTGACTGTGATGGCGACCAGATCTGCAGGATCGTCAAAATTCAAGGTCTCCACATTTTCGTTTTCCATGACGATCTCATGGATCTCGGGTGTCAGATTTGCCAGGGTGAGCAGCGCAAGAGACGGCGCCATTCTCGTCTTAAGCTGGGTATCCATGGGCCGCTGCAGCATGGCGGGCTGGATGAGTTTGATTTTCATAGAAGCCTCCCAGGGCGCATTTCAAATTCATTAGGTTGGTTGAAGGGCGTATTTTGAAAACGTCAGTCTGGCTTAAAAGTCAATCCGCCCTGAACTCCAGTATATCGCCCGGTTGACAGTCCAGAGCCTTACAGATGGCCTCCAGTGTAGAAAACCGGATGGCTTTTGCTTTGCCGTTCTTTAAGATGGAGAGGTTGGCCATGGTAATGCCGACTTTTTCAGTCAGCTCAGTTACACTCATTTTTCGTTTGGCCAACATTACATCGATATTAACAATAATTGCCATGTCCGTCACCTCACACAGTCAAGTCGTTTTCTTCTTTGATGGCAATTGCATCCTGCAGCAGTCGCTCAAGTACTGCAGCAAAGACCCCTATCACGGATGAGGCGAAAATGAAAATTAAAGGCAGTCCCATGAGTCCGGGTGCGTCATCCGCGTCCGCAATTGGAATGAGAAAAGGGATCAGCACCGCGTAGATCAAGCTGATGGAAAAGGCAAATTGCTTGATCTGCTTCAGCACAGCGACAGACAGCGTCGAGAACGCTTTGTTCTGGTCGATATAACTCAGCAGACGAAAAGCTTTGTAAAGTATGGCGAAAAACAGAATTGCTGCCAAATAAGCGCCTATGGTGACCGGCACGCGCAGGTAATCTATGGCATGTGGCAGCCAAAATAGGCAGATAGCCAGTACCGGCAGGCCAATGAGGACCACGGCGATCCTTAGGTAAAGCGTAGAATAACGTTTCATGAAAGTCACCTCACAGGTTTTTGGTAAGTCTATTTTAGCACAAATATATCGAATATCAATATATAATTATTGATAATAGTTTAATATTTGTTGTTTTAATGAATTGGATGGGCTAAAGTCGGGATGGCTGAAGGCGCAAAAAAAATCCCTCAACCATTTGGAAGGAGGGAATTTTATAACCCTGTCTTCGCCCTGTATTAATTTAGGCGCATGAAGGAATTTCTCAGATCAACGTCGAATAGTATTAATCTAGTAGGCATTCAAATAACCATGGATTAATTGCCAAAGCTTTGTGAATATGCAGTTCAAGGAGGAATCCCCATGCCGCGTTCTGATGGTCGCCGCATTAATAGTCTCAGTCCTTTTGTAAAAATAATGCCCTATATCATGGAACGCAGGAGCGATGCCCTGATCTACCACAAGCAAACGCTTGTTACGGCGCATATAGACGACTACATTCACGCAAAACGCGAAAGTGGCGTCAAAATGAATTATTTACATGTCTTTATTGCGGTTTTTGTCCGCGTCCTGGCACAGCGGCCTCAAATCAACCGCTTCGTCATGAATGGCCGTTATTATGCCAGGAACCATATTTCAATCTCTATGGCCGTCAAGCGCTCTCTGCATGATGATGGCGAAGAAACCACGGTAAAGTTTATGTTTACCGGGAAAGAGTCCATTTTTGAAATTGCTCAGATTGTGGATGATGTCATCCGTGAAAACCTTGGGGACACTCAGAATGAGACAGATCAGCTGGCGGCGAAATTCATGTCCCTGCCTGGACCATTGGTCAAGGCCGCCGTGAGAACTGTAAAATGGCTCGATCGGCATAATCTCATGCCGGCGGGGATGATCAAGGCCAGCCCATTTCATACAAGCATGTTTTTTACTTATTTAAAATCGATCAAGCTCGACTATATTTATCACCATCTCTATGATTTTGGAACCACCGGCGTCTTTATTGCCCTGGGTAAGGTCAAAAAAATGCCGATGGTTGAAAATGATGTCGTCGTTGAAAAATCCGTCTGCGAGCTTGGATATGTCTTGGATGAAAGATTATGTGATGGTCTCTATTTCGCCAATACGTTCAAGCTGGCGAAAAAGTACCTCGAAGATCTGACGCTTCTCGAATCGCCACTGGATGCCATTAAAGAAGATGTGGAGTAATGCTGTATAGATTGTTAAATGAGGAAGGCCGTCACGGGAGTGACGGCCTTCTTTTCAAATGGAAGGGGACGCGGACACCTTTAAGTTGGTCACGCGTACGGTAATATTTTTTGTGCGGTCGCATGGGATAATAATTCTCACCGCGACCAAAAGTGAACGGTTCTATCACAAAACCATTACCGTCCGCGTCCCCAACCTTGTAAGATAGAGATAGGTTAGATAAGCACTTGATGACCGAACGTTCCTTGAAAAATAAGTATATATTGTTCAGATGAATCAGAGGCTCAATTGTTGATGAAAGCCAGTCTACATGATGTTATAATCTCACTTGTCAGAGAGATAGACATGCTCCCCAACTGGATCCCTCATCTCGAGGCTTTATCCGCGATTAAGAGTGTCACTCCACAAGAACGATTCGATGTTTAGCTGGTTGGGCCACCTTCGTGTGTTACCCGTTTCAAACGCAAGTTTGTTAGACGTTCTTCATACAGTGGAAGCTCTGATTCATTCTGTACGAAAGGTTGTGCTAGTTTTGTCCCGATTTATTGATGATTTTGTAGTGGGCTTCGATGTCTCTTCAGAGTTTTCTTTTGTTGCCATGTTAGAGCCGTCGGGTGCTCTGATTCGAAAACCTTTTCGAATTGATCACAACCCCTCTGGATTCCAAAAACTATTAGAGATTCTCAAAAACGAAGAAGAGCGGTTACAACGAAAGCCCATCTACTTCGTAGAATCTACGGGTATCTTTCATTTACCACTCTTCTTCTTTCTGAGATCGAATGACCTCAAAGGATTTGTCCTCAACCCTTTGTCTGTACATTCTATCAAGAATCTTGACATAAGAAAAGTGAAAAACGATTCAAAAGATGCTGAAAAGATTGCAAAACTTGCGAAGTATCAAAACGTTAAGTTTTCAATTATTCCTGAGCCCCAAGTCCTCGCACTTCGTATGATGGTAAGAGAGTACTATTCACTCTCTGATACTATCACTGAAATGAAAAACCGGCTTAGCACAGATCTTTATCTACTGTTCCCTGGATATAGAAAAGTCTTCTCAGAGCCTTATGGCAAAGCCTCTTTGGCGCTTCTAAAGGACTTTTCAACCCCTATGGATATCTTATCTGCGGAGCGCTCTATACTCATAGAATTGATTGCTAAACATGGTCGTAAAGGTGCGTCTTGGGCTTCGAAGAAAGTGGATGGACTACTTGAGTATGCTTCCAATGCTGCTTCTATGCCCATGGAATTCTCAATGCTGGGGATTAAGATAAAAATCTGTGTGGATAATATCATAAGTCTTCAAAAGAATTTGGAAAGCATCGTTAACAAGATCCGTGAAATTGTTAATTCTATGGACTTTCCGGCAACAGTTAAACGTCAAATCGAGCTGATAGACCAACTCCCTGGAATAGGCTACATTTCCGCTGTAACACTGATCGCCGAGATCGGTGATTTTAGGATGTTCAAGTCCCCAAAGGCATTTGTTGCATACTTTGGCATTGATCCAAGTGTTAACGAATCAGGGAAGTTTAAAGGGGATCAAAATAAGATCTCCAAACGAGGCACTCGAATTGGGCGAAGAGTCCTGTTTACGGTTGCATTAACCGCAATAAGTACTAAGAGCAATGGCGAGGAAGTCAACCCAATCCTTAGGGACTATTATCAGAAAAAATGTGGAAGCAAGAAGAAAAAAGTTGCACTCGTTGCAGTTATGCATAAGCTATTACACTATATTTTTGCAGTATTGCGAGATGATAAGCCATTTGAAGTCAGACAGCCAGAAGAACACCAATCCTGGAGAGCGGCAAAACTACAACTTATAGCTGCCTGATTCAATGGAATTGAAAAATAGCCATTGTTCGTACTTTTCAATGGCTTAGTTTGTTGTACCCATTTTTTAAACTCAATTTTTTTATCTTTCTTAAAGAAAAGAATTGACTTTCCTTAGCTGGTCTTACAATTTTACAATACCGGTGGTTTTCTAACCATCGTCGCGCGTTCAAATCCGTAGGCTGCCTCAATCAGGACGGGTTCACACCATGGCCGGGCAAATAGCTCCATGCCTACCGGAACGCCGATAGGTGCCGTGGCTGTAGGCTCGGAGAAGCCGGCAGGCACAACGACAGAAGGGAAGCCTGTCACAGCGCCGAGGACTCCGTTTCGATCCACCTGTGAGCCGCCCACGGGCACTACCAGGCGCTTCTGATGCGGGAAGACCATCAGGTCGAGGCCGTGCTGCTCCATGAGTACCAACACCTGATCCTGAAGTCGCTGCCGCAGTTCCATCCGGATCCGGTAATCTTCGCTCTCGGTTGACAGCGTCACCGCAGTTTTCAAATTCTCTTCTATGCCCGGATCATACAGACCGCTTTCTAAAAGCGCCTCAAGGGAATGATACGGCGTTTTGTCGCCGAGTCCTTCAAGATAAGTCCCAAGATCCCGCTTCAGGTCGTAGAGGTGAACACTGGTTTCTGAAACCAGCCTGCCGGAATCCAGCGCGATCTCCAGCTCGACCAGCCGCGCGCCTTGCGCTTCCAGAACCTTTAAAGCCTCAGTCATGACGCCGTTCACAGGCGCGTGCGCCTCTTCGTTTCCAAAGAAACTTCTCAAGACACCTATAGTTTTACCCTGCAGCCCGTTTGTCTTCAAAAACGCAGTATAGGACGCCTCAGCCGGTATATTGCCCAGAGCCGAAGCTGTCAGCGGATCCAGGGGATCGAAGCCCGCCAGGGCATCCAAGGTTTTAACCGCGTCTTCAACAGTTCTTGTAATTGGCCCCGCTGTATCCTGTGTCAATGAATAGGGCACTATGCCGCTGCGGCTCACCAGTCCCAGTGTCGGCCTGAAACCCACCAGACAGCAGGCGCTCGCCGGTGACCGCACAGAATTTACCGTATCAGTTCCTATGCCAATCACACCAAAATCTGCGGCAATACCGGCGCCTGTTCCGCCGCTGGATCCCCCTGGTGTCCGTGTCAGATCATAAGGATTCAGTGTCTGGCCCAGCACTGAGCTTACCGTTTCACCCCATACCGCGAACTCATGCAGGTTCATTTTGGCGAGAATGACTGCCCCTGCAGCCTGCAGCCGTTTCACAATCCAGCCATCCTCATCCGGCGTCACGCCAACCAGCGCTTTACACCCGGCAGTAGTGGGCATAAAGCTGGTATCCACGTTGTCTTTCAGCAGCACCGGAATTCCGTGGAGCGGCCCCGTCAGCCCATTGCTCTCAAATGCTGCATCCAGAGCCTTAGCCTGCTCCAGGACCAGCGGATTTACCTGAATTACCGCATTGATCTTTGGCCCCTGTTGGTCATAGCGCTCGATCCGTTCAAGATACATGCGGACAAGCGCCTCACATGTCAGCCTGCCAGCCCTCATGGCTTCATGCAGGCGTTCAATAGTCGCTTCCAAAAACTCTTTCTCCAAATTCAATCGCTCCGCCTCCCGATTCAATGGTTTAAGACCATTATACACCCCTTGAATTTTTATTAAACCGTTGCCAAGCGACAATCCGAAGTCGGACTTAAGTCACTTTTTTGAAATCGCCATACAATATGGCGTCAAAAATGGTATATTGTTATAATGTAACCATTAGTTACGAAAACTTGAGTTTCAGGAGGACCAATATGCAAAAGGAAGAATTCAAGGGGAGCATCCTTTTTGGCCCCGTTCCGGTGGCCCTTGTTGCGACCATCGGCGAAAACGGGGAACCTAATGTGTTTACGGTGGGGTGGATTGGTGTGGCGTGCACGAAGCCGCCTATGCTGTCCATAGCAATTCGCAAAGAGCGGGCATCCCATGCCAATCTGATGCGGCATCCCGAATGTGTGGTCAACCTTCCAACGCGGGAAATGGTTCAGGCGGTGGATTTCTGCGGCTGCAGGAGCGCGGCTCAGGTCGACAAGATCACCCACTGCGGCTTTGTCATGGAGCCTGGAACCGCGGTCAGTGTGCCCTCGATTCAGTCGTGTCCCATAGCCCTGGAGTGCGTGGTGCGCAGTGTGACCCCGCTGGGAACCCATGACTTGTTTCTCGTCGAGGTATTGAAAAACAAGGTGGATCCTGCTCTGATCGACGAGGATGGCAAGATTCACATGGAAAAGGGCAATCCAATCACTTATCTGCACGGCACTTATTATGCGCTTGGTGGAAAGCCAATTGGCAGCTTTGGCTTTTCTGTGGCCAGGCGGAAGGCGGCCAAGGAAAAGGTCAGCCATCTGCTGAAGCCTTCCGGCGGCAAGGCTAAATCAAAGAAAGGCAGGTAACGCAATGCAAACCTGGATCTTGTATCTGACTGCGTTAGGCCTAATGGCGCTGTCCTGGAAGAAGGACAAGAAAAAAACAAAAATGGCGCTTAAAAAAGCGCTGAAATCCTTTGAAAACATCTTGCCTCAGATTTTGGGCGTCATCACTCTGGTCGGCATCATGCTGGCGCTTTTGAATCCTGAGGTGATCAGCCGCTTGATCGGCGGCGACTCCGGTTGGATTGGCGTGACGGCTGCGGCACTGGTCGGTGGGATCACGCTGATTCCGGGCTTCATTGCCTTCCCCACGGCGGCGATGCTGCTGGAGCGCGGTGCCGGCTACATGCAGATCGCGGCGTTCATTTCGTCCCTGATGATGGTGGGCGTGATGACGTTTTCCATTGAGAGTAAGTATTTCAGCAGGAAAGTGGCTCTGATCCGAAATGTGTCGGCCTTCGTTTTTTCATTCCTGGTCGCAATAGTTATTGGAAAAGTCATGGGTGAGTTTTAATGGAGGAGAAAATGAAAAAAAACACAAATCAAGGATCGGGCCAGGGTTCGGGGCAAGGAACGGGTCAAGGCCCGGGTCAAGGACCTGGTGGTCAGCCCCAAAAAAAGGTACCGCTGATCAAACGCTATGCTTTTTTCCTGGTGACCGCCGCACTCCTCATCGTTTTGTACCTGGTCAGTCCAGCCCAGGGCGAGACCGCCGCACTAATGACAGGCAAAAGCCTGCTGGAAATGCTGACTATCATTCCGCCAATATTTCTGCTGCTGGGACTTTTGGACGTCTGGGTGCCCAGAGAGCTGCTCATCCGTCATATGGGTCCCGGCTCGGGCCTGCGCGGTGTGATGCTGGCCATCCTGATTGGTTCTGCGGCAGCGGGGCCGCTTTATGGCGCGTTTCCGGTAGCCGCTGTCCTCATGAAGAAGGGCGCGAGCTTCAAGAATGTCATGATCTTTATGGGCGCATGGTCCACCACTAAAATCCCAATGGTCCTTTTCGAAATTTCCTCTCTGGGGAGAACCTTTGCACTCACGCGACTGGCCGCAAGTCTGGTGGGGATCTTCATCATCACACTGGTGGTGGACCGCATGCTCACTGCCGAGGAGAAGGCGGGAATTTATGCTAAGGCGGCGGAATTCTAGGAAAGGAAACTGGTGTCAGACACCCGGTTTCAGGGTCTCTGACACCCAGTTTCCGATACCGATTTTCGCGTACAAAATAACCAAAATTCAAATTTACAGAAAATTGACGAAATAGCTGTTGACGTCGCATCAGGCAATATGCTAAGATTCAATTCAACCAAATATCGAGACACTCTTATCAAGAGCGGCGGAGGGACAGGCCCTGTGAAGCCCGGCAACCAGCAGTCATGCATGGTGCTAATTCCTGCAGCGTTAGTTTTAGCGCTGACAGATGAGTGAGGATCCGACCATGTGATTATCGACCTCTTTCATCAAAGGGGTCTTTTTATTTGGAAAAATCACGAAAAAGGAGAAATGAACATGTCAGACACAGCCTACAGATTCGAAACCCTTCAGGTCCACGCGGGTCAGGAACCGGACCCTGCAACAGGCTCCAGAGCCGTGCCCATTTATCAAACTTCATCCTATGTCTTCAGGGATGTAAACCACGCAGCAGATCTCTTTGCCTTGAAAGAACCCGGCAACATCTATACGCGGATCATGAACCCGACGACGGATGTCCTCGAAAAGCGCATCGCGGCCCTGGAAGGCGGCATTGGCGCTTTGGCGGTCGCCTCCGGCTCCGCGGCAGTCACGTATGCCATCATGAATATTGCGCAGGCGGGGGACGAGATTGTTTCAGCGGCGACCCTCTACGGCGGCACTTACAACCTCTTCAAGCTGACTTTCCCCAAATACGGCATCGTGACACGCTTCGTCCAGCCGGACGACCCGGAGAACTTCAGAGCGGCCATCAACGAGAAGACGAAGGCGATTTATATTGAATCCATAGGCAACCCGGGCATCAATCTGATCGATTTTAATGCCGTGGCGGCCATTGCCCACGAGCACGGACTGCCGCTGATTGTGGACAACACCTTCGCGACGCCGTACCTGTTCAGACCGTTCGATCACGGGGCGGACATCATCATCCACTCGGCGACGAAGTTTATAGGCGGCCATGGCACGACCATCGGCGGACTCATTGTGGACTCAGGAAAATTTGACTGGGCGGCATCCGGAAAGTTCCCGGGCCTCACAGAGCCGGATCCGAGCTACAACGGCATCCGCTACGCCTCTGATGTCGGGCCTGCGGCATACATCATCAAAGCCAGAGTGCAGCTCCTCAGGGACACCGGAGCCTGCATCAGCCCGTTCAACTCGTTCTTGCTGCTCCAGGGCCTTGAGACGTTGTCGCTGCGCGTGGAGCGACACGTGGAGAACGCCCAGAAGATCGCCAGATTCCTCGAAGCCCATCCGCTGGTCAGCTGGGTCAGCCATCCCGACCTGGAGAGCAATCCGTACCATGACCTTGCGAAGACCTACTTCCCGCGCGGCTGCGGCTCCATCTTTACCTTTGCCATCAAGGGCGGCCTCGAAGCGGGTGTCAAGTTCATCGAAAGTCTAAAGCTGTTTTCGCTGCTTGCCAACGTGGCGGACGCGAAGTCGCTGATTATCCACCCGGCAAGCACGACTCATGCCCAGCTGGATCCGGAGGCGCAGAAGGCTGCAGGGGTCACGCCGGATCTGTTCAGGATTTCCATTGGCATCGAAAACGCGCAGGATCTGATCGAGGATTTGGATCAGGCTCTGAAGGCGGCAATGAACGTTTAAAGTGCTGCTGCCGATGGTCGCGCTGCCCAGCATTCGAGCATTCAGAAACCATCGGCATAAATAATTCTTTCAGATTAACCTGCAATCCACCGCGCGGTCGGTTTGGCATTTGCCCAATCGCCGACGCGGTTATTGCCGCAAAAAATTAGGAGGCGACCCTATGCCTGTCATCATTCCAAACGATTTACCCGCCGCGAGCATCCTCGCCGCTGAAAATATTTTTACCATGACGGAATTTCGCGCGACCCATCAGGACATTCGACCCCTTCGCATTGCGATCCTGAACCTGATGCCGACCCGCGAGACCACGGAGACGCAGCTCCTCAGAGTGCTGGGCAATTCTCCCATCCAGACGGAGGTGGTTCTGGTACGCCTGGAGTCGCACGAATACAAAAACACTTCCTCTGAGTACTTGGACCGCTTTTATGTGCCTTTTTCCCAGATTGAACACCAGAAGTTTGACGGGTTGATTATTACCGGTGCGCCGGTCGAAAACCTGGAATTTGAAGAAGTGGGCTACTGGCCGGAGCTTGCCAAAATATTGGACTGGAGCCGTCATCACGGCTTCGCCACATTGCATATCTGCTGGGGCGCGCAGGCGGCATTATACCAGCATTACGGCATTCCTAAACTGCCTCTTCCGGACAAGTGCTTTGGGGTCTTTGAGCATAAGGCCACGGTGCAAAACTGCAAGCTGTTGAGGGGCTTTGATGATGTCTTCTGGATCCCGCAGTCCAGGCACACCACGGTGAGCGAAGAGGATGTCAGGCGGATCGATTCTCTTGAAATCGTTGCCGCCTCTGACGACTCCGGAATTGGCCTCATAGTGTCCAAAAACGGGAGAGAAATCTATGCAACAGGGCACCTGGAATATGATCCGGAAACCCTGGCGGCAGAATATTTTAGAGATGTGAATAAAGGCATGGACATACAACCGCCTGCCAATTATTTTCCGAATGACGACCCTTCTCGAGCACCCGTTGTCCGATGGCGCAGCCACGCCCATCTGTTCTTCTCCAATTGGTTGAACTATTTTGTCTATCAGGAGACGCCGTACAATCTGGATGAGATTTACTGAACAGCCGCGCGAACCCGTGACTTCAGTCACGAAAGGTTCAATAAACCTTTGGCCTGCTCTCTGGTTCAGTACATTTCAACCGGGGTATTTATATCTGGTAATGAATAGTCGGACTCCGGATGAGAACGCTGCCGGAAACAGGGAGGTTAAACAATGAATTATGCATTTCAAATGCTGATGAACCGGCGATCTGTCAGAAGTTACAGACCTGATCCGGTACCTAAGAATGTCCTTGAGCGGATTATGGAAACCGTTGTGTTTGCACCGTCTGCAAGAGGCGCTCAGCCATGGCATTTCAGTGTTGTCACAGATACCGAACTATTAAAGAGGATCAGCGGTGTGAATCGAGAAATTGCGCTGGCCTCCGGAGATGAGCGTCTGAAAGCGAGTGCGGAAGACCCGAATTTCAGCAATTTCTATCACGCGCCGGCTGTCATATTTATTTCAGCGCCGGAAGCCAAACATGCCCTGGCGGATTGTGCCAACGCTGCCGTCTACGCCAGTCTGGCAGCGACCGCCCTCGGTCTGGGTTCGTGTTATATCGCTTCCTTCAGACCTGCGTTTGAATCTGAGCACGGGTCTGAGCTGAAGGCAGTGATGCAGATTCCGGAAGGGCATCAGCCACTCTACGCCGTAGCCGTGGGATATACCTCGGGCGCCGAGCCCAAAGCGGCACCGCGTGTACCGGGTATGGTTTCCTGGATCGGCTGAATGCCAAGTCTTCTTTATGGCTTGAATGTTGAGGAGAAAAACCGGCCATTAAGCGAAAACACTTGTTTTGTTCTTTCAGTTCTAAAATGAAAAGGCACCGGAAACGGCAGTTTTATCCGTTTCGGTGCCTTCTTTATGATGTGATCAGTGTGAAACGACTTTTGGAAGCTCTTTGGCTTGATCAACCCAGTCTTCCACTTGTTTAAGAACCGGTAATTTCCTGACTAAATTTTTGGCTTCGTTGACCTCGGTCATTTTGGCGAGGAGATTTTCAGGCTTTCTCTGAGCAAGCTCAGGAACCGTATCAACGCCAGCGGCTTCAAGCAATTCAGCGTATTCGCCGCCAATCCCTTTGACGCGCATCAGGTCCACATGGTTAACCCATTTTAGAATGAGTTTCTCAGAAATGTCACATTCTGCTGCGAGTGCGGCTCTCCCTTTCTTTGTTGCGCCTTTTTCCATGAGCGCGGAAGTCGAACTGACGCCTGCTGCCTTCAATTTCGCTTCAAAAGCTTCTCCGACGCCTTCAATGATGCTGAGTGATGCCATAACTACACCTCCAAAATGTATTTGTCCTATTCTTTCTACAAACTTAAGACGTTGAAACATAATATTATTATTTGTAACCTTAAGCTCGAAAAAATCTTTTATAAATCACAAAAAAATGCAAATGTTTATACAGTTATTTGACAGTTTTCACTTGTTATTTCTTAAACATTGTGAGATGATAGGGAGGCAGATTTCGTCGCGCTTCTTGTACTTGAGAGGCGTCTTTTTCTGTCAAAGTATACGATTAAAGGAGGGAACGTTTTCATTCGCTTGAATGACGGATGAAACGGAAATGAGTGAGCAAACAAGAAGTACAGTCAGTGATGGTTAAGGTCGCGGATCCAAGTGCGCTGGGTCTCTTTGGCCTCGCAATGGTAACTCTGGTAGCGTCAACCCAAAAGATGGGTGTCACTACAGGCCTGTCCTATGTCATCCCTTGGGCAATTTTCCTTGGTGCCTTCGCGCAGTTGATGGCCGGTGTTTTCGACTATAAAAAAGACAACCTTTTCGGCGGCACAGCTTTTTGCGCTTATGGATTCTTTTGGCTTGCGGTGGCATCCAGCTGGCTGATTAATCTTGGTGTTTTTGGCGAAACATTGAAAGGCGCTGTTGACACACACCAGCTTGGTTACGCGTTTTTCGGATATCTGATTTTCTCGGTGATCATGACGGTTGGCGCAACACAAACCAACAAAGTGCTGTTGCTTGACTTCATTTTTATCGATCTCCTTTTCATTGGCCTCGGCTTCAGTACCCTTGGTATTGCAGAGCATACAATGCATAATCTCGCAGCTTACTCCGAACTTATAATTTCCTTTATTTCGTTCTATGGTGTCGCAGCAAATGTCATCAACCACCAGTTTAAGCGCGTAGTGCTTCCGGTTGGCAAGCCTGTCAAGTTTGGGGCTGCGAAGAAAGCAGTGCTTTCGGAGTCTGGCAGCAAGGCGTAATTTTTAAAAAGCACTGCATTGTATACATGATATATAATGCATGATTCAAAATAAAGTTGAGTTTATTTTGAACATCTTTTAAATTAATAGGTTTGAGCGGCTTTTCAGCGGCTTACAGGAAATGCGGTTGAAAGTCCTTGTCGGAGTTTCAGCCGCATTTTTATTTTGAGAAGAAGGTGCCTAATGTGTCCGTTTTTACACCCAAATTATTTACGACTTTAAAGAGTTATACCAAGGAATTGTTTATCAAGGATTTGACAGCGGGCGTGATCGTTGCGATCATTGCGCTGCCTTTGTCCATTGCCCTGGGCATCGCCTCTGGGGTTACACCTGAACAGGGTTTGTTTACAGCTATTATTGCCGGTTTCCTGATTTCGATGCTGGGCGGCAGCAGGGTTCAGATTGGTGGACCAACCGGTGCGTTCATGGTTATTGTGTATGGCATTGTCATGGAATTTGGCATGAATGGCTTAATCACCGCCACCCTTATGGCAGGCGTTATGATGATGGCCATGGGATTTTTTCGGCTTGGAAGCATTATCAAATTTATCCCTTATCCAATTACGACAGGATTTACAACAGGGATTGCGGTCACCATTTTTACATCGCAAATAAAAGACTTTTTAGGTCTTCAATTAGAACATAATCCCGCGGAGTTTCTTGAGAAAGTCTCAGTCTACGCGGAACATATAGATACTGTAAATTGGGGAAGCGTCTTGATTGGCGCATTGTCACTCGCAATCCTGATCTTTTGGCCTAAAGTCAGCCGCAAGGTACCGGGGAGCCTGATTGCGCTGATTGTGGCAACTGTGGTGGTACAGGTTACGGGAATGGATGTCGCGACGATTGGTTCAACCTTCGGTGAATTGTCTTCCAAAATTCCGACGCCTCGGATTCCCACTGTGTCCCTGTCGGAGATGAGAATGCTGATCGGACCTGCCTTTACAATCGCAATTCTGGGATCAATAGAGTCTTTGCTGTCGGCAGTGGTGGCAGATGGCATTATAGGTTCCAAGCACCGTTCCAATATGGAACTTGTGGCTCAGGGCGTCGCGAATATTGCCTCCGGCCTCTTTGGCGGCATACCGGCGACGGGCGCAATAGCCAGAACGGTAGCCAATATAAAGAACGGCGGATCAACACCGGTTGCAGGCATGGTGCATGCGGTGGTACTGCTGCTCATCATGCTCCTCTTCATGCCGCTGGCTAAAATGATCCCCCTTGCGGCCCTTGCCGCGATCCTGATTATAGTCGCTTACAACATGAGTGATTGGCGTGAGTTTATCGAATATTTTCACGCGCCTAAGAGCGACCTCTTGGTCCTCCTGACGACCTTTTTCATCACGGTGATTTTTGATCTGGTTCTGGCCATTGAGATTGGCATGGTCCTCGCAGCATTTCTGTTCATGAAACGCATGAGTGATGTCGCTGAAGTCAACTCCGTGGTATTGGATTCCGGGGAAGAGACAGACCAGGATTCAGAGAGTCGTGGAAGAGCGGGGCTCAGTTTCCGGGAAGGGCTGTCCCTTCCAAAAGGCGTCATAGCTTACGAAATCAGCGGACCGTTTTTCTTTGGCGCGGCGGATAAGTTCATGGACAACCTGGCGGATCTGGATGCTCATGCCAAGGCGGTGCTGCTGATTATGACCAGAGTGCCGGCCATGGATGCAACAGCGCTGTTCGCCTTCAGATCCTTTAAACAGATGTGCAATCGCCACAAAGTAGCGCTTTATATCATAGGCATCAATGAGCAGCCATGGTCAGTGCTGGAAAAAGCAGGTGTTGTTGAAAAAATTGGAGTGGACCATTTTTACCCGAATTTGGAGACAGCACTAAAACAAATTGGATAATGGGTTCAATTGGAAGACGGTGTTGGAAAGGGTGTCAGCAGTTTTTGACTGTTGCCCTCCCGCGGATATTTAATCAAATAATCCAAAAAAGCAAACGACCTTAAAGCATTCACTCGCTTTAAGGTCGTTACTCGTTTAAGTCATGCATCTCGCGGCTAATGTCGCCTAGAAGATCTGACACTTTGGATACCTCCCTGATTCGTACTATAACACACTGCTTTCTCCTATGAATTCAAAGGGATTTGTATTAGGTCCTTCTGGAAAATTATTAAAAAAGATCATCCATGCGGCCTGCGCCAAAGAAATTCAGTGTAGTTTGCATTTCATAGAGGTATTGCGCTTCTGTCAAAGAAGTTTCTGTCGATTTAGTTTCCTTCACGGTTGAATACTCCTCGTAATTTAAGCTTTCCTGATACATAAATCTTCCTCCTCATAGGTGTTTGATAGGTTTTGTTTGACTTTTCCCGACTGCGCCTGCATGTAACAATAAAAAAGCCCCTGCGCATCTCTGCACAAGGGCGTTTTACCGCGGTACCACCTTGTTAGTACGCGCTTTGAAGCGTACCACTCTATGCCTGATTTCTTTAAACCAGGCTTCCTGTAACGCCGGACAGCGGAATCAGCCTACTCATTAAAATTTCAGCTGTTCACTCCAGAGGGATGTTCGAACGGGAATCAGTACCGGCTCTCAGCGCCGCCGGCTCTCTGTGACTGAAGGCTCTCGTCTTAGTTCTCTGTCATCGATTTGAATATTATAAAATGTACATTATCAAGAAATCAGACAAAAGTCAACGTTATTCACGAAAAATTCCGAAAATTTAGAGGTCTTCCACAAAAATTTTATAAAAAATTTGTGACCTCAATCTGAATGTCAATCTGCAAGGGTCCCAACCACAGGTAGCCCCTTCAGTTTCGATACGCCGTGAGGGGAGATGGTCTTGATCTCTTCAGTCAGATCCTTTCCTGCTTCAAAGCCGTTGTGGTCGCCATTTTTCCAAAATGAGACCTCGGTGACATCATAAATCACACCATCCACTGCAATATACGCAGGCTGTCCATCTTTGCCATTGAAAGCGCTGAGTTCATCTGCAGTCATTTCAACAGGCTCAGCGGCCGGTTCCTCAGAGTTTCCCGCAGGCTGAGAACACGCAGTGATCAGCATCAGGGACAACAGCATAACCCCAAAGAGCATCCAAGGACGTCTTCGCCATAAGGTTTTCATATAAACGCCTCCTATTCATGTATTAAATGCGTGTCAGGTTTCACAAAGGAAAGCCAGAAAAAACTGTTGTGCAGGCCAATCTCACCGCAAAATTCCAAACCGGCTTCCTGAGCGGCCTGAATGACGCTTTCAGGTGCGATCCTGTGGTGGAGTTCTGGTCCCATCTCTTCTTCAATTGGGCGCCAGTCAATGACCATCAGCCTTCCGCCGGGCTTCAGGACCCGTGTGACCTCTCTGAGGATCAAAGGGGGAGAGATCAGCTCGTGATAGACGGTTGCCATGAAAACGCCGTGAACAGAGGACCTCCCAAGTGGAATTTCGTGTTCGTGGTTCTGAAGCCTACGGAAATTTTCAAGGCCCTGGGATTCCATACGTTCGGTAAGCGCATCCAGCATTTCTATGCGCTGATCCAGGGCATAAAGTAATCCATTTGGGCCGATGGCTTTGGCAAGTTCAACACTAAAATAACCACTGCCGCATCCAAAATCAACTATATGGGAGTCTGGCTCAAATCCGAAGAGCTTCACGGGGAGATCAGGCGGTAAAATTTCTCTTCTCTTTGGGGAATCAAGTTTATGCAAATGATTGGGGTTAAATTTTTTCAAGTGGGAACCCTCCGTTACTGAGATTAGAATTATACTTTAAATACCCACTGATAATCGTTTTCAATCGATTATTTTATGCGGCATTATGCTATAATGACAGAAAGAATTGGGGAATTATGGTCGTCACAGTGAGCGGTCCCAGTGCTTTGGGGCGGCCGCCTGCATCAGAGCCGCAGATAAGGGAGAGGAATTGATGACACAGCATAATTTATGGATTGCTAAAAACGAGCTTGAACTTCATCTCAGAGCCGAAATGGCGAACCGGCACGGCTTGATTGCCGGCGCCACCGGAACGGGGAAGACCGTGACACTGATGGTGCTGGCGGAAGCCTTCAGCGAAATTGGGGTACCGGTATTCCTGGCAGACGTCAAAGGTGACTTGTCGGGAATGAGTGAACCCGGCGAAGCAAAACCGAAAATTATGGAGCGCATTCAGAGTCTGGGAATTGATGGATTCGAATTTCATCCGTCGCCGGTAAGATTCTGGGACGTCTTTGGAAAACAAGGACACCCTGTTCGCGCTACGATCTCGGAGATGGGGCCGCTGTTGCTTTCCAGGCTTCTGAGTCTCAATGACACACAAAGCGCCATCCTCAATATTGTCTTCAGAATCGCAGATGACAACGGCATGCTGCTCCTTGACCTCAAGGACCTGCGCGCTATGCTGCAATACGTTGGAGACAATGCGTCGAACTTCACGACACAGTATGGCAACATCAGCAAAGCGAGCATTGGTGCAATCCAGAGGGGCATCCTCGTCCTGGAGGAGCAAAATGCGGCGCATTTCTTCGGTGAGCCGGCGCTGGACATCAGGGACCTGATGATGACTGAGCGGGACGGCCGCGGTGTAGTGAACATTCTGGCGGCCAACGAACTCTACCAATACCCGGCGCTATATTCGACCTTTCTGCTTTGGATGCTGTCTGAATTGTTTGAGGAGCTGCCTGAAGTCGGAGATCTTGAAAAGCCAAAGATGATCTTTTTCTTTGATGAGGCGCATCTCCTCTTTAAAGACGTTCCAAAGATCCTGCTCGACAAGATAGAGCAGGTGGTTCGTCTGATTCGCTCCAAAGGCGTAGGGGTTTACTTTATCACACAAAATCCGGTGGATATTCCGGATACAGTACTTGGCCAGCTCGGAAACCGGGTACAGCACGCCCTCAGGGCGTTCACGCCAAGGGATCAAAAGGCGGTTAAAGCGGCAGCACAAACCTTCAGGGTCAATCCGGAGCTGGAGGTGGAAACTGCAATTCTCGACCTGGGTGTCGGTGAAGCGCTGGTCTCCTTCCTGGATGAAAAGGGAAGACCTTCTGTGGTTCAGCGCGCCTTTATCCTTCCGCCAAAGAGCATGATTGGTCCTGCGATGCCTGAAAAGGTTCAGCGTATAATTGATTCGTCCCAACTCCATGGCCGCTACGAAGAAGCACTGGACAGGGAGTCCGCCTATGAAATTCTCATAAAGCGGGCCAAGCAGCTGAAAGAAGAAGAGGCTCAGAAGGAAGCCCTGGAACTGGAACTCGAGGAACGAAAACGGGCTTTTGATGAGGAAGAAAAACGTAGCAGAACGGCTCGCACTACGACGAGGTCTTCAACGACTGCCAGACGAAGGTCGTCGGACACCCCTATGGAAAAAATGGCTAAGTCCATGATGACTTCTGTAGGCAGGTCACTTGGTACACAGTTGGCGAGAGGGCTTCTCGGGTCTATATTGAAGGGTAAATAGGCGGTGCGCTGCGAGTTTGGGGTATAGTGACCATCGGCAAAAGCACGCCTTGGAAACAGACTATTATTGAAAGGCTGTGGAATTAAATGACAAATGAGGAACGCTCACAAAAGGTGTTTGACGCCTTGGACGCACTGAATATCAAGTATGAGGTTTTTTCACACCCGCCGGTCGCGACGGTGGATGAGGCGAAAGATCACTGGGGGCACATCAAGGGATCAAAGGCGAAAAATCTGTTTGTCAGGGATCAAAAGGGGAAAAAGCACTATCTGATTGTGTTGGAGCAGGATAAACCTTTGAATATGAAATGGTTTTCCGAGCATTTTGGGCTGGATAAGCTCAGCTTTGCTTCGCCGGAGCGCATGGAAAAGTATCTGGGCCTGCAGCCGGGCTCGGTATCACCTTTTGGCCTCATCAATGATGCCAATAAGGAAGTGATGGTCTATATTGACGAGGAAGTCATGAATGACGGTTTTGTGAATTTTCATCCCAACGTCAATACCATGACGCTCAATATGGCGAGCGAAGATTTTGAAAAATTCCTTAAGGCGACCGGCAACAAAGTCAATTTTGTGTCGATTCATATGAGTGTGTAATAATCAGAACTGTGCCGATGGTTCCGAAACGAGCCTGAGTCATGCAGCCGCAGAAACGGGGTGGACAGATGAGCATGAATATTCATATCACTTTTAGCGAGCCCGCCGCGGCCAGTTTGAGACAAGCGCTGCAGCCAAACAAGTGTGACAAGATCCTGAGTCTGACAGAGGATTTTTCGGTAGGTCCAGTCACAGCGCTGGATACAATTCGGGGCTATATGGATCGCCGCGAGTGGATGTGCGGCTACTATGCCACAATCTACGAAGGCTTTGATGAACTTGACTATGAAGAGCAGATGGTCAAATTCCACGAAAAGCTGTATTTTATACCTAATGAAACCTCGGTAATTCTTTGGCACGGCATGAACGTCAATGACCAGGTTGCCCTTCGATATGTGGCGTCCATTCTCTCCAGGGAAAACGTCTCCTTGTATGAAGTCGATGTCTCTGCCATTGAGACTCGGGATGCACGCCGGGGAAAATACATCCCAAGCGCTTTGTCACAGTTGGATCCCCTTTGGCTGACACTGCTCCTGGATCAGAAAGTCGCCATGACAGACCAGAGGCTGGTTGATCTGATGGTGGACTGGGAGCGCCTTGTCGAGACCCGCAGTGTGCTCAGGTTTCTCAGTGAGGGCGAGATCATTGAGGCAGATGAGGACTATTTTGACCACTGGATCTCCTGCGCCATTGACCACAAAACCGTCAAGCTGACGGATGTCCTGAGGCGCGTGCTTGAAAAATCGGAGTATCCGGTGACGGAGAGCTATGCCTTGTATAGAATATTCCACCTGCAGCAGACAAAGCCAATCCGCATTCAGGGCAACACGAGCTGTCTGGATCTGAGTGGCATTAAATTGAAATTGACCGGCACAAACTTGAAGCGTTAGGGGCGTTGAATCATGATTCAGACGGTATTGATCAGAAAAGAACAGATGATGTCCAGCAGATGGTCGGGTGGAACCACCACGCAAATCGACCTTTATCCTGAGGGGACGACCTATGGCGCGCGGGATTTTACATTCAGAGTCAGCAGCGCTGTCATTGAAGAAAGTCCATCCCAGTTCACGGCGCTGCCGGACTATCAGCGCTGGATCACTATGCTGAGCGGGCCGGTAGTACTTCGACATGAGCTGGAAAGCGAAATAGACCAACATGAACTTCAGCCCCTTCAGGTGTACCGCTTTGACGGGGGTACGCCTACGTCGTCCGTTGGTGAGGCAAAAGACTTCAACTTAATGCTGCGCAAGGGACTAGTCGGAAATATGACAGCATTTTCTATTGGCCCTGAAGCAGATTCCCGGTGGATTGCCAGGTGGCTGGCTGAGCGCAGTCCTGAAATCCAAGGGCATCTTGCGGTCTATTGGCCGGAGACTCATTCTGCCGCTCAGGGATCTTCGGCCACTCCGGCAACTCAGGAGACTGCGCTGCGCATTTTAGTGGAAAACGACGAAGTCCTGCTGAACCGGGGGGATTACCTCCGGCTCAGCGGCGCTGTAAAAGCTCTGAAAGAGGTACAGTTGGCGCTGGCGTTCGACAGCAGTCTTCTGCTCCTTTATATGGAAACTTAAAAAGACCGCACCTTGGAAGTGTGACGACAGAGTGTTTAATCTGCTGTCCGCTTCCGGGTGCGGTCTTTTGCTCGCAAAAAGTGGTGGATGATGTATTACAGGGACTCATGCTATGGATGCATTTTTAGGCTTTTTCCGACCAGGTGGCGTCAAATTGAAAATCAACTTCGGGGTCAATGCATTCCAGATGGCCTATGATTTCTTTTCGCTGATTGCGAAGCAAGGGCTTCCTGTGATAAGACAGCGCCTCAAGTTCTGAAGCCGTTAATGCGCCCATGCGCGACAGCAAATCAATGACAATGGGATCAATGGCCCTATAGGCCCCGTCTTCGATTTTCAGGACAAGGGCAATGCATTTGGACATCAGGCTGACACAATAGACAGACTCAGCGCCAAGCTTGGCGAGGATGCGCCCGTCTGTGGCATCCATGAGATTAGTATCCAGGCGTTTAGTCCCTGCTACAAAGAAAGGCGCGGTCGTCATGGCATGGGCTACGGATTTGGCGGCGATCAGTCCGTCGCCTTCGAAATAGGCCTCAGGGAGACTGAGGCGGGCGTAGGCCAGGGCCATATTATAGAGCGGCATTTCAAATACAGGAACACCGCAGCCGTCAATAGCAATGCCAATATCCTTCTCATCCATGGAGACGGCATGCGCGATCGATTTCAGCATGGCCTTCTGGACTGGGTGATCTTTTGAAATGTAGTTTTCCAGCGGCCACCCCTTCAACAGACAAAGTGCCAGCATGCCGCTGTGTTTGCCTGAACATGGGTTTTGAAGCTGGCTGAAGGACTCGTCTTTGCGTATTGTCTCAAAAGCTGCTTCCAGAAGCATAGGCTGGGCAGTGCCGCAGTCGAGCGCGGATTCGTCAAGCCCCATTTTATGCAGAAGCCCCAAGGCTGTCTCAACGTGGCGCGGCTCACCATTGTGGCTGGCGCACAGCAGTGAAATTTCCTCAGTGGTCATGGAAAATTTTTCTGCAGCGCCGGCTTCAAGGGTTGGCATGGCTTGGAAAGGCTTTGCCGATGATCTCCAGAACGTCCGCTTCATGGGATTGCCTTTGTGGGCCAAGATCCGGCCATTGACATCCACCAGGACCCAGTCGCCCCGGTGAATGGATTCTACGCGTCCGCCGCGGATCACATTGACTAATGGTTCAGACATATCATTTCCTCCTCGTAAGAACTATCAGCGATTCAACACCGTCTGCCAGTCTATTTGACCGGATAGAATTTTCGCGATTTTTTCAAAGCCCAGAGCATCTTCTTCGTCAAAACGGTTTAAGAGAGGGCTGTCAAGATCTATGACGGCAACCGTGTTTTCACCAAACAGAACAGGAACCACCAGCTCTGAGTTGGATGCGCTGTCACAGGCGATATGACCTTCAAAAGCGTGCACGTCCGGCACCAGCTGTGTCGTTTTATGGAGAGCGGCAGTGCCGCAGACGCCTTTGCCCAGGGCAATGCGCACACAAGCAGGTTTGCCTTGAAAAGGTCCAAGAATCAGTTCGTGGTCTTTCATAAGGTAAAACCCGGCCCAATTAAGATCCTTGAGCAAGGCATTGAAAAGTGCTGAAGCGTTTCCAAGCGCTGAGCACCAGTCCGGCGCTTCCTCCAGATAGGCTTTAAGCCTGACGGCCATAAAGTCATACATTTGTTTTTTGGTTTGAAATTCAATGCTTTCGAGCGGTTTCAATAGGATCCCTCCATGCAGTAAGTCTGATCTCAGTATAACATTTTTGCTGGAAATGTTGACTTTGAGAATAGAATGTACATGTTTTTGAATGTTGAATTTTGGGCATATACTAAATCAGTAAACTTCAGAGTGCATTATCAGCAAGAGAGGATTTTTGAGACTTAAAATTTAAATGAAGGAGTTGAACTGTCTTGGAGAAAAATAGTTTAATCTTTGATCCGGTCGAAATAGAAAGTAAGAAAAAGTCTTTGGAGCCGCACGTCTTTCAAGTCACTCAAAAAAATGGTACGGAGAGCCCTTTTCAAAATGAATTCTGGAATTTCTTTGAGGAGGGGATTTATGTTGATATCGTCTCTGGCGAGCCACTGTTTAGTTCACGGGACAAATTTGAATCCAGCTGTGGGTGGCCTAGTTTTACAAAGCCGCTGGAGCCGGAGAATGTTCTTGAAAAAATTGACCGTACACATTTTATGGTACGCACTGAAGTCAGGAGCAAACACGCAGATTCTCATCTTGGACACGTCTTCAATGACGGGCCGCCGCCTTTGGGCACAAGGTACTGCATCAACTCTGCAGCACTCAGGTTTATACCCTATGATCGATTGGAGGAGGAGGGTTATGTTCAATACAAAGCAGAATTTGACAAAAAATAGTCAAAAAAATAGACGGACAATAGGAGGTCGTTATGATCGAGGCTCAGAATCAACAAGAAGTAGGATTTGGCATTGCTCTGAGAGCGGCAATTTTTCATCATAGTAAAATTCTCCTTCTGTTGAGGAGTCGTCCGAGTAAAGGGGAACATGGATTCTGGGAACTCCCGGGTGGCCGGATGAACTTGGGTGAGTGTTATGAGGACGCGGTCAAGAGAGAAGTCTTTGAAGAAACCGGTCTGAGAATCAGTGTTGGCAGGCCTTTGAATGTATTTGACGCAAAGCGGGATGCCGACACTCAAGTTGTTGGGATTACTTTCTTATGTACTTTGGTGGATGAAGACATGAACGTTATTTTGAGTGATGAGCATCTTGAATGGGAATGGGTCAGTTTTGACCGCATTGGCACAAAGAAAATTATTCCGGGTCTCAATAGAGAAGCTGCTTTGTGGAAGATTGGCGAGTAGGTCTACAAACGTGATCATTGGCTTGTTTTAGCCGTTTTAGTGTGGTTTCTATAACTGAGATCAATAATTTTGTCGAAATTATTAAATATTTGTAACGGTGCAAATTGTATAGCAAGGTGAACAACTGAAACATTATTGTGTAGAATCGAAATAATTATTTTGGAACTAAAATATAAGTGGTTACAAATTGGTTAAACTAAAAAAAGAAACGAATAATAAAAAAGGACTTTGGTCAATCGAATTATTCGAATGATTAAAAAATTATGAATTAACTACAAGTTGATGGTTTTTGAATTTTGAAAAACATCAAAAAAACGCATAAAAACTTAAAAAACATGAGGAAATCCCCTGTGAATTTTCAGACAGATGAATCCTTTGAATTGACACAGTTTCACCGCTTTGATAACATGATAACAGGTTTAGTGAATTGCGGGATGAACTAAACCAGACAAACTGTCAAACTGAAGGAGGAATTTATTTGGATTTAATGGCTATAGTCAATGCGGCGAATGGTATAATCTGGTCCAACGCACTCGTATATCTTTGCCTCGGCGCAGGCGTCTACTTCTCCGTTCTCATGAGATTTCCTCAAGTTCGACATTTTAAACGCATGATCAAGCTGCTGATCGGCAACGAAGCTTCAGACACAGGGGTTTCATCCTTCCAGAGTTTTGCAATGGCACTCGGCGGCCGTGTCGGCACAGGTAATATTGCCGGTGTCGCAACTGCAATTGCAATGGGCGGTCCTGGCGCAGTATTCTGGATGTGGGCAATCGCATTCCTCGGCGCAGGCTCAGCTTTTATCGAAGCGGCATTAGCACAAGTTTGGAAAGAAGAAGTCAACGGCGAATATCGCGGCGGTCCTGCATACTATTTTGAAAAAGGACTCAATGCTAAATGGTATGGTATGGTCTTTGCTGTTGCTGTCGTTGTTTCCTGCGGCCTTTTCCTTCCGGGCGTTCAATCCAACAGTATCGCAACAGCTCTGACCAATGCGTTTGGTATTCCAGCAGCTGTCACAGGCGCTGGTCTCGTTGCGGTTCTTGCGCTTATCATCTTCGGTGGCGTCAAGCGGATTGGTAAAACTGCTGAATTGATCGTTCCTTTTATGGCGATCGGCTATATCATTATCGCTCTTATTATTATCGTTGTTAATATTGGCCAGCTTCCTGGCGTTATTGCTCTTATCTTCCGCTCAGCTTTCGGTATGGATGCTGCGTTCGGATCTATTCTCGGTACTGCGATCATGTGGGGCGTCAAGCGCGGCGTTTACTCCAACGAAGCCGGTCAGGGCACTGGTCCTATGGCTGCTGCAGCGTCTGAAGTTGATCACCCTGCAGAGCAAGGCCTCGTTCAGGCATTCTCTGTCTATGTCGACACACTCTTCGTTTGTTCCGCAACTGCATTTATGATTCTGATCACTGGCATGTACAACACGGTCAGACCGGATGGAACATTTATTGTTGAGAACATTCCGGGCGTACAATATGGTCCTGCGTATACGCAAATGGCCGTTGATACTCTGATTCCAGGATTCGGATCCGGTTTCGTAGCCATTGCATTATTCTTCTTCGTTTTCACAACTTTGATGGCTTACTATTACTACTCAGAATCTGCAATTGCCTATTTGTTCAGAGGCTCCAAAATGAATCAGAAGACCGTATTCCACGGCGCTATGATCATTTTCCTCTTCATGACATTCTATGGCACGATCCGTACTGCAGACCTTGCTTGGGGTCTTGGTGACATCGCGGTTGGTATGATGGCATGGCTCAACATCATAGGCATTATCATCATGACTAAGCCTGGACTTCTTGTTCTCAAGGACTACGAAGATCAGCTCAAAGCTGGTATCGTAAAACCTTCCTTTGATCCTAAGAAACTTGGCTTAAAAAATGCAGAAGTTTGGGATGCCATCAATAAGAGAAAAGCGCTTAAAAAAGCGAAGTAAATACTCTGACAGTAGTAAACCGTATCATCCCGCAAAAGGGGTCCGACTTTGGACCCCTTTTTCTTATGGGTGGGTCCGGTAGGGCGCATGCTCGATATATATGTTTAGTTTTAGAATTTGCTGGACACTCCAGCTTAGTTTATAATAGAAGAAGGGTTTCAAAAAAATTCGGGAGGTTTTAGCAATGGCGCAAAATCCTTTTTTGGCACGGATGGAAAAAATGACAGATGATCAGCTTCGCGAGGTGATCTGGATTCAATATGAGGATTATACAGAGGAGGCATTGGAAGCGGCAAAAGCCGTAGCGGCTGAGAGAGGCATTTTCTCGGAAGCTGGCTCTGAAGAAGCAGCTTCTGAAACAAAGTCAGAGTATCAAATTCCGGAAACTTTTCAAGCATGCCTGAAATCAATTGAGTTTAAGGCAATTGAGAAAAAGCTGTATGGTACTTTTAAAGAACCGGATAAAGTCGTTGACCAGTTGAGGCAAGTCTATCAGCACCTGATGACCTTGGAACCGGAAACGTCTGAGCCGCCAGTCTATATGTTCCTGGCACAGCTGACCAATGAATATGTCGGACGCTACCCATTTGATGTCTTTGGCATTGAGGAAGGGACCGATGAGCCATTTGGGCTTGAAATTATGCCCTGGAAAGAATGGTTAGGCTTAAAGGTCTATGAAAAAACGAGAAATTTTGTTGAGCGCCTTGGTCTAGACGAGTTTGTGGCACTTTGTTTGAGGAAAATGACTGTCCTCGGCTATACAGAGGAAGAAATTGAGACAAAAGTAGCTGAAATGAGCGACTATGAATTTGAAATGGAAGAAGACGAGGACGAGTCATACTAATTGGACAGGAATTATTTGGCGTCCTTTTGTAATCTTTAATCAAGGTCTGCTTAAGATTCACATGGTAGACTTTGGTTATAAGGAGGTTTTACAATGTTGACTTTTAAAAAATACAAGAACCGAAAAATGATAACTGTTATGGCAGTGTCACTGCTTTCTTTGGCGGCGCTAACGGGCTGCGGGAACACTACAGAAACGCCGCCGGTTGAGACACCGCCAAATGAAGTCGAGTCGCCAGCGGTTGAAACGCCGTCAGGTTTGAGTGAAACTGAGCAGCAGCAAATTCTTGAAGCCTTTAATCAATCCATTTCTGAATATCCAGGCAGAGAAGGGGTAGATGAACTTGCCGCAATTCTGGCGGACAAGATTGATGCCTTGTCACCTGTTTATGCAGAGCGTCTGCTGAGTTCTTTTGAAACTGCGCAGTTGAAAGCACTGGAACAGGATGACCGGTTTGGAGGCGTAAGTGATGCCTTGGCGTCAAAACTCTATGAGGACAAGATCTTTACTAAAGCTGATCTGACCAAACTCATGGGTGATCCGGTCAGTATAGGTGATGAAGCCCTTGCGGAAGAAATTCAGGGTTACATTGACGCCTTTTATACCATTGAGACTCAAGAAGGCATGTATTATCTGGTGGTCGATTACGACCGGTATTTGGCCTATGAGTCTCAAATTGGTGAGTGGTATTTAGCTTATCTGAAACTCATGGCGAGAGAGTTGTCCGCGAAAACCTTCAGTGATGCTGCCATGGTGATTCCTCTGGATGAAATGTGGGAAAGAGTGACAACCGCAGAATCACTGTTGTACGACGCTCAAGATGAAGCGTTGTCCGCTGAACTGGACGGTTCGCATCAAAGACTTCAGCAGTATTTTGTCATGATGATGAACGCGTTGGTATACGGCGGCAATAATACACCCGTCTATGCCTATGACACAAAGGCTATGAGTGAAGAGCGCATTGCATTTTATGAATCTCACGCTTTTAATCCGGAGAGCCCGATTTATGACGCGTTTGAAGCTTTTAAGAAAGTCGCCGGTGACGATGGCTATAAACAGTCAGATCGCGTCGACGCCGCTCGGAAAGCTATATTTGATGCTGTGGAAGAGGCGTATTTAAAATAAGGGCGCATCCAGCTTTTTAACAGCAGTGCCATCATCTTGTCAATTGTGAGTTAGGAGACCATCGGCATGAACCAAATGACAGCCTTACAGAGAAAAACGGCGCAGCTGCCTGCTGCCGAGATTAAAGGCATTACCGAACAGCAATACGAAGACTTACTGTGGATGATGGTGGAAGAGGCTTTATCCTGTTCTGCCCATGATATTGACCATGTCAGACGTGTTTACAAGTTGGCGCTCCAGATTGCCGCAAATTATCCGGAGGTCAATTATGAGGTGCTGATTCCCGCCGTGTTGCTGCATGATATTGGGAGGCGAGAGGAAGACCTGGATCTGACCGGAAAGACGGATCACGCCATTGTGGGTGCTGTTAAGGCCAGAGAGATTCTTGAGCATATGGAGATTCGCGAGGAGATCATAGGTGAGATTCAAAAGGCCATAGTGACGCATCGCTACCGAAGCGGACAAGGTCCCGCGTCTCTGGAGGCGGCGATTCTCTATGATGCGGACAAGCTGGATGCAATTGGTGCAGTTGGCATTGCAAGGACGTTTATGATGGCTGGACAGGAAGGCGCGAGGCTGTACAGAAAGGTCGATCTTGAAGTCTACACCGCCGAAAATTTGACCGAGAACGGCAGAATCCTGAATCAGGAAGCCCACACTCCCAACGTTGAATATATGATCAAACTTAAACACATCCCTGACCGTCTTATAACTGAAGTGGGAAGGGCGTTGGCCCGTGAACGGGCTGCTGTCATGAAAGACTTTTTCGATGCCCTGGACCGGGAGATGGGCGAGTAGGAGGGCGTACCTTGCATTCAGAGATCTCAGAAATTGCTCCAATGCTTCAGGACGTCGTACAGGCGATTCACAGTGTGCTGGGTGTCGAGGCGACTATAGTCGACCGTCAGAGGCTTCGCGTCGCGGGGACCGGTCAGTATGGCCTGGAAGTGGGCAAAAAAATTGCAGCAGGATCCGTCTTTGAAAGAGCGGTCCAAAATGGCATTCCCTACATTGTGGAGTCCCCGGGCAGCGATGCAGTATGTCTGTCCTGTGCGGATCGGGAACGCTGCAGAGAAAGTGCGGAGGTCTGCTCACCCATTTTGGTTGAGGGGACTGTTGTTGGCGTCATAGGTCTGATTGCATTTGATTCAGAAGAAAAACTCAAACTGCTGAATCACCGTGGCGCGCTGCTGGATTTTCTTGAAAAGATGGGCAATCTGATCGCCTCGAAAGTTGCTGAGAATCGAAGGAATAAGGAACTGGAGGTCTTGATAGACGCCATAGAGACGCCTATTTTATCCATGACGTCTGAGGGGATCCTGGTCAGCGCGAATGATGCTGCACGCAGATGGATGGACGGGTTGACAGAAGGTGCCGGCATTGATGACATTTTGGGCAGTGGTGTTTTGGAAGCCATTCACAGTGGCAGAACACAGCTCGAAGCAGGTCAAAAGCGCAGGTTCTCCATTCAGGTCCACCCAGTGACGCATGCGGACAAGACTGTCAGATACGTCCTGCAGTTAAGTCCTTTGAAAGACGTGATCCGCCGGTTCAATAAAATGTTCGCTGAACAACAGCCCACGAAGTTTGAAGATATTTTTGGCAAAGATCCAATCCTGAATGAAGCGATAGATTTGGCGAGAAGGGTGTCAAAGAGCAAATCGACAGTTTTGATTTTAGGGGAAAGCGGTACGGGAAAAGAGCTGTTTGCTCGTTCCATTCACAGTGAAAGTGACAGAAAAGACCGGGGGTTTATCCCTGTAAACTGCGCGGCTATACCTGAAGCGCTGCTGGAAAGTGAGCTCTTTGGATATGAGGAAGGTGCCTTTACAGGGGCAGTTACCGGCGGGCGCATTGGGCGTTTCGAGCAAGCCCACCGCGGTACGCTTTTTCTTGATGAAATTGGCGACTTGCCGCTGCACCTTCAGGCAAAGCTATTGAGGGTGCTCCAGGACCAGCAGATTTACAAGGTTGGAGGTCGTGGGGCGATCCCGGTAGATGTCAGGCTGATCGCCGCCACCAATAAGCCTCTTGAGGAAATGGTCCGGGACGGTGAGTTTAGAGAAGACTTATACTATCGCATAAACGTGATTCCCATCCATATACCGCCGCTGAGAGAAAGAATTGGCGATTTGGAAAGCCTTGCAGGGATGTTCCTGAAAAAGCACAGTCAGCGGATTGGCAAAAAAGTAGACGGGATTGAGCCGGATGCTTTGAAGGCAATGAAGTGTTACGAGTGGCCGGGAAATGTAAGAGAACTCGAAAATGCCATTGAGTATGCGGTGCATGTTTCTGCAGGAAAATTTCTGTGTTCAGGAGATCTGCCAAAGCGTCTCAGGGCAGGTGTTTTCTATGGGGATACAGTGCCTTCAGAGTCCCTTGAGGCCGCGGTGCGCGTAACCCTCGACGCAGAGCGCAGCGAGGCGGAGACGGCCGTTATTCGATCCTTGAATGCACTTGAGGCGGAAGAGATTCGAAGAGCGATTCAGGTGTATGGAAAGTCTAAAGCCGGGATTGAAGCTATGACCGCGCGTCTGGGGATCAGCAGAGCGACGCTTTACAGGAAGTTTAAAGATTATAAGTTGTAATTGAGATCGGAAAATCTCAAAATGAGAATTGATACTTGGGATTTTAATCTCAAAATGAGAATAATTTAATTGAAGCATTTTAAACCGTTGGAAACAGCGGTTTTTTTTATTGGCATGACTCTTGCGTCTTACCATAGTTAAATAGTGAATTAAAGCTGAAGTGTCGCTAATGATGAGGGGGATGCAACATGAATGTTCCAATAACAGAAAATGAAAATGATAAAATAGTATTGGTTAATGAAGAAACAAACCGCTGGGTGGTTGAGCTGCTGCGTGAAGAGGTCAAACCCGCTGCGGGCTGTACAGAGCCTGTGGCAGTGGCGCTGGCTGCAGCCAAGGTTTCAGAGGTTTTAAACAATTCCATGAGTGAGCTTGTCATAGGCGTGAGCCCTAATATATATAAGAACGGCTTTGCTGTCATGCTGCCAGGGGTTATGGAAGCCGGACTGGATCTTGCTGCTGCGTTAGGTTCTGCCCGTGCCAGCGCGGAGAGGGGCCTCGACGTTCTGAATCATTTGTCTGAAGCGGAGATCAGGACAGCCAGAGAAAGGCTGGCAGAGGGGAAAATTCGGATTGAGCTGATCGATACTACAGAAAAAGTATTGATTCAGGCTGAGCAGTGGTCGGAGGACAGAGCCCACCATGCCAGATTAACTCTTCGCGGAAAACATGACCGGATTGTCGAGGTGATCAAGGATGGGATTTGCCTCGAGAAAATTGAGGAAAAGAGTCCAGCGACAGAGAAATCGATCACAGGTTTCGAAGGCTTCTACACCATGAAAGTTCGGGACTTGGTGTTGATGATTGATGAAATTGATACTGAACCTTTAGCATTTCTATTGGAGGGTGTCATTATGAACCAGACTATGGCGGAGGTGGGCATGACGTCGCCGGTCGGCCTTGGCACGGCGTTTGCTCTAAAACAGAGGTTTTCAAAGAATGGACAGATGAAAGATCTGGCCAGACTGGCCATGACAATGACTGCAGGCGCCTCTGACGCTCGCATGGCTGGTGTGGATTTGCCGGTCATGAGTTCGAATGGCAGTGGGAATAATGGCATTACTGCTATAATGCCGCTGGTCGCCTATTTTGAGTTAAAGGGCACAGGCAGGTCGGATCAGATCAGAGCTCTGGCACTCAGCCATCTGATCAACAGCTACATCAAAGCCGAGATAGGCCGGCTGTCAGCGCTGTGCAGCTGCGGGATTGCGGCTGCTACCGGCGCGTCTGCGGCGATAGCGTGGCTTGACACCCGGGATCCGGAAATTGTGGAGAGCACCATGACGAATATGATGGCAAACCTCAGCGGTATGGTGTGTGACGGCGCGAAGCTGGGCTGCGCACTGAAGCTGGCGACAGCGGCTTCGACTGCGGTTGAGACTGCAGCGCTGGCGGGAGACGGTATACGGGTTCCGGCCGGAAATGGTTTGGTGGGTCGGACAATAGAAGATACGATTTCCAATTTGGGACGGTTAAGCCGTCAAGGTATGCAGTTGGCTGATGCGGTGGTGCTGGATATTCAGGAGACCTTTGCCAGGGGATAGAGGCTGTTTGGCTGCAAAGAGAGATAGACGTCTTTTGAATGGAAGATAATGGTTGAAAGACGGTGTCAGACACCGTCAGACACCTTCTTCCATTTGTTCTTAAATAAAATCATTGACAGACTACCCCTTTATTGATAATCTATTAACAATCAATCTTGTCAGAGTTCATTTGATCCAGGTCAGCCTTCGGGAGCCTCCTTGATCCTGTGTTCATGACGAGATTACAATAAAATCGACATCACCTGACGGTAAAGTTATCAGACTGCTGAACCGAAAGGGAGCGAAGGCACAGCCGCTGCACAGGCGCGCTGCGAGTTTGTCCGTACGGGTATTTTTGGTGTGCGGTTATGACGGGAAAAACCATCCTCTCTTTCAAATCGAAAGGGAGGATTTTTTTATGGCAAAAGTGGCAGTTATCAGTGCCATTTTGGAACATCCGGAGCTGTGTCAGCATCGTTTCAACGACGTGGTTGCATCTTTCAAAGGGATTATTAAAGGGCGTATGGGGATTCCCATGGATGAGCATGGGATTTCGGTCATTTCCATTACATTGATTGGTGAACCGGATGAGATCAATGCCCTGACGGGCAAGTTAGGCAATATTGAACACGTTTCAGTAAAGACTTCGATTTCAAAAAAGGAAGTGTAAGCTTGAACCACGTTAAGGAGCTAACGAAAAATTTGAAAACGACGCAGGCGACCAAGCCGACGGCTGATAAGACCTTAGAGCAGCTGGATGCGGCGTTTGGGGGCGGGGAACCATCGGCAGAAGCACTGTTTTATTTGGCTTTGGTGGATCAGCTGGCAATGGAAAGTGATTTAAGTGACAATGCGCTGTGCAGACTGCTGGACTATCTGGATCACCCAAGTCAAGATCAAAATGGCAGAGTCAGACATTACCTGATCCAAAAGGCCCATCAGAAACGCATGGAGATCTACGGCAACCGGGTTTTTCTCAGAGGCTTAATCGAAATTTCGAACTTTTGTAAGAGAAACTGTGTCTACTGCGGGATTCGTGCCGGGAATCCGGGCGCTGAGCGGTACAGGCTGACGCTAGAGCAGGTGCTTGAATCCTGTCGGGTTGGTTATGAGCTCGGGTACAGAACGTTTGTCATGCAGGGGGGTGAGGATCCTGCGCATACAGATGCGTTCCTGACGGATCTAATACGTGCGGTCAGAAAGGCTTACCCGGACTGCGCCATCACGCTGTCCCTGGGCGAGCGGAGCCGAGAGAGCTATCAGGCGCTCTACGACGCGGGCGCAGACCGCTATCTCCTCAGACATGAAACCGCAGATGACGGCTTTTACGCCGGCTTTCATCCTGGGATGGCCCTCAGCGTTCGCAAGGCTTGTCTGGAAGACCTGAAAGCCATTGGCTACCAGGTTGGCGCAGGCTTCATGGTGGGACTTCCGGGGCAGAGCAACCAACACCTCGTCAAGGATCTGAGATTCCTGAAGACGCTGGATCCCCACATGATTGGCATTGGACCTTTTATCCCCCACCACGAGACGCCTCTGGCGGACCAGCCTTCCGGTTCGGTGGAAAAAACCGTGGTCTTGCTGGCCATCCTGCGCCTGATGATTCCAAAGGTCCTTCTGCCTGCGACCACGGCTCTGGGCAGTTTGGATCCCATAGGCCGGGAGCTCGGTATTCGGGCCGGTGCCAACGTGGTCATGCCAAACCTGTCTCCCCTCGAAGTCAGAGAGAAATACGACCTGTACGACGGCAAGATTTGTACGGGCGATGAAGCGGCGGAGTGCCGCAAGTGTATCCAAAAAAGAATTGAAAACGCCGGCTTTGCGGTCGATATGGCCCGCGGCGATCACCCTGACTGGAGGAATTGAAAATGTTTATTGATCATTCAGCTATTGAAACTACTTTGAAACTCGCTGCGGGTTCAAGCGACGCTGCAATAGACGCCGTTCTGGCAAAGGCGGAGCTCGGCAGTCCGCTGGATCAATTTGATATTGCGACACTGCTTGAAATCAAGTCTGAGCAGCACATGGCGCGGCTCATGGGCATAGCTGGTGCGATCAAGGATCGCATCTATGGCAACCGCATTGTTGTCTTCGCGCCGCTCTACATAAGCGATTACTGTGTGAACAATTGCACCTATTGCGGCTACAAGCACAGCAACGACTTTCCGCGCCGCCGCCTGAGCCGTGAAGAGATTCAGGAAGAGGTTATGCTGCTGGAAAAGATGGGTCACAAGCGCCTTGCCCTGGAAGTAGGCGAGGATCCGGTCAATTGCCCTATTGATTATGTGGTGGATGCCATTGACGCGATCTACACGACGAAAAATGACAATGGCACCATCCGCCGAATCAATGTCAACATTGCAGCTACGACGGTTGAGAACTACAAGAAACTCAAAGCAGCAAACATAGGCACCTACATTCTCTTTCAGGAGACCTACCATAAGCCAACCTACGACCTGGTGCACCCTAAGTCCGTCAAGGGCAACTATCTGTTTCACCTCACCGCCTTTGACCGCGCCATGGAGGCGGGTCTGGATGACGTGGGCGGCGGGGTTCTCTTTGGGCTCGCAGACTACAAGTTCGAAGTGCTGGCGCTCATGATGCACAACGCGCACCTGGAGGAAAAGTTTGGCGTGGGCTTCCATACCATTTCCGTACCGCGGATTAAGAAAGCAGAAGGCATGACCCTGGATCAATTCAGCAATCAGATCGACGACCAGACCTTTAAAAAGATAGTCGCGATTCTGCGCGTCGCCGTGCCGTTTACCGGGATTATCATGTCCACCCGCGAGAGCGCCCAAATGCGCCGGGATATGATCCGAGCGGGCGTTTCCCAAATTTCGGCGGGCTCCTGCACAGGTGTTGGCGGTTACAAGGAGAGCGACCGCAAGAGTGATTCGATCAAACAGTTCGAAGCCTCGGATCAGCGCACCCCTCTGGAAGTGCTCAAAGAGCTGGTAGCCGATGGTCTCATTCCTTCCTACTGCACCGCCTGCTACCGCTCCGGCCGTACCGGGGACCGCTTCATGCAGCTCGCCAAAGCCGGACAGATCCACAACGTCTGCACTCCGAATGCCTTGATGACCCTTCAGGAATTTGTGCTGGATTACGGCGACGAAGCGCTTAAGGCTGAGAGCGAACAGTTAATAGAAAAAGAATTGGCTACCATTGAGCGCCCTGACATCAAAAACCTGCTGGCGGGCAATCTCGAGCGGATTCGCGGCGGCGAACGCGACCTGTATCTCTAGAAGGGGAATTGGAGACTATGAAAGCAGCCAAACCGTATGAAGTTAAAACACCGGACCAAGCGTCTTTCTCAGAGATGAGGGCAGCGGAGAGTACGCTGTCCTCGACACCCAGCGCCAACCGAAAGCATATTGCCTTTTTTGGCAACCGAAACGCGGGCAAATCGTCTTTGATGAATGCAATTCTTGGGCAGGAGTTATCCATTGTGTCTGAGGTTCGGGGCACGACGACGGATCCCGTGAGCAAAGCCATGGAGCTGCTCCCCTATGGACCGGTTGTTTTCATTGACACTGCCGGCCTCGATGATGACGATGACGCTTTAGGCGCCCTTCGTGTGGCCAAGAGTCTTAAGATTTTGGAACGGACGGATTTTGCCGTCCATGTCATAGATGCCATGGAGGCTTCGAATGATCCTGTGTGGCTGGCTCAAGAAGTTGCAAGACTTCAGTCTCATTTTGAGAAATATTCTATTCCAAAGCTTTTGGTGTTCAACAAGACGGATTTAGTGATGGCTGAGGCCGATGGTCATCAGAGGTTAAACCAATTAATAGAGGCATGTCCGGGTGCGGTCTGGGTGAGCGCTCAGACCCCGGGGGATATTCACCATCTCAAAGCCTGCCTGATTGAGGCGCTGCGCGGAGAAGCCGAGGATGAGACCCTGGTGGGGGATCTGGTGCCGGCGGGGGGCACAATTGTCTTGGTGGTCCCTATTGATTCGGAAGCGCCTAAAGGCAGGCTGATCCTGCCACAGGTTCAGGTGATTCGGGATGCGCTGGATCACGGACTGAAAGTGCATGTCGTCAGGGATACGGAGTTGGTTGACGCGCTCTCTGAGCTGAAGTCCGTGGATTTGGTCGTCACGGATTCACAGGCGTTTGCAGCGGTTTCCGCCATGGTGCCTGAAACCGTGCCTTTGACGTCGTTTTCCATGGTTTTCGCGAGGAATAAGGGCGATCTTCGCGTCTTTACCTCGGGGATTCAAGCGATCAAATCCCTTGAAGCCAAAGTGCACAGTCGTCAAAAAGCGTCTGTACCGGAAAGTGAGCCTGTAGCCAGAATCCTGATCACAGAAAGCTGCACCCACAATCACTCCCACGAGGATATTGGAAGGGTTAAAATCCCGGCGATGCTGAAAAAGAAGCTCGGAGGCCGGGTGGACATTGAATTCAAAGTCGGTCATGACCTGCCGAAGGATCTCAGCGTTTACGATCTGGTGGTGCACTGCGGCGCCTGTATGATGAACCGGAAGAGCATGCTGACAAGGATTCGACTGTGCGAGGAAGCAGGCACGCCAATTACGAATTATGGTGTGCTGATGGCCTACGCAACGGGTATATTGGAGCGTTGCTTGAGTCCATACGCGCTAGGCTTAAGACGTGCATAAACAAAGGTGACACCATGTGTCAGAGAGCTCGCTCTCTGGCGCATGGTGTCATCTTTGTTTATATAGGGCGCAGCCCGTGACCGAAGCGCAGCGGAGCGGAGCGAGGTGCACGTCTGTGAGAGTGAGTTGAAAATTAGGATTCCATGCATAAGAGAGCTTGCTCTCTGGTGCGTGGTGTCACCTTTGTTTATATAGGGTGCAGCCCGCGACCGAAGCGCAGCGGAGCGGAGCGAGGTGCACGTTTGTGAGAGTGAGGTGAAAATGAGGATCCCATGCATAAGAGAGCTCGCTCTCTGGCGCATGGTGTCACCTTTGTTTATATAGGGCGCAGCTATAACTCAGCGCCGCCAATATTCAACAAAAAAGTCTGCATTTGCTTGATTAAAAGGGTTAAGATTATCGTATCAATAACATAGGCCTTAAAAGCGTCACCATCAAATATGACAACCTGGACAACTTGGGAGGAATTATTATGGCTGGATTAAATTTGAACTTAAATTATTCCGGGATTCAAGAATCACAACTTAATAATATGAAGGAAATGGTCCAAACAGCCCAGCAATTGCTTGAAAGCAGTACAGGCGCAGGATCAGATTTTACAGGCTGGGTCCACTTGCCTCAAAATTTTGACATGGCATTAATGGATCGTGTAGAGGCCTGTGCTGCCAGATTAAAAGAAAAATGTGATGTGTTGATAGTCGTTGGTATAGGCGGTTCCTATCTTGGGACACGCGCAGTCTCAGAGGCTTTGAAAGATCCAATGGAAAACCTCAGACGCTTTTGCAGCCGAGAAAATCCTACCATAGTTTATGCCGGTCATCATCTTGAAGAAAGTTATATGGAAAATTTGCTGGGCGCTATAGATGAGCTCGAAGTTTGTGTCAATGTCATCTCGAAATCCGGCACGACTACCGAACCTGCTATTGCCTTTAGAATGCTGAAAAGTTATATGGAAAAACGCTATGGTGTGGATGGCGCCAAGGAAAGAATCGTCGCAACCACGGATAAAGCCAGAGGCGCACTTAGAACCCTGGCAGATGAGCAGGGGTATGAAACCTTTGTCATTGAAGATGACATTGGCGGGCGCTATTCAGTACTTACGCCGGTTGGACTCTTGCCGCTGGCGGTCTCAGGCGTGGATGTCAGGGCGTTGATGGAAGGCGCGAAGGCAGCTTACCAGGAGTATTTGAATCCGGATCTCAAGACAAACAATTGCTTCAAATACGCAGCCGCAAGAACGCTTCTGCAGGATCAGGGGAAAGTCGTTGAAATTCTGGCGAATTACAATCCGGCACTGCAATATATATCTGAGTGGTGGAAACAGCTCTACGGAGAAAGTGAAGGCAAGGACGGTAGAGGGATTTTTCCTGCCTCTGTACAGTTCAGTTCGGATCTGCATTCCATGGGCCAATACATACAGGATGGCAGACGCATGATTTTTGAAACCGTCCTGCTGGAGACAGATCAAAGCGGCAGTCTCAAAGTCAGTGAAGATGAACAAAATCTTGACGGACTTAATTTCTTGGCTGGCAAATCTCTTAAGGAGATCAATTTTAAAGCCTTCGAGGGGACGCTGCTGGCTCATGTCGCCGGCGGAACGCCAAATCTGGTGATTGAACTTGAAAAAATTGATGCCTATCATATTGGGCAGCTTCTTTACTTCTTTATGAAAGCCTGCGGCATCAGCGGGTATTTATTGGGAGTCAATCCATTTGATCAGCCGGGTGTTGAAGCATACAAGAAAAATATGTTTGCCCTTTTGGGAAAACCAGGCTATGAGGCTCACAGACAAACGCTCGAGGCAGCGCTGAAACGTCTTTAGAAGGAGGCCTGAGCCATGAAAGCAAAGGCGGCAATTGGAATCGATATTGGCGGCACTACCATGGATGCAGTTGTGGTGGGTCGCAGCAAAAGAGTCCTTTGGCATGAACGGGTTAAAACCGAAGCTGAACAGGGTTACAGCGCAGTTAAAGGCAAGATTCTTGAGTTGATTCAAAGCGCCCGGGAACATGGGGACATCACAGGCGTTGGGATTGGAGTCCCAGGGCCGGTGGATCCAATAAGCGGAAAGGTATCCGAAGTTGTCAACCTTGGATGGACTTCTGTTGACTTGGCAAAAGATCTTAAAAAAGCTGCGGGTCTAAACGTCCTATTTATGAATGACGCCTCTGCTGCGACATATGGTGAGCATGTGGCAGGGGCGCTCAAAAGCGTTGATCGAGGGATTCTGATCACGCTGGGGACTGGGGTCGGCGGCGGAGTCATTCTGGGTGGTAAGCTCTATGAGGGACAAAATGGCCTCGCTATGGAAATTGGCCATATGACTGTTTCGGACAAGGGCATGTATCGCTGTGCCTGCGGCAGAAGTGGTTGTTTTGAGACTCTGACGTCCGCAACTGCGCTGGTAGCGGATGCCCATAACAGACTGGCAGCCCAGGGCAGCTCCGGATGGCTGGATGCCAGAGTGCCTTTCGATGCCAAGATCATCTTGGATGGTGCTCAATCCGGAGATTCCTTCTGTGAAACCGTGGTCCACGACTGGCTGCAGAGATTGGCTGTCGGCGTTCACAATCTTAGGATGCTTTACGATCCGGAAGTCATAGTTTTTGGAGGCGGGCTTTCTGGTGCCGGTAACTATTGGCTGCCGCTGCTGGAAGATATGGCAGTTCATCACGCCAATTTCAAAGCGCTGTCTCAGCCGAGACTGGAGATTGCGCAGCTGGGGAGTTTGGCTGGTGCTTGCGGCGCTGGGTTTAAGGCTTACAGGACATTTGCAAAGACTGCGGAAGATTAAGAATAATTTTAATTCAGTAGGAGGACATAACAATGCATCAATGGGATGGAGCGTATAAGCGGATCTGGGAACTGTTTGAAGCCATGAATCAAATTCCGAGGTGCTCAGGTGACGAGAAACGCATCAGCGACTGGCTGATGGCCTTTGGAGAAAAAAATGGACTAGAAGCTATTCAGGAGACTTGCGGAAATGTCATACTCAAAAAGCCGGCGTCAAAAGGCTATGAAAGCTTGCCGGCGATCATTCTTCAAGGTCACATGGACATGGTTTGTGTTAAGGCAGAAGGCAGTCAGCATGATTTTTCAAAGGATCCCGTCCAGCTTAAAGTCGATGGAGACTTTTTAACTGCAACTGAAACTTCCCTTGGTGCGGATAATGGCATTGCCGTTGCTATGGCTCTTGCCATATTAGAGGATCAGAACTTGGAGCATCCACAGCTTGAGGTATTGATTACGGTCGCTGAAGAAACGGGTATGGATGGCGCAGTCAGGTTGAATCCAGCTCATTTGTCCGGTCGGGCCTTGATCAATCTGGATTCGGAAGAGGAAGGCGTCATACTGGCGTCATGCGCAGGCGGCGTACGTGCAAGCGTTCATTTGCCAATTGATTGGGAGGTTTCTGTACATAACGGCCAGGGAGCACGATTGACCATTACAGGCCTCAAAGGAGGGCATTCAGGCGTTGAGATAGACAAGGGACGTGCTAATGCAATTGTCCTGCTCGGAAGGGTCATGAGAGATCTTCTTGGAATGGGTGTCCAAATCAGCTGGATTCAAGGCGGAGAGAAAATGAACGCCATTGCCAACAAGGCAACCGCCTGTCTTGTCTTCAATCGCGAATGGCTTGAAGAAGTCAAAAAAACCATTTCGGCTTGGGAATCCAGGTTTCTCAATGAGTATGAACTTGTAGATCCAGATTTAAAATTAGTGCTGACACTTGAAGAAACCTCTGATCCGAATCCGAATGTTTTCTCTCTTGAAACGGCTGAAAATGCAGCAGCTTTGCTGAGACTGCTTCCAAACGGAGTTCAATCCATGAGCGCAGGGATTGCGGGATTGGTCGAAAGTTCCAACAATATTGGGGTTTTGACTACAGGCGCGGATTATATTGAGATCGACAGTGCGATCCGAAGCTCTGTGAGATCGCTGAAAGCGGAGATTATTGATCGAATGCTGATCGCCTGTACACTGACCGACGCTGAACTCAGACTTCAATCAGATTATCCGGAGTGGGCCTATGCGCCTAAGTCCCAAATGAGAGACACCATGATGAAAGTCTACCGAGAACTCAACGGCAAGGAAATGACGGTCTCCGCCATACATGCAGGCCTTGAATGTGGGATCTTAAAAGAAAAGCTTGGACCAATTGATTTTGTTTCCATAGGCGCGAACCTTGCAGATGTTCACACACCTAAGGAGCGCCTTGACATGGCTTCGACGGAGCGCGTTTACGGGTTTTTGGTTGAAGTTCTTAAGAAGTATGGCCGCGAAAATTAGCAGAGTTTTATAAATAAAACGAACACCTGCAAAATGGAGGCAAGTGGTCATAAAAGCAACTTGCGAACTGAGGGGAAAAAGAAAACTGAAATCGAGTAGGAGGCTACCCATTAGTTGAGTAGCCGTCCTCTCACACC
>CAYQDM010000012.1:0-112840 GCA_964416305.1 uncultured Acidaminobacter sp. | reverse complement strand
AAAAGTCTTAAATTAAATCCTTAATAAGCAAACCTATTTCAGCGGAATATGAGTTTTCATATTGCGCTTTGGATATTTGAAAAGCAGCGCATAAACGAGATAGAAAACTGCAGCCATCAAGATTGTATTAATAATTTGAACTATGAGTGCAGTGTCAAAATTCAGCATGCCATCGCCCCCTTAAAGTTTTATTACTCATAACGTCCTACTGCAGAGATCCTGCCATATTTGCGGTGGTGGGCGGAAGGCGCGACCATCGGCAGAGCTTTGCGCTTAAAGTCTTAAAGCGCTTTGCCGATGGTCACCACTCCCCCACCCCATCTCAACAAAGAGCAGTCTTCGCTGACGACAAAGCTCCCACCGTACCCTTAAAAACCCTCTGCCAGCGACCCGACGCAGACGGTGCCCGTCGTCAGATTGTAGAAGTAGAGGGTATTCCCTGAAATCAGCATACTCTCCGAGCTCATCTGGTCGGACGTTTTGAAAACCACGTCGCCATGGCGATCGAGAATCATGCTTTTGTATATTGTGACCGGCTGATCCTCAAAGGTACACACCAGAAACTCATTTTGATCTCCTTTTAGCTGAGCCTCAAGCAGCGGCGCGCCATCCTGGACCGGTTTTCCTGCCTGATCATAAAGCATTCGTGTCTGTGCGTCCTGCCAATAGACGGATCCATTCAAGACTGTAAACCATTGAATGCCATTTGGTGATGTTAATGGAGAATTCAGCAGAGTTTCTTTGCGCTCTTTTAAAGCGTAGTGATAGAGGCTGCCGCCACTTTGGTAATAAAAGGTCTCACCATCCATTTGGAAACCGAGCACTTCCCTGTCAACGACCCGAGCTGTGTCATTCGTCTGAAGATTCACTCTGTAAATGCCCGTCGTGCAGCCGGGCTTAGTCAGATCGAAGGCTAAGAGGTAGAGTTGATCGCCTGATTTATAAACACTGTCAGAACCCGTACCGCCACTGCTGGCCGCGTCTGCGCGCCATGCCCAGCCATAAAGGTAGTCTGAACTTCCGACTTTTTTCCAGTCTGTTGCTGATGTTTTTACCTCAAGATTGCCGCCGCTTGGGGCAGGACCGGTATAGGTTCTGAGTCTGTCGTCCCCAAAGGCTTTAAAATAATAGTAGCCGTCATTCAAAACGGCAGTCCTGCCATCCTCTTTTAAACTGACCAGCACGTCTGATCCCATAATCGCCCCGCCTTGGTGGTAGGAGAGCAGCGCGTCGCCATCAGACACCTTTAAGTTCGCATTCACATAGGTGGTGCCGTCACCATAAGACCAGATGGGCAGCTGATAAACCTGCCTCGAGCGGAGTGGATCTGTCAACGGCGCCTGCATAATTCGCCCTTTCGTGCCCTGATAATATATATTCAGTGGTGATCGCGATAGGCTTCTGCCGGATGCCCTCCGCCGCTTCAGTCCAGTCGTCGGAAAGTTGTATTTGATTTAATTTTGGGTTACTCGACTTGATCACCAAGCCATTCTGAAGGTCAAAACGGTAATCCCACCCAAAGGCCTCTGCGCCAAATTTCCAGGTAATGGGGAAGTATGTGATGTTGCGAAAGGAAAGCAGTGGATACGGTTCCTTAGTTTGATCAATTTTTAGTCCATTAATCTGGATTGGATAGGCAGGGATCACGGCCGTTTGGCTCCTGTTGTTTCTCACAGTCGTTATGTATGGCCTGTACGCCGCCGTGACGCCGGTCGCTTCAATCAAAAGACCTTCTTTCTGGCCTTTCCAGCTGGTTTCGAGCCCAAGGAAGCGGCAATCCGTATAAGTCATAGGAAAATAGGTGATGTCTTTATAGACTATCACGGGGTACTGGCTGTAGGCCGGATCCATGACCTCACCATTTAGTGTGACCTTGAAGGCAGGCAGGGTCACACTAACTGTGCTGCCAGCCTGGACACTGAAGGTTGGGAGCGTCATCATGGCCATTGTCAGTAGAGTCAAGAGCAGTAATGGGCGTATCGAAGCTGTGATCCTTTTTCTCATGGTTTTTTATAGCCTCCTTGGCATCAGAGCTCGGCTCAGCACCTTTAGATATAGTCTTTTAATTCATTAACATGGTCACATTTTCAATTCACGCTTACTCTAAGACCTCGACAGGATTTGTGCGGTCCACAATGAACCAAATGCCATCCTTAGGGTTTCGCTCCAAAAAGACATAGGACTCCAGCAAACCATCCGGCATAGCGGTCTTACTGTGATCGAGCTCACATTCGTACCTGACTTTAGCGACAACAAAATGCTCCTCGAGGTAGTCATCCGTCCAGCCACGGCTTTTTGCGAACTCGCTGCCTTTATAATTCTCAATTTGACGCCGCGTCTCAAGCTCATCCACCTCGGATTTGATCACTTTCATGCTTAGGGTATAATCGGTATATTCCTCTTCAAGCCAAAGCATATAGTCCATCCGAACTACGTCCGACGGGATCGTAGGATCATAATCATCATCAGGAATTGGATCCCCCTTTGGATATCTATAGCAGGAAGCTGTGAATATCGTAAGCAACGCAATGCAGACTAAAATGAGCAACTTTTTCTGGAGTAAAAGGTTTAACGAGCTGCGATGGTTCACTTAAATCCCTCCAAATAATATTCTTTTGAAAACCAATTAATCAAATTCGCTTTTACAGAAGTGGATTTCCGGCGATCAAAGATATAAAAAATAAAAGAATCAGGATTGCAATCGCTATGATGATCCATCTTATGGTCTTATTACTCATAACGTCCTCCTTTCTTCCAGCCGATGTCTGAGGTTTAACCTCCAGATAGCCGCCTCTTGGGGCTGGACCGGTATAATTGGCATCAGAGCTTGGATCAGCTTATTTAGAAGCCTTCGATCAAAAGCTTCTGTATATTCAACGTTTAAGTGCGTGGTTTTGTTACAGCTTTTGCCTAATTATATTAATAATCTTATAGATCTTCTTTCTCCGGTGCACTCATTCGGTGGTGATATACCCTGAAACTAAGAAAATTAAGTAAAATTGTCACTGCGATCAGCACTGTGGATACGAAAGAGACCACCCTTGAAGTATCTATCAATGCCGACCAATCCTCAATACTGACTAGGTGATTGGTGTACATAATCTGAAACAGAAGCGCAACAGCCGCAGTGCTTAGGCTCAGAATAGTGAAGACCGACTAATTGTTAGGATCGTGCTGTCGATACCCCATCAGTTTCGCTATAGGGAGAGCCCAGGCAGTCAATCCTAGAATGATGCTGCCAAGATTAAGAAAGTTGGTCATATTGTCCTCCTTGTGAACTCGATCTTTATCAATTATAGGTTGCTCAAAATGAGATCGCAAAATACATTATCTTCTTTAATTATAACAGACTGGAAAATTATAAATTATTAAAGTTTAGGTATGTTAAGGTAACCCATCGACACAAGCGAAATCACAAAAACGAATTCGGGGTCAGGTACAGAGTTAAACTCTGTACCTGACCCCAACTTCATCTCTGTACCAGGCCTTGGTGTAAATTTACACCAAGCTTACATTCGCCCTATTATCCCTTGTACTGCCCCATTCCTCGATACTTGCCATACCTGGCTTCAAGGAGAGCCTCCAGCGGCATCGCCCTCAGTTCATCCAGGGTTTGCTTAATCCACTTGCCAGCCGCCTCCACCGTCTCTGCCTGATGCCGGTGGGCGCCGCCGAGAGGCTCCTCAATAATGGCATCAATGACGCCAAGGGCTTCAATATCCCTGGCAGTCATTTTCATTACAGATGCCGCCTCGCTTGCCTTTGTCGCGTCCTTCCATAAAATACTGGATAAGCCTTCCGGCGAGATGACGGAGTAAACCGCACTGGACAGCATAGCAACCCGGTCAGCTACACCTATACCAAGAGCGCCGCCGCTGCCGCCTTCTCCAATAACCACGGAGATGACCGGGACTTTAAGCCCCGCCATTGCAATCAGGTTGCTGGCAATGGCTTGCCCCTGGCCCCGTTCCTCAGCACCCAGACCGCAGTAAGCACCGGCGGTGTCTATGAAGGTAACAACCGGCCGCCCAAACTTCTCTGCCTGCTGCATGTGTCGAAGGGCTTTGCGGTAGCCCTCCGGATGCGGCATCCCGAAATTCCGGCGGATGTTCTCCAGGGTGTCCCGGCCCTTCTGATGGCCCAGCACCGTGACCGGCACACCCTCCAGCATGGCCAGGCCGCCGACCATGGCGGGATCATCGCTGTAAGCCCTGTCCCCTTTGAGCTCTATAAAGTCCTCGAAAATGCCCTCAATGAAGTCCATGGTAGTCGGCCTGCCCGGATGGCGTGCAAGGCGGACACAGTCCCAGGCAGACAGACCGCTGAAGGTCTCGCGCCTGAGCTCGGACACCTTGTCCTCCAGCTTATGCACTTCAGCGCTGAGGTCCAGGTCGTTATCCTCAGCAAATTGGCGCAGCCCCTGGATCTTCTCCTCCAACTCAAAAATGGGCTTTTCGAAATCCAGCTTATGAGACATGGGCTTCACCTCCCTGAAGTTTTGCGTTTACAGTTATGGATGCGGCTGCAGCTGCAGCTGCAGTTGTAGCTTCTGCCAACGCCGGCGCGAATCCGTGCATTTTCAGGAGCTTCGCAAGAACCGCCTTCATCTCCGCTCGGTGAACGATTCGGTCGACGAAACCCTTCTCCACCAGGAATTCTGCTCTTTGGAAACCCTCGGGCAGGCTCTGGCGGATGGTTTGCTCGATCACCCGCTGGCCCGCGAACCCAATGAGCGCGCCCGGCTCTGCCAGGATCACGTCCCCCAGCATGGCGTAGCTGGCCGTCACGCCGCCGGTGGTTGGGTCCGTGAGAACCGCAATATAAGGAAGACCCTCTGCCGATAGTCGCCCAAGCGCCGCCGACGTCTTAGCCATCTGCATCAGGGAAAGAATCCCCTCCTGCATGCGGGCACCGCCGGAGGCACAAAAGCCTATGACAGGCAAACGGTTCTCTATGGCAGTCTCAATAAGTCGCGTAATCCGCTCCCCAGCCGCGCTGCCAAGGCTGCCCATCATGAAGTCGGGCTCCATGATAAAAAGCGCCGCTGGAATACCATTGATACGACCCGTTCCGGTCAGGACGGCATCCCCAGCTTCCGACTGTATCATGGCTTTATCCAGCTTTTCCTTGTAACCGGGAAAAGCAAGGGGATCTACCGAGGTGACCTCTTTGGCTATGGGACTGAAGGTGCCTTGATCCACAAGATGAGCGACGCGTTCTTTACTGTTGATTCTGCCGTGCTTGCCGCACAGGTCGCAGACCTTGAAACTGCGCTCCCAGCGCTGTTTTGAGTGGATCGCGCCACAACTTGGGCATGCGGTTTCGTCTGGGCCTGGAGTCTTTGGTGCAGCCGTCACGTTTTGAGCTGTTTTAGCGTTATGGGATGAGCCCTCAGGATGAGATGGAGACGTCACAGGCGGGGTAGGCGTAACAGCCGGCGTCGACAGGCCCTGCCCCAAGCCCGCCGCTTCTCTTAACGCCGCAGCCTCTCTTGCGTCCTGACTCGACAGCTCAAGTCTGACCCACTTCTTTCTTTTGAGAAAATCGAGCTTCATAATTAAGCTCCTTTCAATTTCTGGTTCATGGTGAGGATGAGGTCATCCAAACTGGCTTCCAGAGTGCCTGTGTGAAACTCGCCTGACTGGAAATCCTCCAGCTCAATGAGGCTCTTTTGAAATTCCAGGTTGGTTTTGAGCCCGGAAATAATGGTTTCATCTAAAACGCGCTTCATGCGGTTCAGCGCTTCCGCCCGAGTCTCTCCCCAGACAATGATTTTGCCCAGCATGGAGTCATAACAGTGGGGCACTTTGTAATCCTGATAGATGAAAAAGTCGTTGCGCACGCCAAAGCCACCCGCCAAATGCAGGGCCTCCACGGTGCCAGCCGCCGGTCTGAACTGCATAGCAGGATCCTCTGCGTTGATGCGGCACTCCACAGCGTGCCCTTGAAGGCGAACCTCTTCTTGTCTCAGGCTCAACGCTTCTCCCCCAGCCACACGGATCTGGGTTTGAATCAGGTCTATACCGGTGACCATTTCCGTCACCGGGTGCTCCACCTGGATCCTGGTGTTCATTTCCATGAAGTAAAACTCACCCGAGCTGTCGAGCAAAAATTCAATAGTGCCGGCACCTATGTACTGAACCGCTCTGGCGGCGTCTGCCGCTGCCTTGTAGAGGCCTTGGCGCTGTTCTTCGGTCAGCGCCGGACATGGAGATTCCTCAATGATTTTCTGATTGCGCCGCTGAAGGCTGCAGTCCCGCTCACCCAGCGTCAGAACGTTGCCGTGGGTATCCGCCATGATTTGAACCTCCACGTGACGAGGCTTCACAATTCTTCGCTCGAGGTAGACTCTGTCATCCCCAAATGCTGCTTTAGCTTCAGATCTGGCAGTCTGCCAGGCATTTTCAAGCATCTCCGGTGAATCCACCACCCGCATGCCTCTGCCGCCGCCGCCACTGGCCGCTTTGACCATCAGGGGGTAGCCAATTCTCTCTGCTTCGGCACGTAAGGTTTCAAGATCGTCCACCGCGCCTTCAGTGCCTGGTACGACAGGGACGCCGGCCTTTTGCATGACTTCTCTGGCTTTGGCTTTGTCCCCCATCATGCGGATGTGCTCGGCGTCGGGGCCTATAAAGATGAGGCCGGCGGCGCGGCAACCATCGGCAAACTCGGCATTTTCTGAGAGGAAGCCGTAACCGGGATGAATAGCGTCAGCGCCAGTAGCCTTGGCGGCCTGGATCAAGGCATTGATGTTTAGGTAGCTGAGCCTCGCGCTGGCAGGACCTATGCAGAAGTCCTCATCTGCCAGCAGGACCGGGAGTGACTCCCTGTCCGCCTCAGAATACGCCGCCACCGACTGAATCCCCATCTCCCGGCAGGCGCGGATAACCCGCACCGCAATTTCACCGCGATTCGCGATTAAGATTTTCTTGATCATCCGTTCCTCCTGATGCTGAAAAGCGGCTGGCCATACTCGACAATGTCTTCCGGCTTCACCAGGATCTGCTCAACGACGCCATCCCACTCCGCCTGGAGCTCGTTCATCACTTTCATGGCTTCGACAATGCACAGGGTTTGACCTTTTTTGACCGATTGCCCGACTGTGACAAAAGGCGCTGCGTCCGGTGCCGGAGCGGCATAGAAGACACCTACCAGCGGCGCTTTGATCAGGTCTGCCGGTGATGAAGCTGGGGCTGGGGCTGGGGCAGAAACTGAAAACGCAGCAGCCGGTGCGCTTGCAGCCACTGGCAAGCTTTCATTGACAGCCGCAGCCTGTGGAGCTAATTGTGGGCGGAGCTCAACCGGTCTCTCAACAACTGCCAATTGCTCAGACTGCCGCTCGAGCACAAGGCTGATGCCATCCTTGGAATAGGCCATCCTGGTCAAATCCGTCGCGTTAAAGGCTTGAAGCAATATTTCAATCTCACGAATTTCCATTTAGTACCTCCTACTAATATCAGATGATGTTATCAACCAATATACCACGATTCAGCCTCGGTGACAACGCATATTTGTATGCAATGCCGCCTGATGGAAACCGGCAGGTTTCAAAACGGTCCAGGCAGAAGCCAGTGTGATGGCGGGAAAGCCCCATCGAGCGCAATAGCCTCATATGGATTAAGGAAGCCCCTGAGTGATTCAAAAATGAGATTAGCCGATGGTTACCCAACCTTCACACGGAATGTTCAGATGACCATCGGCTAAAATTTTTTAATATTGTACTCACACCAACTGCGTCTTATGCCTACCTCTCCCGGATCAACCCATCCCGATAAGCCTGCAGCAACGCCTTCAGCGCTTCAATGTCCTTCTTGAGGACCGCGCCATTGTCCGTGTCCCCCACCAGCATCCGCGACTTATTCTTCTCAATGAAGACACTGGTCGGCAGGATCTCCAGGTCCTCTCTGACCGCGCGTTCCTTCGACTCAAAGGGCTCATGGGAGACGAGGTGCATCCCCTGGGAATTGAAAATCAAGGTGTAGCCCGCGATGCCCGTGACTTTCTGGTAGGCCTTCGACAACCCCCCATCAATGGTGATCAGCTTCCCGCCAGCCTTGATGGGCATCTCTCCCTTGACCACCTTAACAGGCACATGACCGTTGATGATGTGGCTGGTCTCCGCATTCAGCCCAAATTCACTCAGGATGCGCACGCAGACTTCCTCTTCATCCCGGAGTGCATAATAGACATTCTTGACCTCTTTATGGGTTTCCTTGGCCTCGATAAAGTAGCGCTCAAAAGTCGCCATTTTACTTTTCCCAAACAGCGGGGATTTCTCGCCGCACCACAAATACCAGACCACGTCCAGGGCCTGGGACTTTTCTTCAGGGTCTTTCGAATAGTAAGCTCTGCGGACACAGTCATCGAAGCCGTCCAGCAGCGCTTTGCCCTTCAAGGGTTTGCCACAAAGCTCGAAGGTCTCAAACGCCCCCGCCTTCGTCAAAGGGATGCCGCCGTGATAGAGCAGATTCCCATTGAACAGCTTATACATGCTGCCCTTGTCCACCAGGAATCTGATGTGCTTTTGCAGATCAGTGGCATGCTTGAAGGACAGCCTCAGTTTGTCGACCACATCCTTCTCATCCGCGGACAGCTCGTAGGGCTTTGAAGGATCCAGTGTAGGAAAGTCCTTGTCCAGAAGCGGGTAACGCACGCCGTCAACCTCGACAGTTCCCGACGCCAAATCAATTTTTTCAAGAAGCCGCCGATGGTTCAGCCCGAGCTCAGGACGCCGCAGCGCCAGCTGTCCCTCCAGCTTCATCTGGATCACGGCAATAGCCTTCTGCATCCTGGACAGCAGCGCCAGATCCGTCTCCCCGAGGCTCTCCTCCTTGCTTCGAACCTGGAAAGTCGATGCGTAGCCCCCGGCGTACTTGTCCAGCGCCAGCCTCACCAGCGGCGACAGGTTGAGACCGTAGCCCTCCTGCAGCGTTTCCAGGTTCGCGTAGCGCAGCGACACCCGGACCGCGTCCGCCATGCAGACGTCCGAACCGCAAGCCGCCCCAATCCACAGCACATCGTGGTTCCCCCACTGGATGTCCACCGAGTGATGGCGTCTCAGGGTATCCATGATCAGATGCGCCCCTTTGCCCCTGTCGTAAATGTCCCCAATGATGTGCAGATGATCCACCACCAACTTACGGATCAGCTCCGCGATCGCCACAATAAAATCCTCCGCCCGCCCAATCGCCGTCAAGCTGTCGAGGATCCCCTGGTAGTAGCCCTGCTTCATGGTGTCATGCTCATTTTCGTGGAGGAGCTCCTCAATAATGTATTGGAACTCTACCGGAATGGCCTTTCTGACCTTGGACCGCGTGTATTTGTACGCCGCCTGCCGGCAGAGCCGCACCAGCTGCAGCATCATGGCTTCGTGCCAGGCCGCCATTTCCTCAGCCGGCCGCGCAACCCGCTCCAGGTCCAGCTTCTCCCTGGGGTAGTATACCAGCGTCGCCAGGGATTTCTTCTCCCCTTCGGTCAGGGTGTTTCCGAAAACGTCATCAATTTTCCGCTTGACCACCCCTGAAGCGTTGCGCATGACGTGATCAAAAGCCTCGTGTTCCCCGTGGAGATCCGCCAAAAAGTGCTCCGTCCCCTTGGGCAGCAGAACAATGGCACTCAAATTCACAATTTCCGTGCTTACCGCGTCCACCGACGGGTATTGCTTGGATAGCAGCTTTAGATATTCCAAATCATAGGGCATGAAGACACCTCCGAATTTATACCATCACCAGTAATAAATACCCTGCCGATGGTCACTATCCCCAAAAAACATGAAACTGGGTGTCTGACACCAAGTTTCATCCCCAAAAAACACAAAAATGGGCACCAAAAGCCAATCGGCCTCTGATCCCCATTTCGATGTTCAAAATCCTTATTTTGCGGCTAGGAATTAATGCCCGCCGCAGCCGCTGCAGCCACCACCGCAGCCAGAACCGGCCTTTTCGACCTTATCGACCGGCTCAACAAGATAGCCGTTGCCAACGAATTCAATCTTGATATCGCCCAAATCACTAAAGAGCTCTTTGTCTATGACAAAATTAACGTCTCCCTGCAGGTGTTTGAAATCCGTCTCTTTCAGCTCATCCAGCGCGAGACCGAGGGACGGGCCGCTGCAGCCATAACCTGCAACAAAGATCCTGACATTTTTGGGACCTTCCTGACCATCAATGACTTTGGCTATTTCAACGAGGGTTTCAGGATTAGTTTCCACTCTTAGCATAAGTAGCCTCCTATTCTAGAATCTGATAGGCTGCTGGCCTTCATCAGATTATTGGAATATAATTTAGTTGCAGCTCTATTATACCCCAGGATGGCTACATTGAGAACCATTGTCAACGATTTAAGTTTTTGATGCACGACTCACTTTGTTAAAATTTTCTGATGGTGAAATGTTCAGAGTTCTTACCGCACTCCGCGTCCCCCAATTAAAAGAAAAAACTGTCCGAAGGGCTCGTGAGAGACCTTCAGACAGTTCACCTTTAAAACTTACACCTTAAATCCTAGTGACAGCCGCTGCAGCTGCCGCAATCAGACTCATTTTGCTCCGCAGGCGCGACGTGGTAGCCGTTGCCTACGAACTCGACTTTAATGTCGCCAAATGATTCATAAAGCTCAGATTCCATTACAAAACTTACTGCGTTGCTATTGTCCACAACGTCCGTATCCTTCAGCTCATCCAGAGCCAAACCGAGTGACGGGCCGCCTCAGCCGTAGCCTGCGACGAAAATGCGCACGTTGCTTGGAGCGCCTTGCTGAGAATCCAGGACTTTTTTGATCTCGTCGATCGTAGCCTGGTTCGTTTGAATTTTCATGCTAAATCCTCCATTTCATGTTCGAATGCCGACCGTGATGTCGAACTGTCAATAAATCTTTTCTATGATCATAACGGAATGCATTAGATTTGTCTATCACCAAAGTCATTATACAACACATCCAGTGAAATGAAAACAGTTTTCAGTTGAATTTTATCTTTTTTTAATGATTTTTTCGCCGATGGTTTTTGACCCCCCCTATCCAGCACAACACTAAAACGCTGATTTTAGAATGATAATAACAAACCATATCGAAAGGGGGGTCATTTCCCCATGCCTTCAGCCCCACTCCTGAAACACCTGAAACCCTTCCTGAAAAGGAAGCGCTGGCACCTCGCTGGAGGTGTCCTCATCCTCATCGCCATCGACCTTCTTCAGCTGATTACCCCACGACTCATCGGCAGCCTGGCGGATCAACTGGCAGAAAAGACCGCAAGCAGCAGTGATATTCTGAATACCATAGCCCTGATCGTGGGCATCGCTATCCTGGTGGCGACAGGACGGTACTTTTGGCGCATCCTCATTATAGGCACCTCAAGAGAGGCGGAATATTGGCTCCGAAACCGTCTCTACGCCCACGTCCAGACCCTGAGGACGGACTACTTCAACGTCAACAAGGTCGGCGACATCATGGCCCTGGCCACCAACGATGTGGTCGCGGTCAGCCATGCCATGGGCATTGGCACGGTCATGCTGGTGGACGCCATCTTCATCACCCTCATGACCCTGATTTTCATGCTGATCACCGCCGACCTGCAGCTGACCCTGATTGCCCTGCTGCCTATGCCCGTCATTGCCACACTGGTCCTCTACGGTGGCCGCTTGATGCGAAGTCGCTTCAAACGGGTTCAGGAGGCCTTCTCGGACATGATGGACCTGACCCAGGAGGCCTTCTCCGGCATCCGAATTGTAAAGACCTATACGCGGGAACCCTTCCAAAAAGAGAAGTTCAAAGCCTCCAACGACCTGAACTACAAAGAGAACATGAAGCTGGTCAGACTCTGGGGCGGGCTGTTTCCCTTGGTCCGGACCATCGGTTCCTTCAGTCTGGTGCTGACCCTGCTCTTCGGCGGCCGCGCGGTCATTGACGGCCGCATCAGCGTGGGCGCCTTTGTGGCCTTCATCTCCTACGTGGGCATGCTGAGCTGGCCCATGATGGCCCTGGGATGGGTCGTCAACGTCATGCAGCGGGGCTCCGCCTCACTCTCCAGGCTGAACGACGTCTTCGACATGAAGCCGTCCTTCAGCTATGGCACTTTGGAGCCCGGTTCCACCACGTTAACTTCTGCCGTCGAAGCCGGAGTCACCAGTGCCAGAGCCGTCGACCACGCCGGCATTCAGAACCTAAGCTTCCGCACAGACTTGGGTCAAGCTGACAGCGGCCAGACCGTCTCGCCTTTAATCGAGCTGCGGGGCCTTACTTTCACCTACCCCGACCAAGTTGAACCCACGCTGAAAAACATCTGCCTCAGTATCCGAAAAGGCGAAAAGGTCGCGCTGATCGGCCGCACCGGCGCCGGCAAGACCACTCTGCTCCAGCTGATCACGAAAACCTGGGCTCCGGCCAATGGCCAAGTCTTCCTGGACGGCTACGACCTCAACCAGCTGACCGCCCGCGCCATTAAAGACCGCTTCGCCGTCGTGCCCCAGGACAACTTCCTCTTTTCAAAATCCATTGAGGACAACATTCGCTTTTATCATGCGCCGTCAGAGGACGCTGCCAGTACCCAAAGCCCTCTGCCGATGGTCACAGAAGCACCACACCCTCGCAGCGGTGAATCTGCCGCGACCATCGGCCAAATTTCTGTATTTGAAAGGTCTGTGACCGTTGAAAGTGCCGCCCAGGCTGCCTGCGTCCACGATGAGATCCTCAGCTTCCCGGACGGCTACGGCACCCTCCTGGGCGAACGAGGCGTGAACCTAAGCGGTGGGCAGAAGCAGCGGGTATCCATAGCAAGGGCGCTCTACCGAGACGCGGACATCCTGATCCTGGACGACGCCCTGTCTGCCGTCGACACCAAGACAGAGGAAGCCATTCTGCGCCACTTGAATGACGCCCTCGCCGAGAAGACGGTGCTGATTGTCTCCCACCGCATTTCCACCGTCAAGGACTGTGACCGCATTTACGTCCTGGCGGACGGCGAGATCACGGAGAGCGGCACCCATGCCGAATTGCTGGCCCTCAGCGGCTATTACCGGGACCTCTATGACCGCCAGCAGCTGGAAGATAAACTTGTCGGCAAGGCCGGCGGGCTCGACCAGAAACCGGTCCCGCAATCCGGTGCAGGGGCGCGCCACACCGAGGAGGTGGAGGACCTATGAAGCGCGACACGCATTTTGAGGAGCAGCAGATTGAAAAGTCCTTCGACCTCGCCATTTTTAAGCGCCTTGCCAGTTTTACAAAGCCTTATGTCAAGCTTCTGATCCTGAGCGGTATTCTTCTCCTCTTTGTCACCGCTGTGGACCTGATCCGCCCCTACCTGATCAAGATTGTCATTGACGACCACATCTCCGGTTACGCCCGTGAGTGGAAGGTACTGGAGGCCGAGCCTGCTGTTGAAGGCCTGACCTTTGCCGAGTATCAGGGCCGCTATTACGCCCGCGTGGATGTGCTGGAGAGAACCGGCGCTTTGGAGGCTTATGACAAAGCGGCCTCCGCCCAGCTCCTGAAGCTCGAGGGCGGTTACTATCTGCTGCCTGGCTATGTCCCGCCTTCGGAGATGGGGGCTGTGGAGGCGGCTATTGACCGGCGGGGCGGTACATTGCTCCCAGAAACCGCTGCCGATGGTTTCATCACCCACGACAAAGCCGCCATCATCCGCCTCTCCCTTATATTCATGGGGCTTTTGGTGGGCGCCCTCGCCATCAGCTACGTCCAGACTTTAATCCTGAATCACGTGGGCCAGCGCCTTGTCTATGACATGCGAGCGCATCTCTATGATCATTTGCTGGGACAGTCTCTGTCCTTTTATGACCGCAATCCCGTCGGCCGCCTGGTGACCCGGGTGACCAGCGATATGAAAAACATCAGCGAAATGTACACGGACGTCCTCATCCACCTGATCAACGACCTGTTGCTGCTCCTGGGGACCTTGGTCATCATGCTGTCCCTGAACTGGAAACTGGCGCTGATCTCCCTGTCGACGGTGCCTCTGGTCATCCTGGCCTCCTACCTGTTCCGACTAAAGGCCCGGGAAGCCCACCGGGCGGTCAAAGTTAAGATCGCTCGCATTAACGCGACTTTAAGCGAAAACCTCAGCGGGATCAGGATCATCCAGCAGTTCCGCAAGGAAAAAGCGCTCATGAACGAGTTTGAGGAGATCAACCGCGACCACTTGAACGCTTCCATGTCGGAGGTGCGCGTCTTTGGGATCTTCCGTCCCAGCATGAACCTGCTGTACACTGTGGCTCTGGCCCTCCTCCTCTGGTACAGCGGCGGCCGGGTGCTCCAGGGGGTTATTGAGCTTGGGACGCTGATCGCCTTTGTCTCCTACACGGAGCAGTTCTTCCGTCCAATTTTTGACCTCAGCGAGAAATTCAATATTTTGCAGTCCGCCATGGCTTCCTCTGAACGGATCTTTCTCCTGCTTGAAGAAAACTCCAGTCTGCCCAACGGTGAAAAAGTATTGGAGGATGGGGCGTTTAAGGGCCATGTGGTCTTCGATGACGTCTCCTTCAGTTATCACTCCGATGAGCCGGTGCTTAAAAACGTCTCCTTCGAGGTCGCGCCGGGCGAAACTCTGGCCATTGTAGGCGCCACCGGCTCCGGCAAGACGACCATCATCAGCTTGTTGTCCAGGCTTTATGATGTGGGGGCCGGGCGCATCCTGATTGACGGCACGGATCTCCGGGACTATGACAAGGCTTCCCTGCGGCGACGCATTGGCGTGGTCCTGCAGGATGTGTTCCTGTTTTCGGGGGATGTGCTGGAAAACATCACCCTTGGTGATCCTTCGATTTCTGAAGCCTCCGTGGTGGCCGCGGCCCGCAGGGTCAACGCGGACCATTTCATCAGCCGCATGCCGGGCCAGTACCACGAGCGGGTCTATGAGCGCGGCGCCACCTTGTCCACCGGACAGCGCCAGCTCCTCTCCTTTGCCAGAGCCCTTGCCTATGATCCCGGGATTCTGATTCTGGATGAGGCCACCTCCAGCATTGACACCGAGACGGAGCAGCTGATCCAGGATGCCATAGGTAAACTGACCCACGGCCGCACCACCATTGTCATAGCCCACCGCCTCTCGACCATTCAACACGCCGACCGCATCCTGGTCCTCCACGATGGCGAAATCCGCGAAACCGGCACCCACGAAGAGCTCCTGAACCGTGGTGGTTTATATTATGATCTTTACAGGCTGCAGTGGGTTGGGGACGCGGACAACTTTTGATTTGGTGACGCGGACAGATATAAAAATTGTACCAGAGCATGCGATAACAATTCTCACCGACGTAAGAATGAATGCTTGTATTAAAAACTATTACGGTCCCCCCCCGTTTCCGACCGTAATATCCGTAACATTACCCATAGAAGGAGGCCATCCCTTTGATCGACATTAGAACCACCGCTCCTCAGGAAATGATCGATATCACTAGACTCATCCGTGAGGAGGTCAGACAGTATGGCCTGAAGGACGGTCTCGTGATCGTGTTCGTTCCCCATACAACGGCCGGCATCACCATTAATGAAAATGCGGATCCGGATGTGGTTCACGATATGCTGGCCGCCCTGGAGAGAACCTTCCCAACGCATGGTCCCTACCGCCATGCGGAAGGCAACAGCCACGCCCACATTAAAGCGTCGCTGATGGGATCCTCGGTAACGGTTCCCGTCAAAGGCGGGAGACTTGCTTTAGGAACATGGCAGGGCATCTATCTGTGTGAGTTTGACGGACCGAGAGTACGTCAAGTTGAAGTGCAACTTCTTGAGAGGTAAGTGGATTAAACATTCTTATAAGCAGGAAAGCCCCCGGCGACGGGGGCTTTCCTGCTTATAAGTTTAGGTCTTTTCAAACAAAAAATCGCTGAAATGGTTATAAATTAGCCAATTCAGCGATTTATTTTTGTCCTGTTATTCAAACTGATTTTTTAATGCCCTTCCTGTCTTCTCGTCACCACAAATGCCATCGAAAGTATAATCAGCCCCCCAGCCAATTCCCTCCTGCCAGGCACCTCACCCAGCAGGACCATGGTTGCCAAAATTCCATACACAGGCTCCAGGCTGGCAATAACGCTGGCGGTCTGAGCTTTGATTTGCTTCAGACTGCTGATGAAGAGCGTATGAGAAATCCCGGTGAAGACGACACCCAGAATTGCCAGTAAAACCAGTGATCTCCCCTCCAGGACGGGCTTAAGGGGGACAACCACGGGCAGCAGTACCAGGGCAGCGGCAGCGAACTGATAAAGTGAGACCTGACGGCTGGGGTACTGGGCCACATATTTCTTATTGAGGACCGAGAGGAGCGCAAAGGTCAAGCCGGACACAATGCCCCACAAGGCGCCCAGGGTCACCTGATTGCTTAAGCTGAAGTCGGGGATGACAAGGCTGACGCCCAGCATGGTCACCAGGGCAATGAGCACATCTTGGAATCGAAAGGCGCTCTTCAGAAGCCAGGGTTCAATAAAGGTCACAAAGACCGGAAAGGTCGAAAAAGTCAGAAGACCAACGGCCACGGTCGACAGCTGGATCGCCATGAAGAACGCGGTCCAGTGAATTGCCAGAACAACGCCCAGCAGCAGAAAGACCAGGTAGTCCCTGCGCTGATTCAGACGAATCCGCTCACCGCGAGAGCGCATAATCACGAAAAGAAATGGCGCCGCAAAGCACACCCGTCCCAGAGAAATCGCCAGTGGGTGCAGCGTCAGCCACTTCCCAAAAAGACCCGCCAGGCCAAACAGCAGGACGGCGAGGTGCGCTTCCATCAGCCCTCTTCTATGAGCAAGTTGCGCAGTATCAATCGAAGAGAGGCTTTCTGCAGGTCTTTGGGGTTTTCTCGAATCTTGTTTCTGCATCCGCCTGCAGGCCTCCTTCAAGATTAAACTACTCCTAAGCGCCCGACTCTCCCCGAAACCACGGAAAGAACTTCACGTCTTCTGTCAAAAAGTGTCCCACAATGATCTCATCCATCAGAAACAGGATCATGTCCGATTTGACAACGTGGCCCTCCAGCAGCCTTTTCTTCACCTGCAGGCCTTTAGACAGCAAGTGTTGGTGAAAGCGCTCATGAAAAGTTACAGCAGGGTATCCTACCTGCTTCAAGATCGCCTCTTCCTCCTCGAAATGAGACACCACGTGGTCCAGCAGCTGATTGTAGCCCTTCATCAGTTCGTCGGACGGCACATCCTGCTGCATCATGGCCACTATGCCATTCGCATAAGATAGCAGCGTCTTATGGGCTTCATCAATCAGCGTATTGCCAGACGCCCACTCTTCATTCCAGATCATTTCAGACGACTCTGTAAGGTAAGTGTGGTCGCTCCACTCGGACACCAGGTTGCGGCCATGACTCTTGGACCGGTACATGGCCCGGTCTGCCCTGGTAAACCAGTTTTCCAGCTGCTCGCCGTAGCGGTGCTCCGCCACCCCAAAACTGGCTGTGACCCTTCCGATGGTCGGATGCAGCACTTGACTCAGCGCTTTTCTCAGCTTCTCCGCAGCCAACACGGCATGCCTCTGGTCCGTGCCCGGCATCAGGACAACAAACTCCTCGCCGCCCCAACGCGCAAAGAGATCCGTGGAGCGAATCATACTCATGACTTCAACGGACATCCGCTTTAGCACCGAGTCGCCAAAGCCGTGGCCCCATTGGTCGTTGATTTTCTTGAAAAAATCGAGATCAAAGATCAACAGCGAAAGCGGCGTCCCATACCTTCGGGAACGCTCAATCTCACCTGTTGCCCGCTTTTCAAAATAAAACCGGTTATAGGCGCCTGTCAGCTGATCTGTAATGGTCACCCTTTCTAAGGTTTCATTTTTTGACTTTAACGCCGTTGATAATTCCGACAGCTGAGATTCAGAGGCCTTTAACTGTTCAATCAGCAGATTCTTGGCTTCGATTTCCTTTAGCAGCGCCCGTTCAAGTGCTTTGCGTTCAGAGATGTCTCTGGTCACACCTATGATTTCAACGGCACCAGGAACTTCTGTTTTGAGGACTTGAATTGAAATTTCAACATCGACTAAATGTCCATCCTTATGATATTGTTGGAACTCGTAGATAAATTTCCGTCCCTCGAGCTCCGGATCTCCAGCAAGGTATCTTGGTATAAATTCGGCAGTGATGGCTTTCATTTTTTCCAGCGACTCAGGCGTCAGAGCCTCCTCAAGACTTTCCTTCATAGCCTCTTCAGGCGTCAGCCCTCTGAGCGCGAAAACAGCCGGACTGATATACTTGAATCGCCCGGTGTTAAAGTCGAGAAGCCAGATACAATCCGCCATATTATCTGTCAAAAATTTGTATCGCTCGGCGAGCTCTTTTTCTTTGGTTGACGCTGATCCAGACAACATCGAGTTCCATCCTTTACAAAATTGAATGAGGAGACGCTTTGATCCTCTGAAACTGGGGGTCAATAGGCACAGCCGCTGACACCCAGTTTCAACGCAGTCTCCTCTCCATCATACTAAATTCTATTTACATAAGAAAGGGATTATTTCGCTTTCGAATTCGGCTCCGCCTTTGCTTTCTCCTTGACCGTTGCCCTAACCATCGAGCCCTTTCAACAGCTTTTCCCCCCGCGCTGCCAAATAGGCATACAATCCGCCACTCAAGACTAAGAGCAGCACCAGCACTCCAAAAGACACCCAGTGCGCATTCAGCTGCGGATATTTGATGACCAGCGTCAAAGGACCAGCGACGCTTCCCATTCCGACGAGCAGCGTGATCAGCGTCGCGGCGCTCTGTTTGACGGGCTGGGTTTCGCTCATCCAGTCCAGGAGCGGGTATCGCAAATTGATCACAAGACCTGCCAGGGACATGAATACAGCGTACGCGGCGGGGAGAGTGAGGAGAAGGAGACTATCGGCTGGGCCTGTTTTTAAGGCCGCCATTAGAAGCAGGCCATTGACCAGCACCGCCGGCAGAGTCACTGTCAAATTGACACCCATCTTGCTGTGAAAGACCGTCATGGCCTTCACCGGCGCAGACTTGGCAATCCACAGGGCCTTGCCCTCCAGGGAAATGGAGCAGGCCGTGGTGGAGGACAGCGCCATGAAAGTCGAGGCCATCAGCGGTGCCATTCGGTTGATATAATCCGCGAAAAAAGGCATCTCCAGAAGCTGGCCTATGGATTCAGGTCTGAAAAACATGAGCGCCACCGACATGGCGGTGAACAAGATCACCCCAAACGCGGTATTCAGAACGTAGATTGGCGAGGCGAAGTAGCGCCTGAGCTCCCGGGCATACATCGCCCGCAGCGCGCTTGCGACCTCCTGAGGACGAGCGCCCATGACGAACCTGCGGCGGGTTGAGGCAGCGGTCAGCCTGGTGTGGATGCGTTTATAGCGATAACCCACCAGAGCTGCGAAAGCCGCGAAAACCGCGAGGGACAGCAGCAAGTAGGCCAAAAAGGCTGTGGTCTGTCCTAAAACGACGCCGTTCACGTAGAAGCCGGCGAGCGGATAGATGTTGTTGATGAGCCCTGTCAGCGTCTCCGTGATGTCCGCAATGTTGACACCTTCCGCGTTGAACGAGCTGGAGCCGGCCATGAACGCCAGCACGGCAGCAGCCGACAGAAGGATGTTCAGCAGATTCTTATATCTAAACTTGGCCGAGACCAGGTGGATCAGGATGCCTATGGCGGTTGCCGCGACTATCGGCACAAACGGGATCATGAGGAGGGAGACCGCAAAACGGACATAAAACAACGGCTCCGGCTGGGCACGCAGACCATAGACTACGCCTGCAGGCACCATGACCATCAGGACGAAGCCAATATTCAGAAGATAGAGCGCCATCATCCGGCTCGCGACCACGACAGCAGTTTTGACGGGAAGGGCCATGATCATGTCGTAATCCCGGAAGTTGAACAGTGTCCCGTTGACTTTATAAATCGTCGTCATCAGGGTGACCAATGAGGCGGTGGCCATCATGAGGCCAGGCAGGAGCGGCAGGGCGTCCACAGTTTCGAAAGCCCGCCCGACCTGGTCGCTGTAGACATAGGAAATGCCCGTAAAATAGACAACCAGGAGCAGAGCGCCTATAGCCGCAAACATATTCTTGCGCCTTTGCCCCGGCACCTTGGTGTGCAGGGCTTTGTTGAGGCCGAACCATCCCAGCAGCTGAAGTCTCGTAAGCGACCATAGATTACGCATGATCCGTCAACTCCAGGAAAACTTCTTCCAGGCTCGAGTCGCCGACAATGTCGTCCATCAGCCCCGCGGTGACGAGCTCGCCCTGACGGATGATCGCGATTTTATTGCAGAGCTTTTCCGCCACGTCCAGCACATGGGTGGAGAAAAAGATGGCCCCGCCGCTTTGGCATAGCTGGGCAAAAATATCCTTCAGGGTCTTGGCCGCTTTGGGGTCCAGTCCTACGAAGGGCTCGTCCAAGACCATCAACTTGGGTTCATGGATCAGCGCGGCAATGATGGCCAGCTTCTGCTTCATGCCGTGGGAGTAGGCGCCAATCAGGTCTCCCAGGTCATTTAGGAGTTCAAAGTCCTCTGCGTAGCGGCGGATGCGCTCTTCTCGGACGGTTGCGGGAATACCAAAGATATCTGCTATGAACTCAAGGTATTGGATGCCTGTCAGATAGTCGTAGAGGTCCGGGTTGTCCGGTATGTAGGCCAGTTTCTTTTTGCAGGCTACGGGATCTTTGAGGATGGAGCTCCCGTCCACCAGGATGTCCCCCTCTTCAAAGTCCAGCACACCTGCGATCGCCTTGATGGTGGTGGTCTTTCCGGCGCCATTGTGGCCGGCGAAGCCGTAGAGGTCCCCCGGCTCAATGTTCAGTGTCAAGTTGGAGACGGCCCTTTTGCCGCCTTTGTAGGTTTTAGAAAAATTTCGGATTTCTAGCATCATGTTCAGCCCTCCGGTTGATTGATTTTCCAACTTTTGTATACCCTTTTCAGGACCCGATTACCCAGTTAAGTTTGGTGACGCGGACAGGATTTGGTTTGGTGACTGACACTCACTCAACTTTGGGGACTGACACTCAATTCAATCTGGTGCCAGAGCTTTCGAAAACGACTCTCAATGAGTGCGCTATCCCCCTAATCCCCCGCTTTCTTAAACTCACAAACCACCCCCTGCACAAATATGTAAAACAATTTTTACGTCTTTACTCACTCAATTGCCTATTTTTGATTTTCAGAAACATTCCCGAGTCATGTCCATCATTCCAAAATTCCTACAAGAGGCCAAAATGAAGCCTTCAAATCGTTGCCTCCACATGAAGAAGAAAAAAACTGGAATTGGCACAATATTTGCGATTACAGAAGACAAGATTAAGGAGGCGATTTGAATGCAACAAGAGCAAAAGTTGTTTGTAAACGGCCGGATTTTTACGGCCAACCCGAAACAGCCCTACGCCGACGCTATGGTCGTACGAAACGGAAAAATCGTGTGGATTGGGAGCGAATCTAACATCGATTATACAGCCCTGGCCAAAGTCTCTCATCTCACAACCACCGACCTCAAAGACCGCAGGGTCCTGCCGGGGTTGATCGACGCCCACATGCACCCTGTGTACCTTACCAGCGCTTCGGTTCAGATTGCCTGTACCCCGCCAGCCCTCTATTCCATAGAAGAAATGATTTCTCAAATCCGCGAAAAGCGCGATGCCCAAGGCTCCGGTATCTGGATTGAAGGCTGGGGCTACGACGAAGGCAAACTGAGAGAAGGCCGCACCCCGACCCGCCACGACCTGGACCGGGCGACTACGGACGCCCCCGTCAGCATGATGCGCACCTGCGCCCACATCTACTCCGTCAACAGCTTGGCCCTGGAACTCGCCGGCATCGACCGCAACACACCTGATCCGGCCGGCGGCGCCATAGGCCGCGATACGGATGGCGAACCAAATGGCATCCTCTACGAAACCGCCAGGGAACTGCTCTTCAAGGTCCTCCCCAAGAAAAAGCTCGCGGAAATTGCCGCCAGCCTTGCCAACCTCAGCACCACCCTGCTTTCCCAGGGCATCACCGGTGTCACGGAAATGTTTGCCCGCACCGGCCCCACGGATTACTTTGACCTTTACACCGCCGCACGCCAGGCCGGTTTCCGCCAGCGCGTCGCCCTCTGCTACCTGTGGGATGATCTGAAGAACGCCCCACCCTTTGCCCCTGAACGCCTCGATCACAACCAGCCAATTTTCGTTGGCGGCGTCAAGACTTTAGCCGATGGCAGCGTATCCGGCAGAACCGCCTGGGTCGATCCGCCCTTCCTATCCAAACACCAGGGCGATGATCCAAACGCCAACTGCGGCATGGCCACCATCACCCCTGAGGAACTCAGCGCCGCCGGCGCCTACGCCAAAACCCACAACTTGCAGCTCCTCGCCCATGCCATGGGCGAAAAAGCCATCGACATGGTCATCGATACCTTTTACCAGAAAACCGACACCCCTCAGCTTCGCATCGAGCACGCCGCCATGCCGACTCCAATGGCGCTGAAAAAGAGCTCCGAAATGGGCATCGCCTTTGTCACTCAGCCCGTATTCCTCTTTGCGGAAATCGAAAGCTACCTCAACAACCTGGGCTACGCTCGCACGAAAAATACTTATCCTGTCCGTTCCATTCTCGACGCCGGTGTCCATCTCGCCTTTTCCTCAGACGCGCCGGCGACCTCCTGGGCAGACCCGTCAAATCCTTTCGTTGGCATCCAGGCTGCAGTCACCCGCACAAGTTACAATGGAACCGACAACGGCCAGCAGCATCGGGTCGATCCAGTCACCGCCATTGAACTCTATACCCGCGAGGCGTCCAAGGTTGTCGGCTTCCCGGGTGTCGGACAGCTTGTGCCTGGCTTTGAAGCGGATTTTATCGTACTTGATCAGGACATTCTGGAGGCAGATCCTATGACCATCGGCCTGACTCAGGTTCTGGAGACATATATGGGCGGGGCCTTGGTGTATGAGAGAGCCTCAAAATAGAAAAATCATAAAGCAATGTCAATTAATAAGGAAGAGGACTCACCGCCTGTGGCAATGAGTCCTATTTTTGGAATTTTGAAGCAACAACATGGAAGGCGGTGTTGATAGACATTAGCCGCTGAGACTGTTTTCCATTTGAAAGTGTATTGATCTCAATTATCTGCGGCGTCTAGCTTCCTTCTTGAAAATACACGCTGATCCTTTCAAGATCCTCAGCCCTGACCTCCGTTTCAATCATGGGAATCAAGATGCGGCGCTGGTGGGGGAAAGCAGTCTCAATGTCCTTCAGATATTTTCCCTCAATCTCTCTCCTGCGGTTCCAGAACGGATCCGTGAGCCCCTCCGGCAGAATCCGGTTGACCACCAGATCACGCACCTCAATCTTATATTTGGACAGAATTTGAATCGCTTTTTTGGTTTCCTCAATTGGCAGCTTTTCAGGGTTCAGCACGAAGACGAAGGAGACTTGGTCTCGGTCCGTCAACAGCTCTCGGGCGCGCTCCATTTTGGTCTTTCGGGCGCTAAGAGTGGAAATCACCGGATCCTCCAGGAGGATCGCCTCCAGTTTCTTCTTGTCGCGATTCGCCATGTCGTAAAGTGCCATGGCCTGCTTCCGCTTTTCGATCAACCGGTCCATCCAGCCGCCCATCAGCTCCGGCAGGGATAAAAGCCGTACCGTGTGCCCCGTTGGGGCAGTGTCAATGACAATCCTGTCATAATCATTACTGAGCTCTAGTAAAACCTCCATCAATTTGTCGAAGACAGCTGACTCGTCTGAGCCCGGGGTCACCGCGGCGGCGTCCAGCTGTTTTTCGATCTCTTTGACGATCACCGGGCTGACAATGCTCTTCATGTTGCGCTTGATGGTCCGGATGTAATTTTGGCTCTCTTCTTCCGGATCGATTTCCAATCCAAAGAGATTGGTCTGAAGCGCCGTTATGCCGGCGCCAATAGTTCGATTGAAAATGTCACACAAGGAGTGAGCGGGATCCGTTGAGACGAGCAGGGTCTTCTCTCCCTTTGCGGCGCAGGCGCTGGCGTAAGCCGATGACACCGTCGTCTTCCCAACCCCGCCCTTACCACCAAAAAACACGATCTTGTTCAAGTTATCCCAACTCCTTCAGCAGCAAAAGTCGCCCCAGCGGTCCCCATAAATGCTCTTTCTCGCCATGATCCTGCGCTCCCATCCCTCGAGATCCTCTGCCAGGTAAGGCAGCAGTTCCAAGGTGTAATAAGTGGTCGGCAGCGGAATCCCCAAAAGATCCCCATAGCACAGCAGCATAAAATTGTCCATTTCATCCATGGCTTCCTTTTGAATGCGCTTCGTGGCGTTGTCCTTAAAATCAAATATACCGGAGAGTAATTGCTTGAAGCTTTCAAACACAGCTTTCCACGGGACAGCTTTCATCATAACCCCTTCTTTCGAACTTTGTGTAACCTCTGCTGCTGGTTATTTACCCGTTTTTGGGGTGGTGACGCGGGTGGATTACGAGTTGGTCCCGGGGCCAATTACCCTCCCATAATAACTAAAAAACACAGCAGACCCGCCAGGGCCTGCTGTGCACCTTTGAACACTTCTATTTAAACACATCAAAAATTAAATCTTAGCCGCTTCAACGACCTCTTCATTTGTCTTTCCTTTAAAAATCACTCCACCCACAAGTCCGCCAACAATGGCCGGCACAATCCAGGCAAACCCCTGGCCTGCAAGCGGAATCGCCATGTAGAGGCTGATCAGCGCCGCCGGCATCTGGAACCCGGCTATGGCACCTATGATCGAGAAAGAATCGTATAAGCTGATGAGGACAACCAATAATGCTGAGCCCTTCCAAACACCATCGTTAGGGATGAACTTGCTGAAGAGACCAAGGATGACCAGCAAAATGGAGATTGGGTAGATGCCCATAAAGATCGGTCCCGCTATAACAATGATCTTGGCAACGCCGCCCATGGCCTGGATGACGCCGATCCCGCAAGTCAAAGCGACGCCAACCTTATAGCTGATCTTTTGTCTTGAAATGCCGCTAAGAAAGTCCGCCACAACCGCCGTCAAACCTACAGAGGTTGTCAAGCAAGCCAGAGCGACCGCAACCGCGAGGGCATATAATCCGCCATTGCCGGCCAGCTTTTGCACAAGACCTGTCAAGAGCACCGTATGGTCCGTGCCGGCTTCAAACAAGCTGTTTCCTGTTGCACCGAGGTACTCAAGCCCGCCATAGACCACAAACAGACCAGCGAACGCGACGATACATGCAAGAAGAATCATTTTGACATTGCTCGCCTTTTCCGTGTAGCCCTTGCCGCGCAGTGCTTCGACAAAGATCACTGCGCACAGGAGGCCCGTCAGAACGTCACCCGTCTGATACGCCTGGGTGAAAGCAAAGTAGAAAGGATTCGCGAGCTCAGTTGCGACCGGCGCGCCGAGTGGATTAACAATTGCCAGGATGACAATGCCTACCAGGATGACGAGCAGCACCGGCGTCAGTACTTTGCCAACTTTGTCGATGACCTGGGATTTATCATTGGCAAAGTAATACGTCAACGCGAAGAAGGCAATGATGGCGATGGGCTTCAGGAGACCGGGGTCGACCATCGGCAAGATCACGCTGAAGCCGGTTTCATAAGCAACCGCCGCCGTTCGCGGAATCGTGATGAGCATGCCCACACCAATCATGACGAGGACGTTGTAAACTTGGTAGAACCACGGGGTGATTGGGCTTGTGAGATCCTTGAAGGTCCCTCCCGCGTTTGCGACTGCCGCGACAGCGAGGATTGGGAGCGCGATCCCCGTCAGAACAAGGCCGACCAAGCCCGCGATCCAGTTCGTTCCCGTCTCAAAACCAATAAACGGCGGGAAAATCAGATTGCCGGCGCCAAAATAAATGGCAAACATTGCAAAACCCACTACAGTTGCGTCACGAAACACGTTCTTTTTTTCCATAATTCCCCTACTTTCTTTATGATGATGTTGAATAATAACGTCACCACTCTATAAAGCAAAAGGGATGCCAACATGCTGCATTTCATAATTGTTTAGTAATAATTTATTTTAGCCGATGGTTTTGGACATTTCAGCCAGCCTTCAACCTGCTTGCGTTCCCCACCAAAGTCTTCACATGTTGTTGGGCCAAAAAATAAACCCTTAGTTAACCCATTGTGTAAAAACATCCGGTCGTTTTGTAAAAATATTTTGATGAAAATCGAAAAAGGGACCCGCCACCCAGGCAGGTCCCCCTCTTAAACTTATTTATCACCCTAAAATCACTGGTTCTACGCCGCCGTTAAAATTCCAGTTCAGGCGCGTTAAGCACGTTTTCAATGAGCTTCAAGAGATAGCTGCCGGAAATCAACGACAGTGCCCACTGGCCCGCCCCAAATTTTATAAGCAGATGCTCATTCAGCCCGGCGCTGATCACAAGGGCTTCATTCCCCGCGATCTTGTCTTGTGAACGATTGTACGCCTCCAGAGACGTCACCGCTCTTGGAACGAGAAACTCCATGGCAAACCTCGCGTGATCCCCTGTCAGCCTGACCTGATCACCCTCCAGAATCTTTACCATTTCCATGCGGTTCAGCATGCTGCTGAGTTCAGCTCGGCCAATTGTCAACGCACCGCTGTCCTGCTTCCCCTTGACCATAGCCACAAGAGAACCCGGCACCGGCTCGTTAAGGTGAGTTTCCAGCGCGGAAAGATTCACGTCAGGTGCTCCGACCTGCCACAACCCCAGCATAGCCGTCTTTCTGTATAAATCTATCAGCCCCAGATAGACCAGAGCCTCTGCCGATGGCAGCTCAACTTCCAAATCCCAGGCTATCACACGTGACATGCCAGTGACTTGAGAGAGTGCCAGCAGCGTTGGCTGAAGTGTCGCCGGCGCTGTAACTTCCAGCCCTTCCGCCGTCCTTTCCACAAGGGCAAACGCCTCATCTCTTCTGTAGCCAATTTTCTCAATCAAAGCATTTCCCTCGCGAATGGCAATTCGACCGGAACGCTGGGGCTCTGCTAAAACTTCCAGAATCTCTTTGGCCTCATTTCTGATCCCAGACTCGGTAAGCATCCCGGATTCCTTTAAAAAAGCCTCACCCTGAACCGGATCGCCTTTTCCGGCACTTTTCAAGGGGCTCAAACTGTTGTCTGTTCTATAGAGACCAGCCAAGTAGGCTAAAGCGTTAAAATTGAGTTGCATGATACCCCTCCTATTTTTTAGCAAACTGAGGACGTTCGACCTGAATGAGGTTCTTTGCGGGCTCCAGCGCATTTGGCTTCAACCCGAATTCGTCTGTAAGCGCCGTCGTCATCTTGTCCTGTCCGCCTTTACTGGTGAAGATCTTTTTAAGCGTTGAATCCACCCGAATTGGCACATCCGGCAAGTCCACATCCGGTGCGCTTCCAAGGGCATATTCCGAGACCGCGCCTACCGTTACTTTATAGACACCATCCACATAACCGTTTTGAGCCGCCTGGATATAATCCTCACCCTTGAGATAAGCGCCTGCCGCAGATCCCGCGGACTCACTGGCGGTCGTGACAACTGCCTTTGCGTATGGATTTTTCACAAAATCACCGGTTGCGTCGCCAACGCCTTTGACAAAGCCTTCTGCAGCACCAGCCTGCCAGCCCTGCCCTTTCGCTTGGCTTTCCGCAGCAGACCCAAGAGTCCCTTTAGCGACCTTATAGACCCCGCGCACGTATTTCCCGCCCGGAACCGTCTCGCCCATGATATCAATGGCGGTATCCGCACCGGCCAGCACGACCTTCGAGCTGACCTCACCTACAGCCGCAATGTCGCCGATCCGCTGCCAGGTTTCGAAGTTTTCCCGCTCCTGTTCCGCGCGCTGAGTGATAGTTGCCTTGATCAAGCCCAGTTTATCCGTCCCGTATTTTTTCTCCATTTTTTGGAGGAACTGATCCTTCTTAAAGTCGTCATCAATCTGCTTCATGGCCTTTGCGAATTCCTCATCCGGCTTCTGGTTGTCAGCAGAGTGTTTCTCTATCACAGCCAGCTCCTGAGCAAACTTATCCTCCGCATTGGCTTTATAATCCTCATAATCCAGGACGCCGCCGGTTTCTGCGTTGATCCACTCGCCGGTTTCGGGATCCTTGACATACAAGCTTTCAGCGCCTCGTGCCGAGGTCTTGAGCACCATTGTCTCCGGCTCCTTGGACTCTGCGGCAGCGCTTTCGGCGGTCTTCTGAGCATCGGCCTCAGCCTCTTTGTTTGGCTCCGGTTCAGTTTCTGGAGCCGGTTCTGGTTTAGACTCCGGCTCAGGCTCTGATTCAGGCTCAGTTTCTGGTTCCGGTTCCGTCTCCGGCTCATAATCCGACTCGGTCTCATCCTCTGACCAATCCTGATCGTCACCTGTGCCGCCTGTGCCCTCTGAGCCTCCGGAACCTTCAGACGCCTCATTGTCGCCCACAGACACTGCATCGCCCTCATCAGGCTCGTCCGTGGCACCCATAGCATCCGCCAGCATGATCCAGGCAAGCTGCTCATCCGTTTTCCCCGGATATTTCTTAATGTACCAGGCTTTATCCCGAACCGTTTTACCTGCCTGTTTGGCCGCTTCTTTCTTTTTCAACGCCTCTTGCATGACGCTGACCACAAGTCCCACCAGCGGCGGGAACAAAATGCCCACAGCATTTTGAAATGGTGAATCCGCCCCCGGGATATTCCCAACGTTTGGCGCAGCACCCAGCGCCGCTATGACATACGCCGGAAGCTCCGTCGTCACCCGACTGCCGATGCCGCTGACCACATAAGTATTGTCGTCCGCGCCGCGCGTTCCGCTGGCCGCCCGGCTGTAATGGGCATCGCCGTTAAAAGACACCGACACCAGACCGGCGTCATCCTGAGTGAAGGTCACTTCAACCTTTGTGTCCACTTTGGCTTTATAAGGCAGGCCTGTCAAATCCGCGGCGAAGTCAAACACTGCCACGAGTCCATTCTCGGTCTCATTGATAATCTTGCAGTTCTGAGAGACCGGCATGCCTTCATAAGTCCCGATCAGTTCCACAAAGCCCTCCTTGTGAAGGACGGTCAGTTCGAAGTCCGTTAAAAATGGCGTCGGCGCTCCCGACACCGGCCCCATGATGGTTGAGGTCTTAGCCGTGTCCACGTTGATTTTATACGTTCCGGTCACATCCAGTTCTGCCGGGATCGTAGGGTAAGCCGTCAGATAGAACATGGGCTCACCGGCAGCGTCATACCCTATGACAGAAGGATCGGATGACCCTATGTAATACGTCCCCGCCGGCAGCAGAATCCCCGGCTTGACAATCCAGAGACCGTTGGCAAGGGTTCCGACTGTCCCGCCGTAGGCCTGCTGGGTATAGATCACCTGATTGGAAGCATCCAGAATGGCAATGAGGCCAGGTGCAGCGCCCATGCCGTTATTGAAGGTGTTAAGCATGATTTCGTCGATCAGATAGGTGTCGTCCAGAACGAACATGGCAGGACGCTTGCCTGGGCTGCCGGAAGCTGCCGATGGTTCCGCAACCGCCGACCCATCCCCCGCAGTCACCGGTTCAGCCGGCACCCCCAGGACCTCTGCCGCCTGTTCGACCACCTGTTCGTTGTAACGCGACTGACCATCGGCATTCACGCCTTTGATCACAAAATCACCTGAAGCACCTTCCGCAGTGTAGGTGCCAGCAGGAAGTCTGACGTCTCCAGGGGCTTGAAATACCTGTGTATCCTCGCTGACTCGGACTGCCTCAAATCCCGGATACAGGTTCCCCGCCTCGTCCACGAGGGTCAGGCTCTCACCCGCTGCTGTGCTGACGTAAATCTCGCTGACCAGCGCCTCTTCACGGGTAGTAAAGCTAATTGGCTCAGATGCTTCACTTACCAGAATCTCACCATTGTAATCCACCGTTAAAGCGGAGGTGCTTCCTATGGAAGGACGGCCTGCGAACCAATCGCCTTCACTGGCAAGTACCTTCTCGTAGGGCGCACTCAACCGGACATTTTCCTCTCCGACGCTGACCGCGAAGGAAGGAACGGTCCCAATTCTCGTTAAAGTTACAAAAGGCAGCGCTTGAGCTGCGACCAATAAGGCAATTAAAAGTTTTACCGTAAAATGTCTCAAGACAAGCCACCTCCTCCGGAAAGCAATGAACGCACAAAGGTGATCCCGCCTTCTATGAGGCCAGGCGCTCGGAACAAGAACGGCTGTGCGTAGGTCCAGATAAAGCTGAATAAAAAGGATACACCTGAAGTCGCAATCGTGTTTCGGATCATGGACTTGCCTCTGAGGCGGCCGACTTCAATGGCGGTCGCGGTGCCGGCGGCCATCATCCCTGCGCTGATAAACGACGCGGCGCTTTGCCACTTGAGTACAAATGTCGCAAGAGCCAGCATCACTGCAAAAGGGACCAGAAAAAGCATCCCCATCTCAACAGGATAGCGCATAACTTTTTTGCCCCATTCCTTCTTCACCGGACCGTTCACGGCGGCCAAGAACAGATAGAGGAACCGCTTGAAAAGCCAGCCAAAGAAAAGACCAAACAGCGCGCCGAAGACCAGGTTGTAAGGAGAAAACGGTTCAAGCGGGTTGGTGAAAGCGCATATGCCAAAGGTGATGAAGCACAGGCGACGGATCCAGTTTCTTAATAATCTGCCATCATCGATACTAGTCAAAGCCTTCACCCCCTAATAGTTGCCGAGCAGCGCCCAACTTAACAGGACGAAGCTGCCCACCAGTGTCGCCAGTATGACGCCAAGGCCTGTCTTGCCGCCGCTCATTTCTCGAAGCCCGACCATCATAGGTCCTATAGCCCAAAAAACCCCCGTCACCCCAAAGGCCATGGAAGTTTTCCAGCCGAGAATCAGGGAAAACGCGACGCCAATCAAACCGTAAATCAGCGCGCCGCTGTAGCTGAGGCAAAATGAGGAGATGGCCCATTTAAGGCTTTTGTCCGTCTTAACCAATTTCAAAATGGCCCAGACCAAAACGCCGAGAACCGGGATGACCAGCAGACCGTATACTGCCCCGGTTGCAGCGCTGAGCGCAACGAAGCCAAACCCCTTCTGACCGGTCTTGTACAGGTCAAGACCCGTTTGCAGGAAAAAAAGCGCAAACGCGAGGGTGGACACGATCAGGCCCAAATACCATTGCCTGCCGGACAAAGCTTTTTTGACTGTTGGCCCCGGGCTGATCATCATGCCAAAAATAGTTGAGATGGGCCTGGTTTTTGCTTGCTCCATAAACTTGAACGCCTCCTTGTAAGTGTGGATTTTTATTGAGAAGCCTCTGATCATTTAAACTCTTTGAATAATAATACCGCTTTTTACGTTAACTTGCTATCAATTTTGTAAATTTTGGTCACGAATCGTGTCACTTTTTTTATCTTGATGAAGTGCTTTCATGAGAATCCTGACCAGAGCCTCTAAGGTCGCTTAAACGGCAGGAAATACGGTCCTGGACTTGGTGAAAAATTAAAAGTTAACTCTTTTAAATGAATTTTGATATCAATTTCCGAAACACGAATTGGTCACATTTATGTTTTGATTTTCGATTTTTATTTTTATGTTTTTATTTTAAGTACGTTCAACAATCCATCTTGTCTGCTTAATCCCCCGTTTTCCATAAAAATCACTTCCCTTGGTCAGCCACCGTCCACAGCATCCATATTCTCAGGTTAATCAGCGGTTGATTTGGGTATAAAATTAGAGCAATTCAAATTCAATTGAAGGAGGTCCAAAAATGAGTGAGAACGGTAAATGTCCGGTAACAGGCATGACAAAGCATTCGACTGCTGGCGGCGGCACAACCAATCGCGACTGGTGGCCAAACCAGTTGAACCTTAAAATCCTCCATCAGAACTGTAAGGCAAGAAACCCTTTGGGCAGCGACTTCAACTATGCGGAGGCCTTCAAAAAGCTCGATCTCGACGCGATTAAAAAAGATCTGTACGACCTGTTTAGAGATTCCCAGGACTGGTGGCCGGCCGACTATGGCCACTACGGCCCACTCATGATCCGCATGGCGTGGCACAGCGCCGGTACACACCGCATGGGCGACGGCCGCGGCGGCGGGGGCACAGGCAACCAGCGTTTTGCGCCTCTCAACAGCTGGCCTGACAATGGAAACCTGGACAAAGCACGGCGCTTACTATGGCCGGTCAAGCAGAAATATGGAAAAAGCATTTCCTGGGCGGACCTGATGATCCTGGCAGGTAACTGCGCCCTCGAATCCATGGGCTTCAAAACTTTTGGCTTCGGAGGCGGACGGGAAGACATCTGGGAACCTGAGGAAGATACCTATTGGGGCAAAGAAAGCGAATGGCTGGGCGACAAGCGCTACTCCGACGGCCGGAACCTCGAAAATCCGCTGGCTGCGGTTCAGATGGGCCTCATCTACGTCAATCCTGAAGGACCAAACGGCCAGCCAACGGCTCTGGGCTCTGCCAAGGACATTCGCGAAACTTTCGCCCGCATGGCTATGAATGATGAAGAAACCGTCGCGCTGATCGCCGGGGGCCACACCTTTGGGAAGTGCCACGGTGCCGGCAGCGCCACGCACATGGGACCTGAGCCGGAAGCGGCGTCTATTGAGGATATGGGCCTGGGCTGGAAAAACTCCTTTGGCAGCGGCAAGGGCGGTGACACCATCACCAGCGGTATAGAAGGCGCCTGGACGCCAACCCCAACCCACTGGGACAACAGTTATTTTGAGACCCTGTTCAAATATGACTGGGATCTCGTCAAGAGCCCCGCAGGCGCATGGCAGTGGATTCCTACTGATCCTGAAGCCAAAACCACGGTTCCGGATGCCCACGATCCAAACAAACGCCACGCGCCTGTGATGACCACGGCAGACCTGGCCCTTCGCATGGATCCAACCTACGCCAAAATTTCCCGACACTACATGGAAAATCCTGAAGAGTTCGAGGATGCCTTCGCTCGTGCCTGGTTCAAGCTGACTCACCGGGATATGGGTCCAAAAGCCCGTTACCTGGGCAAAGAAGTTCCGGCTGAAGATCTGATCTGGCAGGATCCTGTTCCGCCTGTGGATTTTGAGCTGGTTGATGAAGCGGATATCGCGAGGCTGAAGGCGGCACTTCTTGACACCGGCCTCTCTGTGTCCGAGCTGGTCTATACGGCTTGGTCCTCCGCTTCCACCTTCCGAGGCTCGGACAAGCGCGGCGGAGCGAATGGCGCCCGCATCCGCCTGGAGCCTCAGCTTAACTGGGAGGCCAACCAACCGGCCCAGCTTCAAAAGGTTCTCGGTGTGCTCGAGAAGGTCCAAGCGGACTTTAATGACACTCAGAGCGGCAAGAAGGTTGCGCTGGCCGACCTGATCGTTCTGGGCGGCTGTGCGGCCATCGAGAAGGCTGCTAAAGACGGCGGCTTTGAGGTTGCGGTGCCATTCACCCCAGGCCGCAACGACGCCACCCTTGAGCAAACTGACGTCTCGTCCTTCTCAGTGCTCGAACCTTTAGCCGATGGATTCCGCAACTTCACCAAAGCCAAATATGCAGTCTCAGCTGAAGAGCTCCTGGTGGACAAGTCCCAGCTTCTGGGTCTTACTGCACCGGAAATGACCGTCCTTGTGGGCGGCATGCGGGTTCTAAACGCCAACTATAAAAAAGCGCCGCACGGCGTCTTCACCAAACGCCCTGAGCAGCTGACCAATGACTACTTTGTCAACCTTCTCGACATGAGCACTCAGTGGAAACCTATGACCGAAGATGCAGATCTCTTCGTGGGTTCTGACAGAAAAACCGGCGAGACCAAGTGGACCGCTACCCGGGTCGATCTGATCTTTGGCTCGAACTCCGAACTGCGGGCCATAGCGGAGGTTTATGCCAGCGAAGATGCGAAACAGAAGTTTGTTGAGGATTTCGTTGCGGCGTGGAATAAGGTGATGAATGCGGATCTATTTTAAATTGTGAAGTTGGTGACGCGGACAAAAATCGAGTGAGTGCCTGTCACTAACATTGATTTGGTTCCAGAGCTTGCGAAAATCATTCTCAGTGGAATGACACTTACAAGGAAAAAATCCCCCATAACCAACAGGCCGGCGGCCTGTTGGTTATGGGGGATTTTCCTTTTGGAAGACGGTTCCTGGGAAACCGGCTTCCAAGCTTCGACTGGAGGAAGGCGGTGTCCGACACCGGCTTCCTTCCACACCGTCTTCCTTCCACACCGGCTTCCTTCCACACCGTCTTCCTTCCACACCGGCTTTCTTCCACACCGGCTTCCTTCCACACCGGCTTCCTTCCACACCGGCTTCCTTCCACACCGGCTTCCTCCAATTTTCAATTCTATAGCCGCTTTCAACCTCATGTTTCTACTCCTTACACCTGCCATATGGTATAGTATAAGAGAGACTGCATCCCCATGTTTTAAAGGCTTCAGCCACATTTAAGGAGAAGAAATCCATGAAGGTCAAAGTCAATTTTCTAGGGATTCCCAGCGTCACATTGAACGACAAGACAATTTCATTTAAATATCAAAAGGCCGAAGCGGTTTTTTATTACGCAGTCTATCACAAAACGGTAGACCGCTTCAGACTCATGACGGTGTTCTGGCCGGATGAGCCGGAAGAAAATGCCCGCAAGAACCTTCGAAATGCTCTTTATTCCATCCGACAGGCCTTTGGATTTCAAGTGTTTGAAAATCTTGGGCAGCGAATGATTGCACTCTCAGAACAGATCCAGTTCGAATCCGATCTGATGACAGCGGTCAATAAAGATCAAGAATTTCTTCAGGATTTTATCGTAAAAGATATCCCAGCCTTTGACGAATGGATTTCCTTTACTCGGGACGCTTTTCGAGAACAGACAGTCGGCGAGATTAAGGAAAAACTTGGTGAAGTAATGAAAACCGGAGGAAATCCGGAATTTCTTTACAAACGCCTGATCCGGCTCGACCCATATGATGAAGCCTCTGTAAGGGCTCTGATGCTGCATTATGAAAAAGCAAACCAAATCAGCCGCAGCATTGAACTCTATAATCAACTTGAAAAAGTTCTTGATGCTGAACTTTCACTTCAACCTGAACCTGAAACTGTTCAGCTTTTTAAGAGTGTTTTAGGAAAGCGAAGGACCGTCAATAAGAACACACTTCCGTCCCTGGCCCACTTCATTGGCCGAGGGGATGAAATGGAGAGGCTGAATCAGATCCGCCAAAATGTTGCGGAACAACAGCAATCCGGTCTCGTACTGATCTCAGGCGAAGCAGGTGTCGGCAAAACAACACTGTTGAGAAAATTCTCCGAATTATCAGAGGGATTGGGCTGCCGAGTTATTGAAGCCACTTGTCATGAAGGTGATGAAAACCATCGGCTAAGCGCTTGGCATCCCCTGGTGATGAGATTGGGCGACTTGCTTGAGCAAAGTGACCTTAAGCCTGATGGGGTCTACATGGACATTTTGTCGAAAGCCTTCCCACCTTTTATGCAGCCAGACAACAGTCCGGCATCTGCTATGATTGACAGACAGGATCCCCTTTATTTTTCGGCTATTCTGAGAGGGCTCGTGGAACTCATTTCGCAAATTCGGGAACATGGTCCAATAATAATCTGCCTTGAAGATATTCAGTGGCTGGACGAATGGAGCCTTGAGATTCTGGAGCGTCTGGCTTCAGAGTCAGGCACCGGAAGAGATGTGTTGTTTATCACCACAATGCGGTCCTCAAGCGCTGATGTCGCCTGGTATACAGCTTCCAATCCAAGGCGTCTGAAGAACTTTGATCATATTGAGCTTCAGCGATTCTCAAAGGATGAAACAGATCAGTTTATTTCAGCCTATCTAGAGGGCATGCCTCTTGATTCTCAAACTCAAACCATGATTTATTCTGAATCAGAGGGTAACGCTCTTTACTTGACAGAAATCCTCAAGTGTCTGCAAGGACATAAATCTTTCAAAGAGCTTCCCCAGAAAATTCGCCATATCTTTAGTTCCCGTTTCAACCGATTAAGTGAAGAAGCCAAAAAGATAGCGGAGCTGCTCTCCATATTTCCTGAAATGATCTCATGGGAAGACCTATCTGCGCTTACCGGAAAGGACGACCTCGTCCTGCTGGACATTGCTGAAGAACTTATTCAGAGCGATATGATCCGAGAAGTACCCCTTGATACCAATGAACTGCAGTACACCTTTTCCCACCAGAAATTGAAGGAGTTCATTTATGAAGGGCAGAGTGCCACAAAACGACGGCTTCTTCATAAGCGTATCGGGGAGTATTTCCGTGATCAGCTTACCGACAAACCTTCGGACCGACTTATATATCCAAAATTAATCTATCATTTCGAAAGAAGCGGCGACAAACGCTCCCAGCTGCAGTACAGAATCCTGAATCTATTCGACTACCTGGAGCTCAGTCACGAACTCTTCCCTCGGATTCGAGACCAGGCAATCCTCAGAATGCATAGTCGTCAGGATTATAACACGTCCTTTATTGAACGGGAAATTGAAAGAATTGATATACTGATGAAAACTGTACCTGAAACAGACACTCAAGGTCTGATCCAGATAGAATATCTCAACATGATCAGTCGTTACCATCTGATCAAAGGAGATGTGGATCTGGGCTATTCACTGACTCAGACCATGATTAGTCTTGCTCAAAAACTGAATTTGATGGATTTTGTGTACAAAGGCTACCTTCAATTAATCTTTCACTGCATCAATCAACGCCGGATTCAGTTAATGGAAACCTATGTCAATCAAGCCTTTCAAATTTTTAAAAATCATGCCGATAAAGGCGAGCTCGGCGTACTCATCCGCCTGAAGGGCTATCTCATGCTGCTGATGAACCGTTTTAAACACGGTGAAGAACTCCTGATGAGCGCCGCTGAAATTTTCATCAGATCTGAGTATCGAGAACCCTACGCTTTGAATCTCGTCGCGTCCTATTATTATCTCGGCGAGAGCAGACGTCTGCAAAATGACACTGACAGCGCATTGAGCTGGTATCTCAAGGCTGAGAAAATCTGTGTCGACCAAGGTTTTATCAGCCATTTGCCGCTCATCTTATGCGGAAAAGGCATTGCCCTCTATGATGCCGATAGAATGGTTGAGGCCGCAGAAAATCTAAACAGAGCTGTTGATTTCTATGACCACCTGGATTTCAAATGGGGGCAAGTCCCCGCTTATGCTTACTGGGCGCTGATCAGCTATCGGGAAGGCAATTATAAGCGCTGCCTGGAGTATCTCAAGAAAGCTGACGATCAAGTCATACTGATCGGACGAGTCTATGAAACCGGGTTAATGCTGCGGGTAAAAGCTGAGCTCTGCAGCCTGGCCCGGCACACTAAGCCCTCGAAAATATTAAGCAATTATCTAAATTTTGATAACAACAGCTACTGCAAAGCCGCCATACGCTACTTTACTGACAACGATAGTTTCACTTACGAAAAGAAGGTTCTCCAGGATATTCACGGCATCTGCGGAGAATGCAGTCACTTTAATTAAGGGAGAAAAAAAGGACGACCTTAGTGCATCGAGAGAGCTCGAACACTTAGGTCGTCCTTTCTTACTTTGATTTAAAATTTGAAGACGATTAATACCGCCGCAGCGCGTCTAAGAGCTACAACCTAGATCTCTCCCGCAATGGTTCTCAGCCCATCGAGAAGCGCATCACTCTTAAGAACTTCATAAGCTGCCTGAATATCTGGCGTCAGCGGCCTGTCTATTGACAAGAATGGCACTTTGGCACGAATTGCATCGTAAAGTAATTTGGATCCCTTGCCCATCTCAATATCAACTCTCAGATCGACAGCCTGTGCTGCATGTATCGCCTCAATACCTAAAATATAAAAGGCGTTGTCAATAATTTTCTCTGTCTTTTCAATGACGTAAGGCGCATTGGTCGCATGGTCTTCAATGTCTCCAGCAACAGAGAAGTAATCCGTATTGGCAGGATTCATCAGATGGCGGATCTCGCCGTCCAAAGAAGTAAACGGCTTTTGAATCGTTTGATAAGCCTGGACTTCACCTTCGCGCGGGCTTAAAAATCTGGACAAGTTTGTGAACTGAGGCGTGGACAGTTTAATTGTTCTGTGGCAGGCACTCCTGGCCAGATGCGCCACTGCCTGTCCCAGCATTTCAAATCCAAGCACCCAATTGGTGATTTCAAAGTTACAGCAAGAGATAATTTCTTCGTTTTCAAGAATAATACATGGATTGTCATCTGTGGCGTTAAGCTGAATAGTCAGCAATTCTCGAATATAGTCAAGAGCATCCAGAACCGTTCCGTTGATTGCGGAGGCACAGCGGAATCCGAGCGGGTCTTGCAGGGTTTTTGTAATACCCTTCTTTTCAAGATAACTGCCATCCAGGAGTTTTCGCATACCCTCAGCACATAGGATTTGGGATTTCATTCTTCTGGCTGCGTTCGGTTCGGGCCGAAGCGGCGTGATGTTCCCATCCAGGCCTTCCACGGACAGCGCATAGACGGCATTGGCCACTTCGACGAGACGCTTGGCTTTTTCAAATGCCAAAGCACCGGTTCCTGCGGCGAGGGCATTGGAAGAGACAATGGAGAGACCGTCCTTAGGTCCGAGAACTATAGGCTTCAGTCCCTCAGCGTCAAGTGCTTCCATGGCTGCCACCCGGCTGCCTTTATAGAATACATCCCCTTCACCAATCATTGCCAGTCCCACATGGGACAAATTGACAATATCGCCTTCACCAACACTGCCTCTGGCAGGAATGACAGGATGAATGCCACGGTTCAGGAATTCTTTGTACATATCCACAATTTCGAGTTGAATGCCGGTTCTGGCGCTTAATAGTGTATTCAGACGCGCCAACAATACCGCACGTACCTTCTCTTCTGAAAGCGCTGGTCCAATTGAACAGCAATGGGCATAAATCAGGTTCCGGTTATATTGCTCAAAATAACTGCCAAAGACATGCTTATCTTTGTTCCAGCCTACACCCACGGTGAACCCATAAATTGGTACATCACTGTCAGCCAGCCTATAGACCAGATCTCTGGTCTTTTGAAGCTGCTCAATGGTTTCGCCGGCAATCTCAAGCTGAACATTGCCGGTTGAAATCCTGTAAGCCTCTTCCAGAGTGAGATTGCGACCGTCCAAAATCATTTTCATTTTATGTCGTCCTCCATTTCCTGCGCTTCTTTATTGACCTGACAAAATTAGCATCACTCAGACAAATGGTCATATAGAAACGGGCATCCTCCCGAAGGAATCAGCCCGTTTCTCGAAGTCTTAGAAGGCTATTCCTCCACCACCGGTACCAGAGTTTCAGACATCATGACGTCACCCGAGGGCTCATCATCAGGTTCTTCAATGATCCTGTCCATGAACCAGCACTTAAAGAATGACACCAGCTGAATGGCGAAAATGAACAAAACGACAAATCCGCTCGCGGCCGCCAATGCCTTGACACCATCGACGCCTTGTACTCCGCCGCCGAAGGCTGCCATAACTATGGCGACAGCGCCAAGAGCGACGCCCCAAACCATTTTGATCATTGCAGGTGGTTCAGTTCCAATAGGAACGTCCTTCATACACATTGAACCAATATTTGTTAAAGTCGCATCCGCCGCAGTAATGAAGGATACTAAAACGACGACGATGTTAAACGGAATAATAATTCTGCCAAGGCCAAACGGCAGGTTGTCGAGGAATGCCCAAAGTGCCGCCACTGCGCCGCCTTCGTTGATGACGCCGATGAGATCCACAGCGCCGGTGGTCTGCATATGAATGGCGCTGCCGCCCCATACGGAGAACCAGACAATGCCGAATATTGAAGGAAGAATCCAGTTGACGATCATATATTCACGAATGGTACGACCATAGGAAATCATGGCCAGGAAGATACCGGTAACCGGCGCGAAGCCAACCCAGAATGCCCAGTCAAAGAGCGTCCAATACATGGTCAGCGCCTCACCGCCTATGTCGATAGGATCAAGTCCCCAGCGGAAGAAATTCTGAAGCCACTCCGCGACACCTGCTGTACCAATTCTAAGTATGTAGACCGTTGGACCTGTGACGAACAGAAGTGCCAATAGGAAATAATAGAACCATGCATTCATTTTGCCGAGTCTTGCAAGACCTTTTTCAAGGCCCACATAGGATGAAAAAGTGAACATGCAGATGATGAAAATGCCGATTCCAGCAAACAGAGGGACGCTGGACTCAATGCCGTAGGCACCTTTCAAGCCCGACATGACTAAGGTAATACACATGGTAATGCCTGTGGTTATGCCGATGGCAAGACCCAGCATAGCCAACATATCCACGATGCCGGCAAATAAACCTTTAGTGACCTTCTCGCCAAAAAGCGGTTTCAAAGTAGATGTGACAGCCAGACGCTCCCGCTTGTTAAAGTAAATGTAAGCGACCAAGAGTCCGCAGAAGGCATAGATCGCATAAGGGACAAACGTCCAGTTATAGAAGGAACGCGCCATGGCAAAGATTGCCGCTTGAGTGGTATTGGCCTCAATTCCAAGCGTATTGAGTTCTCCCCAGACGTTGCCGTAATAGATCAGGGGTTCATTGACACCCCAGGTGACAATGCCGGTGGCCACACCACCGGTGAGAGTCATGGCGAACCAGGTACCAAAGCTGAATTTAGGCTTGGCGTTTCTGCCACCCAGACGAATGTTGCCATACTTTGAAAACATCATAATCACTGTAAAGACAAACGCGGCCATAATGGTCCACTGGAACAGCCAACCGAAATTGCGCAGCGACCAGAAGAAAAAGTTCATTACACTTGTTGTTAAAAGCTCTTTGTTGACAATGCCTATGACAGCGGCACTGCCAATGACCAGATAGGCCGGCGCGAAAACTTCCCAGCGAATGGCATTTTTTTTGCAGCTTGGTGCCCTGGTTAGACGGTTTATTTCCTTTGGACCCTTGTTTATTGCTCACAGAATTACCTCCCTCACGATCTGGCTGCTTGATTACACTGTATTCAATTTCAAAAATATCGTGTTGTGATGAGATGCTTGACGCACGGTTAAACAATAAGGCCGAATGAAACTGCTGCTCTTGAATTATAACATTGATCACTTCTTCAAATCACTGGCTCACGCTCCTTCTCCGTATGATTTTTCAAGGTTTCTTTACGCTGCGTTCTGTGTCTTAGTAATCACTGAGCGCTTCTATGATGCGCTCCGGAGTTGCCGGTAAAACTGACAGACGCGTCCCAAGGGCGTGATTGATGGCATTGATCACCGCCGGTGCCGTGGCCACGGAAGAGGATTCGCCAATACTCTTGGCCCCATAAGGTCCTCCAGGTTCTCCCGCCTCAATGAGGATGATCTCCACAGGCGGCATTGAAGGTGCATTGATGACGTGATATTTGGAAAAGCTTTTGTTCTTCACACTGCCGTCTTCATTCAGAATAATCTCTTCGCACAGCGCGTAGCCCAGATTCATCTGGATTCCGCCGTAGATCTGTCCTTTAACGAATTCCGGATTGATGGCTTTTCCAACGTCATGAGCTGCGACGATTTGCTTCACCTGTACAAAGCCAGTCCAGGTATCGACCTCCACTTCAACAAAGTTCGCGCCATAGGAGCCTGGATTGGCACTGGCCTGATAGTCAAAGTTGACACAAAGGGTTTCTCCAAAGCTGCGATGGCATCTCGATGCCAGGGTCGGAAGGTCCATAAGGGGTAAGCCGGAAAGATCCGTGATGATGCTGTCTTTGAGCTGTAAGGTGACCATCGGCAAATCCAAAAGCTCCGAAGCACGCCTGAGAATTTTTTCTTTCAGCTGCTCGGCACCTTGCCTCGCGGCTTCACCACAGACAAAGGTCACGCGGCATGCCTGGGTTCCGGCCGGGTCATAGGGCGATCTTAGGGTATCCGCTTCCAGTACGCGAATCTTTTCAAGCCTGACGCCGAGCGCTTCTGAGATGATCTGGGACGCCACGGTCAATGTGCCGCACCCTAGGTCATGCAAGGCGGAATTGACCAGAATGGTCCCATCCGGCATCAGGGTCAGCTGAATGGCAGTGAATTCAGGAAATCCGCCAAAGTAGCCGTTGCCATGAACAATAGCCGCCATACCGACACCAGTTCTATAGCGACCGCTGTCCGGAACCATAAAATATTTTTCTTTCCAGCCAAAGCGCGCCGCGCCTTGCTTCAGGCAGGCTTCAATCTGGACGTTCCCGAGAGCGGGGCCACCCATGGGATCAGAATCGCTGCCGCTAACAATGTTGCTCAGTCGGAATTCAAGGGGATCGAGTTTCAGTTCTCTGGCAGCGTTCTCAATGTTGATTTCCGTGAGCGCGTGAATCTGAGGTGAACCGTAACCCCTGGCTGCGCCGCCTACCGGCGTATTCGTGATGACCGCTCTGGCTCGGTACCGCTGGCTTTCCATCTTGTAGAGCCTGACGGATTTTTTGAGCATAGCCATGGAAACCGCAGCCCCATTGCTGAAATAGGCACCGGTATCCGTCACGACATCCAGGTCCCTGCCCAGAATTTTACCCTCTTCGCTGACTGCAAGCCGGATCCGGCCTCTGACCGAATTGCGCCTTCTGCTGGAGACAATGCTCTGAGCCCTGTCCATGGTCATCAGAACGGGCTTCTTAAGATCATAGGCCAGGTAGCCGCACAGCGGCTCGAGTACCGGCTGACTTTTCCCGCCAAAGGAACCGCCTGTGGCGGTTTTGATAATTCTGACCTGCGTCATGGGAAGCCCCGTGATTCTCGAGAGCATCATTTGGACCTGAAAAGTGATTTGACAAGGTGTTTTCAGGGTCAGAACGCCATCCTCCATAGACGCCAGACAAACGTGGCATTCTATAGCTGCGTGGTGCTGGGCAGGCGTTGTCACTGTGTCTTCAATTATGTATTTCGCTTTTGCGGAAGTGTCTTCAAAACAACCAAATTCCTTAACGGTATCAAAAGGCACATTGCCATAGGTATGAATGCCAGGTGTATTTTCTTTCAGTGCGGACTCAATATCGATCACCGCAGGCCGCGGCTCATAGTCGATCCGAACGCGACGGGCCGCAGTAATCGCTGCTTCGTCAGTCTCAGCCACAATTATGGCTACCCTGTCGCCGTCATGTTTGGGATCCATGGTCAGCAGCGGCTCGTCCTCCAGGTCGCTCATGTCCATCAGCCAATTGTGGGCACTGTAGAGGGTTTCCGGCACATCTGCGGCCGTGTAGATTTTTACGACGCCTGGTACTTTTAGGGCTTCAGCTGAATCTATGCTCAATACTTTCGCGCTTGCCTGATCCGAGGTGACCAGCCGCGCGTACAGCATGCCTGCAGTTGTGTAATCACCCGTATACTTTATTGTTCCGGTGACTTTTTCAAGACCATCCAGCCGAACGACGGACCGGCCGACTACATTATGTTTTATTGTTTCCATTCCATCACCCTCGATACTCTGAAATAGCCTGTTCAACTATAGACACCGCGACCGCCTTCACCGCCGAACGTTTGTAAGCCAGTGAAGCTCTTCCCGGAATTGCCTGTTCAACCTGCTGAACGAATAGTTCTATAAACGCTTCTGTCTTTAGTGCATCCAGTGTCATGCCGGTTAGTCCCTCAGAGACCAGACTTGAATAGAAGCCTCTCTGACCGAGTGATCCGAATGCCACTCTGGCCTCGCTGATGACGCCGCCGCTGAAGCTGAAAATCCCGGCGCAATTGACTTTAGCTATGGTCACAGATGCTCGCGATCCAATCTTACAGTAACCGCCCGCCTTGCCCAGGTTCTTTTCAGGCAGGAGAAACGCCGTCAAGACTTCAGTCTCGTCGATCAAGGTTCTGCCAATACCCGTCACAAAATCCTCGACTTTGATCCTTCTCGTCGCGCCGTTTGCTTTCATCAACTCAACACTGGCATCCAGCGCGATCAGTGCCGGAATGGTGTCCGCGCACTGGGCAGCGTTAGCCACGTTTCCGCCGATGGTCGCCCGATTCCGAATCTGAGTGGACCCCACTTGGGACGCCGCGCAGGATAGAACTTTCGCGGCATGTTGTACCAGCGGAGATTCCCAGAGATCTGTCATGGTGCACATAGCGCCTATTCTGAGACCTTCTTCGTTAATGTCACAGCTTTTTAGTGCTTCCATGTGTGACAGATCAATAATCAATGCCTCTTCCGGCGGATTGGCTCTCATGCGGATCATGACATCGGTTCCGCCGGCGACCATGATTTTTTTGCCTGCGCCTCGAAGAGCTTCCAGTAAAGACGCCATGCTGTCCGGCTGTATGATCTTATTGGCCATGAACAGCTTCCTCCTTCAGCGATTCCACAGCTTTGATGATGGGGTGATACCCCGTGCACCGGCAGAGATTGCCTTCAATTGCTTTAATAACCTCTTCTTTGGATGGATTGGGCTGGTGAAGCAGCAGTGCCTTGACCGACATCAGCATACCCGGCGTGCAATAGCCGCACTGGATAGCGCCATTATTTATAAACGCCTCCTGAAGTCTGTCCAGTTCACCGCCCCGCTGGAGCCCTTCCGTCGTCAGCACGTCGCACCCGTTGACCTGCACTGCCAGCATGGTACAGGACGTGACCGCCCTCTGATCCACAATAATAGTGCAAGCGCCGCACTCGCCCTCGCCGCAGCCTTCCTTGACGCTGGTCAATCCAAGGCGGTTGCGCAGCATGTCTATCAGTCTCTCGAGGGGTTCGACCTCGACTTCTCTATTTTCATGATTAATGGTCAGGTTAATTTTCATACTTTGCCTCCCGCTTACCATCCTTGATCCAAAACGCGTCACTTGAATCAAAGAAGCGATATGTCTTACTTTTCACAAAATCACTGTATCTTAGTACCGACTTCAAATCGTCTAATAAATCAAACTATTTTAATTTTTCTGTATTGCCGCCCGACGTGTCATTGCCTGCGGTTTTAAAGTAAGTGCTGTTGATCATGATCTTCCCAGCAATTTCATCCTCACCGAGACGTTCCAGAATGTCCTTTTTTCTTTCGTTCGGTTCGCAAGGATTAACGGTCTTGACAAGTCCATCACGGATCATGCTCAGCATCCCGTACGGCAGGCCTATTCCCATTTCGTGGTCGTGCCATTTGGCTGCGTATCTGGTGTTGGAACACAGCAGCGACACATTCAGGTCATTGGTGGCATAAGGTGTCGCAGTGCACTCTGAACAGATCCCGGAGTTGGCGGCGATTCTGATGTTTTTTGGCATTCCCCTGTAGTACACGTAGCTTTGAGTCACGCGCATGGCTTGATAGGGGTTGACCAGCATCAAAACAACATCAGGCCGGTTCTCAAAAGCATCCAATGGCTTGACAACCACCGCTGCTGCCTCATGATCGAGAAATGTAACGTCTTTCTGAACATTCCTTGCTGTCCCCAAACTGTCATAGATGCCGAAGCTATAATAAATTCTTCCGGAGACGGCCCGGGCATCCGGCTTGATGAGTCCCAGCGCTTTGGCCGAACCAACACACAGAAAATTGTCGAGATCCGCCTTGAAGCTCTTGCCTTCTGAAGCCATTCTGACCATACTGCAGTAGGACATTTTGTACTTCACTCTCGGTGCGGTCTCTTCATCAAAATCACGCTTGTCGAATATAAATTTCACGCCTACAAGTTTGCGCTCCAGTCCTAAAAGTTTCTCAATTTGAGTGCCCATGGCTCGTTCAGACATAAAATCGCCTCCCTAAAGTATTATTATCAGAAAGGTGTCTATAAAAAGGCTAAAGGAAGTTGAAAGGATTGACTGTGTGAGGTGTAAAAAAAATGACCATCGGCAAGCGTTCTAAAGCCTTAAGGGCCTTAAAATCACTGCCGATGGTCATATAAGTCAATCTTTGAACTTTGTTATTCTAAGGTTTATTGTCTGAGCAGCTCCCTACTGAGCCTGACTTTCCTTCCACGCCGCCACATAGTGATTCAGGATCTTTCTGGTCACCGCACCTATGGTGGAATACGATTCATCACTGAGATTGGCGAGAGAAATCCGGATCGACCACTCAGGGCCACTGAATCCGCCGCCGCTCAGCAGCACAATGGAGGATTCCTCCGCGAGTCTCAAAAGAATGTCTACTGGCTTATAATTGTTTTGAAGGTAGCTTGCAAAAGCTTCTCCATAATTCTGCGTTGCCCACTGCAGCAGATCGAACTGCGTATAATAAGCAGCGTCGTTGGGGTCTTCCCTGAGCTCAATGCCAAGACCTTCAAACAAAAGCCTCTGCCTTTTTTTCAAAAGGCTGATGGTTTGCTTTTTATAGATGTTGTCGCGGTCAATCAGCGCGAACAGGCAGAAGAACACCATCTGAACCTGCTGAGGCGTCGATAGGCCAGCAGTGTGATTGAGCGCCACCTGTCGGCTGTCAGCGACAATTCGGTCCATGAACGCTATGGACTCAGGCTCGATCGACAGCGCCGAGTACCTGCGTCGCGCCCGTGCTTTCTTATTCTCGTCAAGCCTTCCGAGCAGCCTGTCGAAGACGTTGTCCTCGTGGAGTGCAATGGTGCCGAGGCGCCAGCCCGTCACGCCAAAGTACTTTGAAAAAGAGTAGGCGCCGATGGTATTGTAAGGGATCTCCCTCATCAAAGAGCTGAACCCTTCCACGAAGGTACCGTAGACGTCGTCCGAAATAATCATGAGATCCGGGTTATCCTCTTTCACAATCTCCGAAAGGTAAGAAATGGTCTCTTTATTAATTGCCACTGACGGCGGATTGCTCGGATTGACAATAAACAGTGCCCTGATGGATGGATCTCTAAGCTTGTCCATTTCAGATTTTGGGTATTGCCATGTGTTCTCGCCTTTTTCATTGAGTTCCGATGCCTTAATTTCAACCACTTTAAAATTATATCTTGGCAGATGCGGGATTTCCAGATAAGGGGTGAAAATTGGCGTCATGAGAGCGATGGTATCCCCTTGGGAAAAGATGTTGTTTGCAATCAAAGTATCAAAGATATAACACATGGCCGCTGTGGCGCCTTCTACCGCATAGAGCTTAATTTGACCGGCGTCCAAGTCATATTTGAGCTCCTGAACGAGATAATCGAGGACGATCTGCTCCGAATGACGCAGCATCCGGTCAGGAAATGGGTAATTGTCGCCAATAATGCCATCGACCAGCTCATGGACGAAGTCATCCGGGTCAAAGCCCTTGAAGGAAATCCCATAATCCATCATCTGTTTTAGCAGCGTGATGCCCGGCGCGCCGCTGTTTCGGTCCGCGTAGGCGTAAAAGCGTTCCGCGATCCCGGATTTTTGAGGCATCCCCGCGAGCGCTCCGTCGCAATAGGTTCGTCTGGTTTCTTCAACGGCGAAATGACCGAAGGTAAAGAAGGCATCTCTAGGCGTTGAGGCTGTCCAGTTCGGGTTCCCCCTTCCCGCGTCAAGCAGCATCCTAGTGCCGCTTTCCCGGGCTTCACTGGCGTAGCTGATCAGCTTGTCCTTCAGTTCAAAAGGACTGACTTTCCCATAGATATTTTCGATTTCCTCTCTTTGGATACTCTTGCTCATAAGCGTAAACCTCCATTCACCTTAATAATAGTTCTTTTCAAAGATGTCCTTAATTTCTTCCATCCGATCTGTAGAAGCAAGGGCAATCATCAGCTTAATTCTGGCCTTTTGCCCTGGCAAATTGTCTCCAAGAATAACGCCTCTCTTGGTCAGATCTCGACCGGCACCCGGATAGCCATAATCATCCATGGCGCGACCCATAATGCAGCGTGACACCAAAATGACGGGAATCCCTTTCTCGATGGCATAGTCGACGCCCGGGACCATAGCGGGGGGTATATTCCCTTTGCCCAAGCCTTCCACAACGATCCCTTTCGCTCCGGAGTCCACTGAAAACCTGAGAAATTTATCGTCCATACCACAACCGCATTTGATCAGGTCGACGTCATTCTCCACCTTTGAAACTTTAAAATACTGACGCTTCGTATAACTGTAGTAAAAATGCACCTTGTCCCGGGATACAAATCCGATGGGTCCAAAATCCTTGCTCTTAAAAGTGTCGATGGTGTGCGTCTTCGTTTTCGTCACCTGCGATGCAGCGTGGATCTCATTGTTCATCACCACCATGACGCCTCGATCCTCAGAGTCCTTGGCTATCGCGGTTCGGACTGCCGCGATCAGGTTTTCCGGTCCGTCCCATCCAAACTCTGTCGAATTTTTCATGGAACCTACAAAGATGACAGGCGCCTTCTGATCGTAAGTCAGATCAAGAAAGTAAGCGGTTTCCTCAAGGGAGTCTGTTCCGTGTGTGACAACAATGCCATCATAGTATTCTTTATCAATCTTATGATTGATGAGAATCGAGAGCTCCAGCATGAGATCCGGAGTCATATGCGGTCCGGGCATCATTCCAAAATTGATAAAGTCGAGGGTCGTAATCTCTTTGATTTCCGGCACCAGATTTAAAATATCTTCCCCTGTCATAGCCGGTATGGCGCCATTGGTCTTTTCGTCGTTCTTCATGGAAATGGTACCGCCTGTAAAAATAATCAGGACTTTTTTATTTTTCATGAAACACCTCCGAAATCGTCTATTCTATGACCCCATTATAATGAAGTCGATTTCGAAATTACAGGTCGATAGCATGGAAAATTCGCATTTTCATTAACGTTTTGCACATCTTTTAAGAAATTACCGCATAAAAATAAGGTGACATTTTATTGCCTGTTCAGGCCATAGATTTAGTGCGGTTTGTGATGCGTGGTTGGTGACGCGGACAACTTTCAGGTTGGTGACGCGGACAACTTTCAGATTGGTGACGCGGACAAAGACAAATTTGGTACCAGAGCTTGCGAAAATCATTCTCAGTGGGATGACACTTACAAGGAAAAAATCCCCCAGAACCAACTGGCCGCCGGCCAGTTGGTTCTGGGGGATTTTCTTCACTTTCTGGAGTCTTACCTCATCTTTCTGAGATCATTCCTCTTCATTCCAGGGTCATTCTTTCACATTAGATGAAGAAAGTATCTCCAGGCCACCACCCCAATCGGCTGCGCCCACCACCAACTTTCCGCCAGTATCTCTGTTACACCACAAACCCCGCCACCAGCGCCAGCAGCACTATGATTGGCGCTGGAACTTTCTTCGTCAGCAACAGTACAATTGTGACAGCGGACACCAGCAAGTTATCAATCTGGAAACCACTCTTCTGCATGACGATCACCGCGGCCACAGCAATCATGCCGCCTGCAATGGCATTGATCCCTTTCAGTGCAGTCTTGATGCCCCGGATCTGCCTAAGGCGCTCCCACACAGGATAAATGAAGTAGATCAGAAGCAAACCCGGCAGGAAAATGCCGACGCCGCTCAGCACAGCCGCCATTACTTGTGTGAAAGCACCGTAACTCCTGGCCGCCATGCCGCCCACGAAGGCACTGAAGCTGAACATCGGACCCGGCAGACCCTGTACGAGGCCATAGCCCGTCAGGAATTCCTGGTTGTTCATATATTGGCGGATGTCCACCATTTCACTGTACATGACCGGCACCACGACCTGTCCGCCGCCAAAGACGAGATAGCCATATCTATAGAAGCTTTCAAAGAGGTGCACCAGGATATTGTCCCAAGTCAGAGTCAAAATGACACTTCCAATGGCGATCCCTGCAAATGCTGCCAAATAGCGCCACGGCGGACTGAGCTTGACATGATTCCATAGATTCTTTTCTCCGGAAGTCAGCACGCTGACGGCGCCGCCGATTAATAGGATCATCGGGAAAATCCATGGTGATCTGATGAAGTAGGTCGTCACAGCACCGAATACCATCAGGATGGCCGTCAGACGATTGGTTACGACCTTTCTGCCTATCTTAAAGGCGGCGACAACGATAAAGCCCACCGCCAGCGGGCCTATATAGCGCAGGCTGTCGCTTGAAATGTTGAGCATGTCGAGAAACTGATATAAGAAAGACAGAAGGGTCATCAGCACCAGTACCGGAAGCGCCCAAACCAGCATTGTCAGGAATCCCAGCATGGGACCGCCCACTTTGTGGCCAACGGCGACAATGGTCTGGGTGCTGGTCGGGCCCGGCATGATGCTGCAGAGCGCGACGAGCTCGATCAGCTCTTCCTCGGTCAAGTGCTTCTTTTTGGTGACCAATTGATCTATAAATACGCCAATATGCGCCTCAGGGCCGCCATAAGCTCCGAGTGAACAGACAAAGACGTCTTTGAGAAAACTGTTCCATTTGTGGTTGTTCATAATGCCTCCTTTTTTTCTTAAGGTCTTCAGATGATGGCTGTCCGGTTTAGGCTACCCCATTATTGGGCGTATCGTGACCATCGGCAAAAGCTTTCGTCTTTGTTCACACCAGCTGATCCTGATCGTTGAAAAAACTCTTGTATCCAAATTGAAGCAGGAGAATGACCGTCAGCGACACCGCACCCATGATCCCCAGCATAATGGCGATCTGGTACATGACTGCCGTGGTGGGCGCTGTCCCGGACAGGATCTGGCCCGTCATCATCCCCGGCAGGGAGATGACGCCCATGCCGAGCATGGAATTGATGGTCGGCATAATCGCCGCGTCGAAGGTGGAGTTGATGATGTCGTGGGTTGCCATTTTAGGCGTCGCCCCCAGGTTCAGGGCGTCCTCCACCAGCTGTCGCTGGGTCGTCATGCCGTCCAGCAGGGATTTGACTCCAAGGGAGATCCCCGTCATGGAATTCCCAATCATCATGCCCGCCAGGGGAATGAAATACTGCGGCTGATACCACGGATCAATTTGGACCACGACCAGTATGAAGTAGAAAACACATGAAAAGGTCCCTGCTGCCATGGCGCCTGCAATGGTCTTTTTCAGCGGCGTTGACAAGCGCCCTTTAAACTTCTGAAATACCGTCCGGATCGCGTAGGCTACCATAAAGGTGACGATCAGCAGTGTCAGCCACGGGCTGGGCGTCTCAAATATAAACGTGAGCACGTAGCCCGTCAGGATCAGCTGCACGGTCATCCTGAGTGACGCCAGCAGCAGCTCGCGCTCCCTGCGGATCCCCCGTTTGATGATGATGCTCAGCACAACCAGGACGAAGACGTAGGACAGCGCTACCTGCCAAATGGAAAGCTCTATGACACCGCTCATGACTTCGACTCCTTCGCCTTGATTTTTCCGGCCTCGAATTCAATGATGTCGTCCGCGAACTGCGCCGCCACCGCCTTTGAATGCGTCACCATGATAATGGACTGTCCATCTCGGCGCGCCTTTTCGACTACCAAGCTGATGACTGATTCCTCCGTGACGTCGTCCAGCGCCGAAGACGGCTCGTCCAGCAGGAAGACCGCCGGTTCCAGCAAGAAAACTCTGCCGATGGCCAGCCTCTGCTTCTCCCCACCCGACAATAGCCGCACCTCAGTCTCCAGCGTTTTGTTCAAATGGACCTGCCGCAGCATTTCCAGCATGGCTTTTTCAGATGGCAGCGCCCTATTTTGAAATTTAAAGCCAATCTCCAGGTTGTGTCTGAGATCGCCGTTAAAAATCGCAGGCTGTTGAGATAGCAAGAGGACTTCCCGCCTTAGTTTCACCGAAGGAATCTCCATCAGTTCGGTGCCATTGTAGGTGATGCTCCCCGCAGTCGGTGATATGGATTTGTTGAGGAGCCTCAGCAGGGTGGTTTTGCCGCTGCCGCTGGCGCCTGCGATGACCGTGACGCCCGGCTTGATGCTTAGTGCCGGGATCTCCAGGATCTCCTGGTATTTCAAATTTCGAATTTCAAACATATTAAACCTCCAGGATGCCAATCTCTTTAGTCAACTCGGCGAGGTAGCGCTTGGCCTCGTTCAGCTCTGCCAGCCCCTGCTCTGTGGTGACATAGTATTTCCTGATCTTGCCGCCTACATTTTCGTCGTAGTGCTCGAGAAGCTGTTCTTCTTCCAGATGGTGGAGGATGGGATAAAGCGTACCCGGACTAAGCTTGTACCCATGCTCTGAAAGCTCCTCAATGAGCCAGCTGCCAAACACAGGCGTTTCACTGGCGTGGTGAAGGATATGAAGGAGAATAAAGCCTTGAAACAGTCTTTTATTGACGTATCCGCTCATAGGAACCTCGCTTTGCTTGTGATCTTTACTGATTTCGTATTTCGTTATCGGTTTTCGATATCAGTGTAGCACGAGATTCTATCCTCGTCAACTCAAGTGAGAATTTGCGGCAATAGACGTAAACCACGTGGACAACTTTGGGGTTGGTGACGCGGACAGTTTTCATTTTGGTGCCAGAGCTTGCGATATCCATTCTCAGTGGGGATGCCACTTCCTTTGCTCCAAAAAAGCGCAAAAACGCTGCACAGCAGCGTTTTTGCAACCTCTTACACACCTCTCACGCCAATTCCTTTTCCAACGTCCGCCCCAAATCAATCTCCACTTCTTCAAAAATCCTCGTGGCAGAAATCGCATCCTCTTCGAGCGCCATCTTCGCGTAAGCCTCCAGCGCCTTCAAATCTTTGGCGCCATGATGCAGCGACACAGGACCCTTGATACACCCGCCCTCACAGGCCATCCCTTCAATGAAGTTGCCCTCCAGACGATTCGCTTTAGCCAGCTTCAAAAGCTTGTCGCAAGCCTTGATGCCATCGCCTATAGCAGCGACGGCTTTGACGCCGGAATCCGGTGCCAATTTCAACGCCGTAGCCACTACGGCTTTGGACAGGCCCCCGGCACCGGCGAAGATGCGGCCATAGTAGGAAGCGTTGTTCATCGGAGATTCCGCAAGCTCCTCCAGTCGGATCTCCCGGGCATCCAAAAGCGAAAGCAATTCCTCAAAGGTCATCACATAATCCGTGATCCCATCCAGATCAGGAAGCGCCTTTTCGGCCTTCTTGGCAATGCACGGACCTATGAACACCGTCACTGCAGAGGGATCCACCGATTTGATGAGCCTCGACGCCGCAATCATGGGCGACACCGTCCCAGAGACATTTTCAAGAGCCTGAGGGTGTTTCTTGTGAATAAAGTCCACAAAAGCCGGGCAGCAAGAGCTCGTCATATAGCGGTGGTCCTCCAAATGACTAAGAAGCTCCCCCGCCTCATGCACTGCGACCAAATCCGCGCCCAGGGCCGCCTCTACCACATCTCTGAAGCCCAGGCGCTTAATGCCGGTGATAATCTGCCCAAGATTCGCATAATTGAACTGAGACGCGAACGCCGGCGCAATGACCGCATAAACCTGAGGTGCGCCAGGCTGCCGAGCGGCCATCAATTTTCGGATGATTGGCACAATTTCAGATTTGTCCTGAATGGCGCCAAAGGGACAATTATACACGCACGCCCCGCACTGAATGCATTTTCCATAATCGATCACAGCTTTCTTCTGCGCATTAATGGAGAGGGCATCCACCGGGCAGGCTCTCATGCAGGGGCGCAGGTTGTCGACTATGGCGTTGTAGGGGCAAGCCGCCTGGCAGCGCCCACATTCCACACACTTGCTTTCATCGATTATCGCTTTGCCTTGGATCATCTGGATCGCGCCAATCGGGCAGGACGCCTGGCAGCGGTGGGCAAGACAGCCCCGGCAGGATTCCGTCACCTTGTACCGGCTGACCGGGCACTGATCACAGGCCGAATCGAGGACTTCAACGACTCCCGGGATCGCCGGCGTGCCCCCCATGGCCATTCTGATCCGTTCCTTGGTCACGGCGCGCTCATGATGGATACAGCACCTGAACCTGGGCTCCGGCCCGGGATCCACAACATTGGGGATTCGTACATAAAGTGCCTCCAGTTGATCCCGAAACGTCAATCTGGCGACCTCTTTCAGAACTTCATATTTGACAAGCTGCACTTGATTCTCAAATTTCCTCACAACTGCCACCTCATTTTAGACTCTTTCATCCATCTATTTTAATCGCTGATTTGAAAGCTTCACACTAAGTCACGCGCATCCACACACCGTCACACGCAGCCACAAAAAGTCACACATACTGAATCGTCACGATCTTCCCAATCTTCCCAAGCGTCGCAATAATCCTGTCCAAAATAGTCTGCTTGATGCTCAGCTCAAAAGGAAAATCCGGATTTTGGTGCGCAGGATTTATGGCCTTCCCAATCCAAAACTCAATATGGGTGCTGTCGTTGATCAGCAGGTCCAGGATTAACGTGGCCGCATCCGGCTTCTCAAAGGGGATAATTTGTCCGGCGGCGTAGTCCTCCAGTTTTTCCGACACTCGCTTCAACGTCAGGACGCCCTCCGTCACCAGGTCTATGCCCTTGATATGGGCAATCGGCGGAATGGACGGCTCATAATAATCCATCTCACACCGAAGCTCACGGTTCAGCTCCCTGGCCATCAAATTGGCCGCCGTGCCGCCGCAGACGACCCGCTTTACCGAACCCTGAACAAAGCGCGTCGCCACCTCATGATCCTGCTCTCTTTGCACCGGCGGCCCCGAAAACAGCCGAGTAACCTTGGGCTCCACCAGCATGAGAGTAGCCACGCTGGTGTCATCCCCAGGCAGGCCGCCGTACAAGTTGTTGCAGGTCTCAATCAAGGTTTTTGAGATCAGCTCCGCAGATTTGGGCTGCTGGCGGTTCAAGAAAGCCGCGATGTGCGGCCACTCCCACCCGTGATTGAGCATGGTCCCCACGCCCGCGTGCACTGCGCCATCGCTGACAATGGTCAGATAATCCCCAATCCCCAGCTCAAGCTCAGAAATCCGGACCTCCTTGTCACCATAAGTCTCATAAGTGCTGACATAGGGCGTGATCCGGCCATTCCTGCAAAAGAACACCGGCGGATTGTGATACTCAATGAGTCGGCAGCGGCCGTCGTTTCTCAGATGTACCATGCAAAAGGTCGAGTACGCCACCTTTCTGACGCTGCACACCGGCAGGGTCTGCATGATGGTGTCAATGGTTTCCTCCAAAGACTCCCCGTGGCGCAGCATGGTCATGGCGATCTTGACCGTCAGCGTCGCCAGGATGTTGGCTTTGACGCCGCTTCCGAGACCATCGGCCATCACAAAGAAAACCTCGTCGTCGGATTTGAAGAGGTCTGCCTGGTCGCCGCAGAGCTCCTCGCCCTTCTTGTTCAGCGCGTGAATGGCCACGTCAATATAGGTTTCCATTTTCCCCATCTCAATAGCCCTCATCCATCATCACGATCTCCTTCAGCCGGTTGAGATTGACCTTCGTCTCCGCAGTCGTCTCTCCCAGAAGGCTGGCAATCTCCTGGGCCACGCGCATCTGCTTGTTGATGACCTCCTGGCAGGCCACCAGCGTCTTCTCCTTCACGGCCGCCAGCTCCTGCCGGCTCTTCTCAACGGCGGTCATGTCCGTCATGATCCCCAGAATGAACCGCTCCGTATAAATGGCATTACAGTACAGTACTTTGCCGATGGTCTCAAGATGCACCCGCTGCCCAAAGATGCTCTTTTTCAGTCTGACACACTCACTGAAAAACGGGCCATCCAGGAACGCCACCACCGGCACCTCCTTAAGGGAATGCTTTTCCATATCGAAGGTCTTGGCAAAGGTAGGATTGTACTCCAAAATGTTCAGCTGGTGATCCAGAACGCACACCAGATTGGGCGTGTTCTCAAACAACGCCATGCTGAGGCTTTCAGCCTTTGAGCGCAAGTAAGGCAGGCACATCTGAGGCTTTGACATCTCATTGTAAACGGCTATGGCTTTGCTGACACAGGTTTCATAGCCGCAAGCACCGCAGTTGAGATGATCCTTCTCGCTGAATTTGTCAATTTTGCGGAGGATCTCATTCACTTCTTCCTTAGTAGGCTTTTTCAGCTGCACCACATGGGCTTCAAAGTCATGCTTGAAGGATAAATCCGCGGAGCTTTCGCAAAGCAGCTGATCCAGCTCCCGGTGGTCCGCGTGGGCTTTCAGATAATCCAGCATCCGGTCTTTGCGCTGGAAGAACTTCAGCCCATCGTGAGGCATATCCGGACCGTTGATGCAGCTGCCGCTGCAGATATTCATTTCTATGCAGTAATTTTTGATGCCGCCAATTTTAAGGGTTTCCAGCAGATCTTTGCAGCGGTCAATACCATCCGCGCGGATCATTCTGTACCCGCTGTGGATGGGCGTTTGGCGGTCGTTCTTAAAGAGGCTCCCACCCATGGGATAAGCCATGCCCCGGATGGTGGCTTTTTCATCAAAGACCCCCGGCGGCAGCTGTCTGTAAGGGATCCCCTCGTCTTCCAGCCATCCCGCCAGTTCATTGAAAGTCAATACCGCGTCTATGTAGGGCATTTCCTCCGCTTCCGCCTTTTTGGCCAGACACGGTCCTATAAAGACGGTATAGCAGTCCGGTCCGTACTTTTCCTTAAGCAGCTTCCCATGGGCAATCATGGGTGAAACCACTGGCAGCATGGCATCCAGCAGCTCGGGGTAGTACTGCTGAACCAGATAGTTGGCGGAAGGACAACAGGTGGTCAGGACATTCTCCGTCCCCATGGTCTCCAGCATGGCTTCATAATTTCTGGAGACAAGCTCTGCCGCGACACCCGTTTCCTCGACCCATGTCACGCCAAGGGTCCTGAGCGCTGTAATGATCTTTTTAGGATCCGCATCATCAAACGCTGCGGCAAAGGAAGGCGCCAGGGAGACCGCAATTTTTCGACCCAAATGAATTTGTTTCTTGATCTTGTGCCGGTCATTTTGGATCGTCAGGGCGCTTTGGGGACAGCTGGCCTGACATAACCCGCACTTGATACAGAGGCTGTTGATGATGTCCCGGTTGTGCTCAGTAAACTTGATGGCTTTGGTGGGACACACGCGCAGGCATTTGTAGCATTCGTCGCACTTATGATGATCAAACTCTATGAATTTCACACTGAGTCACCCCTTTGACACGGTCTTCGAAAAAGCGAACCACTTCTTCGGGATGCAGCGGTTCCACAGGGTTATCATCGACCTGAATCGAAACCGCGCCGGAGCAGGCGCCCAGGCAAAAAGACGATTTCAGGATGACCCGGTCCTCCAGCCTTTCCGCTTCAATCAGTCCCTTGAGGGTTTGAATCACTTTGTAGGAGCCTTTTAGGTGACAGGCACTGCCAATGCAGACTTGAATAATCATAATGACCTCCTTAAGTCGGTTGTTGAGTCAATTTAAATCTCAATCTCTATCTGGTATACAGTATACTATTTTGTTATTATTTTAACAACAAAGTCGGATTTTTTGTCTCTTTTATGTAATGGTTTGTTTATTCCGAGCGTGAAATTCATCTGAAAAACCTCAATAAATTACTGAACACCTTTAAATAACTATGTTTATATTTTTAAAATCAGTACTTAATCGATCCGATGTTATCGTTATTATTTTAACTATATAGTCAAAATCCAGCTGATATTGTAAGTACTATGACCATCGGCAAACCGTTTTTAGCAAGTTTAGGCCAGAAAAGTTTGCCGATGGTCACCCCATTCCCCCCTCTCCCCAGTTGTGATATAATATTGAACCAACAACTAAGCTAAATGAGGTGAATCCCATGAGTATACAAGAACGTGCCCACGCGTCGAAAAAGGCGTCGATCCGCCTGGCGGCGCTGGACGCCGAGACCAAGAACAACGCTCTGGAGGCCATTGCGATTAAACTCGAGGCCAGAAAGACCGAAATCATTGCGGCGAACCGCGAGGACTGCGCCCGCGTCGCTGCGGAAAGCCCGGACACCCCGCTGCTGAAGCGCCTGCGCTTTGAGGATGAGAAGCTGGCTGAAGTCACCGAAGGCATCCGCAGCCTGATGAAGCTCCCTGAGCCAGTGGGCCAGACCAAACTCGCCACGCAGCTGGACAATGGACTTGACCTTTACCGGATCAGCTGCCCAATTGGCGTCATTGGCGTCATTTTCGAGTCCCGGCCGGATGCCCTGGTTCAGATTTCCAGTCTCTGCCTCAAGAGCGGCAACGCCGTGCTCCTGAAGGGCGGCTCCGAAGCGGCCAACACCAACCGAATCCTGGCGCAGATTATCTCCGAGGCCAGCGTAGACGCCGGCTTGCCGGAGGGCTGGATCCAGCTCATCGAGACCCGCGCGGATGTCAATGAGATGCTGAAGCTCAGCGACGACATCGATCTGCTGATCCCGCGGGGCTCCAACGACTTCGTCAAGTACATCATGGACAACTCCAGCATCCCAGTGTTGGGTCATGCCGATGGCGTCTGTCACATCTACCTCCACCCGGATGCAGATGAAGCGAAAATGCTCCCAATCCTCGTGGACGCGAAAACCCAGTACGTGGCGGCCTGCAATACCATGGAGACTTTGCTCGTCCACGAAAGTGTGGCGGAGCGTCTGCTGCCCAAGATTCAGGCGGCAATGGAAGCCAAAAACGTGGAATTGGTCGGCTGTGATCAGACCCGAAAGATCATTTCGATTGGCGAAGCTACCGAAAAAGACTGGCGGACGGAGTACGTGGACTATAAGCTCTCCATCAAGGTCGTGTCGAGTCTTGAAGACGCCATTGAGCACATCAATACCTACGGCTCCGGCCACACGGACGCTATTCTGACGGAAGACGAGGCTGTGGCCAAAACCTTCATGACCCTGGTTGATTCGGCGAATGTGTTCTGGAACTGCTCCACCCGCTTCAGCGATGGATTCCGCTACGGCTTCGGCGCCGAGGTGGGCATCAGCACCAGCAAAATCCACGCCAGAGGTCCGGTGGGCCTGGACGGTCTGATGATCTACAAGTATAAATTGATCGGTCACGGCCAAACCGTAGGCGAGTTTGCCTCCGGCAAGCTGACCTACAAGCACGAGGCCCTGAACAAGAACTGTCCACTTTAAGAGAATGGAATTTTCGCAGATCGTTAATTAAAAATTTTGCAGCCCACTGTCGAGTTTCTGACGGTGGGCTGTTTTTATAGAAGAAGATAGTTGGTGACGCGGACAGAAATGAACTTGGTGACGCGGACAGGATTTGAGTTGGTGCCAGAGCTTGAGATATTGACTTTCAATTCCAATTAGAGAGCGTGTGTCGATTGGCAAATGACGCAACAGGCTTATGACCGCAGACACCCTCTTCCTGACAACCGTCTTCCTGACAACCGTCTTCCTGACAACCGTCTTCCTGACAACCGTCTTCCTGACAACCGTCTTCCCACAAAAAGGAAACAGCCGCCAATCCGGAGCGATCCTTTCGAATCGCTGCGATTGGCGGCTGTTCCTGCGTTTGAATGGGGTTGAATGGGGTCGGACCCTCGTAAGGTGCTTAATTATTCAAGCTCTGCTTTCATCAGCTGAAGCTGATTCTTGATGGCATTCATGGCCTCAGCTCTGTACTGAAGCTCTTCCCTAAGTGCCAGCATAGCCCCGGTCGCGTCATCTATATTTTTCTGGAAACGCGCTCTGGTGAGATTGGCCACTTGCTCCTGCACTTTGCCCAAATGTTCTTCATTCAGCATTTTTCTAAGACGAGCCATTTCCCGAACCATTGCTCCGAGCTTTTCTTTTTCTTCAGGCAAAAGTCGCTCTTGTGTCTGGAGTCTGGTCTTAATCTGCATTTTCAGTTCTTCAGCGCATTCTCTGACCTGGTTTTTGACTTGATTGGTTTCTCTAGCCTGAAGACGGACTTCATTACTCACCATTTTGGCGTACATATAGCGATTCTGATAGGAATTGGGGTCGCCATTCTGTTCCGGATTAAGGCTGCCATTTTGCTCACCTTGCGGCTCCCTGTTCTGTTCCTGGTTTGGTTCGCCATTTTGCTCGCCGTTTGAGCTATCATTGGTGCCAACCTTTTGCCCATCATTCGTGCCCTCATTTTGTCCGTAGCCTGTTCCCGCAGAAACCTGACCGTCACCGGAACCGCCGGAACCACCTGAGGTTCCCGCGCTAAATCCAACTGAGCCAATGGATAAAATCAATACCATCATCAACATCAATGCCAACGTTCTTCTCATTCTACTCACTCCTCAAATTCATCAAGATTCAGATCAGACTCCTGAACCGTATCCAAGCTGTCAAGCAAACGAATCAGTTCCTCCAGCTCGAAGCCGATGGTGTTGAAAAGTTCAACGCGTTCCGCTTCAGTAACGGCATTTTCGGACTTGGTGATCAGGGTTGGCGTTGACGGGGCAACGGTTGAAGTCCCTCCGTCATTAGCCTCTGCAGCGGAATCACTGCCCGTGTCGGATCCTTCTGAGCCAATTGTGCCGGATCCCACTAATGCAGCAGGTGTTCCTTCACCCTTAGAAGTGCTGATCTGCGCGTCTGGCGCTTGATCAACCGTCGTCTCGACCGCCGTGCTGTTCGCTTCAGTCAGATCCGTCATCCCATTTGCAGCGTCGCCTTTCGAAGTGCCGTCCGAGTCTTCTCCTTCAGCCTCAGCCCCAGTTATCGAGTCCTCTGAATCGACCTGCGCCTCGAGTGTCTTAACTTCCTCAGCATCCTGAACGATCGTCTCAGCGGGCTTAAATACCGAGCAGCCGCTGACAAGAGACACCAGAAGCATTGCCACCAGCATCAGCAACCAATATTCTCTTCTCAAATGGATCACCTTCTTTTCCAGAAAACTTACCGTGTAGTCTTCCTCAAGTATGATTCTAAGGCTAAGTTATGAAATGCCCATAGACTAAATGTAAACGGACTGTAAACTGCTTTGAAATTTTTTGGAATACGTCCGGTCTTACTTTTGAGGCAAGTTGAAGATCATTCGCGTCCCATGGGGCTGATTGCTTTCCGCCCAAATGTCACCATGATGCAGCGTCACGAGGGCTTTAACAATAGAGAGACCCAGTCCCGTTCCGCTCCCGGGCCTGGCGTCTGCGCGATAGAATTTGTCAAAGACCATCAGCAGGGCTTCCTCTGGTATTCCCGGGCCTTGGTCAGCAACGCAGAACTCAACGCTGCCTCGCTGCTGTGAGACTAAAAGCGCGACGGCACCGCTGTCCATGGAATATTTTATGGCATTGTCAATGAGATTGGTCAAGATCTGCCTGAGCGCATCCGCATCCGCGTCGAGCCTAAGCAAAGGAGGCAGGTCCGCGTCCAGCGCAATCCCGCGCGCGTCCGCCATGGCCTTCATACTGCTCATCACCTGATGCACCAATGGCTCGAGGGGGATCTTCTCAACATGGAGCAGCCTCGTGCCGGCCTGAAGCTTCGCGAGCTCCAGAAGGTCCGCGGTCAAATGGATCAGATGCTGTGTCTCGTCCTTGACCACGCTCAGAATTTCAATACGATCCTCTTCCGGAACCAGGCCGTCTATCATGCTTTGCACAAAGCCATTAATGGAAGTCAGCGGCGTCCTGAGCTCGTGGGAAACGTTGGCAATGAGATCTTTTCTGATAGCCTCGGTCTTCTCCAGGGCTTCTTTCATATGTAAAAAGGAAGCGTAAAGCCTGCCTATTTCATCCCTCGACCAAACTGGCTCCAGGTGCGCGTCCTCACCGGCAGCGATGAGCCGTGTTGTCTCCTCCATTTTTCGGATGGGCTCAGAAATGTGCCGGGAGTGCCACAGGATGAGCGGCAGGCTGAGCAGCAGTGCGCCAAGAGCAATGCCCGCGTAGGTGAGGTTGAGATCATACAGCACTTCACTGAAGCCCTCAATTGGCGAGAGCAGCAGCACCGCGCCCTTGGCCTCACCTTGAAGGTAGATCGGATAGCCCTGAAAGAGCACATAGGACGCAAAGGTGTCCGAATAAGGCGTCGTGTTGAAGACGCTTTTGCCCTGAAGAATGAGGCGCAAATGATCCAGGATAAAGTCATCTGTCAGCCCTGTAGATTCAAGATCAAAGCCCGCCTCCAGCTGGGCCTCAGTGACGTTAATCAGATACACCATAGTGTCTGTGCTGGAGCCCACAGCGTTGACGGCCGCGTTGAGGGCTTCCAGGCCGAGCTGCCCCTCCAGATGAAGGCTCGCCAGGCGGCTCAGCTCTAGAGCCCCTGCCTCAAGGCTTCTGTGCTTTTCCTCAATCAGGGCGTTTCTGTACATCAACGAAGCAGTCAGCCCTAAGGTTGCCACGAGGAGCAACACCAAGCCCACTGTTGGGATCATGATACGCCTGAAGATGCTGTTAAACATGGCTAAGCACCTCCAGCTTGTAACCCACACCCCACACCGTAGAGATTGACCAGGCGGCCTGATCCGATTTCAGTTTTTGCCTGAGGTTTTTAATGTGGACGTCAACCGTTCTGGTGTCTGCGTCATAAGCATTCTCCCAGACGCATTCCAGGATCTGCTCCCTGGTGAAGACAATGTTGCGGTTCTTCATAAGGAAATGCAGCAGTTTGATTTCCTTGGGCTTCAGATCGACGAGCTGCCCATCCAGCCAAACCGCATAGCTGTTCATATCTATTTTCAGAGTATCAAACTCCAGAATTTCGCTTTTTAACGCAGCATGCTCTGACAGCCTGTCCTTGAGCCTGAGCCGGATTCTGGCCATCAGCTCTTTGGGCTCAAAGGGCTTGACCAGGTAGTCGTCCGCGCCGGCGTCGAAGCCGGAAATCTTGTCGTCAATCATATCCCGAGCCGTCACCATGATCACAGGGATCTCAAACTCCGCCTTGATCAGCTTGCAGACTTCCCAGCCATTGATGGACGGAATCATCAGGTCAAGAAGCACCAGATCGAAACGCGTTTTGCGAATGAGGTCCAGGGCTTCGCTGCCGTCGTGACAGCTGACGGAGGTGTAGCCGTCGTTGGCCAAATACATGGCAACCATACGGCAGATATTGCGGTCGTCGTCCACAATTAGAATTTTTACAGGTTCCATGAGAACACTCCCCAGGGGTTATAAGCCAGTCTGGTACTAAAGGACATAATATAGATACCCTGAATGGATCAGAATGGACTATTAATTCAAAGACCATCGGCAAATGAACTTACAGCACTTTAAAAGCTGTAAAAACGTTCTGCCGATGGTCTTGTCAATTTCCAACTCGCCATCCTTAACCATGCCTCAGATTCTATCTTATGACCGGCCAACTGACGTCTTCCAGAATAGTGCGCCTCATTTAAGGAAATACGGCAAACCTATCTGCGTCGCCTTCAATTTCAATAGTTTTCTCCAACAAACCCAAGTACAGCTTTTCCGCCATCTCACCGAATTTCTCCGTGGATAGAGAGGCCGCAACCTGGCGGCCGCTGACCGCAAGCGACTCCGCGTATTCAGGATCCAACAGAACACTTTCAAGACACTCTGTCAGTTCTTCAGAGGTCTTGAAAAACCTGCCCGACACGCCATCTCTGATCAAATCGGCCACGTTCTCATCCTCATAGACGACCACCGGCACCTGACAAGCCATGGCCTCCAGGATGGTCAACCCTTGGGTTTCGGTTTTGGAGGCGCTTACAAAAACATCCGCAAGGCTGTAGTAGTAAGGCACCTCTTCCCACGGCACGCGACCGACAAACTGCATGTGGCGCTCCAGCCCCATATCCCGCGCTAACCGCTGCAGCGTCGCCCTATAAGGACCATCTCCCACGACCAGCAGCCTGACATCTCCAGTTCGCACGGACAACGCCTCCATTTGAGCAATAATCACATCCACGCTCTTTTCCTCAGAAACGCGCCCAAGAGACAGAACGACTTTGGTCGAATCCTCAAGCCCCAGTCTTTGACGCAGTGCTACCAGATATGGATCATGCTTCTCATAGCGCGGAAATTTTGCCAGGTCAATCCCCGTCGGGAGTATATGAATACTGTTCTTAATCCCATAGCTCCGCAGCGCTTTTTCAGTTTTAAGGGACGGCACGACAACCGCGTTATAGCGCCTGACATACCGTTTGCTTGAGTGGCGCATAAATCGCTTGACCAGCCCGCGACCGCGCTTGATCCGCAGAATATAGTTGGTATAGTCTTCATACATTGTATGGTAAGTGTGCAGCATCGGAATCTTCAGGCGACTGGCCATGAACTGCCCAAAGAGACCAATGGTAAACTCCGTATGGGTGTGGATCACATCCAGCTGCAGATCCCTGACGCGCTGGTAATCCTGGTAGAACAGCGGCAACGCCATCCTGAAATCCATCAGCTTGAACTTGGGGATCGCTTTGATTCTAATGACACCGTCAGACGAGTTTTTATAACCCGGCACCTGCACGGTGACAATGGTCACATTATGCCCCCGCCGAATGAGCTCTTCACGAAGAGTCATGACTGAGGTGACGACACCGTTGATCTGCGGATAATAACAATCTGTAAAAATTCCAATGTTCATTTTATATCACTCCAGCTTAGGATTGACGACAAGCAGCATCACGCGAGCTTCTGCGCCTCAGCTTGCGCTTGATCCCGCTCCGGATCTCTGACTTTAAATATTATTTTATCATACCTTTGTAACTTGCGGTAAAGAACAGTTTTCCATACCGGAACGCTTCAAAATAAAATGCCCGCAGTCAACTCACGGACTGCGGGCATTCATATGAACTCACTATCTAAGCTTATCTTTTTCAAAGCACCAGTAGGTACTCATTACCTAATAACGAAACCCACAACATAACGTTCTTATTTCACAGCCGCCTCAAACACATTCTCCGCGTTTGTTTCTGTGGCAAAAAAGGACGCCAGCACGCTGACTACCACCACTGCGATCAGGATCAAAAATGCTTTGTCATAGCCAACCTGCGGCGTCGCGCTGTAGGTGTCGAGAATTCTACCCATAAATACCGGAACAATGGCCGCTCCTGCAAAGCCAATGCAGTTCACTACACCCGTCGCGATGCCGGACAGCCGCCTGTCGTTGACTTCGTTGGCAATGGTCCACGTCATTGTGAAGTTGGTGATCGCAAAGCCATGCAGGAACAAGAATGCAGGCAGTATGGCCACAGGGATTCCAACATAAACAAATAACAGCCATCCAATCAGCGAAGCAACGCTCAGCACGACCAGCACCGGCTTTCTTCTCTTGATTCGATCGGAGACGTACCCAATAACCATGGCACCTACGGCAGAACCCACGACTGCAGCAATGATCATATTCGCCGCCTGAACCCGCTCCAGCCCGTAGGATTCCATGAGGTATGGCACGCCAAACTGCCCCAGGAGTACAATGTAGCCTACGTACATACCTATGTTGACGATCGAGACCGTCCAGGTTCTCGGATTGGACAAAACAGACTTCAGTGCAGTCAGGACTTTGACATCAGACTTTGCCGATGGTCTTCCTTCAAGCTCATCCATCCCCGGAAGCCCCATCTCAGTAGGATCATCCTTGACGAAAACTTTAGTCAATCCTGCGAAAAACAGCATCATAATTCCAAGGGCAACGAAGGTCGTACGCCATCCCAAAACGCCAGTCGCGTATACCAGCGGCGTTTGAGCCATGAGGGCGCCGGTGTTGGCAGCCAGTCCAACGAAACCGATCATCAGCGCAAAGTTCCTGGAATAGAACCAGCGGGACTGGATTTTAATGAGACAAATGAATATGACGGAGACGCCAATTCCCACGATAAATCTCCCGAGGTACGCCATTTCCAAGGTTGGCGCCAACCCGAAAATCACCGATCCAACTGCAGCCAGAATCGAAAACCACATCGCCGTCTTTCGCGGGCCGATTTTGTCTGCCAATATGCCAGATGGGATCTGCATGATGAAGTAGGCGTAAAAATACATCGATCCAATAGTCGCGAACTGAGCGGCACCAATTCCAAATGTCTCCTGCAATTCGGCCTTGACAACGCCGGTTGCCATTCTGTGAAAGGTAACGAAAATATACGTGAGCGCCAAGATGGTCCACACTACCCATCTGTATTTTTCAAGTTTCTTGACTTCCGGTCGATCCAGAACATAACCCTGATTGCTTTGCATCACTGTCGATCAGCCTCCACTTTCTCTTGGTTTTAGTTATTATAAAATATCACATAGGGTCGGAGGCTTTCAACGTAAGAATATTTCGAATTTCAGTGAGTATTTTGATAAATATGAAAATAATTTCACTTTTCCAAAATAGTAAATATTTTGATTCCGCATGGACAACGGATTTATTGGCAGAATAAAGACCATCGGCAGAGCTTTTCAGCACCTGAGCGCCCAAAGCTTCTACCGATGGTCCCGCCTTTCAATTCAATCTCAATTTCATCACCTTGTAAATGAATCGAAAGAGAAGCACTCCATTATGTCTCCATTTTGAACGTCTCTTCTACCTGTAACTGCCCTTGGTACAAGCATAGCCGGCCATTGCTGACAACGGTATCGATTGCATAGGTCTCAGCATCGAGCAGCACCAAGTCTGCATCGCCACCTTCCTTGACAAAGCCTTTGCCATTCAGTTTCAGATACTGCGCAGGGGACGCAGTCACCGTCCTGATTGCCAGCTCGAAGGGCACGTTATATTTCTTCACCGCCTCAATCACAGATTCCATCAAACTGTCCAGCTTGCCAACGCTCAGCCCCTTAAAGACGCCTTCTGAGTCAAATTCCGGCAAGCTGCCGTGACCATCCGAGGTAAAGGTAATTCGATCAACGGAGACACCTTTTGACAGAAGTCTGGCCAAAGCTTCAGCAGCGGGAACTTCACCCTCCTGAATAAAAACAGGTCTTGTTGAAGTTGTCAGATCAACCATTCCGCCCTTTAAGGCGAATTCAATCGCTTTTTCGAACAAGCGTGCATTCCTGTTCATATGTGTTGGATAGAATTGCGAGATGGGTATGACAAAATCCCGAATTACCGTTTCGATCAACTCTAAATCGAATGGCCCATCCCCGAGATGGCAATTGACCACACCCGCTTTTCCGGACAGAATGCCAGCGACTCTGGCATCAGATGCAATTCTTGCCAATTCAGCAGCCGTCGGCGAAGACGATCTATGGTCATTGATGGCAATTTCTCCCACACCAATAATGGGTTCGATCATCATGACATCCTTCACCAGTTCATCCGTCAAAGTCCTTACAGGTACTTGGTACGAACCGGAATAACACCAAGCAGAAACACCTTCCTCTCTAAGTCCGTAGACTTTTGCCAAGAGGTTTTCCATAGATCTGGCAATACCATCAGTGCCAAGACACCCCACCACAGAGGTCACACCGGCAGTGATCATTTCCGTCATTCTCATTTCGGGAGTTCGTGTTTTAAATCCCCCTTCCCCACCACCACCACATAGGTGGACATGGGCATCAATCAGACCGGGAATCAAAATTTTTCCATTGCCCTCAATGACCAAGACCTCAAGATCTCCTGTGTCTATAGGTTTGTCTGAAATTTTTATGATTTTTCCACCTGCTGTTAATACGTCTCTGAAACCTAATCGATCAGGACCATAAACCTCTGCCTGCTTGAACAAAATCACGGTCAGCACCTCCATTCACTGCTAATTGTAGCCAATCATGACCGCAATAATGATAAAGGCTGAGGCAAGACCGAATAACAAAGCCTGAAATTTAATCTGGAATCTGGCCCATTTGCTCCATTCCAGTCTCGCAATGCCAAGCATTCCCATGAGAACACCTGATGTCGGCACAATAAGGTTAGTAAAGCCGTCACCCAGTTGGAAAGCCAAGACTGCTACCTGTCTCGAAACCCCAACGAGATCTGCTAAAGGTGCCATTATTGGCATGGTCAAAGCCGCCTGACCCGAACCCGATACGACAAAGAAATTAAAGACAGACTGGAAAAGATACATCACCCAAGCAGAAAGCATTGCCGGCATTCCGGACAGACCACCTGCGACACTGTTCAGGATTGTGTTCAGGACTGTTGGCATTGAAGGGTCTGATCCGCCAAGTACCAGTACAATCCCTTTAGCCATCCCAACTACAATAGCTGCTCCCAATAAATCTTTTGCACCGTCCCTGAATGAAGATGCTATGTCATTAACCGTCATATTATTGAGTTTAAAAACAACACCAATTATACCTGAGACGACACCCATGATTATAAACTGCGTTGCAATTTCCGGAAGATAATAGGCGTGTTGAACAACACCCCAGATCACCCAAATAATGCCAGCCAGCAAAGTGAGCAGCACCAATACATGTCCAAGTCCAAAGTCCGAATTCTCGAGTTTCTTGTGTGCCATATCTTCTCTGAAATAAGCATCCGACTCATAAGCAATAGACTTTTCCGGATTCTTTTTGATCCGTCTTGCATAGATCAGAGTAAACACCATGCCCACGAGGGTGAAGAAAGCCCACATGACTATTCTGAATCCTGCGCCCGATAAAACAGGCAAGCCTGAAACCCCTTGAGCAATGGCTACACTGAAGGGATTCATCCAGGATGTCCCGAAGCCAATCTGGGTAGCGACGTAAGTAATGAAGATCGCTGTGACAGAGTCATAACCCAGTCCCACGACAATAGGCACAAGGATCATGGCAAAGGCCAACGCTTCTTCTCCCATACCAAAGACTGCGCCACCAAAGGAAAACAAGAAAAATAGCACTGGAATCAGGAGCACTTCTCGACCTTTTGTCTTCGTAATCATATCAAGAAGTCCCGCTTCTATGGCTCCTGTTTTCATGACAATGCCGAAGGCTCCGCCAATGACGAGTATAAAAGCAACAACACCCACTGCAGATCCCCATTTGTCGCCGGAAACCAAACCTTCAAATATGTAATTTGAAAAACCAATTTCGCCGTAAGGCTCGAAGAAACCAATGCCATTTCGGATCTGCTGTCCATTTTCATCAAGCGCAAGCTGGAAACTGGACGCGACTGGTACACTTCGTGTCTTATCCTGTCCATCCATTGTGTAGGTCACTTCCTGCATGTCATAAGACCCTACAGGTACCACGTACGTTAATACCGCAGCCAATAATACAACAAAGAAGATAATGATGTAAGTATCCGGCATGCGCCATGCCTTTTGAGGTTTAACCATGTTCTTTTTCACTTCAGCCATTTTGATAATTCCCCCTTTTAAAAGAATTATCCTTACTTAATGCAAACTTCATACCAACTTTGAGAATTTGAGCATCCTTCTTCCCTTTTCAGTGAGAATCGCGCCCATTCTTCCTTTCCCAGACACAATGTACCCCTCATCATTCAATGTTTTTAAACGCCGTCTCACCATATCCTGACTCAGCTGAAAGCCTTGCTCCATCAGGATCTCTGACAATCTGCCCCGTCCGAGACTCTCCCCTCTTTCGTTGCAATTTTCTATGCAGGTCATGATCGCTATGAGATCACGCCTGTTGACCATAGGTGAAGCGAGATTTGCATGCTCTTCATCATAAATCGGTGCTTTCGGGTGCTTAATGGGCTTTTCGGGATCTTTTAGGCGATCTCTATTAGCAGCACTTTCTAAATTGATGAAATCAGATGGCAAATCCGAGAGGGTAAGAGAAGGCCCCTCTGAGACTGCTGCCATATACTCAACCACATTTTCAAGCTCTCTAACATTCCCCCGCCAATCATAGGCAAGCAATTCAACCATCAAATCTGGCGCAACCGAGATCTCAAGTGATTCTTCCCAACCATTTTTCTTCAGATAAAGCTCCAATAGGCCTGGCACATCTTCACGCCTATGCCTTAGAGGCGGTATGTTCAGAGATAATTTTTTAAGTCTGTAATAAAGATCTTCTCGAAACCGCCCCTCTTCACAGAGCTTTAGAAGATCCTTGTTAGTGGCAGCAATAATTCTCACTTCCACAGGAATGATTTCACTCCCGCCAACCCGCATGATCTCTTTTTCCTGCAATACCCGAAGCAGCCTCATCTGCATCTTGACTGAAATATCTCCAATCTCATCTAAAAATAGCGTTCCGCCATTTGCTTGTTCGAAAAGACCCGGATGTCCACCTTTTTTAGCACCGGTAAAAGCACCCTCATCATAACCAAACAGCTCGCTTTCCACGAGAGATTCAGGCAAGGCGCTGAAGTTAACACCAATAAACGGGCCTTCCACAACAGAGGAAGCACGGTGTACCGCACTTGCAAACAGCTCCTTTCCTGTTCCACTTTCACCATAAATCAATATTGGAAGGTTAGTCACAGCCAGCCTCCTGGCAACGGCCACCGTATGCGCCATAATTTCAGATTTAAAAAATATATCATCAAAGCTATACTTGGCCATGTGGCCTTTCATCAGGTTAAGCCGCCTGCGCTGCAACCCTTTGTCGTTAGAAACTGCGGTCTCTCGAAAAGCACAAACCATCCATTCACCTTTTCCGGAAGAGAATCTCTCAGCCTGATAAAGTTTGCCCTCTATATGCAATTGACCGGTTTGGGTTTCACCGCCAACTAACGGCTTCCCAAGAAAATCTATTAGGTTTTTATTGCGGATGGATTGCATTAAGTGCTTACCTATGACACGTTCCGCCCTGACGCCAAAAATCGTCTCACATCTATGGCTAAAAACACGCACAATCCCTTTCTGGTCATAAGCCAAAAGGCCATCATGAATCTGATTTAGAACTTGTTCTAATCTTCCATTAATCCGTTCTTGTTCTGACATAGCCTTATGTATACTTTGGCCCATCCTTACAATTGCAGCCAAATAAGTCGCAGAAAGATAATGTGATTTCTCGTTTAGTAGTCCCAGAGTCTGAAGGATTTCAACTATTGTGCTGAGATCTATTACTCGAGGACCCAGATCAATCAACTGCAGCATGCCCTCTGGTACGAGCTCGGCTTCACCCAGAGTTACTGCTATATGACATTTTTTTCGATTTGCCATTTTAAGCTCCGAATCCATTTCCGGATACCACGGAAGTAATTCTACCCCATTAATCCCAAGACGTTTCAGCAGTTCAATGGATTCCAGGGCAGCTTCCTCTGAGTCGTTCACCAAAAGTACATTAGCACCATTTTTAATAGAAAAAAGCTGATCCAGGTAGGTACTGTCAACAGCTCTTCTTGCGACAATTCGTTTAGCACCCGGATTTAGCCAGAACTCAGTTTCCTTGATCAGCGACGCACTTGAAAATACAATAAGATCCGCGCTGACCTTTTCACTAAATCCCAGATTAGCCGCAAAGCCTTCTATGATAACATCAGAATCCTCAAAGAGAGCCTCAAGCTGCGCGACCAGACGCGCTCTTGTCGATTCTCCACCAGTTATGACAGAGATGTGTTTTGTCGCCATAGTTTTCCCCTCACTTTATTACGTTGTAAATCAATATCACCATTATAACCCCTTTTAGCCCAATTAAGATATTATTTTGGAATCTGACGCATCCTGAATCCTTTGTACTAAATGACGGAACAACAATGCGGTCGGTCGACCATCGGCAGATCACTTATCAGTGTTGCGAAAATGTTAATAACTGTAATAAAAGTTGACACTAGGTAATTTATAGACTATAGTTAACATAACGGCATTCACAAGAGGCGCGTGCTGTATTATATGGATAGTCATGTCAAGCCACTTTACACAAAGTGGCTTTTGTTATCCTTAAATAATCCATATATATCTAACATTACCTATAATTTACTTATAATAAAGGGGTGATCTCATGGGTGATAAGAATCCAAACAAACAGAAAAAGAAGAAAAAGGAAGTCGAAAAGGTAAAGGTGCTTGAACCGGAAACGACTGTAGTTAAGAACATTATTAAAGGACGCTCGTAATTAGGTCATGTTCTTCAGTCCAGTAGTTTCGGCTACTGCCCGCAATAATCTCAACCTATGAAACGGAGCGATGCGCATTATGAAACCTCATCAAAACAAACCATTATTTGCCAGTCTTTTGGCTGCCGCACTTATTTTAATGACAACCCTGCCAGTTATAGCTACGACGGTTCAACCGTCGCAACCTACTGTCAATCTGGGAATCTCTTCGTCCTTTGCGGTGTTGGCTGGTACGACGATCACCAATACCGGCGAGACCGTTATTCAAGGTGACGCAGGATCCAACGTGGGATTATTCCCAGGGACTGCTTTGACCGGCCAAACTTCCATGACTATAGGCGGCGCGGTACATATCGCGGACTCTGTGGCCTCAATTGCTAAATCGGATTTACTGACGGCCTATAATGACGCTGCCGGCAGAACACCGGTGACGCGAATAGCCTCAGAGCTTGGCGGCACCACCTTGACCCCAGGCGTCTACGATTCAGCCGATGGTACCTTTAAAATCACCGGTACACTAACCCTCGACGCTAAAGGGAACCCGGAAGGCGTTTTTATCTTTAAATCCGTGTCTACTCTAATCACAGCAGTCGACAGCAAAATTGCCCTCACCAACAGCGCCCGCTATTGCAGGACATTCTGGACCGTTGGCAGCTCTGCGACCCTGGGTGTGAACTCACATTTTGTAGGACACATCTTTGCAACAACGTCAATTACCGCCAACACAGGCGCGTCAGTTCAAGGACAGTTGCTGGCAATGAACGGCGCAGTCACCCTTGACAACAATACCATCACCAACGGGATCTGTGATGAAACAGATACACCTGTGGTCGTCACACCGCCTGATGCTGAGACACCTGCGCCAGTGGAAACACCAACACCGGTTGTCACACCACCAAATCCTGAAGCTACGCCTGTAATTGTAGTGGTACCTTCCGAGGCCGTCACTGAAACCGTCACAGGCGGTAGAATGCCAGACACAGCAACACCTTGGTATAATCTCCTTATGATTGGAGCTATATTGACGGTTGCAGGCGCTGTAAGCTGGAAACAACGGTAATTTTATGGCGAGAAAGCTAAATCGTGGAGAAACCCCAAGAATGGCCGTTAAAGCTCAGGCCTTCAAAAAAAAGAACCGCCTCCGCGCGCTTCTCTCTGTTTGCCTAGCCGCTGCGGGGATTGGACTGATAGGGTTCGCGCTTGCTAAGCTTGACAAGCTGCCATTTGGTAACGCGGCAGCAGAAGAAGATGTGGCGGTCGCCCAGGATTTGTTTATCCAGCAGCAGGATATTTTCATGAATCTCAAAAATGCGCTGCACATTCCGGAAGCACCGCTCTTTAGCACCGAGCCAGAGAAATCATCAGAGTTCCAGAACCTCGCTGAGGGCGACTTCATTGGGACCCTGCTGATCCCCGCGCTGGACCAGTCCTTTCCAATCATACACGGGACCAGTGACGAGCATCTGAAAGAAGGCGTAGGTCATTATGCTCAAAGCGTGATGCCAGGTGTCGAAGACAACTGTGTGCTTTCCGGACATCGCGATACGGTTTTCACGGATCTGGGAGACCTAATTGTCGGCGATCTTTTGATCATCGAAATGGCTGACCGTTCGTTGACCTATAAAATTGACGGCACGCGCATTGTAGACAAAGAAGACCGAACAGTGATTGTCCCAACGGACTATGCCGCGCTTACCCTCACGACATGTTATCCGTTTGTTTATATTGGTAATGCACCGCAGCGGTATGTTGTTACGGCGGCTTTGATTCCGAATGAGTAAAAGCTTTTTGCCGATGGTGATACAATCAAATTCAAAGCAAAACAAAATCCCCAATTCGAACTTTGAATTGGGGATTTGCTGTATTTTACAGCTTAAGTTTAGGGGAAATACGAATCATTTGAAAGGAATCCTACAAGGAGTGTTTATTTGACAATTCAACCGCGATTTCAATCAGCCAATCCTCTTGTCCGCCAACTGCTTTTCTCTTTCCAGCTTCCATTAAGATATCTCTGACATCAACCCCGAAGCGTTCGCCCGCACGTCTGGCGTGAAGCAAAAAGCTGGAGTATACACCTGCATAGCCCATAATCATGGCATCCAAATGGCTGTTGATTGTCAGACCTTTTTTCTTTAGTGATGGAATCAAGATTTTTTCGCTGGCATCCATAGCTTTATAGAGATCGCCGCCATGTTTGTACCCCATTTTATTGAGAACAGCAATTAGGTTTTCTGTCGATGTATTGCCTGCACCCGCTCCCAGCCCAGACAGACAGCCATCTATATAAGTCGCCCCAGCTTCTACAGCAGTCAAACTATTTGACACTGCCAAGCCAATATTATTATGCGCATGATGCCCAATTGGAATTTTTAAATTCTTCTTTAATGAACTTACTTTTTCAAACACATCCTTAGGCAGCATTGCGCCTCCGGAATCTGTAACATAGACCACGTCAGCGCCATAGGACTCAAACTTGAGCGCCTCTTCTGTAAGACGATTCACATCTGTCATATGAGCCATCATCAAAAATCCTACGACAAATAATCCCATATCTTTAGCTGCTTTAACATGCTCTTCGCCCATATCCGCCTCCGTGACATGAGTCGCGATGCGTACTGCCTTTGCACCTGCCTTTTGAGCTTTCTGAAGCGCTTCAACAGTTCCAATTCCAGGCAGCAGCAGTACCGCCAACTTTGACTTTGTCAGTTGAGAAGCAGCTGCGCTAATCAGAGAGAAATCATCATTTCTTCCGAAGCCATAGTTGATCGTAGAGCCAATCAAACCATCACCATGGCCAATCTCAATGATATCAATACCAGCGCTTTCGAGACCGCCTGCTATCTGAGCGGCATCATCCAGTGTGAATTGATGGGAAACGGTATGGCTTCCATCTCTAAGCGTCGTATCTGTTAAGTAGATTCTAGACAATCTGTTCACCGCCCATCAACTTTTTTGCATAGGCCTCAGCAATATTTATCGCGGCGCTATTGATGATATCAAGGTTTCCGGAATAAACCGGCAAATAATCTCCAAGACCGGCGACTTGCATCATCGTCGTCACTGTATCATCTTCCATAATTGGTCCTAAAATAATTTCATAGCCTGGCACGTAAGTACGTATTCTCAGTTCCGTACCTGGCACGATTCCCGGAACAATAACGTTAAACAATTTTGAAAAGCATGCAATCATTCAATTTCATCAAAAACAACTTCTTCAATTTCGTTCTGCGTACCAGGTACATTTTTGAGAAGTTCGTTTTTTCTACCCGCTCCCTCATTTTAGTTTCAAACCCTCGAGACCAGCTTTAACAAACTCCTCGTGTAGAATCGCATCTGACTCGCGGACGGCCTCTAGTCGGTCACGCGTGATCGCGCCTATGCAGCGGACCCCAAGAACCCGGGCCCGGGAACGGCTGACGAAACACCATACTCCTCGGTAGCCCCAGAGCTAAACCACATTCACGTACTTCATCCTTGAAGAGCATCTTCAGTGGTTCAATTAAATCAAACTCAATATCCTCCGGCCACGGCGCGCTGCCGTTGTGGTCCACAGACAGCACCGGGATGCCGATGGTCACATCAAGAAACCTTTTAATCTTCAGTTCAATTGTTTACTTGAAGTCTTCGCATTCGAAACCAGCTATTACCAGCATTTCAAAGTCTTCAGTCGTAAGCTTGTCCGTTCTTGAAAACGCGCCCAGCTTTGCGCCAAAAATTTCAACACTCGTAAAATCAAGGCTCTTGAGCAGCCAAGTGATCTCTGGCGGTACATAATAACGCTCATTGCACGCCAGCTGCCGATCAACCCCGTCATCATCCGTAAAAGTTGTGACGTTGATATCCCTGAAGGTCATAAGGTCAAAGTGCTCACTTTTATAGCGCGCGCCTCCAACTCCCGGTTCGCCTTGATTCTGGACCTCTTCATGAAAGTTGTCAATGGAGTGGTACAGCGGAAACAATCCGTTCAATGTGGTGAAAATCAGCTTGCCAGGCTTCATCAGCGCCTTGGCGGCATTCTTTAGAATTTCGAAGTTCATTTCGTCCGTCTCCATGAGCGGGAAGCCGCCCTCGCACAGCATCAGGACCATGTCAAACTCCCCTTCAAAAGGAAGCGAACGAGCATCCTCCCTGCGGAATCGGACGTCAAGGCCTTCTGTTTCTGCCTTCTCCCTGGCTTTCCTAAGCTGGGACTCCGATAGATCCACGCCCAAGACCGAATAGCCCCTCCTGGTCAGCTCAATAGCATGCCGTCCTGTCCCGCAGCCAATGTCCAGGATTTTCTTGTTTTTGTCATAACCCAATTCAGCTTCTATGAAGTCACATTCCCCGCTGGTCCCTTGAGCAAAGGGCTCCAGGTCATATTGGCTGCCATAGTTTTCGAATAACGTTTCATACCACTGTTTCATTTGTTGACACCTCAATTCGAATAAATTCAAAATGGCTATGGGTTATAGTTACCCACCCGGCAGCAAATTGAACTTATAGATACCATCGGCAGGCCTCTGTCCCTTAATCTCTTCTCGTTTGATAAGCGCGCCTCCGTTTGGGTACGTATGAGCCAAGTTGATGTGAATAACGTCAAACATTAAGAGGATCATACCCCACGAAAAGGAGCAGTGTCACTATGAACCATAAAGCAGGCATTTTTTCATGGTATGGCTTTATGATGCCGTTTGAAGAACGGATCAGCCTGATCAGAGAGGCGGGCTTTGAGGCCACGTCTCTTTGGTGGGAAAGCGAGGACATGCCCTATCCCGTGAAGAAAGAGGACATGCCGCGTCTGGTTCGGGAAGCAGGGCTGTTGCTGGAGAATATCCATGTTCCTTTCAACGACTCAGATGCCCTCTGGTCTGAGGATGACTCAGTGCGGGCGTCGGTCGTCAACAGCCATCTGACATGGCTCCACGACTGCGCGCTACACCAGATTCCCACAATGGTCATGCACTTGAGCGACCGACAGGATTCTCAGGTTTCCCGGCACCAAGGGCTAAAGAGTCTCGAAACCCTTACGCGAACCGCAGAGGAACTCGGGGTGACGATTGCCGTAGAGAACACCCGACATAACGACCGTGTTCGTTTCATACTTGAGTCAATTTCGTCTCCGTCGCTGGGCTTCTGCTTTGACAGTTCGCACCATCAGCTAACGGACCGGGGTGACTTTAATCTCCTGAAGGATTTCGGGAGTCGACTGGCGGCCACTCACCTCTCTGATAACGATGGCGCTGAGGACCGTCACTGGCTGCCCGGCCACGGCACGATTGACTGGAATGCGCTGACCGGCGCCTTTCCTAAGAGCTACAGCGGCTGCCTGACCATGGAAGTAGGCCCCACAGAAGAGGAGCGCGTTGGCACTCCGCAGGAGTTTCTGAGGCGCGCCCACCTGAGACTCACGGAAGTGGGAAGGTTGATCGCCTTTTAAAACCTCTCTGATGCAGTGCTAAATTGTGATCTGCAGTTATTTGCTGTTTGATATGCTCAAAAACGCAAAAAAGAAGATGACCCCTGCGTTTAAAGAGACCATCTTCCCAAGATAATGTTTACACTATTGTGCCCTATAGAAATTTCTAATTGATACGTTATTTGACGCCGCCCATAGTTAACCCTTGAACAAAATGCTTACGAATGGTCAGAGACAACAGGAAGACAGGAATCATGACCAACAAGCCAACGGCCGACATGTATTCCCAGATTACGCCTCTTGGACCCAACGTATTCATCAAGCCAATAGTCAGCGTCATTGAAGATGTCGTTCTCGAAAGGATCATGGCGTAAAGGAATTCATTCCATGCACCGACAAACACAAAGCCGGCGGTGGTGATGGCTCCGGGAGCAATAAGCGGAAAAACAACGTGTCTTAACATTTGCAGCTGAGTGCAGCCATCTATCAATGCCGCTTCCTCAATTTCTTTTGGAAGGGCGTCCACAAAGCCTTTAAGCAGCCATATGGCGTACGGCAAAGCAACTGATAAATTGACTGTAATGAGTGCTGCCTTAGTATCCAGCATACCCAAATTTCTGAACAGCATATAAAACGGCATAACTATGACGACGGCTGGAATAAACTGCGTCATGAGTATGTATACCAATAAACTGTTGCTGCCGCGAAATGTGTACCGGGAAAAAACATAAGACGCCATTATTGCGAGAGGTATTGCAATGCCCACTGTAGCGAAAGAAATTATTATACTGTTTCGAAAGAGTGGTCCCACACTGTAAGGTGGCGCAATTATAGTTCTGAAATTGTCAAGTGTCGGCTTAAACAAGAGACTTGTCGAATAGGCATCTGTGGAGCTCTTGAATGCGGTGAGAATAATCCAGACGATCGGGAACAGAACAAACAAGAGCACCATTATTTGAAGCATTTTTTCCAAGATTATAAAAGCATAATTTTTTACAGAGATTCGAGACTTGGTTTTATGCATCACTCTAGTGTTCATTAATACCTTTTGCGGCGCTTCCATAACTACGCCTCCTTACCATTAAGAGTACGGACATATATTGACGCAATGATTGTCATCACAATTACCAGAGTCGTAGCCAAAGCGCCTGCATATCCCATATCCATAAAGCGAAATCCTGTCTGATAAATGAAGTAGTTAATTACTTGTGTCGATGAGCCAGGTCCGCCACCTGTCATAGTTACGACTTGATCAAACATTTTAAGTGAAAAAATGGTTCTGAGTAAAGTGACTACCAAAATGACTGGCTTAAGCAAAGGCAGTGTTATATGTATAAAGAGTTGAAAATTATTGGTCCCATCGAGTTTTGCCGCTTCAAATATTGAAGGTGAAATCGAGCCCAAGGCACCAAGAAACATTAAAGCAACCAGAGGTGCCCAGCCCCATACTTCGGACATTGCCAGCCAAAACAGAGCCCAGAAAGGATGATTCAACCACACCACGTTTTCTAAGAACGGGAAAATATATTTTATTGATCTGTCTAAAATGCCAAATGAAGGATTAAGCATAAATTTAAATGTAAAACCTTTGAGTGCAGGGCTTACTGCAAACGGAAAGATCAAAAACATTTTTATGACGGTATTCAATTTCCCGGATTTTTGAAGCAGCATTGCGATCCCGAGACCTATTCCAACTGACATGGAAACTGAAATCACAGTATATAGGGCAGTAGTACCAACGACCTCTTGAAATTTAGGATCGGCAAATCCACGGATAAAGTTATCAAAGCCTACGAATCCTAATGGTGCTGGCGATTCCCAAACCATCCATCTTTGGAAGCCCAACCAAAATGAATACAGTATTGGATAGGTCGAAGTAAGTATTATCACTATCAGTGCAGGCAGCAAAATCAGATATTTCTTAATTGCTTTAGGTCGAAGCTCACTCACTTATGTACCTCCAATCAGAGATGCCTTGGTGCCAGAGTCCAATTATTGGACGTTTATGTTCTCTGTCAGTCATAAATTTCAATTGTTATTTCAGTGAAGCACGGATCCGTGCTTCACTGAATTTTTTGAATAGGTCTTATTTCTTATAGTAGCCTGCGCGCTCCATAATACCTTTTACTTCTTCAGCAGCGCTGTCAAGTGATGCTTGAACCGGCTCACCGGAAGCCATTTTATTCATAGCGACTTCCAAAACACCTTGAACCTGCAGCCACATAGGCGTAATAGGCAGCGCTCTGGATGTCTTCAGAACTTCATAGGTAACTTTCTGCAAATCGTCATGAAGTGCGTTGATATCCGGATCCAACAGGTTTGATGAGTGCATAGTCACAACAGTGCTGGTTTCAGGGCTGGATTTGTCCATAACCAGACGCTTTTCAACTTCTGCATTATTCATGAACTTCATATATTCCCAGGCAGCGTCTTTATGTTTGGAATCTTTTGAGATACTGACTGCAAAGTTTGTAGCGTAGTTGACGGATTCCTTTTGACCTGGATATACAGGTGCCGGAGCCATTGCAATGTTGCCAAGTACGCCTTCAACAGCTTGTGTAGGATCAGTCATGCTCTCATAACGCCAAGACCAAGTGACGTTCATTGCACTTCTTCCTTGAAGCAATTCGGTGACTGTTTCTCCCTCGGTCCAGGTGACTGCACCTTCAGGTATGATTTTATCCTTGAGTAAGAAATCGATATAGTCTTGAGTTGCTTCTACGCCTTCAGGGCTGTTAAAGACAGGCTCCCAATTTTCATTGAAGATATCTCCGCCTTTGCCCCACAACATTCCATACCAAACCATGAGATTCTGGCCATTACTAATGGTATAAGGAAGCGCTGTGCCTTTAAATCCTTTTGCTTCTTCTACAGCTTTAGAAACCGCGACGAAATCATCCCAAGTTGCAGGCGGCTGTAATCCAAGCTCATCAAAGATCGCTTTATTATAGAACAGGATAAGTCCGTTGCCGCGGTGAGGCATACCGTAAATATTATCTGTTCCAATCTTTACAGTTTGAAGGAAACCTTCCGGATAATCGCTCATATCAATATTGTCTCGAGCAATATATTCATCTAAAGGCAAGAGATAGTTTTGCGCGCCTGCACCCCATGCATCAATCCAGACGAGCTGATCATATGTACCTGCACCTGCAGTGGCTTCAGTCATAAAAGTTTGTTGGAAAGCATCCCATGCCACATAATCCCATACTACGTTAATTCCTGTTAATTCTGTGAATTCAGCCGTCATATTCTTAATCGCTAAAAATTGAGGAACAGTACCGGCAGTACTCAAGATTTTGATAGTTTCGCCTTCAAAAGGTTTCCCTGCCAGCAGATTATAATCAATATATTCCAATTCTTTCTCTGCAGCGACTTCAGGAGCGACTTGCGAACTACAACCAGTTAGAACTAAACTTAGAATGATAAAGATGACTAACAACTTTTTCGACATTACTTTTCCCCTCCTATGATCATTCTCTTACTCCCAAAATAATAGTTATTTCTCCACCTCTCTTCTAACCTGAATAAGATTCAGTTACTTTTCTGACTCAATTACCAATAAACCATTGTGCCTATGAACTGCCAAAGAATTGGACATGGGATCCTGATTCAATCCAATTCTCTGAGGTTGAAAATTTGGGAAGACAATTTTAAATGCTGACTATCTCAGGCTTATGTTCTCTTCTGTTTCCAAATCAAAAATATGACATTTCGACATATCGAAGGAAAGTTCGCACGGTTCTCCATGAGCAGCGTTGAATTCGCTGGTTAATTTCGCAAGAACCTTCTTATCATTAACCCGCAGACTCACAAAGGTTTCTGACCCCATAGGTTCTGTTACTTCAACCCGAGCCATTACCCGGTTGCCCAAAGACTGATTCTGCGCCCTTCTGGATTCATGAATGTCTTCAGGTCTGATTCCCAAAATGACTCTCTTATTTGAAAAAGACTTCATCTTTTCGGTCACTTTATCTTGATCAAGCACAAGTTTAAACTCGTCAATATTGAGACTCCACTCGCCCTGGTCAAAGACCAAAAGACTTTCAACAAAGTTCATATGAGGTGAACCTATAAATCCTGCGACGAACTTATTAACCGGCCGATTGTACAATTCCAACGGTGTATCAACTTGCTGGAAAATACCATCCTTCATAACCGCGAGGCGGTCCCCCATAGTCATAGCCTCTGTCTGATCATGGGTAACATAAATCATTGTGGCTTTCAAACGTTCATGAAGCATCTTAATCTCTGTTCTCATCTGTACTCTTAACTTCGCATCGAGATTGGAAAGTGGTTCATCCATGAGAAATACTTTGGGTTCTCTGACGATCGCCCTGCCAAGCGCAACTCTCTGTCTTTGTCCACCTGACAGTTGAGCAGGTTTTCGATTCAGATACTCTTCTATGGAGAGCATTTTAGCAGCGACTTTGACTCTTTCATCAATTTCAGCCTTAGAATATTTACGTAATTTCAAAGCAAACGCCAAATTATCATAGATCTTCATATGTGGATACAAGGCGTAGTTTTGGAACACCATTGCTATATCGCGATCCTTTGGCTGAACATCATTGACGATCCGGCCGTCTATGTAAATATTGCCTTCAGAAATTTCCTCAAGTCCGGCTATCATTCGAAGTGTTGTAGATTTACCACATCCCGACGGACCTACCAATATTAGAAACTCTTTATCCTTAATCTCTAAGGATTGGCTATCAACAACCAGGGTATCGCCATATTTCTTGCTTATATTTTCCAAAACCACATTTGCCATTTTTCTTGATACCTCCTAAGCTCAAATCAATCTTTCGAAAAAAAGATGTGGAGAGAATGCAATGCATGCGTATTCTTATTTGAGTCAAAAAAAACAATATTGCCCAATTAAAACAAATGATCCCTTCGAGCCAAATAGTTTGGTCCGTTTAATGCCAAATGCTTAAGCTAAAGATCAACACTTACCGTTAAATCATAATATTTGATGTCATACTTTACAGAAAACGTACCAATATGTAATAAAATTCGATATTTTGATAAAAAATAATATGTTGTTAGCAATGCGTTTTCAATCTTTAATAAAAATCTTTGATTTAGAATAAAGTAATAACTTTTTTGAATACGTATTCTCAATCATCATTATAATGCTTTTGTTTGGTTTAATCAATATAATTATTACAATTTTCAGATAATTCAAACCGGTATAAATGGTTTAATCGTTGAAGTTTGAATATAAATCAGGTCTAAAATCAGGTCTTCCCGTATATGGATTATTTTCAAAAATAGATCGCTTTGCCAAGGTTAAATCAATTTTTGAAACGTACATTCTCTCATAATCACAATCTATATCCCCACCATAACAACTGCTATACGCAATTGTATCGTGACTGACAACTTGAGGTCCAAGAAGTATGCTGCCACCGCCAAAAGTATTCTTAAGATCCAGGCCAACCAGATTGGAACTTGCTATAAAAATATGGTTCATTAGGACTCCACTTTTTAAGTAAGTCAAATAGCCCTCATGAAACGCGTCTTTTACAACGGATTCCCTGATCACAGCAGTGAGATTCAAATATAGGCGACAACCTTTCCAGGCATAATACCGCATTAGTTCAGGAAAATGATAAGTGTCGTAACATATTCCAATACCAATTGGTCCCCATGCCGTATGAAAAATAAAAGGTTTGTCACCTTTTACACACCATATATTTTCCTTGTCGTAAGGATGAATTTTCCGGTAGACACCAATAAATCCTTCCGGTCCCACCACAGCAGCTGAGTTGTAGATGCGGCTGCCAACGTTCTCCCGTTCCGGCATGCCAAACACTGCATAGATATTATGCTGTTTAGTCAGTTCGGAAATATAATCTGTAGCTTCTCCCGGAATAGTCTCTGCCAACTCAAGTTTGTCCTCATTCTTGACTGAGTCGTCAATGTAGTAATCATAGCCTGTTAAGGTCATTTCGGGGAATAAGATCAGGTTTGCGCCTTGATGTGCCGCTTCCTCAACAAATTCTCCAATTCTCTTGAGATTTGCTGCTTTATCACCGGATTTTACACTGAAGTTGACAATTGCAACACTGATTTCCTGGCTAGGTTGTGTCATATTTTTCTCCTTAGATCATAGAGATGAATCACTGAACCGCTTCACCTGATTTTTATGTAAAAAATAGGACAGCTTGGCGTTCGTAATGTTCTATTTGCCAGTTGAAACAAATGAGTGACATTTCCATTAAATGAACGCCTAAGCCGTCTGAAATCACAGATTATTCAATTGCATTTTGTTTTATTGACAAGGTTATTAGCTGCAGCTAGAATTAATTCGCGCTGCCCTGAGACAGAAACTTCATGTATCCAAGCAGTCCCCATTCTTCGGTTATTTTCCATACGCCATCAATTTTCTTTACAGTGCATTCGCACATATTCATGATATTATCCTGGCTGAGTTTTTTCCCGTTTGCTGGTCCATATTGACACGGCCCAGTGAACGTGCCCTCAGGATACGTCATTTGAATGAACTTAAATTCATCATCACTGACCTTTGAGGCGTGAATCCCGGAAAAATTTATCCTCATATCCGGCAAGGTGTAGAGGCGTTCCAGAGTATGATGAACGACAGCATCAATCCCGGCAATGTTCACACCATTTTCGCCATGAATGACGGTTTCATCTGTGTAATGGTCATAAATCAAACCGACTAATTTGTAATCCCAAATGCATTTTGTGTATGCGACAAAAAATTCTTCCACATCAGCGGGCGTTTGCAGATCCGCTCGTTTGACTATGTCCAGCAATCTTTGAAATTCTTCTGTATTTCTCTTAGGCAACATATCCCGGCCCCCCATTCGATAAAAGTCTTCACTGAAACCCTTGATGATAGGTTGTGACGTCTAAAGTAGTTAAGCTTCGTTTTTCAGCAACTTCTCAATGACTTCCTCGCTGCGAAGCGATACCTCTTCCGTTACCTTCCACCTATTATTGACTTTATGAATTTGGTAGACCGTTTGGCCCATAGAATTGCTCTCGTTCAGCTTATTCCCAGTTGGTGGTCCATATTGGCTGGTTCCGGAGTTCGTTCCTTCAGCATAGGAGCGCTGGTAGACAGCGTAACCACCATCCTCAAGTGCTCTGCCAAAACTTTCAGTAATATGGACTCTCAAATTTGGAAATGCTGCCTGCATGGCTAAAAATTCAAGAACAACACTGTCAGGACCCGTGATCTTCTTGCCATACGCACCTTTATAAACTGCATTTTCATCATAATAGTCATAGATCAGCCCGAGTTGATTGTGGTTCCAAATGATTTTTGTCAGTGCGTCAGCAAATGCCACGGCCTCTTCTGTTGTGCTGATCTCAGATTTTTCAAGTACGCTTTCGATCTCTTTTCTTTCCAACACCATACTTGTGCATACATCCATGCGGCACAGCCTCCTTGTACGTTTGATGAATTATAGCTAAGTCTGTATACTCTCGACTGCTGTTACTTCATCTTTCTCAGACGAATGGCGGCTGATTCTGCGTGAGCGGCCATGCCTTCGATGGTAGACTGGTTCACCGTAATTTCAGCAAGCAACTTCATTCCATCCTGAGAGACCCACTGATGTGTCAGCCATTTGAGGAATGTGCCCACCCAAACGCCGCCAGTATAGCGTGCTGCTCTCGCAGTTGGCAATGTATGGTTTGTTCCGGCAACTTTGTCTGCAAACACTTCAGCTGTCTCTACGCCAAGAAATGCAGCACCGTAGTTTGTGAGTTTCGGCAACAACACTTTAGGATATTTTGTGTGAATTTCAAGGTGTTCTGGTGCCCAGTCGTTTGCGACATGCGCTGCTTCATTCAGATCAGAGACTACTACAACTTCACCTTGGTTTTCCCAAGCTACTCTGGCTACATCAGCAGTTGACAATACACTCAATTGTTTTTCAACTTCTGCGATTGTTTCAACAGCTAATTGTCGTGACGTCGTAGCAAGCAAACATCTGGCATTTGGATCATGTTCGAGCTGCCCGAGAAGGTCTGCAGCAATGATATCTGCTTCACCAGTTTCATCTGCAATAATTAGGATTTCACTTGGTCCGGCCTGTAAGTCGAGTCCAACGATCCCATTTACCTGTCTCTTCGCTTCGGTGACCCACTTGTTTCCTGGCCCCGCAATGATGTCAACCGGCTTAATCGTTTCTGTGCCGTAAGCCATGGCTGCAATTGCCTGGACGCCGCCAATGCAATAAACGTCATCTACGCCTGATTCCTGAGCAGCATACAGGACCGCAGGATGCACTTTTCCGTCGCTTCTTGGAGGTGTACACGCTATAACGCGTTTGGAACCGGCAACTTTAGCCGGCACGATCAGCATCTGAGCTGCGGACAAAATTGGATAACGTCCACCCGGCACGTATGTACCCACGTTTTCAACAGGGATTAATCTATGTCCGAGGTGAATGCCCGGGTAAATCTCTGCTTCAAACTCTGACAGCGACTCCCGCTGCGCTTTCGCGAAATTTCTGATTTGGTTGATCCCAAAATTAATATCTTCTTTCAGTGTCAACGGAACTTCTTTTCGAGCATTGTAAAACTCTTCTTCCGTCACTTTGAGGGCTCTTCGATCAATCTTATCAAACTTCTTTGCTAATTCATAGACTGCTTGATCTCCGCCAACTTTTACCTGTTGGATCAAGTCCGCAACCGTTACTCTAAGTTCGCTTAAGTCCTCTGCTTTAGCTGGCTTTGCTTCTTTCAAATACTCATATGCCATTTTGACTAGCCTCCTCAAAATTCAACCGTGATTTTTTAAGTTGCCCAACCTTTGTTGCTGAAATGGACCCATAGAGGTCTGTCTATTTTACTGGTGGTACTACTCCAACAGGATATCTGAATTTTACGTCCTCAATGATTTTACTTATGTAGTCGACAGCCTGGGTAACGATTTGTTCCCCTTTTTCTGTTGTCGCTCTTGTTGCCCAGCCTATAACGCCAGTCTCCAGTTCCTTGTATTCAGGTCTAGCCATTGTACCTTCGAAGTAGAACATCTGGCCGGGTTTTGGTGACATACCCGGCAGACTTACGAACTCTCTGCTGACCAGCGGTTCTCCGCCATCATCCACAGCCTTGCTCATATCTACGTATTCAGGATACATATATAATGCTAAAGATGTCTCTGCTTCGTCCGCATGAACCATTGGCGTTGAAAGCACTGTTTGATTGTCTCTCAGAAGATCATACCAGTGACAAGATAATGTGAAGAATCCTTCCAAACCTAATTTATGTACAGCAACCATCGTTGTTGAAAGTTGCCCGTGTGCAGATAAAATAAAGAATTTCTTGTAGCCCGTAAATGACGCGGCTCGAATAATATCACAGAGCAAACCTATATGAGTTTCATAAGAAAGCGGGAGGTTTCCCGGCATGTACCAGTGATGATATGGGTGTGCGCCATATTGCATAAGCGGCAGCAGCATTGCGCCTGTCTTTTCAGCAATGCGTTCTGCTAATCCCTTAGCGTTATAGGCATCACTACCGCATGGGCAATGAGGTCCGTGCTGCTCAATGGCTCCAATAGGCAAAATCGCAATATCACACTCTTTGACATCTTCCAAAATTTCATCTTTTGATAATTGGTCCCACCACAAGTATTTTCTCTTCAACATGTCATTTCTCCTCGCCATAATTTTTTAGATTGACAACACAACAACCTCTTGCTAGTTTGAATATTCTGTCAATTTTGGTTCTGAAGGGGCACTCCCCTAAGTAAAGATGAAAAGAATCGATTTTTGTTCAATTACTCAGCAAAACTGGATTAAATCTGAACTTCATGTAAAAATTTTTGATTTTGATTAATTCGTGAATACGCATTCATGCTTTACTCTATTATTACTACTTAAAGCAAAAGGTGTCAAGTTGTTTTTAAGTTCATAATAGGATTGACGGCGTATTTTCCTATGATATCTATCCACTTTTCGAATGTAGTATTTCCCTATTGATTAAGAATCACTCCAAAAAATAAAACTACCCGCGAAGCAGGTAGTCAAATTAACTGGATCTATTGAATTTAAATCAAAGGTTCTTCACAGTTGAACGTTTTATAAGTTTTCCTTGAAAAAGTTTCAATTCCGGCTCTGAATCTCGATTTTCAATACTTCTCAGAAGCATTTCAATGCCGGTATCCACCATTTCATCAAACGGCTGTCTGACAGTGGTGAGATCATAAGGCGGCCAAGATGCTACTGCGACGTCATCATACCCTACCACAGAAACATCCTCAGGCACCCTCAGCCCTAAATCATGGCGGGCTGCATCCATGACGCCAAGCGCCAAAACATCCCCTGCACAGAAAATCGCATCCGGCCTGTCGGGCCTTTCAAGCAGCCGTTTTCCAACACTTCTTCCGGCATCATAGAAGTATTCTCCGGCATAATCAATAATAAAATCCTCAATACCCCGTTCTCTAATCCGATCGCCAAAGCCTTTCAAGCGATCCACCGTGGTTGTCACCATTTCTCCGCCGCCAAGAAAAGCCAGCCGCTTGTGCCCGGTATCCAACAAGCAATTGGCTACCATGCGTCCACCTTCTACGTTATCAGAGCTGACGGCATTCACTTGGGTCCCCAGAATGTAACGATTGAATAAGAGAACTTTGGTTCCTTGCCGGGCGCAAACATCTGCCATTTTAGAAGATAGGGTCGCTGCTGTGATGATCAGGCCATCTACCTGATACTGGAGGACTCTAAAAATGACATCATCCAGGACCTGGTCAGGCTCAACGTTAAATAAAAGCACCTGTTTGCCTGCTTTTTGCAATTTTCTTGAGATCATGTCCAGTGTTGGAAGAAAAAACCCTTTGCTCAACTGAGTGACGATCCCAATTATGTCCGTTCTTTGAGAGGTAAGGCTGCGAGCGATTGCATTTGGCTTATAGCCGAGTTCGAGAACAGCCGCCAGAACTTTCTCACAGGTTTCCGGCGCTACCTTCTTATCAGATGAAAACACTCGTGAAACCGTAGGCTGAGAAACACCCGCTAGACGCGCCACATCTTTTGCAGTAATTCTGCGTTCCTCAATTTTTTTGTTAACCATGCCAGCGCCCCCATAATAAGTATACGTATTCTCTATTTATAAAAATAAATGTGTCATCATCTTTTCAAACCCTGACACCATCATATCTCATTTATAAAATTTAATAAATATCAGAAAATTCAGAATGATTTTAAATAATCTGGCTCATTTCTACCCTTTAACAATTTCATTACTCAATATTATCTCCGAATTATATAATTATGTCACGGCTCGGACAAATACTTTCAAAATGTCCACAGTTTCAGCCCACTATTCCGACCGAACAATTAGGAACAGACGGTTTTTAATTTAATTTGTTAAAAATAATACAAAAAATCAAACAAATCTTCTACAATAAAAAATTAACAATCAATATAATTAGAACTAAATTAAACCTACGAGGTGGCTCATTATGAACATGACAAATTGGTTCTCAGAAATGATTGCTTCTCCCACAAAGAAGGCCATACCGGTCTTGTCTTTTCCTGCTATCCAACTACTTGATATAAGTGTTGTTGATCTTATATCTGACAGTAAAAAGCAGGCAGTGGGTATGAAACTGATTTCAGAGAAAGTGAACTCAGCTGCTGCTTTAAGTATGATGGATTTATCTGTTGAAGCCGAGTCCTTCGGATCGAAAATTAAATTTTGCGATGACGAAGTACCTACCGTTATTGGGAAAATAATTTCAACTTTTGAAGAGGCAGAAGCGTTAAAAATTCCCGATGTCGGCAGTGGCAGAACAGGCGTTTACATTGAAGCGATCCGACTGGCGGCGCAGTCAATTAATGACAAACCTGTATTTGGCGGCGTGATAGGGCCATTTTCACTGGCTGGCCGATTAATGGATGTCTCAGAAGCTATGATCTATTGTTATGAAGACCCCGACATGGTCCATATTGTCCTTGAAAAAGTTACAGACTTTTTGATTGAATATAGTAAAGCTTACAAAGCTGCAGGCGCCAACGGTATAGTTATGGCAGAACCACTAGCCGGTCTGTTATCACCGGGATTAGTTGAGGAATTTTCATCTTCCTATGTGAAGAAAATCGTAAACGCTGTCCAGGATGAGAATTTTGCGATAGTATACCACAACTGTGGAAACGCAACCATTCCGAGCATAAATTCAATTTTGGGAACCAATGCCACCGCATTTCACTTTGGAGATGCCATTGATATGCGTGACATGATGAAATATATTCCTGAAAATATTGTTGCAATGGGCAACATCTCACCTTCACAACAATTTAAAAACGGAACCGTTGAATCTATAACAACCGAAACGCTTAGTCTGCTTAAGGACTGCGCAAAATATCCAAATTTCATAATTTCATCCGGTTGCGATATCCCACCACTTTCAAGTTGGGATAACATCCAGGCGTTTTTTGATACGGTTGATGACTACTACAAAAACATCTGATTTAAGGCCTCAAGACTCGACTTTGTTTGAAACCATCCTATAATCGCTGCAAACTCATGTACAAATGGCAACGAAAAGATTCTTGCGGTGAAATGATATCTCATGTTCCGGTGAAATAGGTTTGCTTTTTAAGGATTAAATTTGGGGTTTTAGATCACACTGCTCCTCGAATAAATAGGTCTTCAGGGAATCCCACATGTCTCATCAGCCCCTGACATTATCTCTCCAGGGTTTTTTGTACCCCCGGTGGATCACCTTTCCAATGGTTACTCTTGGGGTAACAACGGCGTAGAATATCCCATGAGTCGCAACAAGGGAAGAGCTGGCACTCTGGTTCAGGAAAGACGAGGCATCAGAAGCGGAATAAAGTACAGATGATAAGACTTTTAAACAGATTTAACCAGATAACGGCAAATAACAGTAATTGGAGGATTTAAAAGTGAACCATACAAAATCTTTGATCCGTGGCGCGCTAATCATTGCGTTGGGACTTCTGGTACCAACGGTCTTTCATCTCACCTCTGTCAGCGGAACCATATTTCTTCCAATGCATTTGCCAATTCTCGTCGGTGCAGCTTTTGTCAACCCTTGGATTGCTTTGATCGCAGGTGCGCTTACTCCGCTGACGAGCTCTATTGCTACGGGGATGCCGCCACTTTTTCCAATCGCCTTTCTTATGGCCTTTGAACTTGCCGCTTATGGATGGACCATGTCATGGCTGATCAACAAACACCGCGTGAATGTTTATGCCGCACTTGTCATTTCCATGCTGGTCGGTCGCGTTGTCCTTGGTATCGCCGCGGTAGCGACGACGACTTTGTTCGCCGTTCAAATGAATCCGGTCATGTATATGAAAAGTGCTGTGCTGACAGGACTTCCAGGCATGACGCTGCAGCTTCTGGTGGTTCCCGTTCTTATAAAGGCTTTGTCTTCATCCCTGCAACTCAGAAGAGGGTAAAAGGGCATGCTGCAAATATCTCAGATCAAGGAAGCCACCGAAGTGGCCATCATTGATTTTAGCGAGATTCACACGAATGCCTAAATTGGCTTCGAGATTCACATCTTCAAAGTAATCATGCATCCCGGATAGTGGATGATGATCATCTGCAATATTGACCAGTATCATTTTTACAAGTGTTCCGTACGGTATTTCTGGTGGCCATCCTGCTGGTTGAGTCAGCAACTGATTAAACACATTATTAACGCCTGTTTGCTCAAAACGACCGGTGTTTAATCCTGCTTTGTCATTACTGTTTGACTTAATCTGATCAAATCGGATATCCATCAGAATCGCTCCTCGTAAAACCTTGATATTACTATTATTCGAGGTCGATTCAAAATCATTTTTGTAAATATCGGAAACAGATAAAATCTTATTTGGAAATTTTAATTGGGCGAAATATGAGAGATATAGTTATAAACTTCGAAAAAACGACCATCGGCTGCCGATGGTCGTTCGTGTTCAATAAACTTCCCACTTACAGACATTTTTGTCAAAACGCCTCTCCCTGCCGCACCAAAAAACTCTCCTGCTCCACTTTGCATTTCTCACTCAACATCATACGAATGACTTCATGGAATTCGACAAATGACTCATCGTCAAGCAGCTGTTCCAATTTCATAGCATAGGCCTTGCTGATGGGACGCCAGAAAGGTCTCATGGCTTCGAGAGCGGACAAATCCATGCGAAACGGTCTGACCGAAGGTATGATATTTTTCCTCAGCCGGTTGAAGATCCTAAAACCGCCAAGATCTATGTCCGACCAGTGTTCCACCAGGATTTCACAGTCATTTGACTTCAGCGCCTCATAGACTTTACGGATCAGCATGCCTTTCACCGGACTGTAGAAGCCGCCGTGATAAATGACGACCTCATCCTCATTCTGCTTTCTTCTGATGTAATGCTCATAATTGGCCTTATTCTCAATGAGCAGCACCCTTGAAACAGGACGGGTGACGCAGGCGCTATCAAACCTCAGGTCTTTGACCGTTTCTGCGTTGACCAGCGCACCATGGAAAAAAGGGGTGAAGTCCGCCGCTGTACTGCCAATCCAACCCTTTAATGGACCGCAGAACTCTATGACCTCAGGATTTTTGTAAATTCCAATCATCTGAAGCAGCAGCTCTTCACTGGACTCAGGAAGATCCTCCCCTTCGCTTTCTTCTGTCCCGGCATCCAGTAAGTCGCAGTAATCCCGCACAATCCTGAGTACGCGGGTCTTAAGCGTATTTTGGAAATACTTCGAATCCTTGAAAAGCTGGCTGCTGAGCACCCGCTCATTGACCGGTTCGCCATTAAAACTGTCCAGACGTGCCAGAAGCTCGATAATCTGACTGGCCTGCACAGGATCTTTGGGCAGCAGCGGTGTATAGGTTTTCCTGGATTCGATCCTCTGCCTGACACCCTCAACAAACACATTCAGCCAAGTATAATAGTGGAAATGTGCGTGCTCGATCAACGCCGCCACGGAGTCCACAGTTTCAAGTTTTGGCGTCCTTCCCAGTCTCGCGTAAACGGACTCCAGTTGGTCAAGATTTAGCCAAACTTCTTTCATGATATTGCCGTCTTCGTGTTTCACCCAGGCAAAGTCCAGCAGCCCCTCCTCCTTCAGCTGAGTTATGTCCGCGTGAAAGAGGATCTTGGCGTCAAGATCCTCCATGTTATAGGCGCTAAACTCTTTGGGAAGTTTTAGCATGATCCGCCGGTCCTGCTTTTGCTGCTGGCGGTAGGCCTCGCTTTTCTCATATTTATCCACCAGGAGATTTAGAATTCTGAGTCCATAGGCCATCATGACTCCATCACCTCTTCCCGGGTGAAGGCCTTGACAAAGGCATGGTCATCCGAACGCATGACACACAAACTGTTCTCGACAAAAGGCGTGATATCCGGGATCTTGTCTGGCGGCGCAGAGATAATCGCCTGCAGCTTGAAGCGTTTCAGGAGAGCCAGACTTTCGCGGATCCTCTGACCGTCCATCTTGCTGAAGGCTTCATCAAAGATGATGAGACGCGCCGTATTCGACATAGCGCCCGTTTGATTGACTCTGTAAAGCTGGGCAAAAGACGCCAGTACGGAGATATAGAACGGCGTCTGCGTTTCCCCGCCGGATTTCTTCAGCAGCGTCTTTGACAGGCGCTGCTTTTTTTCGCCGCTCGCATCCGTGACAAGCAAGTCGAAATTCAAGTAGGTTCGGTAATCCGTGAAGATCTTGATATTGCGCTCAAGCTCGGCATGAGCATCCGCGCTGGCATTCTCATCAATCTCAATAATATTCTTAAAGAGCTCTTCAATGGCTGTCCCATGCTTCTCACGGAACGCCGCGCTGAAAATGTTGTTGCCTGCCTGGAGCAGCAGCGGATCCATGATCATATCGTAATACGCTTTATACTCCGGCTTTGGCTTGACGGTAAAGCGATACTTGTCATTGCCAAAGCTGCTGGTGCGGATGGCGTCGTTCAATTCTCCAATCTGCGCTTGGACCTCGTCAAAACTCCCTTTGAGCTTGGCGAGAAAGTCATCCCGAAATTCATAATAAGTCTTCTCACGGGCCTCAATGATCTTTTCGACATACTCCGGAAGGCGGTTCTGCCGCAGTTCTTCCAGCGCTTTTGCGTATTCGGTGTTATCCTCGCCCAGACTGTCATGGGACATTCTGTAACTGCGATTGTAATCGATCCTGAGTGTTTGAAGCTCACGCATGACCGTCTCTTTCTGACTTTCATGCCCTTTTCTCGAACGCAGGAAGTTTTCCCGGATGACTTCAGGCTGTTTATCCCTTAATTCATTTTCAAAACGCGGTTGACCTGTTTCTGCAACAAAGACCGTCTCAAACCTTTCATTTATCCGCCTTTCGGCAACTTCAGCCTGGTGGGTCTGCTCCGGAATCTGAATCTTGACCAGTTGCTCCAGCCCGCCTTCAAGACGTCCTTTTCTGCTTATAAACTGGTCGCGTTCCACACTTTTTTGATGAACCCGCTCAGACAAAGTCTTAATTTTATCTTCCATTTTGCTGAGCCAGGTCAGGTCGAGTCCATCCCGCTCACTGATGAATCCTGAAATCTCAAGCTCAAGCTTTTTCAGTGCTCCGAGACCCTCAAGACGTCCGACGGTGTCTTCATATTCATTCTGACTCATGAGATCCAGGTTTGACAGACTCGCAAGTACCGGTTGGATAGATTTCAGGCCACCCAGAGTGTCCGTATCCTGTCTGACCTGAAGCTCATAACGCGCGATCTGCTCCTGAATGGATCTGCGCCCAATAAATGGATTCTGCCAGCGGCTGGGATGGAGCTGGCGGGCGACATAACTCTTATAGAGCATGCACCCCGGCGTGATGGCCGTGTCATACTGCCTTAGCTCGCGGACCTGCTCACATTTCATGACTCTACCCAGCAGATAACGGGCATAAGCCAGCGCTTGGGGATTGTCCGACTCGACCTCTTCCGCGAGGCTGCCGCTGATAGGCTGACTTTTTAGGGCCATGATTTTTTCAATATCCACAAGGCCTATGTCATAGAGTGACTTTTCGGTTTTGAAACGATCATAGAGCTCTATGGCATCCTGGAAGAATCCAGGTTCGACCAAGAGGTTGAACTTCTGGGTGTGAAGGTAAGCTTCCACGGCTTTTTTCCAGGTTTCATTGCCTACTTCCAGTTCATCCGCCAAAATTGAGACCGAGACCGGACGTCCGGCTTTCCTCGAAAGGTCGGTTGAAAGAAGCTGCCTCAGCTCCGTCAGCTTGACGTCATAAGGCTTGATTCCTTTTTTCAGGTCTTCCAGTCTGCTTCGGGTTTCACTCAGCTTGATTTGCCTGGTGTGAACCTCCTGATCCAGCGCATGACTGAGCGGCCCTGCTTCAGCACGAAGCTGGCTCACCCGCTCAAACATGGTCTTCAGGATTTTGGGTGAAAAAGCATTTAGACCGTCAACACCCAAGGACATATCACTCAGCTGCCGGGCAGGTACTGCCAGGTCTGAGGCATTTTTCATCACTGGCGACAGGTAGATACCTTCCGGTCCCGTCAATCCCACCTTATCTGAGAACTCGTCCAACGTCTCAAAAGCTGACGCCCACTTGACTCCATATCCCCGGAGGTTTCTCCGAACGCGCTCAACCTCTTTCATGCCCTCATCATAACGGGACTGTGACTCTTTGATCTTTTGCGTAAGCGCGTCAAATTTCTTCTGGAGATCTGAGTTGGCTTTTTCTGCCACACTCTGATCGTGGGCTTCCCTGAGCGCCTCCATTTCAGCTTCAAGGGCACCCAGCCCTTCAACCAAAGTCTGGAGCACGCTCTGAACCGACTCTTTTTCCCGCCGTGAAGCCTCCACTTTGCGCAGTAGAATCTCAAGCTCCGCCCGATCTATGATGTAGCTCTGAACGTGGATTCTTTCGCTGAGCTGAGTCACCTCATTAAACTTGGCTTCAATTTTTTCAAGCTGACGGATCCTCGCCTCAATCTCAGAAGCGACATGCTCCAGCTTTTTGTATTGCCTGAGGTTTTCCCGGATATCCTGGATCTCAATGCGCGAGCGCACGTCACAGACATACTCCGTGATGAACTTTTCAATGTCGCTGATGGGCGAAAATGGGACCGCTTTCTTCAGCAGACTGAAATATTTGTGCTTCAGACTGCCAAGTTTCGCGGCGAGCAAATCCCGGTAAGCCCGGTTGGAGTCCGGCCATTGGTGCTTCTTGTCGCAGCTGTGCTTCAGGAAGCGCCTCAGCGCCTCAATATTCATAGGAATCTCATTCTGGATGAACTTATGATCCGGGACTTTGCCATCAAAAATAAAAAATTTATGGTTGTGAGTACCGTCTTCCAAAGCATCAAAGACAGCGCCGGCACAGAAGCTCGCGTTTTTAACGTCATCCTGGAACTCCAGAACAATGTAGGACGAAAAATTACCGTTTCTTAGGTAACGATACCCCGCTTCGCCGTCATCTTCCATTTCGCCCCGCAGATAGCCCTTTATAGTCCGCTCCGACTTCTCGTTGGCGGCTTTATTGAATACCGAACTGCTGGTCTCGCCAAGGAGCACCACTTGAAGGGCGTCAATCAGCGTCGACTTCCCCGCGGCATTCTGACCCGTCAGGAAGTTGATCCGGTCAAAGTGCAGCTCTTCCTGGTGGAAATAGTGCCAGTTGATCAGCAGCATTTTCTTCAGCATTTTCATTCGTCATCCACCTCCTCGGCATCATCTGCTGCTTCCTCTTCAATAATGGCGGAGAAGCTGGACTCGGAACCGAGACCATCGGCTAAATCTTGGTCCTCAGGGTTTTGTCCCGGGAGGTCTTCGTCTTCCGAAGCGCGCTCCCGGATCAGCTCGTCCACCGCGGCAATCTTCTCATTGGGAATAATAAAAAGGATGGTGGGATAGAGGATCATGACACACTGCGGGTCGTCAGCTTTGCCGGACTTCCGGCGGAGGATATTGTGACGCTCGAGGACCTTCAGCGCGTCCCCCAGATCCTTGTAGGAGGGCTTGCGGTCCAGGATGCCCAAGGCGGTCATTTTCTGGACAAGGTCGTGAAGGCGCAGGACCACCTCATTGTTGAGGCTGATTTCCTCCCGCTTTTCCTCGAAAATCAGGCGCAGCGTATAGAGCACCAGGGTTGTAAACTTGGCCAGACGCAGGCGATTATAGTCATACTGGCTGGCCAGGGCAATCACGCCGTAGCTGTTGTCCTTATGCAGCGACCAGCCCCCATAACCCAGATAATCCCGGAAAAGGTCCAGGTGCCGCTCAATAAATCTGAAATCAGGGTGGATCCGCATGCGCTTTTCCTTGTGGTCGTAGAAGTCTCGCACAACAAAGCTTCGGGCCATCAGGTAGTTGACAAGGCGCCTGAACTCCTCTTTTTCCGTATTATTCATTTTTTCAAAAGCTTCAGTCCACATACTTTTTCACCTTCCTGACAATCCGCATGTCCGGCACCCGGTAACGGTGGGAGCGATGTTCTTTTTTTCCGTCAAATACAATTTTATAGCCAACCGCAGGGTCATTCGACTTCATGGTCGCAGCCACCAGCTTGGTGAAAATCTCGTCATCCGCGATATCGAGATCTTTCGCTGAGACCTGGGCATTCTCACCCAGGAGATTCTGAATGAACGCCTCAATCTTCTCAATGCTGTATTCGCGGTCGAGATTGCCGACGAATGCTTTCAAGTGTTCTGTCTTCAAGCCTTCCCCCATGGTCCTGATCTTCAGCGGCGCCTTGAAGTCGCTTTTCTTTTTAATGGTCCTCCTGTAAAGGGACTGATCGTCCAGAATGCGCTGGGCATAGAGCTCAATGCCCATAGCTCCAATCTCGTCCAGGGTCTCCTCATCACACCCGCGAAGACTTGAAATGACATTGGCCAGTTTCCCCCGGACTGAATGATCCCGGGTGACGAGATACCTCACCTTTTCGAAGGCCGCCTGGGTATACACCGCATTTTTTCGCTCAATCTGGCGGAGAATCTCATCCAGTCCCTCATAAGTATTGATGATGTCCGTCATCATCTGGAGAATGCCGTCAACGGCTTCATGCTCATTCTCGTAACGCCTGCGCTGGAGGGCCTGGCGGACAAGCTGATCTTTCATCCCATCGTCGCTCATCCATTTGTTCAGGATGTCGCAGATGGGCTGGCGGAAGCGTGGCACAGAATCCAGGGTCTTGAGGGGATGATAGATTCGGTCGTGGACGAGATCCATAAAATCGTCAAAGTGAAGTTTCAGGATCTCGTTGATGCCGCTGGTTTTAAAGAGCTGGTTGTGGTAGCGGATGATGTTGTTGTAGAGGGATTTGAGCATGTCAATGAGCTTGGTGGTATCCCTTTTAGCCCGTTCCAAAATTTCAAAGGTATACTCGTTACGGTCCTGGTCCGCACCTCGCAGGTTGTTGTACGTGGTGACCACATAGCCGTTGTATTCCCTTTGCTCTTCGTGGGTGAGCTCATAGAGCAGGACGATCAGCTGGACGGCGTAATCCGGCAGGGAGACGACCTCTTCAAAGGTGTCGCTGCGGAATTCGATCTCAATCCAGCCGGTGTCGTTCATTTTTCTGATCAGAAAATTAGCCTTGCCGGACACACTCTGAATCTCCGCCACGTCATCCTCTTCCTGGGGATCCAGGTCCTCAAGCAGTTCGTCCTCCAGGCGCCCAATCAGCATGGAAACCAGGTCCTCCCTGCGGATGGACAGGTTCTGCCTGAAGCACTCGTGCAGCACAAAAAGGGCATCCACATAAACACGGCGGTTCCTGGATGCCAGAATCGAGAATAGGGATTCCGGGATTTTGTCGAAGAGATGCATGGGCGTACCTGCTTTCGGGATATCATTGCGGCTAGGGGTGAGGCGGCGCAGCGGTGCGAGGTTAGGTCAGTGGGTCAAAGGGAACAAAGAAGAAGCTCGGATACTGTTTCAATATCCTATGATCAATTTACCATTTCAATACATAAAATCAAAATTGTTAGGAATCAGCGCTATTAAGCTTATGCCAATGGTCACTTGACCCTACTCCAGCAAAAAATCTATGATATTTTGAACCTTAATTCCAGCGTAGTCGTTGAAAATCGTCTGATCCATGGTAAGCATATACTTGGGATAATTATCCGCTATGGCTTGTAGCGGGCGCAGTTCACGCACCTTTGACGTTTCATCCAAAACAGTCGCAGAAACCTGATAATAAATTCTTTCATTCGTTTTCTCGGCGATGAAATCGACCTCCAAGGTGCCTATTTTACCAATAGAAACCTCATAGCCACGTTGGATGAGTTCCAAATAAACGACATTTTCCAGAACGTGGCCATAATCGGTATTGCGAAGCCCTGCCAGTCTATTGCGGATCCCCATATCGACCATATAATATTTTTCAAGGGTTTTAAGAAACATTTTGCCCTTCAAATCATAGCGATTGGCTTTATAAATAATGAAGGCACTCTCAAGCATTTTTAGATAATTGTCAATAGTGTCACTGGTTGTTTTTCTGCCACTGCTTGAAAGATAGTCGCTAATTTTCTTTGTTGAGACAATGCTGCCAACATTGGCTGCTAGAAATTTCAAAATACTTTCCAGCAGAGCCGGGTCCCTGACACTGTTCCTCTCAACAACATCTTTCATCAAAACTGTATTATAAACACCCTCAAGAAATGGGTCTATGGTCTCAATGTGGTCCAATAGTTCTACGACCGTAGGAAGCCCGCCAAACTTGAGGTATTGATCAAACATAGTCTGATACTGATCAGCACGAACTGTTTCGGTGAAATCCAAATATTCTTTAAAGGACAGTGGCTGCATTTTAATTTCGACATACCTGCCAGACAGCAGCGTCGACAACTCTGAAGACAATAGATGGGCGTTGGATCCTGTAATATAGACATCCACGTTGGCATCCACAAGAAGTGCATTGACTGCCTTTTCCCAACCTTGGATCAGTTGAACTTCGTCTAAAAGAATATAATACCGAGGGGTGTTGTCATGCATCCGTTCTTTGATATATGCGTGAAGCGCTTTATAAGTGGTAATCTCATCAAATTCGAAGGATTCAAGATTGATTCGGATCACATGCGCTTTGGCAGTGCCGTCTGCGATTAAATGCTTTTCGAAAAGTGAAAGCAATGTCGACTTTCCACAGCGTCTGATCCCGGTGATAACCTTAATGAGTGGTTTATCTTTGAATTGAATGAGCTTTGAAAGGTACAACACTCTATTTTTCATGATATCACCCCATATTTAAGATTATACTCGATAAAAATTACGTTTTCAAATTTTGTTCGATTACAATCGAATAAAATATATTTTTTATATTTAATTCAATCATAAACACAAGATGCAGAGTGTTTTGGAAACAAAAAACCATCGGCACGCTCTAATCCCTAAAGTACGGAGCACTGCCGATGGTCACCTATTATCATTTGATTAATTCACACCAAAATTTATCAAACCCTCAACGCACCTCGAAACCCCCTGGAACCATAGTACGACTCAGCACCATTATGGTACATAAAAACCGTGTCATAGCGTCGATCACAAAAGATGGCGCCACCGAGCTTTCTGATCTTGTCAGGCGTTCTCACCCAACTCGACGTCTTAATATCAAAAATTCCAAATGCCTGCAGCTGCCGGTATTGTTCCTCTGTTAACATCTCAATACCCATGTCCTCAGCCATACCCATGGCACTGTTCTCAGGTTTATTAGCCTTCCTTGACTCAAGTGCTTCACGGTCATAGCAAACATTTCTGCGACCGCTTGGGCTTTCCGCTGAACAGTCATAAAAAATGATTTCATCCGTCTGTTGATCACCGCTTACAACATCCGGCTCACCACCGGTTCTTTCCATTTCATAAAGCGACCACAGTTTGTCCGCATTTTTTTCCAGCTTTTCCTGCACACGATCCCATTCAAGCCCAGGATGGCGATGACTATTTTTCTCAAAACGGATTTTCAATAGATCGAGCAGTTCTGCACGTTGTTCTGAAGACAATTTCGTTTCTTGTTTTCTCATACGAACCATCCCTTCTTAATAGATCACATTACGTCATTTTACCTGCAGCATGCCTGGTTTTAGTGTTTACTGGACACTAACCCCTTTTCAAATAGGCCGTTATGCAGTGAATCGCGCCGCGGCCTTTAAGTATTTCCGACACATCCACAGATATAACTTTGATGCCATTGTCTTCCAGCAGCGCCTGTGTCCTTGGATTTCCCTCAGGGATGACCACCAGACCCGGCTCCAATGCGACAAAATTGCATGCGAAGGTTGAACGCACCTCAGTAGTCGATGGCGCTTCAAGTATTTTATACCCTTTCTTTTTCATCACATTCAGAACATCATAAGGCACCTGTGAGGCGTGAACCAGCACCGTATCGTGGCTTGCGGTGTTCATCAAACCATCAATATGAATGTTGCTGTAAGGCTGCTGCATATGCAGTATGTTGGAAACGCCCATTCTGCGGAGCTCATCAGCCACTTGGTCATAGCCGCTGCGGTTGCATCTGCTACCCGTCGAGATCACACACGTCTCACGATCCACCCACATGGCATTGGCACCTTCGAAGATCCCGTCTCCATTAATGGTCTTAATAATAGGAACCCCCAATTTTGCCAAGGCTTGGGCGACATACCGCTCTTCACCGCGACGTGCTGACATGCCCGGCCGGGAAATTATAGCGCCTTCAGGGGTCATGAACATTAAATCTCTGCAGAAGACGGCATTTGGACGATCTTCCCTTTGCTCCTCCACATAATGGACCGTGACGCCGTGGTCTCTGTAAATATTGGCAACGGCATCGTGTTGTATTCGCATTAGCTGAGGATCCACGGGCACATCCGAAAATCGAACCTCGTTGGCATCAAATTTTTCAATTTCCTTGCCGGGACGCCTCATCAAAACAGCTCTCAATGTGTCCACTTCTGAAGCAACACCCCAGTCACCCCAGTACTCCTGCATGTCTTCAATGAAGTGCGTCTCCTTCGGAAACCATTTTTCTCCAGGTATAGCGTCAATGTCCATTATCTTCATGCAAGCGACCTCCTGATTTGTTCATCTGATTTTATTATATCGCAATTACGGCGAATTCAGGCGTTCATCTTCAGCGGCAATAATGAGACAGTTCAAAGATTTCCTCTGCCGATGGTCACCCATCTTCAAACATTCTGAAGCATGTTAAAAATTGGAAGCCGCAGTTTGTTTATAACCCATTATCAGCTAGTTCGATAATGGGTTAGTTTTCATTGCGGTTATTTAATCAACTTTCAGGGGTACCCAAGTCCGGACTTCCAGAATTGTTGAGAATTACTTTTCTTCACGCTTACCCGATCTAACTTTTTTCTTTTTGAAAGGCGCCTTTATACTTTTGGCAATATGACGAGGAACTTCCACTGCCCCAGTGTGGATGCCTTTAGCCACGCCTTGTGAAACTTGTCCAATTTTATCGACTAGCGCCTGCTTATCTTGTTCCTTCTGCTCTCTTATGGTCTTGCTCTCTGATAGGACTTCCTCATTTACATAATAGAGCCAAACGCGATCACCCGTTTTTAATTTTGAACTGACTTTTTTATTGCTCGGCAAAGTTACCCTGGTAACCTGACCCTCCACTTTACCGCCGAATTTCAAATGTGGTTTTTCTAATTTTTCAGTGACTCGCAAGCCCAAACCTTCAAGATCTTCACGTGCTTCATCCAGATCAAGTCCAACGACGTCTGGCATTTTGAATTCTTGAACTGTATTTTCCACTAGCAGCTTGCTCTTTTCAATGACTTCTTGCGTCAGATAATAAACCTTAACCATTGTCTTTGGATTAACACGACTGCCAAATTTGGGTTCAGAATACACGACCTCGTTTTCACTTTCATTCGCATACGCAATATTAGGTTTTGCGATCGCTGATGTTGGAATCAAGTTAAGTTCATCTTTTAGAACGCGCAGCGCTTCGTTAATATGAACATCTTTCAAGTTAGGTATTTTGACAAGGCTTTTCTGTTTTTCTATGATCTCAGAACCAATTTTGGCGCCCAAATTCATGACATCCGGAGCAAGTTTATGAGCGACAAGTTTTCCACCTTTTAGTAACCCTGTTTTCAATCCCATTTTACTGCCCTCCAGTACCCAGTTCAGATCGCTTAATTTTTGATAGCCGTCCTTTGTAAGTATTGCTATACATAGACACCTGCGCAAACAACTTCCATAACTTCACCGGAGTTACCAAGCACAGGTGTCTCACCGGGAAAAGTCACTAAACAATAATCCCCAACCGGTCCTTCGCTTTAGCCAGCGACTTAAAAAACGCATCGTAAAAATCTTCTCCCTCTTTCAGCGTTATTCGGTAAAACACCTCCAGCAGGTAGTCGTTAGCAGCCTTCAGCTCCTCTGCATCCCGAATGAACTTGAATCGAAACGCGAGAGCCTTCAGACAGGTATGCCAAGCCAGAAGAAATGTCTTGTTTTTCTCATAGTTCTCAATGCCAATCCACTGCGCCACTTTGACCATTTTCAGTTTAGGCTTCACACAGGCGTCCACCTGCAGGAAATACTTGAAATCATTCTCCAGATAAACTCTTCCCAGGGGGAACAATCGGCAGATATTGGGACGAAATGCATGAATCGAGCAGCGTCCTTCATCGCTCAGAAAACTGCAGCGTTCATCAGGACCAAGCATTTTTAAGTACGGAAGCGTTATTTTATCTGCGGTGCGCAGTTCCAGATGATCCGCAAGCAAGTCATCAAAGGACACCTCAAGTCCGCGCATCATCTCATAGATGTCAAAGGGTGTCAACTTCACCAGCTCGCCAACACCGCAGCAGCATGCGCTGCAGCCTTCACACCCGCCGGCATCCGCTCTGACAAGGTCTTTGAGTTCGTAGAGTCTTCCATCTGAAATAGACGCCAGGGTAAGCGGCTCGCTTATGGTTACCTCTGGTTTCATTGTTTCCACCGGTTTCGTTGAGTTCATTGGTTTCACAGCGTTCATTGTCTTCAAAGTTTTCATCCGTTTACAATCCACTCCGTTGCCATCAGCTCTGTCAGCCCTAAAAATATCTTCCCAACGATCCGGTCCCCCGTCTGAAAGGTTCCGACACCTTTTGGTGTCCCCGTCATCAGGATGTCTCCGTCCTCCAGTGTTGTCATTGTTTTCACCTCATCCAATATGTCAAGAGGCTTATGAATCATGAGATTCACATCCCCCTCCTGCCGCAGCTCGTCGTTGATCCAGAGCTGGAAGGCAAGCTGAGGAATGTCCTCTTCCTCAATGGGTTCAAAGTCACCGAACACCGCCGCGCCATCAAAGGCCTTTGCCCGTTCCCAAGGCAGTCCCTTGGCTTTCAGTGCGCTTTGCAGCTTTCTGTCGGTCAAGTCCAGCCCAAAGCCAACGCCGCTAATCTTCCCCTCACCCATGATGAAAGAAAGCTCGCCCTCATAATGGATCTCCTTGTCCGGCCAAGCCTTCAGCATGCCGCTGATCGCAGCATTGGGCTTCATGAACAGCACCATGGCGTCCGGCATTTCATTCTGAAGCTCTTCGATATGGGCCACATAATTTCTTCCAATACACACCACTTTACTCGGCGTCACGGGCAACCCATCAAACAGTACTGTATTCATTCAAACTTGGTCAGGAAATGCTTCAGGCGGACACTGAAAGTGCCGCTCAAATCACACGACCTGACCTTCCCCCTTTCCGGTTTAAAGTCACTGCGTCATTTCCGCATCAGGATCATTTTAAGAACGACAGCGCCACACAATTCCAGAATTATGGCTCAGGCTTTGTTCTGCTAAAACTTTGTCTTCAACTTCACTTCTGGTGATCGTACTTCTTATGCTGGTTGTGGCACATCTAACTTTATTATCCTTCACATCGTTGTAAAAAACAACGCAAATTGCGGGTTAAATGACCATCGGCATGCCTTATAATCTTTAAAAGCCAGCGTTCTGCCAATGATCACTCAACATAATTTGATGTCGGATGTGTCAAAATTTGGAAGTGGCGTTTTTTTTATAACCCATTACCTGATGGGACGATAATGGGTTGATTGTAATATTGATCAATTTCAGGGATTTCATTAATTGTACTGGTACAGATCTTCTCGTTTCTCGATTACTGCCCTATGAAAGACTTGAAATATGCAGATTCTTACTTTAACAACTTCCGAATTTGACTGCGTGTACCAGGCACGGACCCTTTCGAATTATCTACTTGATGTATGCCACCGCAGCCCTTAGACCGAGTAAATAGCTCTCCAAGCCGAATCCGCTGATTTGACCTTGAGCGATTTCAGCGAAGACGGATTGGTGTCGAAACGCTTCTCTTGCATGGATATTGGACATATGGATTTCCACAATTGGACCGGTAAAAATAGCCAACGCGTCCCGGATGCCATAGCTGTAGTGGGTCCAAGCTCCCGCATTGATGACAATTGCATCCATGCCTTCCAAAAACGCGTCGTGAATCCGTTGGCACATTTCGCCTTCACAATTGGTCTGGAAAGCGACGACCTCAATGTTTAACTCCTTGCCAAGTTCTCGCATTTTTTCATTGATTTCATCCAGCGTAATTGTGCCATATTGAACGGGATCTCTCTTTCCGAACATATTGTGATTGATGCCGTGGAGCATAAGAACTTTCTTCATAACTTGATCCTCCCTGATCCTTGTGTTAGTATTTATATTTTTTAAACTTTGACTCTGTAGTTCAATAAGCGAAAGACCTCATCTTGGCTGTACATTTAATGCTTCTGTAACCGACTGCCTTGCAGCCTGCATCACTTCAATGCAAAGACCATCCGGCAATTCAACCCAATTTCTTCCTTGAGGCATTTCCTTGACTTCCCAGTTGTAAATCTCAGCCAGCGCCGCTTCCAAATCTTCTGTCATAATACCTATATGCGCCAATCGGCCTTCCGGGCCCTGAAAATCCGGTGCAGAGATCAGCTGAACACCACCAATCGTCCAGACTTGTTCAGGGTATTGGGATTCATCCCGAAGTATCATGCCCAGTGCTTCTCGAAAGAATCGTACATGCCAGTCAATATCCTTGACGAAAATAGCTACATGCTCCGCGTAGGAACGTTTGATGTATGCCATTCTGATTTCCCTCCTTAAAGTCGGGGCCAATCCACGGATTGATCCATGATTACTTTTCCGCTAAAATTCATCATCCAATACTCATAGCCTTTAACCATGGCGACCAATGTTTTATTAACCGGTGTCTGAATGCCAAGGCGCTCGCCGTGATACAGAATCTGACCGTTGATAAAGTCGACCTCAGTTGCTTTCCCGGCTTCAATGCTTTGAAGCATGGAGGCCTTGAATCTATAGGGCAGACCAGCGGCGGCTCTATACCAAATCGCAGCCGGATCTTCCACCGAAAGTTCAACCCCTTTGGCTTTGGCTACAGCGATCCCTTCCGCCACCGCCTCCAACGCGACTTCCTTCACTTCCTGTACATTGTAAAGACCGCCATAGGGAAGCCGGGTGATGGCACTGACTGCGCCTGTGGCTGCGTTGATCAGCAGCTTGTCCCAAATCATGCCCACAATGTTGTCGCTGATTTGTGTCATCAAACCATGTGCCGTCAGGATCTCCGCCACGTTTTTAATGCGCTCCGTGATCCTGCCGTCCATTTCGCCTATCACTGTCAATTTGTTGGTGGTCCCAGCAATTACCTCACCAGGTCCCTGAAAAACACCGCCCGCATAGGTTTTACCGCCAATAACCCGCTCGGATCCTACGACTTCCATGATGGCCTCTTCATTGCCCAGGCCATTCTGAAGTGACATCACCAGGGTATGCGCCCCAATCATTGGCAATACATCTTGAATTGCCTTTTTTGTTCCAAAGGATTTTACTAGAACTATAATCAGATCCATAACTGGCAACCCCTGAGTTGAGGTTACAGCTTTGATTTTTACATTTCTAATTTCTTCCCCTTCTATTAGCTTCAAGCCATTTGAGTTGATTTTGTCAACATGAGTCTGATTATGATCGATCAAAGTCACATCCAATCCGTGAAAGGCAAGCGTTCCCCCCAGCGCGCTGCCAAGGGCGCCTGCGCCGATGAAGCAGATTTTCATTCCGGTTCCTCCTCGTGTTTCCCAATTTAATATAATCTCTTGCTATGCCGATCGCCTTTCAGCAACACGTTATGGGGACAAATATTTAGTCCGCTATAAACTTGAGAATGTGTGTCGCCACCGTGCAGACTTGGCCGTGCTGATTGAGCACCTCTAGTTTTGCGAAGGTTTTCATGCTGTTCTCATCCACTTCAGTCACCGTATACACTGCGGTTACAGTATCACCAAAGTAGACAGGCTTTACAAAGCGGAGGCGATCATAACCATAGGAAACACTCGGTATTGGTGAGTTGACCTGAAGCTGGATCAAGGTTGAAGCGGTTGAACCCAGTGCAAAGGTCAATACACCGTGTACAATCCTTGTTTTGTACGGTGTGGTTTTCATGAATTCCTCATTCATGTGCATCTGACTGAAATCTCCTGTAATGCCCGCAAAAAGATAGACATCCGACTCGCTTATGGTCTTGGTAAAAGAACAGGTGTCGCCAACCTTCAAAGGTAATTTGCTATTCATATCATACACTCCAATTCTGTTGATCACACTTTTAAATTTATACGTTGCATATATATCTCAGAATAATGCCTTAAAAGTTCCATTCATCTTTCAGATTCATGGGCTCAGGCTTAAAGAGCCTCGGGTCCATGAGGTTTAAACATTTCGAAATTGTCGGGGTGAAAGCCATGTGGGAAAGCACATCTTTTTCGAGATCCATTCCAGGGGCAATTTCAATCAGTTCCAGTCCATCCGCCACAAGTTTGAAGACCGCCCGCTCTGTAATGTAAAAAACCTCCTGCCCTCGTTTATAAGCATCTTTTCCATTGAACGTGATTTCAGGCACCTCAGAAACCATTTTTATGAATTTACCTTCCTGAAGTACTTTAAGCTTGTCCTCTTCAACAGAGGTCTTAAGTCCCCCCGCTGTCAGTGTGCCGCAAAAGATTACCTTTTTGCTGTTCTGACTGATATCCACAAATCCGCCGGTGCCCATAATTTTGCCATTAAATTTGTGGACATTGACATTGCCATGCCTGTCTATTTCAGCAAAACTCAAAAAACTGACATCCAATCCTCCGCCATCGTAAAAGTCAAATTGTGACGGCATGTCCAACATAGCCTGCATATTAACGGTCGCGCCGAAAAATATACCCTGTGCTGAAGCGCCTCCCACCGGTCCCAGTTCAACGGTTAAGGTAAATGCCTCTTCGACACCCTCTTCCTGAGCTACAACCCCAATGCCGTCCGCTATACCGACGCCGACATTCCCCACATCTCCGGGCACGACTTCACAAAGCGCTCTTCTTGCAATCAACTTGCGTTCATTTAGCGGCAGAGGCGTTAACTGGCCCATATCCAATGTATAGTCCCCGGAGAAATACCGGTTGACGCCCCCCGTATAGAGCTGAGGCTGATCCGGAACTACCACCACAGCATCTACGAGATAGCCGGGCACCTTAATCATTCTGGGATGCAGCGACCTCGCCTTAACCAGCCTGGATACCTGGGCGATGACTATGCCGCCATTGTTATGGGCAGCTTGGGCCATAGCCAATACATCCAGATAGGCTATTTCATCCTCCATACTGATATAGCCCTCAGTGTCCGCAGTGGTACCACGTATGATGGCCACATCGGGTTTGATCGAAGGATAAAACAGCCATTCCTGTCCATCTATTTCCATCAGGCGAATCAGCGCCTCTTTTGTCTTCTCATTAAGACGCCCGCCTTCCTTCCTGGGATCTAAGAAAGTCCCCAAACCAACATGCGTCAGCAATCCCGGGTGACCTGATGCTGAAGATCTGAGAAGCTGGCTCATGACCCCTTGTGGGAAATTATACGCTTCGATCTCATTTCGCTCAGCCATTTCCGCCAGTCTTGGCGACTGCCCCCAATGCCCGCCAATAATTCGCTTCACCAACCCCGGCAGCGCTAAAGGTGACATACCTCTGTCCGCCCTGTCTCCCAACCCAGAGGTATGGTAGAAGGTCAGATCCTTGGGAGAATGTGTTTCATTGTATCGATCTGCCAGACCCAGAATCAACGCTGTCGCTTCAGTCAATCCACCACCGGCGCCGCAAATGGCAACAGTTGCCTGGTCCTGTATCAGCCCTACCGCTTCCTGCGCTGATAATACTGCAACCTTATTCCCTTTTCTTAATCTCTTCTTCATTTCTGACACTCCTCATATTCAATGACTCCAGATCTTGGTTTGATCCATCAGATTCGAACACTGCTCACATGTCAAACTTTGAAATTTCTATTGACTGCCTGATGCAATCATATCTCCCACGATACCTGAGAAGCAATTCGCATTTAAGATGAGTTTATTTCGTTTTTTAAATAAATTGGATTTTGAGTCGAGTCTGAAAGCACGCATTGATGCCCGCTACCTTTATACTTTCCAAACAAAATACCCATCAGCTGTAAGCGGGATGCTTATGGCAAATGGGTATTCATCACATTTATAAAGTTATCTACAGACTACCTGGCATGGCGATTTAGAATGGTATTGACGAAATTCTTTACGATAGGTCTACGCGCGTTGGCTTCCGGCACAGCAAGATAGGTTTTTCTGGAGATGTGCGGTTCCACATCAACGAATGAAACACCCCAATCCGAATAAAATTTCGCGACGAGAGAAGAGACAACCGTCGTGCCCAGCCCTGCGGCAACAAATCCAAGCATGCTTGTCAATTGGCCGTGGGTGCAAAGCAGTTCGATATTGGGCTTCATTTGGTTGGCGCCAGACGCCTCAAGAATATTCTTGTGAAGTGTTGTCGCTTCATTCAGAATCAACGGTTCTTTCAACAGCTCTTCCAGCGTGATACTTTGGCGTTGGCTGTAAGGATGGCTTGCATTCGTCACAGCGACAAGATGGTCTTCAACCAAAGGATAGTACCTAATCCCTTCAGATTCGGCAGATTCGCTTAGAAAGGCCACATCAATATCCAAATTTGTCAGCAGGGTCAAGAGTTCAGAGCACTCCGCCTCGTAGATATCAAATTTTATATTGGGAAATTTCTTCTTAAAGTCGGCAATCTCATCAATAAATCCATAATATTTCGAACCTGGAAACACGCCTATGAAAATATTGCCCTGATCTGCGGAGATAAACTCCTCCATGTTCATTTTCACATTTTTGGAATCATTAATCATCCGCTCAGCAAAGGGCAGAAATTCCTTGCCAGCTGCAGTCAGCAGCACCGATCTGGTCGTCCGTTCAAACAGCCGCACCCCCAGCTCCGATTCAAGTTTGTTGATTTGGGTAGAGAGCGAGGACTGGGAAACCTTGACCTCCTCCGAAGCTTTGGTAAAGCTCTGATATCGCGCTACAGCCAAAACATATTCCAACTGGTGAAACTCCAAGTCTTCCACCTCCAAAACCTGTGTGTATACAGTTTATCATATATTCATTACACACTGCAGACAATCAGAAAAGCGAAAGACGAAAACAACCATCGGCATAAGGCTGTTTTTCTTTTTAACTGCGGCACTGGATGCCTTAAGAAAAACAAAAAATAACCTTAGCGCTATCTGCCTCCCAATAAAGTTTCAACAGGCCTGTGATCGTGAGGTTTTTATGTCTGAAGGACAAACCAGAGCAAAGTCTTTATCTGCCGATGATCACCCAACTTCAATTGGATAATGGATTGGGTTGGATTGAATTGTGGATCAACTTCAAAATTTTCTTCGACCCTGCCCAGAATTCATGCTTTTTACAGCAATTGATGGAACAAACCATGCTCTGTACAGTACCAAATCAGCATTCCATGTCCACGCTTCTGAATTCGAACTTCAAAATTCCATTCCGGATATTGCTTTATGATCTGAACACGATCACCAGTTGCAAAGGCGACAAAGGAAATATGATGCTCTTTCGTCATTGGATGATTACTTGTTATGTACCAATCCTCTTCAACCATTTCAACTTTCAGCTTTTGTTCATCCGCTGCTTTGACCAGGATTTGCGGTGCAAGTTTTTTCCCACAACAGGAAATTTCAGCATTTCCTGTGCTAACGGTAAAATTATTGCAGTTGTTACACATGTAATACTTCAAATTCTTCATATTACCTCCAAAAGAATCATTGGGTGATAGATCGCCAGACAATAAATTGCCTATACTCACATCAAGCACGTCAGACAACTCACCAATTAAAGAAAGCTCCGGCGCACCGAGCCCCCGCTCCCATTTGGATACCGCTTTGTCGCTAATCCCCAATTTATCCGCAAGCTGTTTCTGTGTAAGTTTCCGCTCTGTTCGTAAAACTTTTATGACTTTACCTATTCGTTCATTTTGCATAAGATTACCCCCGCATGCAAAGTATATCGATCTTTTACTTCCCAGACAATAAACGCTCCGTAGAGATTGAAACAAAAATCCATCCCAGAAAACAAACAAAGCGGTTTATAACATGAAAATAGCAATGAATCGTAATTCAAATTCTGCTTTACGCGCTTCAACATTAGTCTATTGATTCTATTCTATAAGAGCAATGTTTGTTTTATAATCACTTGTGTTTTGAAGCGCGTGACCCAAAGGATAAAGCTGATGCCTCTGCTTTGTTTCATGGTCTTTTCTAATTTGTGGAAACAAGCAAAGCAAAGAATTCAGCCGATGGTTACCCATCTCACACCGATTGAGCATGACAAAATATAGAAGCTGCATTTTTTATAACCCATTACCAGGTCAGGCGTTAATGGCTTGGGTTGAATTGTTGATTAACTTCAAAAATTTCTTCGACCGTATCTGGTACTGTTCGACTTGTTTCTTCATTACTGCCCTTTGAAAGACTTGAAATATAAAGGTTCTTGCGTAATCAACTTCCGCAACTTCACTGGGTTACCGGGTACGGATCCACTGCAGGACTCTCCACGGCTTTGGCCATTACCATCTCGTGCAGTTTAAGGCCATCTGTCAAATCCAAAATGGCTATGTCTTCAAAGTTTAGTGCCAGAATCTGATGATCACTGATCCCATGACATTTCAGTTATATCTTTAAACAGATTGATTTTTCTCCAGTGTTCAAAGTATAAATTAAATCATTCAGTTCTATTTGTTGCGGTTCAAGCGATCAAACTGCGTCTTTGCTTCGGTTGATGTTTTTTTGACTGAATGACAAAGACAATACAAAAAATACCGCCGATGGTCGCCCAACTCCAATTGATTCGCAGTGCTTGATTTTTTATTCAACTACTTTTCGTAGTATTTGTCGATGCCTCCATACCCTATCAGTTTGTTTTCCTTTGTTTTCCTGATAAAGTTTTCCAGACGTTTTTTGAACTCCACAGGACGCTTCCTCGCGCCATCAATATAAGCAATCCGAATCCTTTTGTAGGCTTCCGGAAATTTTTCGTAGTTCTCCCAAGCTTTTTCCTCACGCCTGATTGCTTCAAGAATATCCGCCGGAAATTCGTAGGGTGTGCTGATGACAACTAGAATGGGATCTCTGACCTTTGGGTGAATCAGTCCCTGACTCTCAAGCCAAATCAGCCTTTCAACATTTGCTCTGGAGTAGGCGCTGCCCTTTCTCCGAGGAGAAAACCGCTGGATTTTGTGCAGTGAATCTAAATTCTTCACAGTGCTGTCAATCCAGCCAAAACAGAGTGCCTCTTCCACTGCGTCGTTATAGGAAAGACCTTTCTCTCCTGACGCTTTCTTTGGAAACACGAACCATATTTCATTTTCTTTATCGAAGTTTTCAGAAAGCCACTGCCTCCACTTCTGCCTTACACTTGTAAAATAAGTTTTAAGAGGTTCCATTGTTCTCCTCCCCAAACGATTTCCTTACCTGTATTTTGGCCGGTTCCAGCAAACTACACACTAATTGTAGGCGTAGGGGCTACCAGGTTAAAGACGCTATCATCAAAAGATTCACCAGAATCTGAAATGATTAAGTTTTTTTATCTGCACTTAAAGACACTAACTGCAATTAAGAAATACTTGCTTTCAAATTAGCGCTATAAATGAAATTAAAAATAACCTTAATTACAATCTGATTACCCATGAAATTTTCAACAAGTCTTTGATAGTCAGGCTTTAATATCTGAAAAACAGACCAGAGCAGAGACTTTTTCTGCCGATGGTCACCCAACTTCAATTAATTTTTGCCCGGGCTTTATTTATTGAATGAACCAATTTCAATCAGATTGCCTTCCGGATCTGAAATATAACATGTGCGTTGGCCCCAAGGCTCAGTAACAGGCTCCAAAACAGGGATTGCCCCTTTTGATACGACTTCGTTAAAAGCCAAATCCACCGCCTCATAGTTTTCAACGCTTAGGGCAATTTCATAATGTCCATTGATGTTGTTCGCGTATCCAAAGGTTCTGTTTGTCATCTTTTCAAAGTCTGTCCGACGATATAATAAGAACAAGGTTCCATCCTTTATCAAATACACATTTGATGCATTTTCATCTTCCTGGATTTCAAAATTCAGAACATCCCTATAAAAGCGGACCATTGCTGCCATGTCTTTGACGAAGATTCCAAACCCATCCAATCTCATAATATGCCAACCTCCAATCATTCATCCGATCCATTCACCATAAGTGTAAAGTTTATACTCAGCAGAGATCCACGAAGCAAATTCAAAGGCAATGTCCGAATGTGCAAATGTTCCACCATATCTCCTAGATTTGGAAACGATTCCAATTTCATTCGTATTTGCAATCCACTTCTGTGGGGATAAGGTAAACGCATTAAACCCTGCTTCTTTTCTAAACCTATCGAATTCGATAGGTTTAAACTCAGGATTATGAAGTTGCTCCCATAGCCCTAAAAACTCAATTGTATCTTTCCCTCGCATCCAATTATTGATTACAATAAATGGCTCATCACTTTTGTACCTTGCAATATCCGTTAGCGAAATGAATTCATTATGAAAATCTTCAGTGTAAATGAAGATGTCGAATCCTTTGGCATGAATTACCTCTTTAGCCGGCTCTTTGACATTCTTATCCGCCTTTAAAGATTTCATTATCTGCGTTGTCGTTATACTAATTATACTTCAAGCAGCGTTAAAGAACGAACGTTCTGCGGTGGGGTTATTTAACAGGATTTTAATTAAAGTTTTTTCTGGTATTTCACTTTAGTGTTTTCTGATTCTTTGATAATTAAACATATTTTTCAACACATTATGAGTTGCAATACATCGGATTTCGTCCTCATGAATATTTCGGATGAGTAGAGCACCGATATCGCTAAAACAGAGCACCTATCACG
>CAYQDM010000011.1:53696-113682 GCA_964416305.1 uncultured Acidaminobacter sp. | reverse complement strand
CCGAGCGCGTAGTGGACTTGCACCACCAAGTTATCGCCCATGCCGGGCGCACTACAAAAAGCGTTCCCTTCCCGGCCTGGGATCCAGCCGAAAAGAGAACGCTTTATTTTTTTGGTCCTGTTTTTATGAACTTTTGCGCTGCTAAAGCCGAGAGACGTAGTCCTGGAACCCAAAGGTCCTGTGAACCCGAATCCCGTCGGTCTCATTGTAAGACGCAATGGACGGCAGGTTGACGCCATTGAAGGTGTTGTTCTTGACCATGGTGTAATGCGCCATATCCATGAACACCAGCCTGTCTCCAGGTTTCAGCGGCGCATCAAAGGAATAATCCCCAATCACGTCGCCGGACAGGCAGGTATTGCCGCCCAGGCGGTACGTAAAAGGCTTCTCCCCCGGTTTACCCGCGCCTATGATATTCGGGCGATACGGCATCTCAAGAACATCCGGCATATGGCACGCTGCTGAAGCATCCAGAATGGCCAAATCCATACCGTTCTTGGTGACATCCAGCACCGTGGAGACCAGATAACCCGTATTGAGGGCAATGGCTTCTCCCGGCTCAAGATAAATCTTGAGATTGTATTTGTTTTTCATATAGAGTATAGACTCGACTAAGGACTCAATGTCGTAATCCTCACGGGTAATGTGATGCCCCCCGCCAAAGTTGAGCCATTTCATCTGCGACAGGTAAGGCCCGAACTTCTCATCCACAACCGGGATGGTTCTGGCAAGTGCGTCCGAATTCTGCTCGCATAAAGTGTGGAAATGGAGCCCATCAATGCCTTCCAGCATCTCAGGATGGAAATTGTCGAGAGTAATGCCCATGCGGGAGTTTGGTGCGCAGGGATTATACAGCTCCACCTCAATCTCGGAATACTCCGGATTGACGCGAAGGCCACATTCGATCTTCTTTCCCGGATAGGCTTTAACCCTGTCCCGGTACTTCTCCCATTGAACGAAGGAGTTGAAGACCAGATGGTCACAATACCCCATCAGCTCTTCAAATTCATGCTCGATGAAAGCCGGCGCATAGGCGTGGACTTCCTTGCCCATGTAGTCATGCCCAAGGCGAGCTTCATGAAGTGAGCTGGCGGTGATGCCCGCCAGGTACTCCCCGACAATTGGCAACATAGAAGCCATGGAGAAACCCTTCAGCGCCAGAAGAATTGAAGCGCCGGTGCGCTTTTGCACAGAATCCAGGATCTCCAGATTTCTTCTGAGAAGTCGCTCATCCACCACGTAGCACGGGCTTGGAACGCTGTTAAAATCAATATTTTTCAATCTCTGCACCTCTGTCAGTCAAGATCAGTCGAGCAGGACCGGCTCAAAGCTTTCATGCCATGGCAGTCCCTGCTTGTTGAGCTCTTCCATGAACGGATCCGGATCGAACTCTTCGACGTTGTAGACGCCCGGCTTCTTCCAAAGCCCTTTCAGAATCATCATGGCACCAATCATGGCAGGAACGCCTGTCGTATAGGAAATAGCCTGTGAACCGACTTCCTTGTAAGCTTCCTGGTGGTCGCACATGTTGTAAACATAATACGTACGCGGCTGACCGTCTTTGACGCCTTGAATAACGCAGCCGATGTTCGTCTTGCCCTTCGTTCTTGGCCCAAGGGACGCAGGATCCGGAAGGAGCGCTTTCAGGAACTGAAGCGGCACAATTTCTCTGCCCTCATACATCATAGGCTCAATGGACGTCATACCGACGTTCTCAAGAACTTTGAGGTGAGTCAGGTAGTTTTGGGAGAACGTCATCCAGAAACGAATCTTCTTGATGCCTTTGATGTTAAGCGCGAGGGATTCAAGCTCTTCGTGATAAAGGAGATATATGTCTTTTTCTCCAATGCCGTCAAAGTTGTAGACTTTCTTGACAGAAAGCGGCGGCGTTTCGATAAATTCGCCTTCCTCCCAATAACGGCCGTTTGCCGTGATCTCACGGATATTGATCTCAGGATTGAAGTTCGTAGCGAAAGGATAACCGTGGTCTCCGCCATTCGCGTCCAGGATGTCAATAGTGTGGATCTCGTCAAAGTAGTGCTTCTGAGCGTAAGCGCAGAAGACGCCGGAAACACCCGGATCAAAGCCGCTGCCGAGCAGCGCAGTGATCCCGGCCTTTTCAAAACGCTCTCTGTAAGCCCACTGCCATTTATATTCGAATTTTGCCGTATCGAGCGGCTCGTAGTTCGCGGTATCCAGATAGTCAACGCCTGTGGCGAGACACGCGTCCATGATGGTCAGATCCTGGTACGGTAGTGCGACGTTAATAACGATGTCCGGACTGAACTGTTTGATCAGCTCAATCACTTCTTCAGTTTTATCCGCGTCGACCTGAGCAGTCTGGATTTTGGTTTTTCCGCCGTCGAGCTTCTCTTTTAAGGCGTCGCATTTCGACTTGGTTCTGCTTGCTATGCAGATTTCCTCGAATACGTCAGGATTTTGACAACATTTGTGAACAACGACTTGGGCGACACCACCAGCTCCGATGATAAGGGCCTTGGCCATTTTTCAACCTCCTTTGAATAGTTAATCTTCCGGGACAATTATAGTAAAAACTTCACTATAAGTCGAGTGTTTTTGCTTTTTATTAAACGACTTGAAGTGAAAAAATTTACACCTGCCCGCTGCCTGTGCCAGATTTCCTGAAAAACAGGTACAGCGGTGGGCGCATAGTTGTTTATACCCCGCTTAATCTGAATTAAATCTCGAATGGGAATTCTCCTTAGTCAAGCGTTCACCTCCGGGTAAAGATTTTTGAGCAGCTCAGCCTTATTTGTGGCTTTCTTACAGAAGCACCGGCATCAGAATTCCCTGAAAATCCACCTCAGCGCATCCAATCAACCAATCAAGCAGTGGTTATGATAAGATTGTATAGAGACTCTCACGCATTCCTGAAGGAGGTATGCCATGTTCACCCTATTTGACCCCGGCCGCCAAAAACTCCCTATTAAAGTCTGGCTGGAGAATGCCGGAGAACTTGAACCCGCCTGTTTGGAACAGGCCAGAAATCTCTCGAACCTGCCCTTTGCCCACGGCTGGATAGCCTTGATGCCGGATACGCACAGCGGTTATGGCATGCCTATAGGCGGTGTTCTGGCAACGCGTGGCGTTATTATTCCAAATGCGGTCGGTGTCGACATAGGCTGTGGCGTGATCTTTGAACAAACCTCCGTCAAAGTTGCTGAGGTTTTTAAAGGTGACGCAGGAAAGCGGCTGTTGGAGGTTATTGTCAGCGAGATCCTGCGGACAATCCCAACTGGCTTTGAACATCATAAGCAAAAGCATCCCTGTCTGGCTGCGGATCGGTTTGAGAAAGTGCTTTCAGGTTTTAAAATCAACGGTTTTGAGCAGACACTATTACAGGAGCTCGAACGCGCAAGTTTTCAGGTTGGCACTTTAGGCGGCGGCAACCATTTTATTGAACTTCAGGAGGATGACGAGGGTTATCTTTGTCTTATGGTTCATTCGGGTTCCAGAAATGTGGGACATACTTTGTGTACCCATTTCAACAAGCTGGCAAAGTCCCTGAGCGGCCGCTTGCAGCCGGTCATCCCCGCCAAATGGGATCTCGCTTATCTTCCTGCTGAGAGTCCCGAAGGCCAGGCCTACATCAGATGGATGCAGTTTGCCCTTGACTTCGCCCACGAAAACCGCGAAATCATGATGGAACGGGTCCGCGGCATCGTTGAAAAGGCGCTGGCACCACGTTTGGCAGCGCACACGTTTGAGATCCCGGCACACCACCATTGTCATCACAATTACGCCAGTATGGAAGTTCATGACAATCAAACGCTCTGGGTTCACCGGAAAGGTGCCATTCGGGTTATGAAAGGTGAGACAGGCATCATTCCCGGTGCCATGGGCAGTTGTTCCTATCTGGTACGTGGAAAAGGCAGCGCCGAAAGCTTCAATTCCTGTTCTCACGGCGCCGGACGCAAGATGAGCCGTCATGAAGCCAAGAAGCGATATTCACTTCAGGATACGCTGAAAGATTTAGACCATCAGAAAGTTGTCCTTGGAAAAGTTAAAAAAGGAGATCTCGGCGAGGAATCCAGATTAGCATATAAGGATATCGATGAAGTGATTCAAAACGAGCTCGATCTGATCGAACCCCTCAAGAGAATGAAAACACTGGCAGTCGTCAAAGGATAAACTCTTCAAAAAACACTAAACGCCTTTGTCATGATCAGTGACAAAGGCGTTTAACTTCTGGGGCCGGATTGGTTCATTCTAGTTTTCCATCTCCTTGTAACCGTAGAGACCAGCATAATCGTTGTCGATTTCGTGATCGCATGAGTCACAAACTCCAAAACGATTGACTTTCTTTTCATCTCCACAACGTTTGCAGGTTTCTACAGTCCATTGATCTTTGCTGATGTACTTCTCCATAGTGTTTTCCTCCCTTATCGAATAATTGTATACAATTATTCTCTTTGTGATTATTATATGTGGTAATCTTTCATTTTTCAACCCCTTTTTTCAGTAAAAGCACAATATTTCTATGTTTTTTTGCAAATACATAACGTGTAACTTGCATTTTTAACTCCAAAAAGAATCTTGTTTTGCAAATGATACATTTTATAAAATAAAAAATGCGCCCTGGTCGACTTTTATCTCGACGAGGGCGCTCAGTTTCTGGGCTCAGGCTGAATCATCTTAGTTTTCCATCTCCTTGTAGCCATAGAGACCAGCATAATCATTGTCGATTTCGTGATCGCATGAGTCACAAACTCCAAAACGATTGACCTTCTTCTCATCTCCACAGCGTTTGCAGGTTTCCACGGTCCATTGATCTTTGCTGATATACTTCTCCATAATGTTTTCCTCCTAAAATAGTTAATTATGATGTCTTAGTTTTCCATTTCCTTGTAGCCATAGATCCCTGCATAGTCATTATCAATTTCATGATCGCAAGTTTCACAAACTCCAAAACGATTGACTTTCTTTTCATCCCCACAGCGTTTGCATACTTCTACATTCCACTGGTCTTTGCTTAAGTATTTGTCCATAATATCCTCCTTAAGTTTTTTATGTGGTTCTTAACCTCTTGTGATTATTATAAGTTATCAACTTTCACTTTGCAACACTTTTTTTGATTAATTTTATGTTTTTTATCTTATTTTTGCAAGTTTAAGTATTCTAACTTTCATTTTTGATAAACGTATGAAATATATTTTTCTTTTGTCTAAATATAGATTGAAAAGACGTCATTGTAATTTTAGGTTTATTATTCTTTTTGTTGTTTGTTTATGCTGTTTCTTCTTTTTCTAAATCTCTCAAATCCTTGCACCAACCAGCTTGCAAACCATTCACCACTTTACGCCGAACAACTTCATTCCAGAGTCACATCAATTCAGACTTGAATCAACACTCAATTTTGAAATCCAACCTGCATATTCCTGCAGATTAGGTGGGTGAGTTTCGTTTTACCGTATCACAACTTCGTTCGAAACGTTTTATGTAACCCAAGCTATTAATGAATATTATAGCTGCCTAACTTTCATTTTACAACCCCCATTTTCGCGATTTTAGCCATTTATCAATGTTTTTTTACAAGTACACAATTCATAACTTGCATTATTGATTTTCTTTTGCAAGTTTTATATTCGTCAAATATATTTTATAAAATAAAAAGTCGCCTTCAAAATCGAAGGCGACGCCTGTATAACTTGTATAGATATTAAATTTTATCTGCTTTAGGCTCAAAATCAGCGATTTGCGACAGCGACTATAGCAGGGCTCTCCGATGTGTACTCCGACCCGTCAAAGCTGCCAAAGAGCTTGATATTCCTAAAACCAGCCGTTTCCAGAGCGTTAATGAGATCCTTGGATACAATAGGCAGGAGCAGTGTCGAGGCTTCGAGTTTTCCCTCACCTTCAATTTCCAGCTGCCCGTTAAAAACGATGCGGGAGTCCTTAATTTCGTAGGATCTATGGAAGCGCATGCGGCCTTCCTGACGGTCAATCAGCGGCAGAGAGAGCTCATTATGCGCCAACACCCTGTCATAATTGACCGTTTGAATGACAATTGATCCCCCGTCATTCAACTTATCATAGCAATCCTTCATCAGTTGACCGACCTCTTCCAGCGAATCCAAGTGCACTATTGTATTCCCTATAGAATAAATCAAGTCAAAAGCTCCGACATTTAGACCGGATAACCGTCGCATGTCGTAGACAAGCGCTCTGGGAGGTGTGTCATCATTTTCCGTTTTCGAGACCAGCTGCTCCACCATAGGTGAGTCAGTGTCAAACGCACATACATCATACCCCAGTCTTGCAAGCGGAATCGCATAAGTACCCGTCGCGCAGCCCACATCCAGCACACGGCCGCGTTCTGGCAGCAAGGCTTTAAGATAAGTCAAATGTTTCTCATTGGTAGGGAAGATCACATCATAATATCGTCCAAGCATCTCATAAAAGTCCATAGGATCACCTCATCCAATTCTTCATCAGGGCTTAAGCCCAGTCGTCGTTCATTACTGCCATGACTTCGTCGCGGGTCGTTGACCTTCGTATTATACCCTTCAACGGCTTTTAATAATCTCCCATACCTCTTCATTCGCAAAATCCACAGACCAAAAGCCCAGCCCGGGTAGATTGTATTGTTCCATCAAGTCGAGCCTCATTCCTAAAGATGTCTCATCTTCCAGCCAAACTCTGAATTTCGAAGCGCCAGAAAGGTATTCCACATAATTCTGACCCGTCTTCGGATCATAGACAGGCATCAGATTATTATCCTTCAGCCAGCCATCCGTCCTTAGATAACTCATAGTTGATGAACTCACCTTTTTCGAGACCCCCGCCTCTTCCCAGATCCGAGTGTACAGCGGCATGCCAAGGATCAGCTTTTCCCGCGGAATAAGCGCCAGACTTTTTTCAATGCCCGTCACGACCCAGTCGCGAGAGGCAACAGAGCCTGCTTTTGAACTGGATGCCCAATGTTCGTCATAAGCCATCAGGAACATATAATCGACAGCACCGGAGAGCGTCTTGCGGTCGTAGACCTTGGACCACTGGTCGCTCCCCTCCGGCACGGTGACATCAACCGAAACCCATTTTCCAACCCGCCTCAGTGCATCAGACAGTTTTTTCACATAGGCAGAGAACAGATCCTGATCTTTCAGATACATATTCTCAAAATCTATGTTGATCCCATCCAACCCAAATGCCACCGCGTAGGCTACCACATGCGCAATCGTCCGATCCGCAAGAACTTCACTACGAAGCATCTCAGAGGTCCACGCCGGACTGAAATGGTTGGCGTACAGCCCCCAGACCTGCCAGCCTGCTTCTTGAGCGCTCAGGACATATGCCATATCTGTCAGATTTAGAACAATCCCATCGACATTCATGTCAAACCAGGTCGGCATGATGACGTTGCCGACACCGGAACCATCGGCAGCATTGAAATTAAAGTTGTGGTCATAGCGATGCACCTGATCCCAGGCAGCGACGATTCTTTCAATAGTTTGCCGGTCACCGGGCGGCACCACCTGCGGCAGAACATTCGCCTCCTGTACACTCACTGCCAGGGTCGCGTCGATGAGCCCAATTCGGCCATCCGGATGAATGACACTCAGGCCCCCGTCATCCGACTTTACAGCAGTCAGGTACTTATCCGACATAATTTCAAAAGTTTTGACCCCGTCCAAAACAGCAAAGGTCTTCTTCGCCACCCTCATGTTCACCACTTCAGCGCGATGGGTCACAATGTTGATAATCCCCGTTTCGAGGTTGCGGGTCCAGTACATGCGAAACAGACGCGACAACGCTTCGAGTTCCACAAAGTTCTGATCGTCCGCTGCGTAAATCGGAAGGCTCAACGTCTCCAAGGATTCGCTCAGGAAAATGTCCGTTTCCGGATCCCCCGACTTGAAACCGAGGGCGTCAAATTTCATGTAAAGGCGCTCGCCAGAAGGACTGACATAAGCCCCCTCATCCAGCCAACCCTGCACAATTCTAATGTCCAGGAACAGCCGCCCCTCGTGTTCCAGATAAGTCATGCCGTTTGGTATGACTTCATCATCCACAGTCACCAGGGACTGGTAGAACGTTTCCGCAAAGCGTCCGGAAAGCTCATTGTATTTGAAGTACCAGTACCCCGCCGCCGAGGAAGACACCAGAAGCAGCAGGATCATAATTACCATCATCCAACGTTTCATAAATCACGCCTCCAACCATTAGCCCATCAGCTCATAAAACACTGCTCCGAGGAGCCCCGAAATTCCCATCACCCATGTGACTCTGACCTTGACGCGGGTCAGCAGCAGAAAAGCTATTGCGCCGATGGTCACAGAACGCCAATCCCAGTCCACCGTCAAACCCGTAGAAACTGCCGCGCTCAGAATCAACGCGATCACAATGGGTCGAAGAGCGCTGAACACGCTTTGAATCAGGCGATGTTCTCTGTAAGGATAGAGTCGCCCAGCCAGCAGAACCGACAAGGTGATGCAGGTGACCACCACTGCGATGGTCGCCGCCATAGATCCGGGAAGGCCGCCCATTTTATAGCCCACATAAGTCGAGGTATTGATGGCGACCGGCCCCGGCGTCACCTGTGAGATGGACAAGATGTTGAGGAACTCGCGGTCCGTCAGCCAGTGGTGGATCCCGACCACCTCATGCCGAATCACCGGCAGGATGGCATACCCACCGCCAAAGCTGAAGGCGCCAATTTTGAGAAAAGTCAGTGACATTTGCAGAATAAGAGGAAGATTCATTCGGATTCCCCCTCGCTCTCGCTGTCATGCTTGCTTTCATCCTCGCTTTTACTGACGGGATCGAGTCCGCTGGCGCTTGGCGGAAAAAGACGGTTTAGGAAGAGGCCCGTCACTATTCCACCACCAATGACGAGTATAGGATGCATGCCAAGCACGATCAAAAGCACAGCCGCCAGTGCAAATATTGCCATATTTAACTGTGACCACTTTACTTTTTTTCCAAGGCGGTAGGCTGAAATCAGGATCATAACTGCAATGGCAGGCATGAGGCCGCTGAAGATCGGCTCAATTTTGTCAGCAATATTCGCATTTATCAGCAAATGCGCTATGATGACAATAATAAAAAAGGATGGCAGAATAACGCCCAGGGACGCCATAAGCGCGCCGCCCAGACGTCTGAGTCTGTACCCAATAAAGGCAGCCATGTTGACGGCGATCGGTCCCGGCAGGCTCTGGGCGACGCTGATGATATCCAAAATCTCTTCATCCGTCATCCACGCCTTTTTCCTGACAATCTCCTCCTCAATCAGAGGGATCATGGCGTAACCACCGCCAAAAGTAAATAATCCAATTTTAAAAAACGTCGTCAGCAACGATTTATACATTATTGACCCTCCGAAGAACACGTGTTGAACAATCTTAAATTACATTGTATCATATCCGTCCATCGGCGTGGGCCGGAAGTTGAAAGCAGGTGTGAAATTGACTCAATCCATGAAGCGAAAACCCAGGAAGTGGTTGTCCGAGAGGAAGCGAGGGTCTTTAGGCGCGAGTCGCCGACACCCCTTCCCGTTTAATAAATAAGAGATTCAAAGAGAAGCGGGTGTCTGACACCGACACTCTCCCTTTTTATGGGAGGAAGTCGGTGTCTGACACCCGCTTCTTTTATCACTGTCTCTTTATTTCAAATTCTCAGGATTCAGCACTTCCAGATCCTCAACGACGAAACGGCCATCTTTTCTTACCAGTTCCCCGTCGAAATACATTTCACCGCCACCATATTCAGGCGTTTGGATGCAGACCAAATCCCAGTGAATGGCAGAGGCATTTCCATTTGATGCATCCTCATAAGCTCTGCCCGGTGTAAAGTGGAAGCTGCCCATGATTTTTTCATCAAACAGCGTATCTTTCATAGGCTTGAGAATATATGGATTGACGCCAATCGCGAATTCGCCCACATAACGGGCACCCTCATCCGTATCAAAGACCTGATTGATCTTTTCAGTGTCGTTGGCAGTCGCTTCGACAATCTTCCCATTCTCAAACCTGAGCACTATATTTTCATAAGTGAAACCGTTGTAAACCGCAGGACAGTTATAGGAAATTACGCCGTTGACCGAATCCTTCACCGGTGCTGTAAAGACTTCTCCGTCCGGAATATTGTTCTCACCGGCACATTTGATAACAGGAATTTCGCCTATAGAAAAAGATAAATCCGTTCCCTGTCCTACAATTCTAACCTCACGCGTCTTTTCAAGCCGTTCAACCAAAGCATCCATTGCTTTCGACATCTTTCCATAATCGAGGTTGCAGACGTCAAAATAAAACGCCTCAAATTGCTCCAGACTCGTAGAAGCTAACTGGGCCATAGAACTGTTCGGATAACGCAGCACCACCCATTTGGTATTGTTGACGCGTTCATTGGTCAGATTCGAGAGGTATTTTTCCATGTAGAGGCGCATTTTCGCACTCGGTACATCTGCCATTTCATTCACATTATCTGCACCCGAGATCCCAATGTAGGCATCCATCTGACGCATTTTATAGAGATCGACCTCTTCCCAAAGCTTATAAAGCGTTTCATCACCCTGCATGACTATTTCCCTGGTAAGGACAGGATCCTTGAGTTCTACAAAAGGATGTCCGCCAGCCGCATAGATCTCACGAACCAAGGCTCTGACCAAAGGCTTGGGACTTTCTCCCACGCTTTGGATCTGCACTTTTTCTCCCGGTTGTACATTACAGGAATATTGCACAAGGTTTTTCGCCAATTGATCGATTCTCGGATCCATAATATCCTCCTCATAGTCCATTGGTTTACAGTGGATGGCCATAGTCTATTTTCGCTTTCATTATATACAAATAATTTATACGTCGCAATATTTTTATATGGTTCCAAATATTGATTTTTTGTAATCTGAGCCTATCCTTCACCCTTGAATAACCATACACAAGGCACCGCTAACCCACGACTGAAGTCACGGGTGTGCGCGGTTATTTAATCAAATTGGTCAGTGCTTCGCGCAGCCCTGCAGCACTTTCTATTCTCGAGGTTGACTCAATCCGTGTACACCGGCGCATCACATCATAGAAAGCAGGGCTAAAGCTGTGAGGCTCAAGGGCTGCGATTTCCAGAAACATCCGCCCAAAACTGTATAAATCCACCGCAGCATCACAGCTGCCCGGAAACAGCTTTGCCTCAGGCGGAGCATAGCCCCTGGTGCCTTTGATCCCAGTACGTTCTCCTATCCTGTCCGCATCAGCCTTTGCTGCCGAAACCTTACGCCCAACTGCCGCCAATGGCCTGGCTGAGTCAAAATCAATCAGCACTGCATCTTCAAAGGAGTCTATGATGACATTCTCCGGTTTAACATCATGATGAATAAAGCCGTAGGCATCATGGAGACGGCTAAGGGTTGTCGCCAGTTGAACCGACCATTTCATTGCATTCAGCACAACCTTATGAGGCGCCTCGTACATGAGCGCCCTCAGTGTCACACCCTCAATCCACTCCTCTTCGACCAAGAGCTCCTCTCCGAGATGTCCCGAAACCGACCAATGAAACACTACCGGCACATTCATACCTCTTGGCGCCCTCATCAGATCCAGCAGTTTGAGATAAGTCTGACTTACAGGCTTGTCGTACCGCTTAATGCAGCGCTTGCCGCGTCCTTCAAAACTTCGTACACAATATACGCTGCAGCTGCTCCCTCTCGCGACATCTTCCCGAATAGGTGCAGATTTGTCCAAAAGTATAGAATCCTTATTTTTTCTCAAACAGCGGCACCTCCAATATGCAGTGGGCACATGCCTCATAGCCTTGAATTTCTGCCTCATCCTGGGAAATTTCGCGACTGGATTTTCTGAGATGAAAGCAGCCGGCCTCATGGTATTTCGATCCGGTGTTGGTGACATAGACCATAGCTGACACTTTATCAGAGTTCTCGTCGGTACCGAGGCTGTCGTTAGCCTTGTAAATCGAACGCCCTGTCTTCTCAAAGCTGGTGACCACATAACCAATGATCGGAACCCTGCGGACCCAATAGAGCTTGGCGACAAAATTCCCTTTGTCATCCTCACGAAGATAGAGATATTGAAGATCCACCCTGCGATCAACTGCCGCCAAATTGGCAGCCATGGCAAGACTCGTGCCCCCCGGCGAGTGAAGTGTCGCCGGATCCTGGACCGAAATCTGCAGGCAGGTGTTGTGAAACGCTTGCCGCGTAACCTCAACTGCTCTGAGATGTCCCAGATACTGAGCGAGTCCTAAACCCATGATCAGCAGCAACGGAACTGCAATGGCAGCCTCAACCGTCAGCACGCCTTTACGGTTAAGCCGGCAGTCAAACCAACGGGCAATCCAACAGCTACGCCAGCACCTAATCCAATCCATAGCCATCTTCCCAGATCACCCCCGGAAGTCCGTCAGCGGTTTCAACGCTGATGACAAACCGCGTTGTCCTTTGGCCGAGATCGACGCCGTCTTTACCATCCCCAATCGAAATCAGATCCATAACGCGCAGCACATGGTTTGTTGAAGCTTTTGCCGCAAGCAGCGCGATTAAGTGATCTCCGTAGTCCGCAGCAGTCAGGTCATCATGCTTCATAGCGGCATCAGGGGCATCTGGCGCCCCGTTGCCACCATCACCAAATCGGGTCCTCCAAGTTTCATCTGTGAAATGCACCCATGGCAACGCTTCGCCACTTAACAGCCGCTTTAAATCGCTCCTGCTCTCTGCCATGCCCCAAGTCAAAACGAGTGCCGATGAAGTAACTTGAGACGGTACACCCGCTATTGCTTGGACCGCCCCTGCGACGACTCCAATTAATTCCTGTTTTTCACTGCAAGCTGAAACGTGGGCTGCATTGCCCGCAAGACGCATCAAATAAACTTCTGTAAAGGCTCTGGCCTTATTGAAGGCTTCTTCGTCATAACCATACAGGATGTACTCCAGCTCAGCCTTAAAGAATGAGGGCTGGGGTGTCGAAGTGTAAAAGGCAGCCCGGCGGTCAGCAACCCAATGTCTGAAGTGATGGGCGACATAAAAAAGAAAGCATCCGCGGTCTGTTGACGACAATGCCGCTTTGGGGCCAATGTAAGAACGGCTGGTCAGATTGGCCTTTACTGCCGCCGAAAGAGTTCTATCCAAGTCTTGATCCAAGTCTTGATCCAGGTCTTGATCCAGGGTTTGACCTTGGTTCTGTGGATCTTGAGCCCCCTCAACCGCTTCAGTTTTACCTGCCTGCCGGATCCATTTGATTGCTTTGGCCGCGAGCTCTCGATCCGCCGGCTTTACATCCAGCGCCTCATTTACATCTTTACCAGCCTCGCCATCTTCATTTTCAACACCGTCCTCCCTCGAGCCGCTCAAATGCGTCTCAAATACTGCACTTGGATCATTGTACTCCACAGAATCCTTGCCATTTTCCACCAGCTCAGGAACAGCCGCGAACCTCCCGACGAATCCGTTCAACACCTCTTCTGCAACACCTGCTGCAACCGCCTGTCGTACTGCCTCCATAAAATACACCGGCTGATCAAGCCTGCGGCTCGGCTCAAAGGTCCACGTCCTGTCAGGCTGTTTCCAACTCAGATTAGGCCCAAAGGACCCAGTGAGATAGGCCGATGGTTCCGCGACATCAAGGTCCACCGCCAACAAACTGTAGGCTTCCAACAGACGCCGGTCGTAGGTGTGAAGAATCGACTGACCCGCCAGCTCCAACCTCCTGAGCATTTCCGCATGCCTTGTCTGCTTCGTCCCATAAGAAACCAATGCCGCGAAGAGCATGACGAGCGTCATGGTCATAAGAAGTACAAACAGCGTTACAGACCCCGTGTTCCCTGATGGACCAATCGAATCGTATCGGGGCATGAAAGAATATTTCCGACTTGCCTTATGATTGTGCAATTGTGCGCTGGACATGCCCTTCCCCCTATTTAACCCGGATGATCCGTTTAAGGTATCCAAAAGCGCTTCATTCCCCCGAACTCTTGTCTATACATACCATAGACCAGCAGATTCACCGGAAGTCTGAGATGAAAGGATCGGCCACTGACAGGTTTGAGCCTCTTCAGCCAGCGTTGGTCCGGATTTAAAACCGCATTCAACTTTAAAGTGCGAATACCAGCCACGCCTTTGAATTCTAAGGACTCACTCATTTCAATAGATCCAGCTGCTTTGAGTCCGTGTTTAAAATCGAGCCGCTGCGTTTCCACCTGGTGCATTTCTATTATCCCGTATTGATGCATCCCTGCCACCATCAGGATCGATTGGAACTCAAAGAGCATCATCATGATGATCAACATTGACAGCATTAACGCCGCCGGGACAAGGATAGCTGCCTCAACCGTCAGCATCCCTCTTTGTCCGGAGATCCCGGACAATATGCTTTTGTGAAGAGGATAGATGAAATTAGTCATTGAAATCACCTGCTTTCAATCCAAAGTCAGAGCAATTTTTACATTTTATACCTTTTTTGTTGTAATATTAGATTACCATATTTTAACATTTCGTCAAGCCCTTTTTTCAAGGATAATTTCTCAGCCTGCAGAGACATCCGCTTCATACCTATAGATTAATGATAGATTAATTCCGCGAAGTATATTGTATTTTGTATTTTTTATTCTTTTTTTTGATGAGAATCGGTTGACATCAGATCTGACTTTCGGTATAGTAACACTTGTGCTCAACGAGCCCCCTCCCATAGGGGTATGGGCACTTCTTAAAATCAAACTTTTTGACATCTAAGATAACACGGAGGTAAGACAACATGGTCCAAAAAATCATTCCACTTAAGCAGCCTGCAGCAACTCAAAACAAATCTAATCAGAAACCAAAGAAGAAATCTCATATGGCATGGTCCTGGCTCATCATGATAGTCTTTCTCGCGCTCTCAGTCCTCGACCTGCGTTTCGGCCTCGGTGCCGTACTTTGCATGACCGTCCCTATGATTCATGCCTTAAGAGGTCATGGTAAAATCCACTGCTCACATTATTGCCCCCGGGGTTCTCTCTTCGGAAAATTTCTTCAGCGAATCAGTCTGAGGAATTCATTGCCAGCATTCATGCGTACTACGGTCTTTAAAAATGCTCTATTAAGTCTCATGGTCATTATGCTGACGATTTCGATCTCCCACAACCATGACTCTATACAAGCCATCGGCATGGCACTTTTTCGCTTCATGGCGGCATCCCTAGCGGTTGGCCTGTTGCTCGGAGTTTTCTATCAGCCGCGCAGTTGGTGCCAAGTTTGTCCAATGGGACACGCAACCAGCATAATTGCCACTTACCAGAAAAAATCCGCTGCATAGCAAAAATTTAAGGAATTGGAAAGTGGTGTCTGACACCGCTTTCCTAATCCGAATTCCCTGTCCACTTTTTAATGCAAAAACGAAAAGGGCCTGTTGAAGAATGACTTATCACTCATTCTTCAACAGGCCCTTTTGTCTTATTATCATTTTCAATTCATTCAAAGCATACAGCACTTACACCGCAACAGAATCATCCAGCTCTGCTGCAGGCAGAATCGGAAGCGACTTCAGCGACACAGGGTGACACTTTCCCAATTTCAACGCGCGAATCAGGTCTTTCTCCGTGTGCACTGCTGCGTCCACCTGCGTTGCGTAGGCGCCAACTTCACCGGGTTTATGAGCATCGCTGCCACCTGTAACAGGCATGCCGAGTTTCAACGCTGCCTCAATTGCCTTTGCATTGTGATGAGAAGAAGTCCTCCCATTATAACCTTCAATGGCCGTTAAGCCGGACAGTTCGAATATTGAGTCTCCCAATCCCCGCCCATTATTGCGAAAAGGATGTGCGGCAATCGTCGCCCCGCCGCGCTCATTGACATAATCAATAAGAACCTGAGGCTCCAGCCTATTAGCCCCTTCCACAGAAGGCAATTCATCCACACCAAACACCAGGATATCACCTTGCGTCGTAGACACCTCGACCCCTACAAAAATCATCAAGTCATGGAGGGCGCTTAAAAATCTGGCCTGTTCGCGCAGACCAAGAACATCATGGTCCGTAACAGCAATGCCATCCAGTCCAAATGCCTTAGCTTCCTGAACGATTTGTTCAAGATCCAGCCGACTGTCCTTACTATGTTTTGATTCATGTATATGCAAGTCGAATTTCATATCACTGCTCACCCCTGCTAATAGAAAACGTCCGGCACCAATGCCGGACGCCTGTTAACAGTATAACCCGGAACTCGCGATTCCCGGCATTGAAAATTCTTATCCATTCTGAAAATCGATCATGATTATTTATCTTTGATGATCTTTTCCGACTGTTAAGACTCGACACCGCCGAAAAAGGTTCAATATCCCAAAATGCAGTTATTCCCCCGGAGGCAAAACCCCCGCGACCACAATAAGTATAAATCCGGCGCCAAAGCCAAAGGTCAGAAGCGCCAGCCGAATATAACCGGACAATCCCAATCTCGCGGTCACCACTGCAATGAGAATTGTCAGCAGGATCAGGAGGAGTCCACCTCTCTTAAAAGCGCGCGGATTCAACATCAATAAACCGCCTCGCTCCCGATTGCAGCAATATTTTCATGAACATATTCCCGAAGCCAGCGCACCACATCTATGTTGTCCAGAGGCACGTCGTCCCCCAGCATCCGTCTGATTTCCCTGGTGCTGAGCGAAAATTTCTGATCGTCGACATAATGCGTCAGAATCAAGTCCGTCTTGGGACTTCCAAGGGCTATGGTGACGATAGTATCCGTCAGGTTGCCCAATGGGACGCGGTCAATGTGGCTGAGCCTGAAGTTTGCGATCAGCTCTGTGCCGACACCCAACTCAGATTTCAACTCAAAAGAACCGTCGCAGCCCTCTGCATTCAGCTTGAACATTGGGATTCCAAGGCCGACTTTGCGTGTGGTTCTCGTCGTATAAAACGGATCGACCACCCTGAGGACCGTTTCCTCGTCCATCCCGCGGCCGTCATCTTTAATCTTGATTGTCAGCCGGTCCTCTTTTCTCGCCTCGATAATGACAATCCTGAGGGTTGCTGCTTCTGCGACTATTGAGTTCTGCGCTATATCCAGAATGTGCAGCGAAAGCTCTCGCATAAACGTTACTCCTTTTTTATCAGTGGGGTTGACAAGGTGTCGATCAGGCAGTCCAAAGTCCGATCTCGAAGCTCAATGGCGTTCTCTCTTTCAGAGAGGTCGATCAGCTGGTGTGCATCTGAATTCCTCAAAATTCTGTACGCGCCCAGTTCCGGGTGTGCCTCAAGAAATTGATCGCCCTTCGAACCTGCTGTGACTTCCAGGGTTGTAAACGCTTCCCCCGGTGGGATAAAGCCCAGGTTGGACAACAAACTGTTGGAGCTGCGGTTCACATGCGCCGGAACAGGTACCCCGCCCAAACGTCTGACGTGAGCCACGGCTTCGCTGAGGCTGATCTGACAGGAAGTGATCAAGGTATGGACCACTTCTCCGACCGGCTCATCCTGATCGTCCAAGAGCAGCTGATGTCCGAAGCGCTCAGGGCGATTTGGCAATTTCAGCATGGCGCCATCCACGATTTCAAAAAACGCCTCCAGATCCTCCACCCGCCGAAACAAGCAGAGCACATGAACATCTTCCAGTGTCTGAAGCTCCATAGCCGGCACCAACAGCATATCGCGTTTCGCCGCGACAGTCATAGCCGAACGCACGTTGCCGCAGTGGTTGTGATCCGCAATCGCCAAAATGTCGAGGCCCTTGATCATGGCCATGTTGACGACGTTGTTGGGCGTCATTTCCTCTTCACCGCACGGCGACAAGCACGTGTGCATGTGCAGGTCATAGTAGAGCAGCATTATCTTAGACCGGCTTCGTATAGCACCTGAAAGATGCCGTAAGCATCCAGATCCGACCCCACAACCGCAATGTTTTCTTCAACTGCTTTGTCGAGCACAGCCTTTTCCATGGTCAGTCCATCCGGAAGGATAATGCATGAAAATTCAAGCAAAGAAGCCACCGCGAGGACATTCTGATGCGTCTGAACCGTAATCCACGCATTGCCCGCCTTGCCCTTGGCCATAACCCAGCTGAGCAGATCACTGCAATACAGACCCGTGATCACCTGAGATTCGTCACCCACAGCATAGACCCGAAAACCTTCAATTTTTTCAAGTTCTAAGATTTTCAAAAAAGTCACCTCTCCTCTGTCAAATTGTATTTTCGTTCATTGTTCTTCCGGACGACACAATCGGCTAAAGTCGCCCTGCCCATGACTATATCCTCTGCGAGAGCCCGGCACGTTGGCGCGCCGCATGCACCGCAGTCGATCCCCGGCAGCATATGATAAAGCGCCTCAATCCGCGAAAGCTTCTCGAGAGCGGTTTTGAAGTCCGCGTCCAGCTTCATGACCGGAAGCGGTTCAATCTCCTCGTCCCACTCCAGCATGTCTTCCGTGATCTCACCAAAAGCCTCCATGGAGACCTCTTGAGGATATTTGGCCGACAGCTTTCTGATTCTGCCCTTCGCAATGAAGGGATTCTCAGGATTAAGCGGTCCCCCGACACAGCCTGTGACGCAAGCGTATCCTTCGAAGAATTCAATGTCGTTGAGTTTTCCGAGCTCCAGCTGCTCCAGGACTTTGATGACCTCATCAATCCCATCTACGGCGAGATAATCCTCAGAGCCCATGGCGTAACTCTGACCGCCCACCATGCCCCAGCCGACCCCTTTGCCGCTGCATTTGGAAATCTGCTGGACGATCTCTATGTCGTCATACATGCGAAGAAGCTTCGTATAGACCGCTTCCAACGAAATGGCGCCATTGATTTGAGATTTTTCTATGCCGATAGGCTTGCGAATACTCGTGATCTTCGCAGGACATTCAGTCAGATAAAACACACCTATGTCCTCCTGGGAAAGACCAGTCATTGCTTCAATTTTCTTTCTGGCTATTCTGGCGGCGACCTCACTTGGCGACTCCAACCTGCTGATGTGATCAATCAGGGTCGGAAAACGCATCTGGATCAGTCGAATGACCGCCGGACAATAAACGGAAATCAATGGTTTGGGATGCCCGACTTCTTCGACGCGCTTCTTCTGAATCTGAGTAATCAAATCCGCGGCGTAGGCTACATCGAAGACGAAGTCAAAGCCAAGCTGATAGAAACCATTCAACACCTTGTTCATGTCGTATTCCAATCCAAACTGACCGTAAATCGAAATGGCCGGTAAGGCGACATTGTATTTGAATTTCTTTAGCATCTCCAGCGAGTCGGATTGCGCGCCTTTGGCATGATAAGGACAAACCTTGATACACATGCCGCAGTCTATACAGCGTTCCGTCATGATCTCCGCTTTGCCTTCACGCACACGGATCGCCTGAGTGGGGCATCTGTCGAGACAATACGTGCAGCCATTGCAGTAATCCCGCTCTAGTATGACGGAGTGCAGAAACTTCTCCATAATTACCTCCAGCCCTAAAGTCGAATGACCATTTTAATGCGCGTCGACTCACCTTTTGCCGACTCGATGACGAATTCGTCGCAGCATTTTTTCATGTTCGGAAGTCCCATCCCGGCGCCAAAGCCCATTTCTCGGGCAGAAGTCTTCGCTGTTGAATAGCCTGCCGTCATGGCAAGTTCCACATCTTCAATCCCCGGACCTTTGTCCACGGCCCAAATTTCAATGCGGTCACTCATCAGCATCACCGTGATGACACCACCTTCTGAGTGGATGACAATGTTGATCTCTGCTTCATAGGTCATCACCGCAATGCGGCGGATGATTTCCTTATCAAGGCCTATCTCACGACATTTTTTTTTGATATCACTCGATGCCGAGCCGGCATGGGCAAAATCTTCTTTTATCACGTCGTAATCATAGGCCATTACCGCCGAGGCACGGTCCATTTCCAAGGCTTTGCTCATAGCGTCTCACCTCACTGGTTGATGCGCACTTGTACAGAGTATGTAGAAATACCGGTTTATAGAGGCACGCCTTCAAGCCCCTGGCCGTACAATATGCCAGATGTGGCATATAAAGTGTGCGGTGTTGAGATCAAAACCATGTCATTTTCCTCGGCAAGCTCGACCACTTCCATCGGCGGGCACTTGCCTCTGACGAAGACGATCGCACTTAAATCGAGCATTTCTGCGGTACGTATGACCTGGTTGTTCGTGAGTCCAGTCAGCAGGACACAGTCCTGTGCGTGTTCCGACACAAAGGCGAGCACGTCGCTCATCAAGTCGGAACTGAAGGCGAAATCGATTTTTTTGTCCGAATATTTTTCTCCGACAATGATCTTGCCGCCCAGCAATTCTACTAATGTTCCGATCTGCATAAGAACCTCCTGGTCGTATGTCCTGAAGCGCTGCTTCAACTGCTTTGAAGGCGCTGTCAACTATTCACCTGCCCACTGCGGGATAAGAAAGTTAACTTTTTAACGATCGGTTTAATTATATCATGATTTATTGCTTTTTTCACGATTTCTAATTTTGTTTCATCAAATTGTCCAACAGATTTTTTACGTCTTCGAAAACGGCTTCGACAGGCCTTGAGGCATCCACCTCAATTATCCGCTCCGAATGCTCCGACAACATAATCCTGTATCCTTCTCGCACTTTGACGTGAAATTCTGCTGTTTCGAGGTCAAGTCGGTTGATCTCCCGGCCGGAGTCCCCATAGACGCGCTTCAAGCCTTCAGCGGGGTCGATGTCCAGATAGATGGTCATGTCCGGCAGAAAATCTTCTGTGGCAAATCGATTGAGCTCATAGACCTCGTCCATGCCGATCCCTCGTACATACCCCTGGTAAACAACGGAGGAGTCCACGAAGCGGTCGAAAAGTACCAGATCCCGCCTGCCCAGTTCCGGCAAAACCTTTTGGGTCAGATGCTGGCGCCTTGCCGCTGCGTAGAGCAGTGCTTCGGTTCTCACATCCATTTCTGTGTGTTCAATGTCGAGGATGATCTCGCGGATCTTCTCGGCGATTCTGACGCCGCCGGGCTCCCTGGTGATCATGACGTCCAGACCCGTCTTCACAAAGTACTCCTGCAGCATGGCGAGCAGTGTCGTCTTCCCTGAGCCTTCTCCACCTTCGATACTCACTGTTTTGGTTTTCCTGGATTTAGGCTTCGTACCCGGGGTCCTCAGGACATCATAATAGAGTCTCTCGACTTCCTGAATACCGACTTGCTCATACCGGGTGATCTTTCCATTCAGATCCACGACTTCAAGAATTGGCTCTTTGTCACAGTCTCCCATGCAGCTCGTCTGAACGATTTGAATATGGGGTATGCGGTCCTGAGCCATGAGATCCAACAGTCTGGTCAGGGTCTGTCTTGCACCTGCTGTGATGCCGCAAGTCGCCATACCAATCCTGACCAGGATTTTTTTGTCGTCCCGGGACTGGTCCAGCGCCGCGGCGCGTATTTTCGTCAATTCATCCAACGATTTCAAATTATAGCCTCCCCGTCAGGTGTTGGTGACAGGCCCCGAGTTAACTTCGGTACCTGTCACCAAGTTCATTTCAGTACCTGTCACCAAGTTCATTTCGGTACCTGTCACCAAGTTCATTTCGGTACCTGTCACCAAGTTCATTTCGGTACCAGAGCTTCACACAATTTAGGTTCAATTCTCTTCGGCTTCCTGCGGCTCTGAGGTGCCATGAAAATAATCATACACTTTTTCCGCAGTCCGCCGGTTCATGCCGTCAACCTTTGCCAGTTCTTCCACTGAAGCCTCGCGAATTTTATCAATGCTCTTAAAATACTGCATCAGCTTCAACCGCCTTTTTTCGCCGACGCCTTCGATCTCGTCCAGCAAAGACTGCGTCATATTTTTGCTGCGCAGGGTCTTATGATACTCCAGCGCGAATCGGTGCACTTCCTCCTGGATCCCAGCCAGGAAACGATACAGTTCCGGCTGGGTCCTGATTGCGTAAAACTGACCACGGTAATAGAGCTGATCCGTCCTGTGATAATCATCCTTAACGAGGCCGGCAATCTCAAGATCCAGCCCAAGGGCGTTCATGACATCCAGCACGGCGGAGACGTGGCCTTTGCCGCCATCGATCAAGATCAAATCCGGGAAATGGGAGAACTTCGCGTTCACACTGTGGCCAGCGCCCCATCGGTGTCCGGCCTTGCCGTTATATGGGGCAGCAGACTCTGCCGCTGCTTCCGCTTCCGCTTCATAGGCATCCGCGTCCACAGTCAACCCGCTTCCTTCCAAACCAGCGCCGGTCTCCGCCACATCCCAGGTGTCGTCATCCGCCGCAGGCGTATCTCCGGACCCCTGAGCCTCAACCAGCGCGTTGAAAGCAGCCTGCTCCTCAAGGCCCCGCCTGAAGCGCCGAAACAAAATTTCCTGCATGGACCCATAATCATTCGCGCCCTCAATGGTCTTGACCTTGAAGCGTCTATAATCCCTGGGCTTCTTCTTGCCGTCCTCATAGACCACCATGGAGCCCACCGAAAGAACGCCATAAATATTCGAAATATCGTAAGCCTCGATCCTACGGATCCGGCCCTTCAGCCCCAGCATCTCCCGAAGAGCGGTTTCGATCTGATCCGACTTCTCGCGCTCGCGCAGGATCCGTTCCTCAAACTTCTCCAGATACTCCCGGGCATTTTCGCGCACGAGATCCAACAACTTAATCTTATCGCCCCGCTGCGGCGCCGTCAGCCTGATTTTGAATGCAGCTTTCTTCGCCAGAAACGCCTCCAGCAGCTCGAAATCCTCAGGCAGCCGCTCCACGACAATCTCCTTTGGAAATTCAGTGACATTGGCGTAATACTGAAGAATAAAATCATCCAGAAGTGCTTCCGGATCCTGGAGGTATTCCTCTTCAAAGACATATTCCTCTTTGCCAATCATCTTTCCGCCTCGCACGGTGAAAATCATGATACAGATTCTATTTTCCGTCGCAAAGCTGCCAATCACATCCTGTGAAACGTCAGACTCATAGACCACCTTCTGGCGCTCCATCAGCTGATCGATAGCCATAACCTGATTCCTCAGCGCCGCCGCCTTCTCAAACTCCAGCGCCGCCGCGGCAGTCTTCATCTCCGCTGTCAGCTTCTCCCTTAAAAAGTCCGTCTTTCCACCGAGAAACTTCAGAATCTCGTCGATCATGGTCCGGTACGCCTCCTGATGCACAGTACCCTGACACGGCCCCAAACACTTCCTGATATGAAAATTCAGACACGGCCGCTCGTCCATTTTTTCGAGCCTCCGGTTGCACTTCCGAATCGGGTAGATTTCCTGCAGCGCCTCGATCGTCCTGCGCACCGCCTCAGCGCTCGTGTAAGGCCCAAAATACCGCGCTTTATCCCGGGACAGCTGCCGCGTCATAATCAGCCGCGGAAACGCTTCATCCACCGTCACCTTGATGTAGGGATACTGCTTGTCGTCCCTCAGCAGAATGTTGAATTTGGGCTTATACTGCTTGATCAGCGTCTGCTCGAGGATCAGCGCCTCCATCTCTGAATCCGTCAGGATGTACTCAAACTCCTCGACCACCGCGACCATACTGCGCACCTTCGGCGCATGGGAATTCAGCGCTCTGAAATAGGAGGACACCCTCTGCTTCAGCCGCTTCGCCTTGCCCACGTAGATCACGTTGCCCCATTTATCCTTCATCAGGTAGACACCGGGCGTCTCAGGCACCTTCTTCACTTGCGCCTTGATGGTTTCCATGCGCGTCATAACCAAGCTCCATTTCGTATTTAAAATGACCATCGGCAAAAACAAAAATAAGCTGCCGATGGTTCCACAACCCCAAACTTCACAATTTCATAAACAATTCTACCATATTTTCTGTTTTGATTGGTGAAAATCGCCGTACGTTGGGTAATAGGTTAACATTACAATAGGAGGTGTTTTCATGAGTCTTTACGATCTTGCCGTCAAAATGGAAATGGACGGTGAACAGTATTATCTCGAGCTCGCCAAAAACGCTGTCCACCCAGGGATCAAGGCTGTCTTTGAATTGATGGCAGCAGATGAACGCAAGCACTATGAAATCGTCAGCAATATCATATCCGGCAGCGTCCGCTTCATGGAAGGGACCAGTCTGGACACCCTCAAAAGCGTCTTCGCCAAAGCTCTCGAAACCAAAGAGGCTTTATCGATGCCGGATCACGCCTTCGAAGCTTACTTGAAAGCCGCCGACATGGAACGCAGCTCTATCGAATTTTATAAGGACGCCTATGAGCGCACAAATTCCGACCATGAGAAAAAAATTCTGATCGAGCTGCAGGAAGAAGAGAATCGTCATCTCATGATAGTCGAAAATCTCGCCGAATACGTCAGACGTCCTGAAGAATGGGTTGAATCTGCGGAATTTAATCACATGATGGAATACTAAGTCAAAATGCAAAGGACAATCCGAAAATCGCGCCGCGACTTCCGGATTGTCCTTTGTTTTGTGTTGTTAACCCACCCGTTTGATCAGCTTCGCCTGCTGCAAATAAGCGCACACGGGCTCTGCCAGATTTTCCGGGAGTCTCAGGCTTAAACGGCCGCCCGTCCCCGACAGTCTCATAGTGAGTCGTTCACCGACCAGAGTAAAGGATTCAAACTCTTCATATTGGTAGATCCCGCTCGTCGTCATGGCCTTGCTCGACATGCCATAGTGCTTTCGAAAATTCAGGCCGCGCACCAGGATGATGTCATGCTGAAAATCAGCCCTGGAGAAGCGGCTGCTGATCAGAAGCAACCCTTCTGTCACCACGATCCACATAACAACGCTGGCAATTATGATTCGAACCTCGATCTGATCAAGTTGAAAGATCGGGACCAAGCCTGTCAAGGCTATGACTGAGACGTTGAGAATTCGATCATAAAGCGGCGTTTCTGCAGTTTTCAGCGAAAATCTTAATTTATAAAGATCCGCTGCCTGTCTGCCGAGCGCTTCACTGATCGTTATATAAACCAGCGGCTGAAAGACCAAAAAACCAAACAAGGCAAAGTGCCAGGCGACGAGTCGATCGTTTTCGAAAGGTTCAGGTACCAGAATAAAGGATCCCAGCACGAAGAATAATGCGGCGACAACGCTGAAGGTTGCCAAAAAACTACGGCTCAGTCGTCTCATGAGGTCTTCTTCCTCGCTTTTCTCTTAGGTTTCTCTGTCACTGTCGCCACTTCTTCCACAGCTTCTCTTTCCACCGATTCTTTTTCCACAGCTTCTTCTTCCTCAGCTTCTTCCGCCTTTTTCACTTCTTTCGCTTTTTTAACTTTTTTTACTTTCTTCTCGTCTGCTGCTTCTTTCACTTTTTTCTCTGTGACTTTTTTCTCTTCAGCCTTCGGCACTGTCACCTCAGGCGGCGTCGCGTTCCAAAGGTGCTCTTGTTCCAATATTGGCCGCAAATACTGTCCGGTATAGGAGGCCTCACAGCGCGCCACCTGTTCAGGTGTTCCGACCGCCACGACACCGCCGCCTTTGTCCCCACCGTCCGGACCAAGGTCGATCAGGTAATCCGCTGATTTGATCACGTCAATATTGTGTTCGATGATGACCACCGTGTTGCCGCCCTGAACCAGACGGTCCAACACTTTAATCAGATGGTGGACGTCGGCGATATGAAGGCCCGTAGTCGGCTCGTCGAGAATATACAGGGTTCTGCCCGTGCTGACCTTGCTAAGCTCCGTGGCGAGTTTGACCCTTTGGGCTTCGCCCCCGGAGAGTTCTGTAGACGGCTGACCCAGTTTGATATAGTCCAGCCCGACCTCGTGCAGTGCTTTAATCTTGCGCTTGATCTTTGGTATGCTGTCAAAAAAGTTGAGCGCTTCCTCGACGTTCATGTCCAGAATGTCCGCAATGCTCTTGCCCTTGTATTTGACCTCCAGGGTTTCACGGTTGTATCGCTTGCCCTTGCAGACATCACACTGAACGTATACGTCCGGCAGGAAGTGCATTTCAATTTTAAGGATGCCGTCCCCGCGGCAGGCTTCGCAGCGGCCCCCCTTGACATTGAAGCTGAAGCGGCCCTTCTGATAGCCTCTGATTTTAGCTTCAGGAACACGTGCAAAGAGATCCCGGATCGGATCAAAGACGCCGGTGTAAGTCGCCGGATTTGACCGAGGCGTGCGTCCAATTGGCGACTGGTCGATATCAATAATTTTGTCAATTTCTTCGAGGCCCTCAATCCCAAGATGACGGCCGGGCTTGACCCGGGTACCGTTGATGCGTACCGCAGCGCTTTTGTAAAGAATTTCGTTGATCAGCGTGCTCTTCCCGGAACCGGAAACCCCCGTGATACAGGTCATGACCCCTCTTGGGATCTCGACATCAATGTTTCTGAGATTATTTTCAGCCGCTCCGAGAATCCGGATCCACTGTCCGTTTGGATTTCTTCGCGCTTTCGGCAGTTCTATCTTCCTACGGCCTGAGAGATACAGGCCGGTGAGGGAAGTTTCACTCACCATCAGCTCAGGCACCTTGCCCGAAAAGATAACTTCACCGCCGTGTACACCCGCGCCGGGTCCCATGTCGATGACATGATCCGCCGCCATAATGGTCTCTTCGTCATGCTCGACCACCAACAGTGTGTTGCCGAGTTCCGTGAGGTTTCTCAGGGTTTTCAGAAGTTTATTGTTGTCCTTCTGATGAAGACCAATCGATGGTTCATCCAGGATATAAAGCACCCCTACCAATCCCGATCCAATCTGTGTCGCAAGACGAATTCGCTGGGACTCGCCGCCGGACAATGTCCCAGCCGTCCGGGACAAGGTCAGATAATCGAGGCCAACGTCCTTGAGGAAGTTGAGCCGGCCGGAGATTTCCCTGACAATCGGTTCAGAAATGGCGGTTTTCATGATGTTCAGCTTTATGCTGCCAAAGAAGTCGACCAAATCGCGTACTGCCATTTCCGTCATTTGATGAATGTTGATGCCGCCAAAGTGAACGGCCAGAACTTCGTCCTTAAGCCGTGCGCCATGGCATTTTTCACAGGGCTCAAGGCTCATAAATTCGCTGAACCACTCCCGCATATTGTCGGACTGGCTTTCGTTGTAGCGGCGCTGAATATTTGGAATAATCCCTTCAAAGCTCGCTTTGTATTTCTTGTAGCCCCCAAAGCGGCTGTCAAAAAAGATCTCAAATTCCTGAGTCCCCGAGCCGTACAGGATAGTATTCAAGGTCTCCGGTTTCAGCTGGTCAATGGGCGTTTCATCAGAATCTCCAAAATGATCCAGGATCGCCTTGATCATCTGCGGGAAAAAGGTCTCCTGTCCGCTGTTCGCCACAGGTGCCACCGCGCCGTCCTTAATGGACAGGTGACGGTTTGGGATGATCAGATCCGGGTCAATTTTTTGAAGATACCCAATGCCCTTGCAGTTTTCGCAGGCGCCGTAGGGTGCATTGAAGGAGAATATGCGGGGTTCCATTTCCGTAATGCCGAGTCCGTGCTCCGGGCAGGCAAACTGGGTGTTGAAGACGAGATCCTCGCCCTCCAGGATATTGACCACCACCAGGTCTCCCGTCAGCTTGAGCGCTGTTTCGACGGAGTCTGACAGCCTTTGCTGTATGCCCTCCCGCACTATCAGCCGGTCAATGACCACTTCTATCAGGTGTTTCTGAGTCTTGTTCAATACGATTTCCTCAGAAGCCTCCCTGATCTCGCCGTCAATTCTCAGCCGGACAAAGCCTTCTTTGCGGACAGACTCGAGCTCTTTTTTGTGCTCGCCCTTCTTCCCGCGAACGACAGGCGCCAGCACCTGAACTTTGGTCCCTTCGGGCAGTCCCATGACGCGGTCGACAATCTGGTCTACCGTCTGCTGTGAGATTTCGATACCGCATACCGGGCAGTGGGGTGTTCCGGCTCTGGCGTACAGCAGTCTCAGGTAATCATAGATTTCCGTCACAGTGCCCACCGTAGACCTGGGATTTCGGCTCGTGGTCTTTTGATCTATCGAAATCGCCGGCGACAAGCCGCTGATGGACTCCACATTGGGTTTTTCCATTTGGCCGAGAAACTGTCGGGCATACGCAGACAAGCTCTCCACATAGCGCCGCTGGCCCTCCGCATAAATGGTGTCAAAGGCCAAAGAGGACTTCCCTGAACCGCTCAGCCCGGTTATGACGACCAGTTCGTCCCGGGGAATGTCAATATCGATATTTTTCAGGTTGTGCTCCTTGGCACCCCTGATTTCCAGTTGATTCTTGCTCACCTTGTGTCACCTCAATTTTTTCTTAAGCGCAAGAATTCGGTCCCGCAGCACAGCCGCCTTCTCAAATTCCAAATTGGCCGAAGCCACATACATCTCGTTCTCGAGATCCTCGATCATCCGCTCTAGATCCGCGGAATCCAGCACCAATGCCGCAATCTCCGGATCCAGTCCCTCCTCGGCCACCTCAGTCGCTTCAATGATCGACCGAATGGATTTCACGATACCCTTAGGCGTGATCCCGTGCTCCAGGTTGTAGGCATGCTGAATCTCTCTCCTGCGGTTGGTTTCGTCAATGGCCTTCTGCATGGACGCCGTAAAGACATCCGCATACATGATCACCCGTCCGTCAATATTTCTCGCTGCTCTGCCGATGGTTTGGATCAGCGACGTTTCAGACCGCAGGAACCCTTCCTTATCCGCATCCAGTATGGCAATTAAGGAGACTTCCGGCAGATCTAGGCCTTCTCTGAGAAGGTTGATCCCGATCAGCACGTCAAATTCTCCCACCCTGAGCCCGCGAATGATCTTATTTCGATCCAGCGTCTCGACCTCAGAGTGCATATATCTGACTTTGATATCCATCTTCTTAAAGTAATCCGTCAGGTCCTCTGCCATTTTTTTCGTCAGCGTCGTCACCAGGACCCTCTCCTTGCGGGCGACGCGCACCAAAATCTCAGAATACAAATCGTCGATCTGACCCTTGACCGGCCGCACTTCGATATGGGGATCCAGAAGCCCAGTTGGACGGATGATCTGCTGGACCACCTGTCCGCTCCTGTTCAGTTCGTATGCCGATGGTGTCGCGCTGACATACAGGATCTTGTCCAGCACCTTCTCAAACTCGTCGAAGCTGAGTGGTCGATTGTCCAGGGCTGACGGAAGACGAAAACCGTAATCCACCAATGTATGCTTTCTCGACTGATCCCCGCCGTACATGCCGCGAACCTGGGGCAAGGTGACATGGGATTCATCTATCACCATCAGAAAATCATCCGGGAAGTAGTCAATCAGTGTAAATGGACGGCTCCCGGGAGGTCTTCCGGACAGAATTCTCGAATAGTTCTCAATACCTTGGCAAAAGCCCATCTCTCGCAGCATCTCAATGTCGTAACGGGTCCGCTGCTCAATTCGCTGAGCTTCAAGAAATTTGCCTTCATCCTTATCGAATTTGAGCCGGTCTTCCAATTCCTGCTCAATGACGCTGATCGCTGCTTCTATTTTTTCTTTGCTTGTTACGTAGTGGGATCTTGGAAATATGGAAATGTGTTTTCTGTATCCCAAGATTTCACCGGTCAGGACATTGACCTCGGCGATCCTCTCAATTTCGTCTCCAAACAGCTCCACCCGGATCGCGCTTTCTTCCGAGGCGGCGGGAAAGATTTCGACGACGTCGCCCCTCACCCTGAAGGTGCCGCGGGTAAAGGCAATGTCGTTTCTGGCATATTGAATTTCAACCAACTTGGATAAAATTTCTTCACGGGTTTTGACCATCCCGGGACGAAGCGACAGCACCATGCTGTTGTAGTCGATAGGGTCACCCAAGCCGTAGATACAGGACACCGATGCGACGATAATCACGTCCTCACGTTCAAACAGCGCCGCCGTGGCCGAGTGCCGCAACTTGTCGATTTCATCATTGATAGACGAATCCTTTTCTATAAAAGTATCGCTGTGCACGACATACGCTTCCGGCTGGTAGTAATCATAGTAACTGACAAAATACTCGACAGCGTTGTTCGGGAAAAACTCCCGAAACTCACTGCACAGCTGAGCTGCCAGTGTCTTATTGTGGGCCAGAACCAGTGTCGGTTTCTGAATTTTCTCGATCAGATTGGCCACGGTAAAAGTCTTGCCTGAGCCGGTTACCCCAAGCAAAACCTGCTCCTTCATTCCTGATGTGTAGCCACTCACCAGCTTCTCTATTGCCGCTGGCTGATCCCCGGTAGGCTTGAATTCTGATACGACTTGAAAGGTCATGCGATCACCTCTATTCCCCAAACGTTTGTTCTCTATTCATTATACTCTTCTAATCTATACCCCGTCAATCAATGTAAGCAACGCGGACAAGTTTCAGTTTGGTGACGCGGACAAGTTTCAACCTGGTGACGCGGACAGTTTTCAGTTCGGTGCCAGAGCTTGCGATAACGTTTCTCAACATCTGCCTTTGACCACTGAAAAGACAGAAAAGACCCCGGCGCACGCCGGGGTCACAACCACAAGTAGTATATTCCGTAAATAACTGAGCAATAATAAACGAATTATAAGCCTGAATATTGCCAGCAGGTTTTACGTTCTTTTGCACAGAAATTTCAAGAACAATATACTAAATCACAATGCCCTTTTCCTCAAGCCGACGATCCACATGTCGCCGGTAATAATTTCTTATGACCGCTGCCGTCGGCACTGCCAGGAACATTCCCAATAGCCCAAACAGGCCGCCGCCCAGCAAAATCGCCAAAATGATCATGAACGGTTTGACCCCCACTGAATCTCCAAGGATCTTCGGTCCCAGAATGTACCCGTCAAACTGCTGGAGAACAAAGATGAACAGCAGCACCCACAACGACTGGATCGGGCTGTAGAAGAGTGTGATCAGAACCGCGGGCACCGCCCCAATAAATGGTCCGAAGTAAGGGATCATGTTCGTCACCCCAACGATCAGCGCGAGCAGGATTGGGTAACGTATGTCCATGAAAACAAAACCAAAGTAAGCAATGACGCCTATAATCAGTGAATCGATGATCTTTCCAATAATAAACTTCGTGAACATGCGGTCACTTTCGAAAACCAATCCGCAGAGCCCATCCGCAGTCTCCCGGTCAAAGTGCGCATAAATCGACTTCTTGATGCTGGAAATGAACTTTTCCTTATCCTTCAGCATGTAAATTGAAAGGATCAATCCAATCGCAAACTTAAAAATGCTGTTCGCAAATCCAAGCACCCCAAAGAACATGGCGCTGATTGCCGTGTCCAGGTTTTCGCTGATCGTCCCCAGCATATTGTCGAGACTCCAGCGTTCCAAAAATTTCTCGAGATCGAACGCCTCGAAGCTTTCAATGCGCGCGGAGGCATTCAGCAGAAAATTCCTGAGGGATTCAAGATAAGTCGGACCGTTGTCGATGATATCCCGAATACTTGCAGCAATACTCGGTACAATGCCCGTCATTGCCAGGTACACTACCCAGATCGCAAAAACGTATGTCGCTGCAAGACTCAAGGTCCTCGGAAAGCGCAAGTATCTCTCAAGACTTTTCATCAGCGGATTGAGAATATATGCGATTCCAAAGCCCCACACAAACGGCATTAAAAGTCCGACAAGCAGCTTAACAAACGACCAGACGCTGACATAATTCTCGATCAATTTGAACAGAACCAATGCAATAAACAGAACTGGCAACCACTCAAGATGCATGACGCGAAGCAAATGTTTTTTCAATTCGAGGCCCCCTGAACCGTTGAATTGACAGACTCCTGAATTGACGCTTTGATAACCTCAACCGCTTTGTCGAGCTGAACATCCAAGGTTTCATCCTCCGAAGGCTCAATGACGATATCCGGAGTGATGCCAACCTTGTGGATGTTGGTACCGTCCGGGGTAAAATACTGGGACGTCGTCAATTTGAACGCCGTGTCGTCGCGAAGCTCGATTACCGACTGGACCAGGCCTTTGCCAAAGGTCTGCGTACCAATCACCACACCTGCTTCTTCATCCTGAACAGCACCTGTCAATATCTCCGAAGCGCTGGCAGAACCGCCGTCGACAAGCACCACTAACGGCAAGTCCACTTTATTTTTGTCTGACCTGTAATAGGTTTTTTCGCCGGCACGGTCCTCCATATAAACAATCACTTGCTCACCCAGCAGATAGTCCGCGATCTGGGTACATTCCGTGAGAGATCCGCCTGGATTTCCACGCAGGTCAAGGATCAAGCCCTTAATGTTTTGTCGCTGCAAATCGGACAATTCAGTTTTGAATTCCTTATACGCGTCCTCGTCAAAAGAAGTCAGTCTCAAATAGCCAATCTGATCCTCGAGAACTTCCGTCTTCACGACCTGCACTTTGATTTGTTCTCTTACAATTACAAACTCCAGGATTTCAGAGACACCCACCCGACGAATCGTCAGTTTGACTGCCTCGCCTGGTTTGCCGCGAATCATGCTGACCGCCTCTTCATACATGTCCATATCCACGTCTGTATCGTCCACAGTCAGGATAATATCGCCGGATTTGACGCCGGCCTTCTCAGCAGGCGTGTCCTCTATTGGCGAAACCACTTCAATATAGCCATTCTCGTTCGGGCTGACCACAACGCCAATCCCACCGTATTCACCTGTTGTGGATATATTGAAGTTGTCATACTCCGAAGCATTCATGTAAATGGAGTAGGGATCTTCAAGAGATGAAAACAGACCTTTCAACAAGCCATCCTCAAAATCCACGTCTGCGACATCCTTATAAAAATACTGATCGATGTAACCTTTCAACTCTTCGACTTTGCTGTAGCGCTGATCCAGCGCCTGATAATACTCGAGGTCCGCCTTTGACATTATAATCTTGTCCCCAATTCGCAGCTGCAGAAGATTGCTCACAAAAAAGGTCCCGACCGAACTGAGAATCATCATAAACAAACAAAGCAGTACCACGCTTCGCTTTTTCAATTGACCACATCCTATGGTTGTCTATTGTGTAAATCCTCACCGGGCTATTTGGACACCCACGGGACCGGATTGACATATTTTCCGTTCTGGCGCACTTCAAAATGCAAGTGCGCGCCGGTTGAAACGCCCGTGGTTCCAACTTTCGCCACAGTTTGACCTTTGGTGACCTTCGTCCCTGACTTCACAGATAAGGAAGAACAGTGGGCATAGAGTGTCACAATGCCGCCGCCATGATCGATCATTATAACTTTGCCATACCCGCCAAACCAATCCGAGTAGATGACCGTTCCATCCAAAGCCGCGACTATTTTTGCCCCTGAAGGCGCCGCGATATCAATACCCGTATGCATCTTGTAAGTTTTGTATACCGGGTGCAGACGATTGCCAAATGGCGACGTGATCCGCGTATACCCCGGTGTTGGGAACATCATCTTGCCGCCGACATACTTCTCATTGGTCTTGAGACTGGCGATCAAGCTGGTAATTTTCTTTGCGTCCTCGTTTAACCTGTCTTCCTGAGCTTCCAGTGCCTTGATATCCTTCTTCAAATTCTTCTGCTCGGCATCCAAACTGACAAGATCGCTGGAGAGTTTCACTTGCTTGCTGGATAAATTGGCTTTCAAGGATACCAGAGAAGCTTTCTGCTCCTCGAGAGATTTCTTTTTCTCCTCGACCAGATCCCTCTGCTGCTGCATGTATTCAAGCAGCGTTGTGTCATGCTCATAAATTTTCTGAAGCATGTCCATACGGCTCAGCATGTCTTCAAAATTAAAAGAACCCAGCAGCACTTCAAGATAACCGACATGGCCGGTTTTATACATGACGCGGAGGCGCTGGTTAAGCGTGTCCTTCTTTTCGACGATCTTGGATTCCGCGTTCGCCAGCTCCATCATGGTGGTGTTCAAGGTGCCTTCCGTCATCTCGATCTGTTCTGCGATGCTCTCCATCTCAGCTTCAACCGAACGGATGCTGTCCTCAATACTGCCTATCTTCTTCACCACAGATTTCTGATTGCTGGTCAGTTTTCGCTGTTGTTCATCAATTCTTTTCATGTCAGACTGAAGCTTTTTAAGCTGCTCCTGATACTTCTTCAGATCCTGGCTGCTTGCCCAGCTCTCCGAGCCAACCGCGCCAAATACCAGCGCCACGGCAAGCAGGACGGCGATCCACTTCTTCAAGGGGTGACCTCCTTTCAGCGAAAGGATTTTTGAGCCGATGGTCACTTCAACCCACCATCGGCAAAAAAATCTTCAAGCGCGCATCAAACATCCAGATATTTTTTCATGGACAATATACTGCCCAAAATTCCAATTCCCGAACCAATCACAATAAACAAAATCAGAATATCCCTCATGACCGATTCAACACTGACGAGATAAGCGGCAATCAATACATAGAACTGGCTGCTCAGTATTGTGTGCAGATACTGATAGAGGGCGTAAATCACCCCCGCCGAAATCAGCGCACCTATCAGTCCGAGAATGGTGCCTTCCACGAGAAACGGCCACCGGACAAACCAGTTTGTCGCTCCCACATACTTCATGATGTTGATCTCCCGGCGTCGTGCGTTGACCGCCAGTTTAACCGTATTGTTAATGATGAATGTGCTGAGTGCCACCAGCGTAAACATGACCGCCAGCCCCACCGTTCGAATCATATCCGCGATATTCATCATCCGCTCGATGATTTCCTGATAATATTTTACCTCTTCTACGCCCTCGAACTTCTCAACATTCCGCACCACATAATTCGCGAAGCCTATGTCATTCAGCGTGATGATAAAGCTGTCCGGAAGCGGATTCGACTCGAGGCCGTCCAGCAGATAGCCGTTTTCCTGCCACTGCTCTTTCATTTTCCCCATGGCATCTTCTTTGGTTTCATAGGTGACTTCCCGCACGCCTTCCAGCGCAAAGATTTCCTGGCCGATGGTTTCAATCCTGGACGTTTCCAATCCATCACTGAGATAGACCTGAATGGTATCGAACTGCTCCTTCGCGCCCTGTGCGAGCGAATTGATATTGACGATCAAAATAAAGATAATCCCAAGGATCAGGAGCGTCGCGGCCACCGAAGACAAGGACGCCAGACTCATCATCCGGTTTCTCCATAAATTTTTCATGCTTTCTTTAAGCGTATAACGTATCGACCTAATCTTCACAGCCGTAACAACCTCCCAACTCATCCCTGATGATCACGCCGTTGTTTAGCGCAATAACGCGCTGCTGCATGACATCAACGATATTCTTGTCGTGAGTTGCCATGAGGATGGTCGTTCCCCTCTGGTTGATCTGCCTGAGCAGTTTCATGATTTCCCAGGAGGTGTCCGGATCCAGGTTCCCCGTTGGCTCGTCCGCTATGAGTATGGGTGGATTGTTGATCATGGCCCGCGCAATGGAAACGCGCTGCTGCTCGCCACCGGATAATTGATGCGGATATAGCTTGTGCTTGTCAGCCAGTCCCACAATACTGAGGATCATAGGCACCTGCCTTCGGATATCCCGATCTTTGGCTTCAATTATTTCCATGGCAAACGCGACATTCTCATACACCGTCTTGTTGGGCAGCAGCCTGAAATCCTGAAACACCACGCCAAGCTGACGTCTCAAAAATGGCACCTTCCTTCGGTGCATATTGGAAACTTTTTGCCCGCAGACATAAATTTTACCGGCTGTCGCGTCATATTCCTTCAATAACAGCTTGATAAACGTCGATTTACCGGCGCCTGATGGGCCAACGACGAAAATAAACTCTCCCTTTTGGACATCCAAATCAATGTCCTTCAGCGCCTCGTGTCCATTATCAAAACGGACCGTGACACCTTCCAGGCGAATCTGCGGAAGATCTTCCGGCAAGCGATCCGCAAAATGCATGGTTCATCACTCCTCTAAGACGCGTAAACGCATAGACGCATAGACGCCAATAAATACTTTAAATACTCTCTTTCACTTTCACATCACTACCATTCTATCTTAATCACAGTCATAAGAAAAGCGAACATTCAAAAAAACCATATGAAGCCGAGGTTACAGTTCAATGACACCCCCCTAAATAGAAATCAACAAAAGTCAACCCTTGCCAATTCATCAGGGATTGCCTATGATGGAGTTAGACATACAATTGAGGAGGATTCCCATGGATAAACAAACACTGCGCGCGGATATTCTTGCGCGTCGAGGCAGTCTTTCTGAAGAAGAGCTTGACGCTAAAAGCGCTCAAATACTCGACCAGCTCATCCACACCCCGCTTCTCGACAACGCCAAAACCGTCATGATCTTCATGGATTTCAAAGACGAAGTCCGTACTTCGGGCATAATTGAGCACTTATGGAAAATCGGCATAACACCTGTGGTTCCCAGAGTCAACAAAAAGGCGGACCGATTGGATTTATATTCAATAAAATCTTTCGACGACTTGGTCCGATCCTCTTTCGGCATACTTGAGCCGCCTAAAGATCGTCAGCCGGATATCGAACCCATAGATCTGGATTTAATTTTGTCCCCAGGTGTTGTTTTCGACGTCCTCGGCAACCGGATTGGCTATGGCGCCGGTTATTATGACAAGCTCCTTCCACATGTCCGTACAGAATGTATCGTCTGCGGCATAGCCTATGATCTTCAGATCGTTCCAAATGGGCAGATCCCTGTCGAGCCCCATGACATTCCACTGGACTATCTGATCACGGAGCATAGGATCATCCGGACGCCGAACGCGGATTTAAAGGGCAAGTAGGAACACAAAACAGCCGAAGAAATGGGTTAATTGCACCTATTTCCTCGGCTGTTTATTTTTGAGGCGTTCAAATGCCACGTTTTGAACTTCCATCCTACAATCGGCCAAATTTTACTTTAAGGTTCTGTCCTCATCACCCTCTTCGTCTTCATCTTCCATAGGCTCCTCAATGGGCAGCTGACCCGGAATTGGTCCAGAGTCATCTTCCCCGTCCTCGCTGCTGTCATCCTTTCCAATTCCGCTCTCGTTGCCATTGTCAATACCATTATCATTGCCATTAACCGGGTTGCTGGCTTCCCCATTTTCTGAGCCTTCTTTTTCATCCAGTTCTGCTCTCATGGCTTTGGAGAGCCGCAGAGCCTCCAGCTCCGCCGGTGACGGCTTGATCAGTTCCTGCAGTTTCCGGTTGACGCGATCATACACGGAATCCTTAGTATAAGAGCCATCCGGAAACATGGTGCCTGCTTGAATGCCCGTCAAGATTTCAATACCTTCATCAATGTTATGAACAGAATAGATGTGGAATGAACCGGCTTTGACCGCATCAATGATTTCTTCTGAAAGCATCAGATTCTTGACATTTTGGTGAGGGATGATGACGCCCTGTTCACCATTTAAGCCTTTCAGCTTGCACACCTTAAAGTAACCGTGAATTTTCTCGTTAACCCCGCCAATAGGCTGAATTTCCCCTCGCTGGTTGACGGAGCCGGTAACGGCAATGGATTGACGTATTGGAATTTCTGACAAACTGGACAGCAGGGCATACAGCTCTGTACTGGAGGCTGAATCGCCGTCAATGCCCGAATACAACTGCTCAAAGACGATACTGGCCGTCAGTGCCAAAGGTTTGTCCTGGGCGAACTTGTGACCAAGGTAACCCGATATGATCATGACCCCTTTATCATGGATTGCACCGCTGGTTCGAGCCTCACGTTCTATATTGATGATCCCCGCTCTTCCACGGTAAGTTGAAACTGTGATCTTGGTTGGCTTCCCGAATTGATACTGCCCAGAGCCGGTGACTGCCAAGCCATTGATCTCGCCAATCTTTTCACCGGAGACATCAAGTAAATAGTCCCCATTCTCAAACATCTCCAGGACCTTTTCTTCGATTTTATTGTTGCGCTTCTCAATCATTTCCAGCGCAATGTCGACGTGCTTTGACTCAACGAGCTCTGAACCGTCCTCATCCGCCCAACTGTCTGACTCATAAATCAAATCCACAAGCTTATTCAGATGGGAGCTCAGCTTATTTTGATCATCCGCCAGTCTCGAACTCTGCTCAATAACTCGTCCTACCGCGCACCTGCTGAAATGTCTAAGTCCGTCTTCATGGCAATGCTTTGCAATAAACCGAGCGATTTTATCAATATTGTCCTCATTCCGGTCCATTTCAATATCAAAATCTGCCATGACCTTAAACAACTTTCGGAATTCCTCATCATAATAATACAGCAGCTGATAGGTATACTGATCTCCAATGAGAATGATCTTGATATCCAGCGGGATAGGCTGAGGCTTCAAGGTCGTTGAGACTATAGCGCCCATTTGGCTTCCCAGTGACTCAATGGTGATCTCGTCGTCCAGCAGCGCTCTCATCAAGCCCTTCCAAGCGTATGGCATAGTCAAAATGTCTTTTGCCAGAACGATCAGATAACCCCCGTTGGCTTCGTGCAGCAGGCCCGGCTTGATCATGGTAAAGTCCGTCTTTAAAACGCCGAGCTCATTTTTGTACTCGATGCCGCCCAGCAAGTTGTAGTATGTCGGATTTGACGCGAAAACAACCGGGGCGTGCTCTTTACCATCATTGTTAACAAACTGGTTGATGGCGTAGCGGTCAAAAAAGGACTCGCTGCTTCTTGGCATAAGTGCCGCCAGAGGTCCAGTTGCCTGTTCCTCGCCGCCATCATTCTTGAATCTTTCCAGATTCTCAACAATATCATCAATCAGAAAATTCAGATACTGCACAATGGCTTCGTTGTCGCGATATTTCTCAAACATCTCGGACAGATGAAAGGTCGCGATCCCTCTCCCAGTCTTGGCGTCAAGGTCCAGCATTTTTTGGCGGAACTGCTCTTCCGCCCCTCTCAGCCGGTTGAAGAGGTCTGAGGTTTCAATGCTCAGTCTCGCAGACTCTGATTTGAGCTTTTCAAAATCCTCTTCTGTCAGATTTCTATACTCTTCCTCAGTCATAGGCTCATTATTTTTTAGCGGGATGCTGATCAGACCCCGTTCATTTTGCGCAAAACGAAAGCCATATTTCTCACCAATCTCATTGAGCTCATCTATGATGACCTGAGTATTTTCAGAGTACTCCTGAAGCAATCCAGCGCGGTCATTTTCATAATCTTTCCCGGAAAAGGCGTTGGATATTTCCTTTTTGAGAAAACTGATTATAAATCCCATGCTCTTAATAAATTCTTTTCCTTCACCAGGTGGGAGACCAATGGCTATTGGTGTCCGAGCCACCTTGAAATTGTTGACATACAACCAATCTTTTGGCGGCGTTCTAAGTTTGGCAGCCGCGTCGGAGAGATGGCGGACAAGGCTGTTTCTTCCGGTGCCCCAGCTCCCCCCTACATAAATGTTGTAGCCTTTTCTCTTCATTTTGAGTCCGAATTTAACGGCTTCCACAGCGCGATCCTGACCCATTATGGCTTTTAAAGGTTCAAGCTCCTCCGTCGTCTCAAAAGGCAGACAATTTAAATCACATGCTCTGGTCAATTGATGCGGTTCCAATTCGTATTTTCTCATCACTTGTTCCTCCTTCCTTGACATGGTCGTTTATACCCTGCAAAAAAAGACTATAACCTTGAATATAAATCAAAAAGAGAAGTTGCTCACCGAAAATCGATTCTCGACGTCCCGGCTGTACAACTTCCCCCTATAAATAACTATTCTATTTCAAAAAATCTTTAAATTTGTCCCCAAAGAGATCGCCCAGAGTTGAAGTCGCACTTGGTGCCTCTTCTTCTTCTTCAACATAAGCGGTATAAGCATCCTCTCCGTTGTCCTGAGCGGCTTTAATGCTCAGCGAGATGCGCTGCTGATCTGCGTCAATGCCAAGTATTCTTACTTTGACCTCTTGTCCAACGGACAGAACATCAGAAGGTTTCTCCACCCGAGCGTCTGAAATCTGAGAAACGTGCACCAGACCTTCAAGACCGTCCGCGAGCTCTACAAAAGCGCCGAAAGGTTGAAGTCTTCTCACGACCCCTGTAACGATCTCATCCACGTGATAGTGCTCGTTAACTGTGCTCCATGGATTATTGACATAATCCGCCAAGCGCAGTGAAATTCTGTGCTTTTCAGGGTCCACATTCAACACTGTGACTTTGACCTTGTCTCCGACAGACACGACTTCAGAAGCGCTCTTGACGCGCTTCCAGGAGAGTTCGCTCAAATGCACGAGTCCGTCCACGCCGCCAATATCAACGAACGCGCCAAAGTCCGCAAGACGTCTGACAACACCTTCTACCGTTTCGCCCGGTTGAAGGGTTTTGTAGATTTCCTCTTCTTTAAGTACGCGCTGCGCTTCGAGATATTTTCTGCCCGAAACCACGAAGTCTTTTTTGTTTCTTACTTCAATAGCCACGACATCCATGGTCTCACCGACCACTTGATTCAGATCTTCGACGCGCTCCAGGCGAACCTGCGATGCCGGCATGAAGAATCGAACACCTTTAAATTTGCCGACGACGCCGCCCTTCACCACTTCGGTGACCTTTACATTCAACGGGAGTCCGCTTTCGAGGGACTGGTTGATTTCATCCCAGACGTCGAGCGCCACTGCGCGTTTTCTTGAAAGGACGACATTGCCTTGCCCGTCATCTTCCTTAAGCACAACGAACTGCATTTTGGTGCCGACCTGGACGCTCTCAATGGACGAACCATCTTCAAAATCCATTTCACTCTTTGGCATCACGCCATCTGTCATAAGCTCCAAATTGACGACCAGTTCTTCTCCATTGTTGGACATGACTGTGCCCTCAACGCAATCACCCTGGTTCAGACGCGTCATCGATTTATCGATATCGCCCATGAGCTCTTCCATTGTCATCTCATTTTCCGTCATCAGTTCCACCCCTTGTATCATTCAGAATACTCTTATTATACAGGACTTACCCGAATCGGTCAAACGCCCCCAATGTACCACAGGTATTATTTGTCATTTTAGCGCAAAAAAGGAGGCGGCACAAAGGTCCCGGATTCACCGACAACCTTAGCGCCGCCTCACTGATTTTTTTCGTTCAGTTGGTCATGATCTCTTCAAACTGCTTTTAAAGGCTCCCGGCAGGCGGTGCAATATCCGCCTCTTCCCAGTCCTCTATGGAGTCTGCGATGGACTTGCCTGGAGGAATGATCGGGAGGACATTGATATTGGGATTCAATTCAACGACAATCAAATTCGCGACCGGATCTTTTTCAGCAGCGTCAAGCGCTTCGGAAAACGCCTCTGTTGTATAGATCACTTTCCCCTTGAGTCCAAATGCACTGGCCAGTTTCTCAAAGTCAATGACGTCTTGAATGTCCGTTTCGCTGTAAACACCGCTCTGGAACATTTTCTGCCATTGCCTGACCATACCGAGGGCATTGTTTTTAAAGAGAATGATGTCTACTTTTAAATTATGCTCCGCCAGGGAGGCAAGTTCGTTCATGTTCATCCTGAAGCTGCCGTCGCCCGTAATCAGATAAACTTTTTTGTGAGGACAAGCAACTTTAGCGCCAATGGCGGCGCCAAGGCCAAAGCCCATGGTGCCTAGCCCGCCTGAAGTCACCCAGTTTCTGATGCCCTGAAACTCGAGATATTGCGCAGCCCACATTTGATGCTGACCGACATCTGTTGCAAAGAGCGTATTTTCATCCATTCGCTCATTCAGTGCGCCAAATACGTTTTGAGGTGTCAACGCGTATTTATTTTTGAAAGCGGGCTTATCGTAATTCGAGATTTCCTGCAGCCAAGTCTCATGGCGACGCACGCCCAGTCTTTCTGCGATCTGGCGGATCATGGTTTTGACATCTCCGACCAGCGACAGTGCCACAGGAATATTTTTGTCGATTTCAGTTTTATCGACATCCAGATGAATTATTTTTGCCTGTTGTGCAAACTTTGACGGATCACCGATGACTCTGTCGCTGAATCTTGCACCTATGGTCAGGATCACATCCGCTTCATTCATCATACGGTTGGCGATCTTGGAGCCGTGCATGCCGGCAATGCCAAAGGAAAGCTTATGATTTCTCGGGAAACTTCCAAGACCCATCAAAGTATTGAGGACAGGCGCATCCAGGGACTCTGCCAGGGTTTTTAGTTCCACTTCACTGCCTGAAAGTCTGACGCCGCCGCCGGCATAGATCAGCGGGCGCTGAGAATTTTCGAACAGTGATGCGACTTGGTCGAGCTGTGCTTCATCCAAACCGTGCAGCGTTTCATGGGTTTTGCGAACTTCTCTGGACATTTCCGGGGTCCACTCCGAAAGGAAAAAATCTTTCGGAATATCGACGAGCACTGGGCCGGGTCTGCCCGAGACCGCAATTTCCATAGCTTCAATTAAAGTTGGAATCAGATCTTTCATGGAACGCACCAGCACATTATGCTTGGTAATGGACATAGTAATGCCGGTGATGTCGATTTCCTGGAAAGAATCCAGACCCAACAAACTGCTTGGTACCTGACCTGCGAGAACGACCAACGGAATGGAATCGATAAACGCTGTGGCAATCCCCGTGACGGTATTTGTCGCGCCCGGTCCGGAGGTCACAAAACATACGCCCACATTTCCGGTGGCTCTGGCGTAACCATCGGCCGCATGCACGACATGCTGCTCGTGGGTCAGGCGGACATGATGAATCTGATCCTGATATTTATACAGCTCGTGATAGAGCGGTATGACTGCGCCGCCTGGGTAACCGAAAACGGTTCCCACACCTGCGTCTATAAGTGTTTTGATGATAGCTTCCGCGCCATTCACAAGCGGTTCCTCCTAGCGGCAAATCGCGCCCTTGGATGCAGAGGTGACGCTTGCCCTGTATTTTTTGAGATATCCGGTCACCGGTTTTTCTGGAGCTGACCAGTTTGCCTTGCGCGCTTCCCAAATCTCAGGTTCGACGTCGACGTTCAAGGTACCTTTGTCGAGGTCAAAAGAGATGGTATCCCCTTCAGCAACGAAAGCGATTGGACCGCCTTCGTAGGCTTCAGGTGAAATGTGGCCAATCGCACCACCACGGGTCGCACCCGAGAAACGGCCATCCGTCAGCAGAGCGACGTGTTCATCCAAGCCAAGACCGCTGAGGGTCGAGGTCGGCGCCAGCATTTCGCGCATTCCCGGGCCGCCTTTTGGTCCTTCATAGCGAATGACGACAATATCGCCCTTTTCTATCTTGCCTGAAAGCAGTGCCGCTGTGGCGCCTTCTTCTGATTCGAAGACTCTGGCACGGCCTTCAAATTTTCTCATTTTCGGTGAGACAGCCGATTGTTTCACGACCGCACCTTCCGGTGCAATATTGCCAAACAGGATTTTTATACCACCCTGCTCTGAATAAGGGGCCTCCGTTTTAGCGATGACCTTCCCATCCGGCAATTTGGCTCTTGAGACTCTAGTTTCAAAAGTACCGTCCACCGTTTGCTGGGTTAGGTCAAAGCGCCCAATCGCACCGAGAGCTTTGATGACCGTGCTGATGCCGCCGGCATCATGAAGGTCTTCAATGTGGTAAGGACCTGCAGGGCTTAGTCGGCAAAGGTTTGGAGTTGTTTTGCTGATCTCGTCCACGCGTCGGAGATCGAGAGCGAAATCAAATTCAGCCGCGATCGCAGTCAAGTGGAGAATTGTATTGCTTGAACCGCCAAGGGCCATATCTACTGCAAGGGCATTTTCGAAGGCTTCCGGTGTCATAATCTGACTTGGGGTCTTATTCTCTTGGAACAGTTTCATGACGGTTGCGCCAGCCATCTTCGCAAGTCGCGTGCGATCTGCGTATACTGCCGGAATAGTACCGTTGCCAGGAAGTCCCATGCCAAGCGCCTCTGTAAGACAGTTCATGGAGTTTGCGGTAAACATGCCTGAGCAGGAACCACACGTTGGGCAGGCGCTGTTTTCGAGGTCGTCGATCTCCTCGTCGGTCATACCGCCTTGGGAGTGGCGGCCAACGCCTTCAAAGACGGTCGTCAAATCTGTCACTTTATCCTTGGTCTTGCCGGCAAGCATCGCGCCGCCGCTGACGATCACCGTTGGGATGTCCAGTCTGGCCGCAGCCATCAGCGCGGCAGGTACTGTTTTGTCACAGTTAGGAATAATGACGAGGGCGTCAAAAGCGTGGGCGATCACCATAGTTTCGATGGAGTCGGCGATCAATTCACGGCTTGGAAGGCTGTATCTCATGCCTCTGTGACCCATGGCTATGCCGTCGCAAACAGCTATGAACGGTGCAGCGATAGGCATGCCGCCATTCATCAGAACACCTTCTTTGACTGCCAGTACCAGCTTGTCGAGATGAGTATGTCCTGGAACAATTTCATTGTGGCCATGAAGAATGCCGACGAGCGGACGCTCGATCTGCTCGTTGGTGAGGCCCAGGGCTTTGAGAAGAGAGCGGTGTGGCGCTCTCTCCACACCGCTCTTCATAGCGGAGCTCTTCACTTTATTTCACCTCCGACTGTCTGATCCACGACATCATAGAACGCAGATTCTTGCCTGTTTCGACAATCGGGTGCTCAAGTTCAGCAGCTTTAATTTTATTGAAAATAGGACGGCCTTTTTCATTTTCTTCGATCCAAGCTTTAGCGAATTGGCCGCTTTGGATTTCTGCGAGAACTTTCTTCATTTCGGCGCGAGTTGCGTCGTTAATGATGCGCTTGCCAATCATATAATCGCCATACTCAGCCGTGTCGCTGACGCTGAAACGCATATTTTCAAAGCCGCCCTCATAAAGGAGGTCAACAATGAGCTTGAGTTCGTGGAGACACTCGAAATATGCGATTTCCTTTTGATAACCTGCTTCGACAAGTGTGTCAAAGCCAGCTTTGACGAGTTCTGTCGCGCCACCGCAAAGAACTGCCTGCTCTCCAAAGAGATCCGTTTCAGTTTCTTCTTTGAAAGTGGTCTCAAGAACGCCTGCTCTTGCAGCGCCAATGCCGGCAGCATACGCGAGGGCTTTGTCAAGGGCTTTGCCGGTAGCATTCTGATGAACAGCAACGAGGGCAGGAACGCCGCGGCCTTCTTCATAGACTCTTCTGACCAGGTGGCCAGGGCCTTTAGGTGCGATCATGAAAACATCAACATCAGCCGGTGGTACAATTTGTCCAAAGTGGATGCTGAAGCCGTGAGCGAAAACGAGAGATTTCCCGGTTGTGATGTGCTGCGCGATATGCTCGTCATAAACCTTTTTCTGACGCTCGTCAGGAACGAGAATCATGACAACATTTGCGACACGTGCTGCTTCAGAAACACTGACAGCTTTGAGCCCATCTGATTCAGCGCGCTTGACGGACGGGCTGCCTTCATAGAGACCCACCACGACGTCAAATCCGCTCTCCTTTAGGTTCATGGCATGCGCGCGGCCTTGGCTTCCATAGCCAATGACGGCGACTGTTTGACCTGCGAGTGCTTCTTTGGAAATTTCGTTTTCGTAATACATCTTTGCCATTTTAATATTTCCTCCTTTTTATCGAACCCAGCGGACGTCATGGACGCCATAGAGTTTTCTGACATGTTCCAGCGCACGGTCTGTTGTCTGATCCGGCGCATCGAGTGTGATCCAAAGGGCACCTTCGTGTTCCTCCATCTCGACGCCGACGACGTCGAACTCTCTTCTTCTCAATGTGCTAAGGACGCGAATGAGTCCATCTACACCATGATCGACTTTGGCATGAAGTTTCTTCGTCATTTTAATAACCTCCTGTCTTATTTTCGTCGGCGCTTCCGGGTATAAAAAAAAGACCCTCCACCACCACGAGCTCAATCAGCTCGTAGAGATGGGGGATTCCCCATGGTACCACTCTACTTTACGGTTTTAAAACCGCCTCTTCGAATCGGCGCACGACGTCGCGAATTCCAGTCTTTTAACGGGGACAACCGTACCGGTCTACTGTTAGTTCGAGCCGGAAGCTCCGGAGCGATGTTCCACCGGCGACCCTTATCCGTCTCACACCAAGTGACGGACTCTCTGAAAGGACCTTGCCGCTGAAGCTCTCCTTCAACGCTCTTATCAGGTATTAAATGGATTATACTGAATGAACAATTGATTGTCAACACAAGAAAGTTGACTTTTTTACATAATCGTCATAATTTTTTATAAAATTAGAAAAAAAAGATGAGAATTAGGATAGTTCGCCTTCTTCTCATCTTTTGAGTTTACTTTAATTCGTCAATGCGGACGGTTTATTTCAAATTTTTCAAAACAACCTGAGCGATATGGTCTGCTGTGAGGCCATACTTATTCATGAGCCCCTCCGGTGTGCCGGATTCGCCAAAAGTATCCATAATTCCAAGCCGGACCACTTTAACCGGGCAGCCCTCTGCTGTCACCTCAGTGACAGCGGACCCAAGTCCACCTATAATGCTGTGCTCTTCTGCCGTTACAATCAGTTGAGTCTCAGCAGCAGCTTTCAGGATTGCCTCAGAATCGATTGGTTTGAGGGTGTGCACATCAAGCACCCGAACTGTGATGCTCTTCTCAGCTAAAGCCTCCGCGGCCTTCATTGCTTCGTTGACCATAATGCCTGTAGCAATCAGAGTCACGTCAAATCCGTCGCGCAGCGTCATAGCCTTGCCAATCTCAAAGGCCGTATCCGCTGTATAGAGCATTGGTACTGCTGCACGACCCAGCCGCACATAAACCGGGCCCTTGATGTCCAGGCTGGCTTCGATCAGCGCCTTGGCAGACACGCCGTCCGATGGTTGGATCACCGTCATATTAGGAAGCGCCCGCATCAGCGCAAGATCTTCAATAGCTTGATGAGATGCCCCGTCCTCCCCGACAGTAATACCGGCATGCGTCGCACAGATGCGCACACTCAGATTTGGATAACAAATAGAGTTGCGAATGATCTCGAAAGCACGTCCTGCAGCGAACATGGCAAAAGTACTTGCGAACGGCTTCAGACCAGCCGCAGCCATACCGGCAGCAACCCCCATCATGTTCTGCTCTGCTATGCCCATGTCGAAAAAGCGCTCCGGAAACTTCTTGGCAAACACATCCGTTTTCGTTGATTTGGAAAGATCCGCATCCAAAGCGACGATCTCTGGGTATTTTCCGCCAAGTTCTGCCAAAATTTCTCCATAAGCTTCGCGTGTTGCCATTTTTTTCTGAACTGAAGGATTAGACATGCTCAGCACCTCCCAACTCTTCAAGCGCAATCGTTTTTTCCTCGGCAGAAGGCGCTTTGCCGTGCCAGCCAACCTGATTTTCCATGAATGAAACCCCTTTGCCCTTTACCGTCGTCGCAAGAATAACCGTTGGGGCATTTTCGAAAGTCCTCGCCTCAGCGAAGGCGCGCTTCAAATCATCAAAATTGTGGCCGTCAGCGGTCAGTACATTCCAACCAAAACTCTTGAACTTCTGATCCACGGGTGAAACCGCCATGACCTCATCATTGGTGCCATCAATTTGGAGACCGTTGAAATCCAGAATTGCCACCAAATTAGAGAGTTTGTAATGGGCGCCGGCCATTGCCGCTTCCCATATCAAGCCTTCATTGAGCTCTCCGTCTCCAAGAAGGGCGTAGACACGACTTTTGGAACCGGTAACTCTCGTGGATAGGGCCATGCCAACCGCCGTTGAGAAACCTTGTCCGAGGGAGCCTGTAGACATTTCAACCCCTGGGATATTCTTCATGTCGGGATGCCCTTGAAGTCTTGAGCCCAGCTGTCTTAGTGTTATAAGCTCTTCTGGATTAAAATAGCCTCGTCTTGCAAGCGTAGCATAGAGCACAGGTGCTGCATGTCCCTTTGAAAGGACAAACAGATCCCTATCCTTGAGTTTTGGCTCAGCGGGATCGATCATCATTTCATCAAAATAGAGCGTCGTCAGGACTTCCACGGCAGATAAAGATCCACCGGGGTGTCCGGATTTGGCGGCATGCGTCATCTCAATAATATCCCTTCGGATCTGACGCGCGGTCGTTTCCAGTGCAATGTTGTGGTGCGACACTTCTGTACCTCCTGTTTTTCAGTTATTGTAAAAACACTATCAGTTATTGGCGTTTTTATCCGGTGAAGCCGAAACTGAAGCTTCCGAGTGTCCGCCATTGATACCTTCTTCTGCTTTAGGTGCATAGTCTTTACTGAAATCTCTGCTCAACAGAACTTTGAACATGAATTTTGGAAGCGCCATCATCCGGCCAACCCGGCTTGGATTTTTTAATAGTCGGTAAAGCCATTCCAAATTTGCCTTTTGGTAAAAGACAGGAGCGCGCTTGGCTGTTCCCGCCCAAACATCCACGCTGCCTCCGACGCCCATAGCGACTTTGACATTGAGGATTTTTCTGTGTTTATAGATCCATTTTTCCTGTTTAGGCGCACCCATGGCTACAAAGAGAATGTCCGGCTTGAGCTCATTGATTCGATCGATGATCTTTAATTCATTCTCCGGTCTAAAATAGCCATCCTGAAAGCCTTTTGACTCAATGCTGGGATAGACTTTCAGTATTGCCTCCATAGCGCGTTCAGCCACGCCGGGTTTACCGCCCAGTATGTAAATGGAACGCTTAGTGGTATGACAATACCTCAGAATGCGCTCCATGAGGTCTATGCCTGTCACGCGTTCATCAAGTCCAAGGTTATGGAGTTTGGAGGCATAGACAAGTCCTATACCATCCGGAACAACCAGATCCGCCTCACGCAAGATTGATCTTAGCGCTTTATCCTGCTGCGCCATCATGACAATCTCGGTATTAGGCGTGAAAATCATAGACATGGTATGACTGTCCATCAAATGTAAAAACCGGTTATAGGCTTCCACCGGATTGACCTTATCCACGCGAACGCCAAGAATCTTAATTGCTTCACTAGTCATTTGCTTACTTCCCTCCCAGCAATTTCACAAGTTCGCGCTCGTTAATGTCAAGCCTGGACTTCAGGTCCTCAACTGCTGAGACGAGAGTCGCGCGGTCTGCTTCTGTATTGTCGAGTTTATCCAAAATGCCTCGGGTCAACTGCTCAGGCTTAAAATCTTTTACTGAGCCAAAGGTCGACTGCCCTATCGCTTTCATAAAATAATCAATTTTAGGGTCGTAGGATAACGCAATCAGAGGAGTACCCGCTACTGCCGAAAATATCAGCGCATGGAGTCTGACTCCAACCAATAGATCCATGGCATGGATCACACTCAGAATTTCCTGAATGGAATGACGCTCCACCAAAGTATGGATTCGTCCTCCAAACTCCGCCTCCAGGCGCTGAATCACTTCCAGATCCTCTGTAAAATGAAAGGGCAGAAGTATTAAGGCACATTGTTGATCCAACAGGGTGTTTACAACGCTGCACAGCGCGTCATACGATTTCGAATCCCTGAAATCTTTTGATCTTAAGGCAAAGGCAATGCGCTTGGAAGGCGACTGCAAATCAAGTCCGGCTTCTTTGAGAATAGTCTCTCCAATACCTTTTCCGGGGCAAGTCATATCAATGACGGGATCTGCCGTCACAAAAAGACGCTCAGGCCGTATCCCCATTTGTATCAAATCTGTTTTTGAATTCTCTTCCCGTACAGTGATGACATCCGCTCTGTTCAAAATCCATTTTGTCAGGAAACGGTTCAGAGGCTTTTGGATTGGGCCGATCCCCTGACTATAGACCATGACGCGTTTTCCAAGTAAACTGGCCGCCAGGAGAATCATCAGATAATAATGGATACTCAGTCTGCCGGTAACATCTTGGATCAGACTGCCGCCGCCACTGATCAGGGTATCGCATTTTAAAACAGCGCTGAATACCTTCAAAGGGTGCGCGCGTTTCACCGCGTTTATGCCGTATATGGACTGAGTACGCTCCGGATTGGCAGACAGAACTGTTATCTGCGCCTCAGGCACCGCATTTTGGATTCGCTTCAGCATTGTATCTAAAATAGCTTCATCACCAATATTTCCAAATCCATAATAACCTGAGATCAGAAGATTATGCCTGGTCATGTTCACGGCCCCTTTGCCATTTTGCATACAAACCTTCCACCAGCCACTTATCCAGGATCAGAAGGACAATCAACGCTGCAGCGCCAATCACAATGCCAAAACCAAGGGCATAAAGTTCTCTTACCGTGGACAAATACAGTGGTGACCGCAGATGCGAAAACGTATTGACAATGGAGGAATAGCCAAGAGACGCAATGAGAACAAGCGGTAAAATCAGTGCTTTCCTCTTATTGGCAGCCATTGCAGTTACCATCATGACTGCAGGAAAAGCCATGAGAAATTCCTTTGTTCTTGGTCGGGCAAGAAGCATTTGTTCCAAAGTATTCCTAAAAATCATTTCGAGGGTAGAAGGCTGGAGATCAGTCTCATGGCCGGAGCGCGCAATGTAAACATAAGCGACGACTGCCGCCGCGCCTAGGACGGCCACATGCTTCATTTTAATGCCGGCATCCAATAGTCTCAGCAAATCCTTCCAATAGACTGTCCCGCTTTTTTCAACCGCGACCTCATCCTCCGACTTTCGGCCATAACCAAATTTCAGAATATAGAATATTGCCGCCGCCGCGACAGGTGCGGCCAGCGAAAGCTTGACGCCTCTGAAGTATTCCATTTCGAGCAGATAGGCAGATGACGAGAGAAATCCGCCAATATAATACCCGCCTGCCAAAGATATGATAAATGTCACGCTTAAAAGGACAACCGCTGTTTTCAAAATCTCCGAAAGACTATAGTCAGTCTTATTGTCAGTTATTTTTTTGAGCTGGTTAAGCAAAACATAGACGGACAAGGCAGGGAATATAAGGCTGGATGTGAGTCCTAGAAGTGTTGTCGCCAAATTTGGTGCGACAAACAGAGCACCCGCGACACCCAAAGTGCCCAGCCCTGCAAGTGCTGCACCGACCGGAAGCGACAGTCTTACCAGCTGAGAGAGAAGCCAAACCGCTGCTGCGACCAGACCCATCCCGGAAATCAGTTTTAATGAAAGCGGTGGTACATTTAAGCCCATAACACCGGCATCACCGTAAGATAATCCATGGGCGGCAATACGCTCTTCAAGAGATGCGAACATTCTCTCATATTCACTTCGATCTGTCAGATATACACGGTCATTTTCCAAAAACGGCCTCATATAAATACTTCTTATATTCCTTTCTGTAATTGCACGATAGAGTGTATTTTCAATTTCCTCTGAACCTTCATAATTGTAGATTCCAACTCTTTTTTGAATGTATCGGACGACCGGAAACACACGAACTGCCTTATATTGGCTGTTCTCCGCGACATATTCTCCGCCTCGGGTCTCGACATGACCCAATTGATTTCCTGCCTCGATCAAACTTGTGGATAAACCAAGCCTATCCAGAGCCTGAATCAGGCGATCCAGCGACATCACCTCTTCGCCGTTGTAGCCAATGACTTCCTGACCGCTGTAAATGATATATGTCGTCTCAAAACCATAGCTCAAAAAATCCTCTTCAAAGGCTTCAAGAGCCAGGTCTGGATTCAGCGGATTGTTGATGGGGCGAGGCAAAACCTCAAGGCCGCCAGCGCGAACCGCTTCAATTTTTACCGGGTCAAACCCAATGCCTATACGATCGAGCAGGCTGCTTGTATACACATCCGGCCGCTCAACGACTTTGCCGTCTGCGCCGGTCAAAATTCTTCCAGTTTCAAACAAAGCCTGTTCAATGGTGCCGTCAATGACAAACCAGGCGGTCTCTGGACTGTTGTAAGATTTATAATGATCCGATCCAAGTCTGGAGCTCAAACCGGTTTCGACAAATTTTGCTGTCTCCGGATCCGAGGTCTCCACCACTAAGTCATACCGATCTGCCTGACTGCTGTTTAGATCCGATACCAAGGACGCTGGTAATCCCAGGTCCCAATGGCTTTCAGAGACAAACTCCAGCTGTGTGGCATAAGAAACTGCCCGCCCCTGATCTTTCAGGCTCTTCAGTGTCTCTTCATTCAATGCCACATGCCGCACACCTTGATCGGCAAAAAATGCCATCCAGTTTTCAAATGACCTTCCGGACTGTCTGGCCATTTCATTAAACTCGTCGTAATCCAGGACTATGTCCACGGTCTTAGCCTGGCGTTCTGCTTTTGCTCTGGACACGTCGAGAAGGCCCGTCGCGATCAAGCTCAGGGCCATCATAATCAACACTATTTTCTTCAAAGTTTTATCCATTTTACCGTACGCTCCTCATCTGGCGGTTGATTCTTTCTGTTGAATTCAGTACCCAATGTAGCGGTTACTGAGCCGCCTTAGTGACGGTATATTGTCCTGCGATCATGAGCCAGGCTCTATCTACAATTTTCATGCCGCGGCCGTCATCCTTAGGGATGATGATCAGGTGGTTCAGCGGCACTTTAGTGCCTAGACCGAGACCTGTTCCGCCGGTAACGTCAGGCAGATCGTTTTCAGCGGCTATTGCCGTTGCGGCGCCGCCCCTGAGAATGACCTGGGTGTTTTCACCAAAAGTGACAACATCACCATCAGCAAGCTCTATGACTGTGAAGGCAGGTGGTGCACCAGGTGTTGCCGAACCTGTGCCGGAACCAGTACCAGCAATAGCTTCAATGCCACTCACGCGATCCGCCAACTGCTTAATCTTGCTGTCAAACGCCCCTGAGATTTCCGACAGTCTTTTTTCTACAAAGCTCTTGGTGACGACAGGATCCGTGGAAGTACCCGGATCGCCGGAGGTCGCGACTGAAACTGCTCCAAAAAGCGCAAGCGCCATAATAGCGCCAAGTGCCATGTGTCCCAGATTTTTTATAACTTTGTTCAAATTTTTACCTCCTACACACCTTGCATTGGTTTGCCCGACAAATGGTCGAGATTCCCAAATTCATAATCTCAAGGTGAGAGGCCTCCAGCTAACGCCGGACGCCTCCGCCAAGATCATATAGTCCTAAGCTGACCAATAAGGCCACATCAATCTTTTCCATCACCTCAGGACTTAGCGCCCCAAGCTTTTGAATCAGCCTCTTCTTGTCTATGGTACGGATCTGTTCAAGAAGTACGACAGAGTCCTTGACGAGACCGAGCTCATCTTTTGAAATTTCCACATGGGTCGGAAGTTTTGCCTTGCTGATTTTTCCCGTAATAGCAGAAATAATCACCGTAGGGCTGTACTTGTTTCCCACGTCGTTCTGAATGATCAGTACAGGTCTTTGCCCCCCTTGCTCGGACCCTACGACTGGACTCAAATCAGCAAAAAACACATCTCCTCGCTTGACATTAGAAAAAGGCATCTTCGTCCTCTTCTTCTTCAAGCATGTGTTCGTAACGTTCATAGGTACAATTGTCACAACGGAAGCCGACTTCACAGTAGTCCAGATTAAAGCTGGCCATAGTCTGGTAGCCGCTCTCGAGCTCAAAAACCTTCTCTTCAAGCAACTTTCGCAAACTTTCTACGCGCGAGTCAAAGCATACGACAAAATCGTTTTCATAATAGCATTTGATGTCCGGATCGTTCTTAATATCATCAATGATATCTTCCGGATACTCAAGCCTTTTCAGGCAATGGCTGCCGGCGTGCATGCCCATGACTTCTTCGCTCATTCTGAACACCTCCTGTCTGACCTGGGGGATCGATTCAATTTATTTTACACCATCCGGACGGGTTCGTAAAGTCCGGTGCCATGTAAACGACAATACCATGCAAATTCTATAACTATAACTTCCTTCAAATTAGATTTTTCCCTATCTGATCATCGAAACATAGTCTTTGACCGCTGTGATTTCACCACTGCGGACATAAACTCTCGGTACTCGCTTGTCGATCATGCAGACCATTTCGTAATTGATGGTTCCAAGCTTGTCTGCGAGGGATACTACAGGCAGTACATTCCCTTCGCCATCTTCACCAAAAAGAACTGCGACGTCACCCGGCTTGGCGTCCAGGCCGGTCACATCAAACATGCACTGGTCCATACAAATTCGGCCTGTGAGCGGTCTGAGCTGCCCCTTAAAAAGAACTTCGCCTTTTCCGCTGAGCATACGCGTGTAACCATCGGCATAACCAAGAGGCATTGTCGCGATCTCCTCCTGGCCCTGAGTGACGTATTTCAATCCATAACTGATCCCGCTGCCGGACTCGAGGGTCTTGACATGGGAGAGGCAGGCTTTCAGGCTCATGACAGGTTTCAGGACAACCCGGTCTTTGATCACGTCCTGAGAAGGATAAAGGCCATAGAGCATGATCCCTGCCCGCACCATATTGTAGTTGAGTTCAGGCAAATCTATGATTGCGGCGCTGTTTGACACATGATGGATCGGAATCGAGAGCCCGCCCGCTTCCAGCCCTTGTACCACAAAATTATATTTTTCAACCTGCTTCATTGTATAGGATTTATCCACTTCATCCGCAACGGCGAAGTGCGTGAAGATCCCTTCAATCACAAGGCCAGGCAGCTTTGAAATTTCGAGAATTTCGCGGATTGTCTCCTCATTTGCAGGCATACCGATCCGGTGCATACCCGTGTCCAGTTTAATATGCACCCGAATGTTCACACCATTTCTGACGGCAGCGTCTGAGAGAGGTTTCGCGTGAGCTATGCTGTAAATGGTCTGGATGATGCCGTTGGCTGCGACCGCATCGTAAAGATGCGCCGGTGTATAGCCCAGTACCATGATATCCGTTTCCGGAAATGCTTGCCGCAGCTGCAGCGCTTCATTGAGAACAGCGACAGCAAGCCGGTTTGCACCGGCGTCGAGAAGCGCGCGCGAGGACTCAACTGCGCCGTGGCCATAGGCATCCGCCTTGACGACTGCCATAACCAGGGCATCCTTCCTGGTCAACCGTCTGACTTCTCTTAAATTGTGTGCCAGATGCTCAAGGTTGATTTCCGCCCAGACGGGTCTTGGAATTAAGGTCAAATCGATCATTTTAACGCCTCCATCAACTAAATAGTATAAGCAGTCTTGAATCACCTAAGCCTCCACCAACTCGCGGATCGCTTTTGTCAGTCCAAGCACCAGGTCGCCCGCCAGAAGACCGTGCTCCCCGCGCTCAGCCACCATGAGATCCCCTGCTCGGCCATGGAGATAAACACCAATAACCGCCGCGCCGACAGGATCCAGCCCCTGGGCGATCATGCTCGTGATGACGCCGGTCAGCACATCGCCGCTTCCAGCCGTGGCCATGCCTGAATTCCCATTGATATTGACGTATACTTCACCTTCCGGTGTCGCGACAACCGTGCGAGCGCCCTTGAGCACCGTCACGGTCTTCCATGTCTTGGAAAACCTAACTGCTGTCCCGATAGGATCCGCGTTGATCTCATCTGCGCTAAGTCCTGTCAGACGGGACATTTCCCCGACATGCGGCGTCAAGACCACCGGGCATTTTTTATTTTCCAGCCAGTGCAAGCTCTTTGAAAGTGCGTTGATACCGTCTGCGTCAATGACCATTGGCACTTCGGATTCATTCAGGAGCCGTTTGATCAGCTCGGAGATCTCGGCGTTAACACCACAGCCGGGACCGATCGCGATGACATCCGGCCAACAGGTATCTTCAATAATTTTTTGGAAATTACTGATGCCTATGACGCCGCGACGCACCTCTGACATTGGAACAGTGATGACTTCCGGGACACTGGTCGTGATCAGCGTATTTAAACTTTCCGGGATATAGAGCTTCAGCAGTCCCATGCCGGACCTGAGTGCCGCTCTGCAGGCCAGAATTGCCGCGCCGGTCATGCCTATGGACCCTGCGATGATCTGGCCCTTTCCATAGTCGCCTTTGTGGGAATTGCGCTTTCGGTGTGGAATCAGAGGTGTGATGATGTCACTCGTTATCAGATTATATTTTATGCCGACCTTTTCAATGATGACATCCGGCACGCCTATGCCCTTGATGATCACTTCGCCGTTGTAGTCTGAGCCTGGAAATAAAATATTTCCGACTTTGGGTATGACAAGGGCTACGGTCTTATCCGCGTCGACAGCCGTGCCCAGAACGTGGCCGGTGTTGCCGTCAATTCCGGAAGGCAGGTCCACCGACAGGACTTGATGGGCCATTTCGTTGATGGCATCAATGGTTCGTTCATAGATGCCCCCCACTTTCCTGGACATGCCCGTTCCGAATATTGAGTCGACAATCAGATTGCCCGGCCTTAAGAAACGTTCAAAAGCCAGAATGCTGGCGTCATCTTTAATTTCGTCGATTTGAAACTCGAGTTTTTTGAGGATGGAGTAGTTGAGCATAGAGTCGTGGTTCAGCTCAGAGACCTCTCCGACCACAAAGACTTTGACGGGTACGTTCAGGTTGAAAAGGTGGCGTGCAATGACAAAACCGTCACCGCCATTGTTTCCGGGACCGCAGACTATGACAGCCTTCTGGAACTCACTTCTCATTTTCATAATTTCATCAACGACGACTTTGCCGGCATTTTCCATTAATACTATGCTGGGAATGCCGTATTCGTCGATAGCTTTTCTGTCGATTTGCTGCATCTGATGACTCATAGCCAGTCTCATAATTTTATGTTACCTCCTTAAGCCTGTCGCAAAAGCCAAGGCATGTGTTTTCGAATGGGAAAGCGAGATCAGAATCTCTTTGATTTCCAATTGCTCGGCAAGGACCGCTGCCGGGCCGGTCAGCTTCACAAAAGGCTTGCCGGACGTCTCCCTCAGGATCTCAATATCCTTCCAGGACAACCCCGTAATGCCGGTACCCAAAACCTTGAGTACTGCCTCCTTACCGGCAAAATTCGCGGCTATACTGGCTGTGTCCATGCCCCGGGATTCAAAAAAAACGAGTTCGTTTTTTGTAAAAACACGTTCCAGAAACCGGCTGTGCCGCGAGATCGCGCGCCGGATTCTATCAATTTCAATCAAATCTGTGCCAATGCCAGTCAGCATATTATTCCTCCCGCAGTCTCTGCCACAGTCTCTCCGGCAGCCTGAAGCAGTCACATTTTTGCCACCTATAGTATAATCTTTTTTATTTTATTTGTATATCCATACTTCGAAATAGGAAATTGGGGTCAATAGGCGTCAGACGTGATAGGCGCCAGACGTGATAGGCGCCAGCTGCAGACACCTGCTTCCTTCCCTTCAGGCTCGCAGCCCCTGATCCGTCAGAAAAAAAAGCCCCCGGAACTATGTCCCGGAGACCTTAACTTTCTTGCTTTCTAATAACCCGTTCTCAATTCAATATTGACACCCGGAATGTCGCGCTCAAGCTGACTCTTCCAGCTTTCCAGAGTGCCCATAGGGGGCGTCGTCAGCGCTTCTTTTTCAGGAATCGCAGGCGCTGGCTTATAAGCTTGCAGTACCCATCTACCCGCTCCCGCCATGCGTTCCCCAATCCGCCTGAGTTCTTCATAATCATGCAGAGGAAAGACCACCGTTGTCCTGAATTCGTGCGCCACCGTTGAGCCCATCAGCAGATCCATGCTCTGCTCCACGGCATCCCGATCCCTCGCATGACCTCCGGTAACCCGCTCATGGCGGTCCGCTGAGCTTTTCACGTCCATGGCCACATAATCCAGAAGTCCCCTGTCCAGCAGGCGTTTCAGCACCTCTGGCCGAGTTCCGTTGGTATCCAGTTTGACCTTGTACCCCAGGTTTCGAATCTCAACGACCGCGGCTTCAAGTCCCGGCTGCAGCGTAGGCTCTCCACCGCTGATTACCACGCCGTCACTCAGCCCGACCCGTTTCTCCAGGTGTGCCATGACAGTGCCCTTGGTCAGCGTCTCAGCGGATGGCATAATCAGCGGCCGGTTATGACAGTACGGACAATTGAAATTGCATCCCGTTGCAAACAGTACCGTGGCGACCTCGCCCGGAAAGTCGATCAGCGTCGTCTTGATGAGTCCCCCGATCGTCATGGTTTCCATTAGTTCGCCACCTCAAACTCGACGCGCTCCTCATACTCCTGCTGCTTGCCGTCGTTCCAGTTCTGAACCGGTCTGTGATACCCTACAACTCGCGACCAGACTTCTGTAACCTCGCCGCACTCCGGACAGGTTTTTTGCTCGCCGCGAAGGTATTTATGCGTCGGACAAATGCTGAAGGTAGGTGTGATGGTGAAATACGGCAGCCTGTAGCGGCTTGACACCTTGTGAATCAGAGATTTGAGCGCCTCTTTCGAGTCGATCTTCTCAGGGATAAAGGCGTGGAACACGGTCCCGCCGGTATAGCGCGTCTGAAGGCTGTCCTGGTGATCCAGCGCATCAAACAGATCCGGCGTGTACCCTACAGGGAGCTGAGTGCTGTTGGTGTAATACGGCACGTCTTTGCCGGCCGTGATGATCTCCGGATATTTCGCAGTGTCGAGTCTCGCGAATCTGTAAGCCGTCCCCTCAGCAGGGCTGGCCTCCAGGTTGTAAAGATGCCCCGTCGAAACCTGGAACCGCACCAGCACTTCGTTCATGAAGTCCAGTACCCGTTCCGCCATTGCGCGTCCAGCTTCCGTCGTAATGTCTTCCCTGCCTTTGGTGAAGTTCTGAATACACTCATTCATTCCATTTGGGCCGATGGTCGCAAAATGGTTAAACCAATACGCGCCATGTCCCTCGTAAATGTCCTGTAGATAGTATCTGGAATATGGATACAGACCCCGCTTCATATTGATCTCCAAAATGTCGCGCTTCAATTCCAGAGATGACTTCGCGATCTCCATCAGTCGTTCGAGGCGCTCGCAGAGCTCATCAAAATCTCTGGAAAGATAGCCCAGTCTCGCCATATTGATAGTGACGACACCGATCGATCCCGTTTTTGGATTGGCGCCAAACAAACCGCCGCCACGTCGCCTCAGCTCAGTATTGTCCAGCCTGAGCCGGCAGCACATGGACCGAACGTCCTCCGGATCGAGATCCGAATTGACAAAGTTGCTGAAGTACGGAATGCCAAATTTTCCTGTCATCTCCATGATCTTGTCTGTGACCGGATTTGACCAATCCCAGGAGCGGGTAATGTTGTAAGTAGGAATTGGGAAGGTGAAGACGCGTCCCTTGGCATCGCCCTCCATCATGACCTCACAAAAAGCCATATTGATCATGTCCATTTCTGCCTGATACTCACCGTAAGCCTTGTCAAAGTGATGCTTCCCGCCTATGATGACCGGGAGGTCTTTATGGGTGGAAGGCACTTCTTTGTCCATGGTGATGTTGAAAAACGGCGTTTGGAAACCTACGCGCGTCGCTATATTCATGTTGAAGACAAAAGCCTGCATAGCCTGATAAACGTCGTCATAGCTCAGATTGTCATGACGAACGAAAGGCGCCAGCAGCGTATCAAAGTTGGAAATTGCCTGAGCACCCGCCGCTTCACCCTGCAGGGTATAGATGAAGTTGACCACCTGCATCAGTGCCGACTCAAAATGGTTCGGAGGTCCTGACTCCACTTTGCCCGGAACACCGCCAAAGCCTCTCAGCAGCAAGTCTTCAAGACTCCACCCACAGCAGTAGGTCGAAACCAGGCCGAGGTCATGGATGTGCAGATCCCCATTCACATGGGCATTTCGAATGGTTTCGTCGTAGACATGGTGCAGCCAGAAGATCTGGGATGCCTTGGCGATAATATGGTTGTTCAATCCCTGCAAGCTGTAGCTCATGTTGGAATTTTCACGGACCATCCAGTCGCTTTTGCCAATATAATCGTCAAACATATTGAGGATGTCCTTGACCGACTGACGTTCCTCACGAATCTTCTTGTGTTCATAGCGGTATTTGATGTAAGTGCGCGCCGTGTCGTGCTCGCCAATGGACATCAGCGTGTTCTCAACGAGATCCTGAACTTCCTCAACTTTTGGAATCCCACCGTCAAAAGCACGGTTCCCTGCTGCCTCGACCACATAGTCCGTCACGACCTCTGAAAGTTTCTTCAGACTGCTCCTCGATCTTTGGGGATGCGTGGCGACCAGCGCCTTCAAGACTGCTTGTTCAATCTTGGATCGATCAAAAAAAACGATCTCTCCGTTGCGCTTTTCAATACTCGTCATCATAGTCCTGGCAAGCCTCCCAACACAATATGTAGAATGTTTTTAGAATGTATACACTATATATAGAACGTTATAGCCGAAAAAATCCCCCACCCTGTTCAAGCGGGAGTGCGGTGACCGTTTGATCTTTGAACTTATCCTACCAAATTAAGGCTGTAAAATCAAGGTCATCCAAACGTTCAAATCGCCCTCTCAAATCTGTGGACAAGTCCCCGGAGACCTTATTATAGGCTGGCCAAATTGTGGAAATCTATTGCTTTAGCTTCGAAAAAAAATATCCGCGAAGGCTAACAGACGTGCACAAACAGTGAACATACCATACTGAAGAGAGCTTGCTCTCTGAAGAACGGGATTATTTTTCTTTGTATGGGGTGCAGCCCGTGACCGTCCGCGAAGGCTAACAGACGTGCACAAACAGTGAACATACCATACTGAAGAGAGC
>CAYQDM010000011.1:0-53596 GCA_964416305.1 uncultured Acidaminobacter sp. | reverse complement strand
TTGCTCTCTGAAGTTTGGTATGTTCACTGTTTGTATAGGGCGCAGCCCGTGACCGAAGCGCAGCCATAAATCACGCGCAGCGTGGTTTGTGGCGCAGCGAGGTACACGTCTGTTGAGTTAATTTTACACGCGCAGCGAGGTGCACGTCTGTTGAGTGAGTGCCTGTCACCAAGTATGTTTGAGTGCCTGTCACTCACTACAATTCAGACACAATTTAAAAAATGTGCCGATGGTCATTTGAACGACCATCGGCACACCGTCCTTGCTTTATGCACCCAGCAGACTCCGGATCAGACTGGCCAGCAGCACCGTCACCACACCGGTCAACCCCATTGAGAGGCCGCTCGCCGCCCCGGCTTCGCTGCTGATCTCGATCGCTTTCGCGGTGCCGACCCCATGGGAAGCCGCCCCGAGGGCGATCCCCTTGGCAGTATCATTGTGAATGCGCGCCGCCCTGAATACAGCAGTGGACACAGAAGCGCCAAACACCCCGGTGATGATCACCGAAGCCACAGTAATGGAGGTAATCCCCCCAAACATCTTGGTCACCTCAATAGCCATGGGATTGGTAATGGACTTCGGCATCAGCGAGACGATTATCTCCGGCGACAGGCCAAAGGCTTTGGAAAACCCGTAAACCGTGCCCGCCGAGATCGCAATGCCCGACGCAATGCCCGCAGTAATTGGCAGAAGATGCGTCATCAGGGTTTTGCGGCTTTGATAGAGCGGGACTGCCAACATGACCACCACCGGCCCCAGGAACCAGGTCACCGTCTTGCCCGCCTGGTTGTAAGGCTCATAAGGAAGTCGAAACAGCAGGATTCCGCCAATCACCAGCAAAGTCCCAATCAGGAATGGATTGAGCAGGGACAGACGGATGCGTCCGCTCAACCACCATCCAATAGCATAGGCCGCAAGCGTCGCGCCCCAGACCAAAGCCAGTACGGGAAACTCAGACAAAACCGCTGTCACGGGCGCACCTTCTCTCTGTTCGCAAGCCACTGCACAATCCAGCCGACTCCAATCAGCACCGCCAGGTTGGACAGGATCAGCAGAAAAGTCATCTCCATCCAGATGGGTGCGATCAAATCCACCGCCCCAAGAAATCCTACGCCCAGCGGAATAAAGAAAAAGCTCATATGTTTCAGGAACAGACCTGTCACAGGCGTGAGCCATTCCATTTTCACCAGGCCTGTCATGAGCAGCACAAACAGCATCAGCATACCGAGAATGCTCCCGGGGATTAAAATAATGGGTTCGATCAGACGACTCAGCGCGTTTCCGGCTTCAAACATCAGCCAAATCAGCCCGAACGCCATGAAATACTTCAAACGACACACCTCCAAATTCCAAATACGACCGGAAAACCCCAGCCTTTAAAAATGCAAAAGAAACGGCCGCCATCACATGGAAGCCGTTTCCTATGATACCTCAAGTTGTGTTTACTTTGCAAGGTACGCGAGGATACGATCCGCTACTTTGTCTGGGGTAAATCCAAAATGAGTCACGACGGCCTCTCCCGGTCCGGACTCTCCAAAACGGTCGATGCCTATGGTCAAGCCACCAAGACCCACAAAACGTTCCCAACCAAGCGTTCTGCCCATTTCAATGGAGATTCGCTTCTCGACCGTTTTGGGGAGAACTGTTTCAATATAAGCCGGGCTCTGCTCGAGAAACTGCTCTACACAAGGCATACTGACAACTCTCGGATCCTTTCCAAGCGCCCTGAGTTTCATTGCCGCTTTCACAGCCAATTCCACTTCAGAGCCCGTCGCCATCAAAATCAGCTCCGGCTTTTCACCCTCTTCAGATAAGATCACATATGCCCCCCGATCGACCTGCGGATCCCGCTCTCCAAGGCTGCCGAGGGTCTGCCGGGTCAAGATCAGCGCTGACGGTCCTTCGACGCGCTTCAAAATCTCGATCCAGCTCGCAGCGGTCTCGATCCCATCCGCCGGTCGATAAACAAATAAGTTCGGTATAGACCTGAGCAGCAGAAGGTGTTCGATTGGCTGGTGCGTCGGCCCGTCTTCGCCGACTGCTATGCTGTCGTGGGTGAAGACGTAAACGACAGGCACGCCCATAATTGCAGACAAGCGTATCGCAGGCTTCATATAATCGGCAAAAACCAGGAATGTGGACCCAAAGACCCGAAGCCCACCATGAAGCGCCATGCCATTCAGAATCGCGCCCATGGCATGCTCTCTGACGCCAAAGCTGACATTCGCGCCACCGCGGTTCATCCGGCTGAAGTCACCCTTGCCCTTCAGATAAGTCTTCGTGGAACTGTTGAGGTCCGCAGAGCCTCCCATCAGGTTCGGCGCCAGCCTGACCAGTGCGTTCATGACCTCTCCGCCAATGCTGCGCGTCGCATCCGCTTTGTCAAAGAGCTTGTAGAAGGACGCCGCGTCAAAACTGTCATGCATCAGTTCATAATCAAACCACTGCTTCCACTGCGCAGCCTTGTCGGGGTAATTCAGGATATAGGCTTCGACTTTTTCCTCCCACATAAACCTGTCGATCTCCCGACGGTCAATAATGTCATTCATGTAGGCGAGCACCTCTTCAGGCACATTGAAAAACTCATCCGGATCCGCCTCCATATGCAGCTTCGTCATAGCAAGCTCCTCAGAACCGAGCGGCGCGCCGTGGGCAGCGGATTTTCCCGCCTTATTTGGACTGCCGTAGCCGATGGTCGTCTTAACCGAAATCAGCGACGGCCTCGAAGTATCCAGCCTGGCCTCACGAATCGCGTTGTGAATGGCCTTCAAGTCATTGCCGTCCTCTACCTTTGAAACGTGCCAGCCATAAGCATCAAAGCGCTTTTGGACATCCTCCGTAAAAGCGATTTCCGTACCACCGTCAATGGTAATCCCGTTATCATCATAGAGAACGATCAGTTTCCCAAGCCTCAGGTGCCCGGCAAGGGATGCCGCTTCAGAGGCGACCCCTTCCATCAGGTCGCCATCACCCGCCAAAACATAAGTGTAGTGATCTATCAGGTTGAAGTCCTGAGTGTTGAATTCTTCAGCCAGCCTCATTTCTGCGACAGCCATACCGACGGCATTGCCAAAGCCCTGCCCCAGTGGTCCGGTGGTCGTTTCAACCCCCGGTGTCACATCGAACTCAGGATGACCTGGGGTAATGCTCCCAATCTGGCGAAATTTCTTCAGGTCCTCCAGCGTGACTTGATAACCGAACAGGTGGAGAAGACTGTACAGAAGAGCGGAGCCGTGGCCCGCGGAAAGAACGAATCGATCGCGATCAGCCCAATGCGGATCTGTCGCGCTGCCTTTCAAAAAGTCCTTCCAAAGGACATAGGCCATTGATGCCGCACCCATAGGAAGCCCGGGATGACCCGAATTTGCTTTTTCAACCGCATCCGCTGACAACAGGCGAATGGTTTTAATGACTTCTTGGTCCATTGCGTACATATTGACACCTCCCAATGAATCTCTTTTATATATACACCATCTCAGAACTTTGAAACTTCAACTGAAAGGCGTATAATGAAATGGTTGGGACATTTTGATCAACCTTGTCAGGAGGCGTCACTGCCATGAAACTCTATGAAGCCATTCACACTATCATGAAGGCACATCAAGGCCAGATCCGCAAGTTGGACGGAGATCCCTACGCTGTGCATCCCATCGAAGTATCCCTTATGGTTTCGAAGTGGGGCGCTGACGAAAGCGTGGTCATTGCCGCTTTGCTGCATGATGTTGTCGAAGACACAATTTGGACGCTTGATGAAGTGGCCGCACAGTTTGGCTCAGACGTCGCCGCCTTGGTCGCCTTTTGCTCGGAGTATGACAAATCCCAAGCCTGGAGCGTCAGAAAACAGGCCATGATCGAAAAAGTCAGCCAACCAGGCAATTTGGACGCTAAGCTCATTATCCTGGCAGATAAATTATGCAACCTTAAAAGCATAGCACGCAGCCTTGAGGACATGGATGAAAGTGATGTCTGGTCGAGCTTTAATGCGCCAAAAGAAGACCAGTACTGGTATTATAGGGAGATATCCCACGCGCTGAAGGCCCTTGAGTCGAATCCCCTATGCAGGGAGGATTACGGCTTGCTGATGCGCATGATAGAAAAAATCTTCAATACACCGCTTTAAGGACAGTAACACATCCGCCTATTAAGCAAAAATTGAATTGAGACCAAGAGGGACTGCCGCAGACTGATGTCAAATCAAGTCGCGGCAGTCCCTTCAATTTTTTTTGCTTATCTCACAGCCTTATAACTCGTTCACAGGACCCAGTGCTTTGGCGATCTCCGCAGCCAGCTTCGCGTTGTTCAGCACTAAGGCAATGTTGGACTCCAGGCTCTGTCCTTCCGTCAGCGCCTTGACCTTGGCAAGCAGAAAAGGTGTAGACTCTTTGCCTCGGATATGGTTTGCGGCAGCCTCTTCCAGCGCTGTCTCTATGGCATCATTGATCAGATCTTCGTCCATGGCGAAAGCTTCCGGAATTGGATTGGCTATAACGACGCCGCCGGTGAGTCCCAGGGCCCATTTCGTTCTTAAAATTTCTGCCGCATCTTCCGGCGATTCCAGTTTTGCATCCACGCGATAGCCGCTGGTGCGCGTGTAGAAGGCCGGGAAATCCTCAGTTTTATAACCAAGTACCGGTACACCCATTGTCTCCAGGTATTCCAGTGTGAGACCAATGTCCAAAATGGACTTCGCGCCGGCACAAACCACTGCCACATTTGTTTTCCCAAGTTCCTGCAAATCTGCGGAGATGTCAAAGCTCTCTGCAGCGCCCCGGTGGACGCCGCCTATACCACCTGTCGCAAAGACTCTGATCCCTGCCATTTCAGCCAGGATCATAGTCGTGGCAACGGTTGTAGCGCCGTTTAACTTTCTGGCCACCACCGTTGCCAAATCTCTGCGGGAGACTTTGACCACGTCGTCAGACTTTCCGAATTCTTCGATTTCCTCAGGCGTCAGCCCAATCTTTAGCTTACCGCCCATGATGCCGATGGTCGCAGGAATCGCCCCCGCTTCTCTGACTTGCTCTTCAACTTCAAGGGCAGTCTGGACGTTCTGCGGATATGGCATGCCGTGTGAAATGATGGTGGACTCGAGAGCAACAACCGGCAGGCCAAGTGCAAGGGCTTCCGCCACCTCAGGATGGATATCAGGAATAAATTTCATAAATAATTTTGCTCCTTTCTCTACTCGGCATAGACCTTCATAATCTGATGCCGGTCACTGGTCTTCACTTAAAGTCGGTCTTCAATTTTATGGGCGTTCAGGCGGTTCATCAGCAAATTTTCATTCAAATTCTGAGCAATGGCATCCGCGCTTTCAAGGGTCAATTCTGCCATAGACATGGCGCAATCCATTGCAGAGCGGTCATCGAGCTTATTGATGGCGCTGTAGACGAGTCCTGCCATAAAGGCATCTCCCGCTCCAGTGGCATTCGCGGATTTTACCGGCAATGACCTGAAAAACTGAACCGTCTCACGGGTCGCGTACAGCGCGCCTTGAGCTCCAATGCTGACGACGACGCGTCGGATCCCGCTTTGACACAGCGCCGCTGCCGCTTTCTTCGCCGCGTCGAGGGTGTCCGTCTTCATACCGGTCAGCGCTTCCAACTCTTTTTGGTTGGGTTTCAATGTATCTATACCCTCCAGCGCGCCTTTAAGCCGCTCGGATTTTGGGGCGGATACCGGATCTACGTAGATTGGGATGTGGCGATATTGTGACATCAGGTAGGTCAGCGTCTTTTCCGGCAGGTTGGTATCCGCTATGATAGCCGCCGCTCCGCTCAGCAGCGCGTCCTCCCGGCGCAGCGCCTCCACCTCCAGCTGATCCATGACCGCCATACTCGAGAGCGCCAGCTTCATCTCCCCATCCGGTTCAATCATAGCCAGATAAAGAGAGGTGGACGCTCCAGGGATCTTCAGAGTTGCGCGTGTATCAATGCCTGCCTCTCTGCACCGCTCCAACAGCTGCTGGCCGTAGAGATCCTGGCCTACCGCCGTCATGAGGTGCACTTCCACTCCCAAGCGGGCCAGGTTTTCAGCGATATTACGCCCCACTCCGCCAGGTGACAGCAGGGTCATTCCCGGGTTGGACTCTCCGTCTAAAAAAGCCCGATCCGAAAAGCCCATAAGATCCATGGTCGCACCGCCAATCACCACCACATAATCACCGGTATTCAGGATATAGCCCTTTCCGGCAATCCAACCTTTCTTGATCAGGTTCGAAATGTGGACCGCCACAGAGGACCGTTGAATCCCGAGTCGGTCTGCGATCTCCTGCTGAGAGACCATAGGATTTTCACGGATGAGTTGGTAGATTTCCTGTTCTCTTTGAGTCATGCTTCACCTGCTTTCTTGAATTGCTTCAAGATATTATTTATAATCATTTGTTTACTTCATAATCACTTGTTTATTTTATTATAGTAACCTCTGCCTGATTTGTCAAGACGCTAATAAAAACTTTAAATTGGAATATTAAGAGGGAAAGCAGCGAGAGACGACAGGCAATAGCCCCCGACACCCGCTTACGCCTTCCCTGCATTAAAAAAAAACGTCCAAAATGTCTGTATTCCAACATTTTGGACGCACTATAATCACCATATTTCCCTCTTTCGCCTTTTATTCCAGTCGATTCTCAGGGCGGTTCAAGATTAAAAATCCATTGTCATTTTTGATCTTCTTCGTATTATACTTGAAAAGCGTGTGATCGAGCTGCCTGAAATAGCCCCCGGCCTCGGTTACGATCAGATCCACAGGTGCTGTGTCCCACACCATAGTGTGGCCGAAATTGTAATAGATATCATAATCTCCGCGGGCGATCAGGCAGCCTTTATAAGCGCTTCCCATTCTGTGAATGACGAGAATGCGCTCAGAGTGCTTGGCCAGAAGCTCAGCATACCTAATGGTTTCATGGGATCTGGATTTCAATGCGTACAGATCGACCAGTCTCTCTGAGACATGAAGGCGGGTAACCTGTCCCTCTTTTTCCATGAAGGCCCCTTCGCCTCGAATCGCAAAAAACAGTTCTTCCTTGACCGGCGCGTAGACGACCCCCATGACGATCTCACGGTCTTTAGCCAAGGCAATATTGATGGTAAATTCACCGTTTTTCTTGATAAACTCCTTAGTGCCGTCCAGCGGGTCCACAATCCAGCAAAACTCCTTTTCCAGTCGGATCGGGTCATCAATGGATTCCTCAGACAGGAAGCCGTGATGGGGAAACGCGTGAATCAGCCTATCCAAAATGAGTGCATTGGAAGCATAATCCGCTCTCGTTACAGGCGTATCATCACTTTTCAGAATAACTTCAATGTCTTCAAAGTAAACCTCGAGGATAGCGCGTCCCGCTTCCATAGCCGCCTTTCTGGCTATTTCAAGTTCATAGTCGTATGCCATAACACCACATCCAAACTGTTAGTTTCAGACCATCAGTTCACTACGACCTTTACCCGGGTTCCGGAGACACCGGGCTCAGCAGGTGTCACATCAAGCCTGACAGGGACCCTGGCCTTCAGCGCTTCCACATGGGAGATCAGACCTACGCTGAGCTGGTCGCCAATCAGCGTCTCCAGCGAATGCATCACAACGTCGAGAAGTGCCGCATCCAAACTGCCAAAACCTTCGTCCAGCAAAAAGGTCTCCAGCCGGATTTTACCTCTGAGCTGCAGTCTTGAGGACATGGCCAGTGCCAGCGCCAGGGATGCCATAAAGGTCTCTCCGCCGGACAGCGATCTTAAATCTCTGCTGACACCGCCTTGATGATGGTCCGATATCCTAAAGTTACCCCGGGAATCCACTTCTAAACGATAACGATTCGCGGTCATGATCATAAGCCTTCTTGAGGCTTCCTTCAAAATGTAGTCCAGCTGGCTCAGCGCCAAAAATTCAACGAATCTGTTGCCTCTCAGGAGTTTCTGAAGCACTTCATAATAACCGGCTTCCTGTTTCAAGGCAGTCAGCTGCTTTTCAACCGCTTTCTTTTGCTCGAGCGTTGAGGTCATCACCTTCAAGGATTCCATTGCCGTGCTTCGGGCCTCCAGAGCGCGTGTCCATGTCTCCTGAGCAACGGTCGACGCTGTGGCTGCGCTCGCCACAGCGTCCTCAGTGATTGCAGCCGCCACAGAAAGATCCTGATACTCCTCCATTTTTTCTATAAGCGTCCGTCCCTGTACTTCGTAGTCTTGAACCCATTTGCTAAGATCTTGAACCTCGTCAGGAGTCATCAATGCTGCCTCCCATTCAGACACATCTGAAAATCCGGCACCTTTCCACTTTTCCTCAAAACTCTGACGGCTTTCCTCAAGCTGATTTGAACCGGCTTTCAAAGCCGCCGCTGCAGAAACCCAAGCATTCTTCAGCCGCTCACTCTCAGACTGAAAAGCATTGCGCTTCGCTTGTTCCAGCGGATATTCAGATTCAATCATTTCGATCTGCCGGCTTAAACGCTTATAAGTTTTTTCAAGTTCCTCCACGTCCGTTGCTTCCCCGACCTCTGAAGTCAGACGGTCCAGTTCAGCTTCAATTTGTTTCAGCACGCTGGCAAGACGTTCCTTTTCAAGGTTTGAGGCATTAACGTTTTGGAGCTGTTTCATCTTCTCTTCATTCCTGTGTTCGCGTTCAGTCTGAATCCTTTGAATTTCAGCCAGCCGCAATTCTGATTGCAGTTTCTTCTCGGCAAGATCGTCGAAAAACTGCTCGAGATCTGAATCGACCACATCCACTGACTCAGCTCTGCCGTGCCAGGTCTCCAAATAAGCCTGAATCGCCTTCTCATGCTGCTTGAGAGACTCCAGAACCATGTCTTTTTTTGACTCAGTCACTGCCTGTACTTGTTTCTGACCCGTCAAGCGCACCAGATCCTGATCTGTCCGGTCTCTTAGTAACTTGACCTGACTTTGAAGCGCCGTCTGATCTTTTTTCAGCCCTTCCAGCCTGGATTCGCAAGTCGCACGTTCTTTTTTCAGCAACTCCAGCGTACGGGAAAGATCTTCTTCCTCAGCTTCGAGTGCCGCAAGACGTCCCTGGCTGCGCTCTCCCTCGGCTTCCATCAGCACCTGCCGTTTTTTCAGGCTCTCCATCAGCTGGATTTCTTGATGCCTTAAAATCGCAATTGCCTGGTCCTCTTCCTCAAATCGGCGCAGCCATGCGTGATCGGCTTCGTCCTGAAGGTCAGTCTCACGGGGGCTATAGAGGTGCCCGCATACCGGACATGGATCGCCTTCATTCAATACGGTTCTAAGTCTGGCCGCAAGTGACGCGTTATATTGGTCCCTGCTTCCCTCCAGATTCATGGCTCTTTCACGAAGTTCTGACCTCAGCGCTTCCAGCGCCTTCTCTTCATTCATTTGATCGCGAAGCTGCCCTTTCAGCGTTTCCAGATCCAAAGCCAGGGCCTGACTCTGCCGCAGCATTTGTTCCTGTTGATCTCTGAGCTTTTCTCGCTGATCAGTTAACGTCTCAATAGCTTCTGTGACAGCCTTCAGCTTTTCTTCACTGTCTGTCATAATCCCCTGAGACTCGCCTGAGAATTTCTCAAAACGCGCCAATACTATTTGGCTCTCACCGAGGGATGCCTCCAGTTTCGCCAGGTTTTTCAGTGCCTCAGACCGCTTGTCCCAACTGTTTTGAACTGCCAAAAAAGCTTCCGCCGCCTTCGACGACATGCCATCTCTTTCCTGAATTTCAGACAAATCCCCCAGCTTCTGAGTATGCTCTGCCAAGGCTTGATCCAGCACATCGAGTTTAAGTCGCTCTCTTTCAAAGTGAACCACTTGCGCCTCCACCAAAGCCCTGTGTTTTTCGCGATCCAGCTTCAATTGAGACATAGCCTGGCCTTGATTCCATCTGTTCTTTGCCAGCACGGCCTCATGCTTCATGAGCGGCAGGTTGAAAAAGGCCTGTTCCAGATCTTTAAACACCACCCCATGGGCTTCGAAGGCTTCCTTGGCGGCTGCATAGTCAGCAGCCGCAGAAATTTCCAACCTCTGACTTTCCGCAAAGAGCGTTTGACTTTGTCTGAAGTGTCGCTCAGCTTCCGTTGCCGCGGCTGCTTTCCCATGGAGTTCCAGGCGGCCCTTTCGACCAAGATAGTCACCTCTGGCCTCTTCATGGCGTTGGCTTGCCTCCTTTAAAACCTGCAGCCGCTTCTGACGGTCATATTGCTGCGATAACGCATCATAGACCGCTTTCAGACGCTGCACTTCACGCTCCAGTTCCAAAGTCTGCTGATCCCAATGTGCGGCAGTGTCCTTCAAGAGCGTCAGCTGACTCTGATCCACGTCGGCATAAGCCGCAAGTTGGCCTTCGAGCTGATCCCGCTGTGACTGGAGCCTGCCCATCACCTTCTTGAGCCGTTCCATCAGCCTGTCGCCGTAGATCTCCAGCCCAAAAAGATTTTGCAGCATATTTCGACGATCCTTGGGATCCAGTTGAATGAACTCACTGAATTTTCCCTGGGGCAGCACCACCATCTTCGAAAACTCGCTGTCACTCAGACCTAAGATATCCTGAATCTTGTGGTTCACTTCATTTTGCTTGTCTTCAACCTGAAGAATCTCTCCCTCGAGAGTCCGCACCACCAACCGCGACTGATGTGACCTATAGCCTTCCCCCGACCTTCGGAATACCCTTCGGATCTCAATTTCCCTGACAATGCCTTCTACCGCAGTACGAAACACGAATTCCAACTCCGCCTGATCACATTCCGTGTTGATAAAATCCTTTGTGCCCCTCGGTATGCTGCCCGGCCCATAGAGGCTCATTACAATCCCGTCGATGATCGTCGATTTCCCGGAACCCGTTGGGCCAAATATCCCAAAGAGACCCTTTGATGACAGCGCCTCAAAATCAATAGTCTGAGTGGACTCAAAGCTATTGAGTCCGCCGATGGTCAACCTGACCGGCCTCATACAGCCTCACCACCCTTTGACTCTCCCTCTGTGTCTTCTGCCGTCAACAGGGACGCGAAGCGCACCATCAGTTCCGGATCCGGCAGCGCGCCATACTCGCGTTCATAATAACGTCTGAACAACTCATGAACATCCATGCTCTCCAGGGATACTTCAACGGTGCTGCTGCCCGTTTGATCCGGAAAGATAGGCTCTATGCTCAGCAAATCCGGGTAGAGGGTTTTTAGCCGTCTGATTTCCCCATTGGTCAGAGGCTGCCCGGTCTCAATCTCCAGATAAACCCACGCTTTCCTGTCTGCCTCACGCATCAGGCGGGCTTCAGCCTCTTCAAAGGATCCTGCATGCCAGATTTCAATGGGTTTGAAAAGCGGAATAAAATGCTCCTGAAACTCCAAGGGTAGTTCTGCAGCCGTGTCAATCAGCATCACCGACTTTGCATACCCTGTTTCGCTGCGGCTGTACTGGAGGGGTGAACCGCTGTAACGGCCGCGGCCCTTGAGACCCGCCACCGACTGGGGCTTATGGAGGTGCCCCAGAGCGACATAGTTGGCTGATTCCGGAAAAGCGTCGCCAAACACCGTATAGGCACCACCCCATTGAAGCGTCCGTTCAGAGTCTGACAACTCCCCGCCGCTCACAAACAAATGCGATACGACAATGCCAAAAGTCTCCTCGGTGAAGTGGGCGGCGCGTTCCTGAAGCAACAGTTTGACGCGTTCAGAATATGACAGCTGCAGCTCTTCTTCTTTGCCGGTGTCTGACATTATTTCTCCGAGTCTGCTTTCACTGGGAAAAGGAAGCAGCGCGAGATCCAGTGCGTCGTCCCCAACAGCGACGGTCAGTGCCCCGGGTCCTTTGCCCAAAATTCGAAATCGGCCAATCTGCTGATCCTCCCAACGGTCTGTGACGTCCGTGCACAAGATGACCCCATGCTCCGCAGCCCAGGAGGCCGCTGCCCCCAGGCGCACCGGTTGGTCGTGGTTGCCGGAGACAATGACGATGAGTCTTTTGCCGCCATCGGCCAGCTTTTTGACTTTCTCAAAAAACAGGCGCTCGGCCCGCGCCGGGGGATTATAAGTATCATAGACGTCGCCTGCGACCAGGACCACATCGACAGATTCCCGCTCCGCAATGTCTATGAGTGATTCCAAAAAGGCAGCCTGCTCCTCGAGACGGGGCTGTGTTTCGATCAGCCTTCCGAGGTGCCAGTCGGAGGTGTGAAGTAATTTCAAGAGTATTCCTCCTTTTCACGACCTGTAAGTTCAACGTTGATCCATTGTTTTAAGTGGGCTGCGTAGAGCCATGCGGCTTCCACCTGTCGTCCGGTGAGTTTTTCCAGCGCCTCAGCGTATAGTCCCAGCTGAGTGCTGTAGCGCTGTTTCAGCAGTGTCACAGCCTCAGGACCACCAACTCTGTCCGTTTTATAATCCACCAGAACCAGGCCCTGTTCATCCTCAAAATAAAGGTCCACGACGCCCTGAATCAGGCTGAAATCTCGTCCTGAGCCTCGTTTCAGGACAAAGGCTTTTTCTCTTTCCAGCTTTCTCGCGCGAAGGAGCCGTCGAAAGAACGGGTGGTCGAAGAATCCGGCCAGTTCCGGCCAGCCAAACTCATTTGCAAGAGCCTGATCCAGTCTGCCTTCCCGGACGAGCCTCAGCTTTTCTTCATTGAAAACCGATTCTCTTTCTGCCGAAGTTCTTTTGTCCATTTTTGAAAAATCGATATGCTGGAGCACCGTATGGAACGCACTGCCTCTGGCAGCACCCATTGCCGCTCTGCTTTCCTGTGCCATAAATCTTGGCATTTCTGTCAGTTCAGGCTTATAGAGGACCTCCAAAGTCATGGCGCGATTCAGCGCGGTTTGATCCAGGGCTTCCAAGGCTTTAAGTTCTGAAACGCTGACCTTGGAAGGCAGCACCGAGGCTCGTGGTTGGACCTCGTCCAGATCCCCGGGAACTGGTTTCAGAATTCTGCCGCTGTCCAACCGCCGAATAACTGAGGCGTCAAGGACATGGCCGCCTGCGCTCACAAGCAGGTCATCCAAAGCGCGGTTTGAGACCGCTTCAAAAGTTTGAGCGCGAATCTGATCCTCAGCGCGGATCAGATTAAAACCCCAGCGTGCAGCTTCAGAGACCTCCTCACCGACGGCATAAGCCCCCATCCAGTCCAGCAAACTCTTTGCCTGGCGCATGGCAAAGGCAAGACAGCCTCTCCCATAGTTGCTGAGGGCCTTATCGACAAATTTTGTGGCCCCTGTGACGTAAAGTCGATCCACTGCCCTGGTCAAAGCGACATAGAGAATTCTGAGCTCCTCTGACAACGCTTCTCGTTCAATGGCTTTCTGAATCGCAAGCTGAGGCAGCGACGTTCTGTAGGTTCGCTTCTGCGCGTCGATCTCCTTAAGCGCTATGCCGAGATCTTTGTGGAGCAGCAAATCACCATAAGTGTCTCTCATATTGAATTTCTTTCCGGTGTCGGCCAGGAAGACAATAGGAAATTCCAAACCTTTACTTTTGTGGATGCTCATGATTCGGATGAAGTCCTCATCCTCCGAGAGAGTTTTGGGCACCTCGGCACTAAACTCTGAGGCATCCCCCTCTTCGAGGACTTTGATAAAGCCGGATAAATCTCCTCTGAGTGCTGCTTCATAGTCTCCCGCACGCTCGACGAGCTTCATTAGTTGATTGGCGCGGAGCTCTCCCTCGGGCATGGCGCGCGCATAGTCCAAAAGACCGGTTTCAATCATCAGGCGCCAGACGAAGTCTCCAACGCGCTCAAACGTGGCGTAGCCCGACCAAACTTCCAGGCGCAACAGAAAGTCCCGCAGCCTGGAGGACAGCCCTGTCTCAGCGCCGCAGTCCGCTTCCGAAAACAGCGTCACAGCATCTCTGAAGGTTCCCTGAGGAGAAAAGGTGCGTATGGCTGCCAGCTCATCCGTACTAAAGCCGCCAATAGGGGACCTGAGGACTGTGAGGAGATCGAGATCCAGACGGCTGTTGTCGAGGACTTTCATCAAGCTCAAGGCTGCCTGCATCTCAAAGGAGGAGATTTTGGCACCCACGCCGTCTGCCCGAACAGGAAGCCCATACTGGCTCAACACCTGAACATAGGTTTCCGCTGCAGCTTTGGGCGAGCGCATGAGGATGACAACATCTCTGAAAGCCGGCTTTCTGAGACGACCCAATTTGGGATCGTAGATGTCCATTTTTAAGGTATCCTTGATCAGATCCGCAACGACATGAGCTTCCAGCTCCGCGTTCTTCATGTAGGACAAAGCTTCTTCAAGTTCGGGATCAGTTTCATCCTCTTCGGACTCAGAAGGTGTTCCGGCTGCGGCGAATATTGACATCTCAGTTGGTCCTGCTGCTTCTGCAGCCTGGGTCTCGCTCTCGGACTTCGCTTTGCCCGTATCTATCAAAGTTAAAGACAAAGAGGGGAACGCTTCCTCCGGAAACGATAATCCAGGGTTAAGACGGGCATGATGATCATAAACCACTTCGCCCAGGGACAGGTTCATGACCTTCTCAAAAAAGCCGTTGACTCTCTCAATCAGTTCAGGTCTGGTACGGAAGTTGGCGCTGAGATCAATGATCCTGTTCCTAGCGCCTTCCTCGCGGGAATAACTGTTGAGCTTGTCCATGAACAGGGTAGGATCCGCCAGTCTGAACTTGTAAATGCTTTGCTTGACGTCGCCGACCAGGAAGACATTGTCCTCTCTTGCTATCACTCGAATCACTGTCTCCTGAACCAGGTTGGAGTCCTGGTATTCATCCAGAAACAGATGATCGAACTTGGCTCTGTACATGCCGGCAATTTCCTCATCTTTGAGTATGTCAATGGCGAGGTGCTCCAGGTCATAAAAATCTATAACCCCGGCTTCCTTCTTCAGCGCCCCGTACTGTTCCTCCAGAGTGATGACCAATTCAGAAAGCGCACGGGTTCCCGGCAGCAGCCTGCGTATGGATTGATCCAGCGCGTCAGGGGATTGTGAGAAAAAATGCTTCCCCAGGCGCTTGATATAATCCTTTACCAGGTCTCTCCGCTCCAGGACGGCTTCTTTTAGCACCGGATCCACCAGTTCGGCTTCCGCGCCTCTAATAGGCTTCAGTTTGTCAAACTTGAGATCCGCCAGCGCATCATAGGCGGCGGCGTAACCGGCTTTCATGCTGTCCGTGAGGTGCTCCAGCAATTCAAGGTCTGCCCGGATCGCGGGGAGATACGCGACAGGACCTGATGGATCCTGACAGAGCCACTCTGTTTCTTTGTGGGATTCCATCAAGCCCTCCAGTTCCTCAGAAATCATCTGAAGCAGCGATTTCAGCCAAAGGCTGTCCTCCGCGTCGTGGATCTCCAAAGCCTCCTTCTGGCTCACCAGCCAGGCTTTCGGGTCCGGCTGGGATTGTATGAATCCATGGACATTCCACAAAAGGGCTTCAATTTTTTCATCTGTACGGTTGCCTGAAAACGCTTCAATAAATTGGCTGAAGTCCGGACTCATGGCCTCGTAAGCCATTTCCAAAGTCAGCATGGCCGCCTCTTCGCGCAGGGATTTGAGCAAAGTCGCGTCACCGACCCTGAAGGCGGGATCCATATCGACTTTGTAGAAGTGCTTTCGGACCAGATCATTGCAGAAGGCGTGCAGCGTCATGATATAAGCGCTGCCGGCGCGTTCCAGCTGTTCTCTCAGCCACGGTGCATCCGAGCCCGGCTCCCTCAGTTTTGCGGACAGAGCCTTGATAATCCGGGTTCGCATTTCTCCGGCTGCGGCGTTGGTGAAGGTCACAATCAACATATTCCTGATAGGAATCCTGTCCTCAGAGATCAGCTGCAGGATGCGTTCTACCAGCACTGCAGTTTTCCCCGAACCGGCTGCGGCTGAAACCAGGAGATTCGCTTTTCTGGAGCGGATCGCGCTGTCCTGATCCGGTGTCCACCTGACTTCAGTCGAGGCTGCGGAATGGACTGCATTTTCAACCTCTGTTTGAACTGCAGCTTTTGGGGAAGTCTGAGCCGCAGACTCGACATCTAAATTTGCTTCTTCTGCTTTTCGACTCACGACTTCACCTCCTCTTCCCGTTTATCTTGCTTGACCAGGGAGCGTTCATTCAGAGGCTGATTCCCCCCCGCCCCATAGTCATCCATCCACTGGGTGCCTTTTAGTTTCTTTAGGTTTCTGTAGCGGTTGTCCCCATAAGTCAGGTCAAACTGACAAATGCCCATCAGATCGCAATAATCACAGGCGGTTTTCGAACCGAACCGGTAAGGCGCCACATCAATATCACCCTTCAGGATCTCAGTGCCAAGCGCTGCGATTTTGTCCCGGACGTACCGCCTGAGACTTTCGAAGGTCGAGGCTTCAAGCACACCCGAGGCCGCAGTCGGAGTTCCGTCTCGTTTGAGTTCGAATGGAATTCTGACGGATTTCGTCTCAGACTCCAAGGTCTGATCGAGGCGCTTTGCCATTTCCGAGCCGCCTATAACGAGCCCATTGAGCCTCAGCTTTTTCAAAAGCTCCCGTTCGACGTCTTCTTCTCTGATACTTTCAAGATCAACCATGGGGTCATCAATTTTAAAGTAAAAGAGACCTCCGGGGTAAACCTGCGGCATGGCAGTGAGAATCGACGGATCATTCAGAACCGCATCCATGTAGGCGACCAGCTGGAGCTGGAGGCCGTGGTGCACTCTTGAAAGATCCAGCGTCTCCGCACCGGATTTATAATCGACTATCTGTACAAAGGCCACGCCTTCTTCGGTTTCACACAAATCAATCCTGTCGATCCGCCCCTCCAGCAACAGCCGCTGGCCGTCTGCAAGTTCTATCAGAATGGGTGGAAGGCTGTCCGGACGGTTAGAGGAAAAGGCGAGCTCAAAGGCCTTCGGCTTAAAATGACTGTGAGCCAGATGGTCCAAAATAGTCATCGCTGCCCTGGTCCCGGTGCGTTTGACACGCCTCAGGACATAGCGATTCCGTTCAGAGTTCGCAAATACTGACTTGCCATGGCGTTCGACGTTTTCGTCCACAATTTGCCCAATCAGCGCCGCGACTTCTTCCTGGGATTGGGGGACGTTCTCGTGACCATCGGCCAAAGCTCTGAGGGCAAAACTCTCGACAGCGCTGTGGAACAATCTCCCCACTTCAGGAAGATCCACCTCATAAGGCACTACCCGCGCCGGTTTGAGTCCGAAATCCACAAAATGCTTGAACGGACAGGCGGCAAAGCGCTCAAGCCTTGAGATGCTGGTGGTAAGAGGCATGCCGAAGAGAGATTCGGTCGCGGCTTGAGAGAGCGGTTTAGGCCTATTGTTGTGGTGAAAGGCTTGTCTCAGCTGACGCGCACGCGCTTCATAGGCGGGCTGGGATTCAAAATGGCGCAGCATGGCAGCCCATTCCAAATCCGGCTGGGACTGCCTTCCATCCAGCCATTCACGGATTTGCCTGGTAATAGGCGCAATCACCGCGCTATAGTTGGACGCCCGGGCTGACGGCGAAAGTTCATCCAGCCGCACATGCTCAATTTTGATTTTTGGAAACAAACTGTCGAGGCGGTCGAGCAGATAGGAGGGGCGCAGGCTCCGCCCCATGCCATCCGCGAATGCACAGCTTACGTATAAGGCCTCTGAGGGTTTCGCCATAGCCAGATGAATCGAGAAAGATTCATTCATGGACAGGTAGTCGCTGATAGATTTCAAATCCAGCTGACACGCACGCAGGCTCAGCTTTTCATCCTCGGTGAGAAGCCCGCTGCCATCACGGTTGGAGGGCAGAATGCCATCTGCAGCGCCTACAAGAAAGAGCGCTTTAATGGGGTGGCTTCGGGAATGCTCTACTTTTCCAATCAAGACCGTATCAAAGTCCTGAGGCAGCATACCCGTTTCATAGGCAGCAAATCCGGCTTCCAATATTGCCCTGTAATCGCTGAGCTTCATAGTGGTTTCAGGAGAAACCGAAACAATTTGATCGAGCAGATCGGAAATCATGTTCCAACCTTGAATGAGCTCGAAGGCTGCTTCAAAGCCGCTTTGAGTCCGGACTTGACCCATTCGCGCCTCATAGCGTTCACGGACGCCTGATTTTATAAGCCAATTAAAAAGCGCTGCGCTATAGCCTGCCGCAGAATCAGTTTCTTTGAAGGCCGACTTGAACTGTTCAACAATGCCTGCTAACTTTTCCCTGAGTGGTTCTAAAAGGTCATCCTCTGCTTGGCGCTCCCACCGCTTGCCCCGAATGCCATTCTCAACCGCATAGATCTCCAGCCGCTCCCATTCATCTTTCTCGAGCTCAGTCAGACCTGTTTTGAGGCCTCTGAACAACGGCTCCGGTTTAAAGTCCTTCTGGTAGGCTTCGAGCATGGCGAGGATCAGCCTGGCAAGGGGATTGCCGACAATATCCCGCCGGTTGTCATGGAAGGTCGGAATCTGATACTGGTTGAATACCCGCATCAGGAGGTCGTCATAAATTTCAGGCGCATTGCTGACTACAGCGACATCCGTAAAGTGGTAACCCTGCTCAGAAACCAGCCGCCCTATTTCGAGCGCTACAAACTCCGCCTCGTCCCAGGTGGTGTCAAAGGTCATGAGGCGGATCCCATCCGGATCGCCATTGTAGACGGTCTGCGGGAATTCAAAGAGTTGCTGCTCTATATGCCGAAGCGGATTTTGAGGCTCATGTGGCGTTGGCATGTGTTTAGATGCAAATCCGCAGCCGGTATCCTGAGCTATGCCTTCCAGTCGCCTATAAGTTTCTGCCGTCGCCAAAAAAATCCCCGACTGGGACAGGTGCTCGGGGTCTAAAGTCAAGGCCACGCGCAGGGCGCTGCAGGTTCTGGCGAGGCTCTCAATCAGTTTGAACTCCTGACCTGTAAATCCGGAAAACCCGTCGATGCAAACTGTAGAACCGGCGAGACCCACAAGTGTTGAGACGCGTTCTGCCGCCAAATCATAGCGGTCTTCTTCGTCCATGAGTGACCCGGATTTGAGTGCTTCAAACCGTTCAAAGACAAGAGCGATATCATTTATTTTTGCCGATGTCAGCTTGGGAAGCCCCTCACCTGCATCCCGCAGTTTGTCAGGCCCTATGCCTGAGCGCTTCAGCTCTGCGAGAAAATCCCCCATCATGGCTATAAATCCGGGCTTTCGATGGGCAGACTGGTAAGCTTCCAACCGATCCGAGTTCTCAAGCAAAATGCGTTTGAGCAGCATATGCCGCCCAAGCTCATCCAGATACAGCTGCTGACTGGCTTGGGTGGATTCTAGCACCCTGTCCACCAATTTTCTGAAACTGAGCACCTGCACCCTGAGCAGGCCTTCCAGGTTCTGATAGCTGATCAGTTCCCGTTCCGCCTGCAGCGTGAACTGCTCAGGCACGATCAGCCAAACTGCGATGCCAGGATCCCCCGAAACGCCCGAATCCCGTTCCAATTGAGCGAGAAACTCATAGATGCCTTTTGTCTTGCCGCTGCCGGAGCGGCCTGTTACCACCTGAATCAATTGCTGCACCTCACTTTTCAAGCCAGTGTTACAGGTGAAAGAAACCGGGAGGAAGACGGCCACAAAAGGAAGTCCGGAGTGCGGCTTCCGCTGTACAATCTTCCTCCCATTTTGCTACGCCTGCCTATACCGTGCAGCGCGCTTCGAGCCCCTTAAAAAAATTGTGCCGATGGTTGCCAGAACGGCATTCAAGCCAATATAAAGTCCGAAGATCCGGATGGCAATATCCACAAAAAATTGTTCCTGAAGAATCACAATCAATAAATCTGTTTTGGGATTAAGGAGCCACAAGTCATTGTCAAAAAAGAGCTCATGAAACAGAGTAAAGTATTTTGTAAAGTCCACCGTGATCAACAGCAGCAGAAATCCGGCCGCCGCAACGCCTAAAAGCCCCGCGCCCATCATTCCCCGGTAGAGCAGACCGCGGTCTCTGCTGAGCTGCAGCACGACAAACACTGCCAGGGAAAAGACAGCTATGGCTATCATTTTGATTCTTCCATTCAGCTGGAAGAGCACCAGGACATCCTCCATGTGGGTCTGCTCACGCTCATTGAAGAGCTGAACCTGCTTCCCGTTTCTTTCAACTTCAAACTGAAACTCAGGTTCCTGACCTTTGAGATAGTTGATGATCATGTCCGAGACGCCGCCCAGCTCTTCTGTTGTCAAACCGGTGAGCTCAGTCGTGCCAAGTTTTTCAAACTCCTGATCATAGTAGCTGCGGCTCATGGAAAACACATCAATGCTCAGGCTCAGAATAAACAAATTGGCGGCGACTGCCATAATCAGGACGAGAAGCCATTTTGCCGCTTTCGGTAATTCAAGTGCCGGTCCCTGCTGTGGTACTGACGCTATCCTCATTGAGTTTTCATTGCCTCCAACACTTGTTCAGCGTGACCTGCCGCTTTTACGCCTCTAAAGACGTGGATCAGCTTCCCGGCTTCATCAAAGACAAAAGTGGATCGGTCGACACCCACGACATCTTTACCATACATTTTCTTTGCCTTCATAACGCCAAAGTACTCATGGGCGGTCCGCTCCGGGTCACTCAAGAGCAAAAAATTCAAGTCCTGTTTTTCAATAAACTTAAGGTGGGATTTGACAGAGTCTCTGCTGATTCCAACAACCTCGGCGTTCAAAGCCTCAAAAGCTTCCTTCAGTGCCCGAAACTCGAGCGCTTCCTGCGTTCAGCCTGAGGTGCTGTCTTTGGGATAGAAAAAGAGCACCAGCTTTTTCCCTTTGGCTGCATAATCAGACAGTTTTACGGCTTCACCGCCGCTGCCTTCAAGCACCATTTCAGGCACTGCTGTTCCGATCTCGATCATAAAATTGCCTCCTTCATATGGATGACGCCAGACGCGCCGTAAATTAAGCGGGCGTCTGACGTCATCTTGCTGACAGCCGTATTATTTATTGAGAACTTTATCTACTCTGGGTGCTCTGAGGCGATGTGCCTGCTCAAAGCCGGAGCCAATCAAAGGTCTCAGGTAATATTTAAAATCGTCAGTGATATGGTTGCCCGCAAGGTTGATATACTCATCCGGCATAAGACGGGTTTTTGCCGCGACGGTTTCCAGCGGCACCAGTTTGTAGTCTACAGAGTAGAAACCGGTTCTCTCAATGGCAATTGAACCATCGACGCGATTCCAGATCGCGAATTGAGCAGCTTTTTCGCCGACTTCTCGCGCCTCTCTCTGGTCGACATCCGAGACGCACCCAAGGAAGGATCTTTGCAGGTAACCAAAGGTATCCGCTCTGACGCGGCTGATATTCAGTCGTGTTTTAATGAGATCTGCCAGATAATCGCCCAAGACGCCGGAACCCGAAAGCTGAACGTTGCCGTGGGCATCAAACTCCTGCTTCATGCCGGAATGCTGGCTGATCGGTTTTCCATCTGCGTCCACAACCCCTTCTGAGATCGCAATAATACAGCGGCCAAACTGATCATAAGTCTCCTTGACGTCCTTCAGGAAGTTGTCTATATCAAAGGTGCGCTCCGGCAAATAGATGAGGTGTGGACCATCATCCGGATATTTCTGCGCCAGGGAGGCCGCAGCCGTAAGGAAGCCCGCAGACCGCCCCATGACAACGCCTATGTAGACGCCGCCCATAGCGCGGTTGTCGAGGTTGACCCCCGAAAAAGCGCTGGCGACATAGCGGGCTGCTGACCCATAACCAGGCGTGTGATCATTCATCATCAGATCATTGTCGATCGTTTTTGGAATGTGAATTGCCCTGAATTCATAATTGGCGATTTCTGCATACTGATTGACAATCCTGACCGTATCGCTTGAATCATTGCCGCCAATGTAGAAGAAGTAACGGATGTCATGTGCTTTCATAGTTTCAAACATTTCACGGCAGAACTTTTCGTCCGGTTTGATGCGCGTTGATAAAAGCGCTGAGGACGGTGTCTTGGCGACCTGCTCCAGATTATGTGTCGTCTCCTGAGTCAGATCGAGAAAGTTCTCGTTGACGATCCCTTCTACGCCATGCTCCGCGCCGTAAACTTTTGTGACCTGGCTGAATTTTCTGCTTTCAAGAACAGCGCCCACCAAGGACTGATTGATGACAGCCGTAGGGCCGCCGCCTTGAGCGACTAAGACTTTTCCTCTTAATTCCATATTGTCTCGCCTCCTAAAATGACATTTGAACCATTGATACCCGAAAAGTCATCTGATTGACATTCTCAGGAAAACTTTATTGCTGCGCTTCAGTAAAAGTCTAATCAGATCCCGTAGCGCTCTTTATATTTTGTTTTGAGATCCTGGATGTAGTACCGGGGATCAAAGGTCGTCCCGGTAGCGGTCTCTATCAGCTGTTCCGGCTTTAACCGTTTGCCGTGTCTGTGCACGTGAAGCTTCAGCCATTCCAGAATGTCACCAAAGTCCAGGGATATTAACGCCCGCTCCACATCGACTTCCTGCTTCATGAAATGCAGCAGCTGGGATGCATAGGCATTCCCCAAGGCATAGGACGGAAAATACCCAATAAGACCGGCTGCCCAATGGACATCCTGCAGGACGCCTTCCCCATGGTGGGCCGGCTCAACACCAAGATACTCTCTCATCAGGCGATTCCAGGCCTCCGGCAGATCCTCAACTTCCAGCGACCCTTCGAAAATGGCCTTCTCCAGCTCATAGCGCACCATGATGTGCAGTGAATACGTCAACTCATCCGCTTCAATCCGAATCAAAGTCGATTCAACTCGATTGATCGCTTCTATAAACTTTTCGAGTGGAAGATCCTCCAGCGTCGGACTGAACGCTGCCTGCATTTCGCCGTAGAGCTTTGACCAAAAGGCTTTGCTTCTGCCAAACGCATTTTCGAACATCCGCGACTGAGACTCATGGACCGCTGAAGATGCACCTCCGTCCAAACCTGTATTGGCAAGGACCCTGTCAAAATTTTGCTCATAGATGCCATGCCCCCCTTCATGAAGTACACTGAAAATGGAGGAGACGAACTCCTGCTCATAGTAATGGGTGGTCATTCGAACATCATCTATGGACATTGCATTTGTAAAAGGATGCTCACTTTCCCTCAGAAAGCCGCGATTCAGATCAAAGCCTATGACTTGCAATAATCGTCTGGAAAATGCCTCTTGTTTTTCTTTTGGAATAACCCTCGAAAGAAAATCGTAACGCTGCGGATTTTCGGAGATTTTCTCATTAATTTCGCTGAGAAGCGGCACAATTTCTGCGCGAAGCTCTCCAAAGAAACGATCCAGTTTTTCAACAGTCATCCCTGGTTCAAACATTTCAATCCAAGCATCATAAGGATGTTGATCATACCCAATATATTCAGAGAATTTCCTCGCGGTATCAAAAATGACCTTGTAATGAGACTTAAATCCCTCAAAATCCCGTGTCCGCTTTGCCTCTTCCCACTCCACTTCAGATTTCGAAAGGTAAGTCATGAACTCGGTATAGTCATCCTTGGGAATTTTTTCTATTCGCTTGAGTTCAATCAGCCACTCCCTGGCTATGTCGCCTTCAAGAGTTCCCGCCTCCCGCGAAAAAGCTTCCAGCAGCGCCCTGAATTCCGGGTCCATAAGAAAGCGGTAATGCTCGCGCGTCAGGACACCATAACCTTTACTTCTGAATCCTACGCCTGCAACCGGCGCACCACTCACCGTCTGGTCCCAGTTAATGGTGTTCATGGCCAACCGGTAGGCTGACAATACCTCAAGAAACTCATAAAGTTTCTCCTGACCGTTCCGGCGCTCCTCGGTTGAGTGCCAGAGTTCCTGGTCGGTCAGACTAGTGGTTGTATGATCGGAGACGCACTCAGCTTTGTCCATCCAATCAGCGCTCCAGTCTCACACAGACCTTGTCCCGAGTGATTTCGCCGATGGTTCCGGCACCCGTCATCAGCATGGCTTCAGTCAGTTCTGCCTTGAGCTTGTCCAGATATAGCCCGACGCCTTCCTCAGCTCCGCCATAAATGGCATAGGCGAACGGCCTGCCGATCAAGACGCCTTGAGCGCCCAGAGCAATGGCTTTAAAAACGTCCAAACCTGTACGGAATCCCCCGTCGACCAGGATTGTCATTTTGCCGCCGACTGCCTTGACAATATCCGGCAGCACTTCAATGGTTGACGGCGTTTCATCCAGTACCCGCCCACCGTGGTTGGAGACGATTATGCCGCTGGCGCCCGCTTCAAGTGCTTTCTTCGCGCCTTCTACAGTCATGATCCCCTTCAGAACGAACGGCACCTTAATCTGCGCAATAATTTTCGAAAGGGTTTCAACCGACATAGGCGCTACCGGTTTACCCTGGGCTGCCAATATAGCAAGCCCGGCAGCATCAATGTCCATGGCCACCGCGAGTGCGCCAGAGGCTTCCGCCATCTTTGCCTTATTGAGAACCTCTTCATAACTCCAAGGCTTGATTGTGGGAATGCCCCAGCCTTCCAGCTCATAGATGGCCTCTATGGTCCCCTGAAACACTTCATCTTTAACGCCGTCACCAGTGAACGCCACCGTTCCTGCAGAATGACAGCCCTTCAGCAAGGCACTGGAATAGGACAGATCGTCATAGAGGTCACTGTAGTGCAGGCCGACCGCACCAATGGGCGCGGCATAAACCGGCAGTTCTACCGTCTTTCCAAAAAGCGTCGTCTGGGTGGATACCGCCTTAGGTTCATAGATCGTATCCATTTGCAGCCGAACTTTCTTTAAGTCCTGGTAACTTCTAATGAATCCAAGTCCTGAGCCTTTTCCGCCCGGCCCCGGGATCATGCCCCTGCATGCGATGCCGTTGCATTCCGGACAAACTTTGCAATATGGACCAATATTCTGCTTCGCATTGTTCAACACTTCCTGATAATTCATCACTAAGTCCTCCTTGAGCTAGACTCTTTTGTGGAACGATGCTTTTGTTCCAATCATTAAAAGTATACCAAATTCTGAGACAGGATGACATAGGTCCCGCCGCATCTCCTACATTTTCAGGTTGCTTCTGTTCTAAGCAGCAAAGGTATGATATAATGTCAAGCGGTTAAGCTCGAAAAACGCACGCCATATGGCGAAATAAGGCAAGACATTGAAGGGAGTTTTAAGCTTGAAACTATACGAAGCATGGGAAGCGCTCGCCGCACAAGAGCGCAGCGAAAAGGAGCATCAGTCCTTCTGGCAGGCATACCTCCTCAAGGAGCAGCACAACTACGAAAAAATGCTGGGCGAAAAGAATACTAAGCTCACAGGCACTATTTCGGAACTTGCAGAAGCAAATGACATGGATGCCGTTACTTATGCCGGTTTCCTGGACGGGATCAATACGAGTCTCGTTGAAGCTGTCACTTTGGAAGACCTGGAAGAAACCACAGCCATTGATGCAGAAGTTGATTTCGAAAAACTCTATTTCAACATGCTCGATGCTAAGGCAGAATGGCTCTATAACTTGCCTGCCTGGGAAGAGATCCTGTCCGAAGAGAAACGCAGAGAGATCAAAAAGGAGTTCAACAAGTCCAAGACCGTGGTCAAAGATGCCAAAATTGGCAGAAATGATCCTTGCCCATGCGGCAGCGGAAAGAAATACAAGAAGTGCTGCGGCGCATAAGTTGTTGAATAGAGGAAGGGACCATGTCGTTATTTGCTAAATCAGCCAATAACGACATGGTCCCTTTTATTTTTATTTCGCCGCAGAAACGGTCTCCATATAGACGCTGAGACTTGGAAACGCCGGCGCCGTGCCGACTTCCTTCATGATTCTCATGACATTCAGCTGAATCCTCTCCCTGATTTCGAAGAAGAGGGCCAGATCATTAGTGTTGATAAAACAGTTCACCAAGACATCCAGACTGCTGGCGCCAAATTGATCAAAGCGAACGATCCGGCCATCCGGCAATATCATGTCCTCAGTGTCAAAATAGCTGAGGATACGGTCTCTGAGGTTTTCAAGATCTTGCGGACCGGCATCATAGGTCACACCCAATGTAAATCGGAGTCGTCTGATCCCTCGTCGTGTAAAGTTCGAGATGGGATTGTTGGCCATAATGGAATTGGGCACCACGACGACTTCTTTCGTCGCCGTCCTGATTCTCGTGCTTCTGAAAGAGAGTTCCTCCACTTCTCCTTCAACGCCGCTGCATGAGATCCATTCCCCAATGTCGTACGGTCTGTCCATGATCAGCGTCATCCCTGCAATCATGTTGCCCAGCGTGTCTTTGGCCGCCATGGCAACAGCGAGACCCGCAATACCCAGGCCGGCGATAAAGCCGTTGACGTCAAAGAATTCACTCGCTGCCATACCGATAGCCAGTACCATGATCAGCGTGCGAATCACTTTGACCGTCAGCTGCTTCACGAGAACTGTTGAGCCTAGATTTAATCGGTCGTCCAATTTAAAGAGCACGCTCGAATACACTCTGTCCAGATTGTAGAAACCCGTTGCCATGGCTAAAATCACGACCACGCGCATAAGTTTGTCCACGAATCCGGAAGCTGCTGCCAACGGGAGATACTGAATCATTAAATACTTATAGGCGAGGTAGAGGCCTAAAAAAACAAACAGATATTTCAATGGCTTTTCAAAAGCTTTTACTATTGAGTCATAAACCTCGCTATTCATCTTTTTCGCCACAACGCGCAAAATCTTGAACAGCACTTTCTCTAGCAGTCTATGACCTGCCACAAAAACGAAGACAATGCCCGCAGCGATCAGCGCGTTCCAACCTATTGAGGGCAGACCCGCACCCATGCCAAACGCAGCAGACAAAGAGGCAGCGGTTTCAACCATGTTTACTCATCCTCCCCGGTTGCATAGGATGGCTTATAGACTCTCCTGTAATCAATGGATTGAACCCCATCACTGAAGGTTCCCGGCGCAATGCCATCAATAGCCTTGGCCATATCATACATGCGCGCATCAATCATATCCAGATAATGGAGCAGTTCCCCTTCAGGAATACTCGGCTTTTTAGGGCTTCCATACTCAGGCTCATAGTGGTGAGTCAGAATCAAATGTTGAAGCAGCAGAGAAATCTCTCGCTCCAAACCAATTTCCTCCGCAACCGCATCGATTTTCTTGATGCCCATGATAATGTGGCCCAGCACTTGGCCTTCAAAGGAATACGCGCTGACAATACCGAGCTCATCCGCCTCCATCTCATTGATCTTCTCAATGTCATGAAGAATCACGCCGGCGTAAAGGAGATCCTTGTCCAGATTCCCGTAGATCCCGCACAGGACTTTTGCGCTTCTGAGCATTCTGAGTACATGATACAGCAGCCCTGAACGAATGGAATGATGGTGTTTCTTTGCCGCCGGATAAATCTCAAACTTGTCAGCATAGAGTCCAATAATTCGCTCTACAAGTTCACGGAGTTTCTCTTTTTCAATGTCAGCAATATAGCCCCTAAGTTCTTGCATCATGGACGCACTGGATTCAGGCGCGCTCTGGACGAGAAACTCGACTTTAACCTCGTCCGCCGGCTCACTGAGACGCATTTTGGTCACTTTCATCTGAAGAGAGCTTTGCCAGCTCGTGACCGTGCCGCGTATTTTAACGACATCCCCCGCCTTGAACATACCCACCATTTCATCCGGCAAGTCCCAGTACTTCGAATTGATTTCTCCGGTACTGTCAGAAATCGTAAAATCCAGATACTTTTTATTGTTGGTAGACGTCTTCAGGTTCAGGCTTCTGATTAGGAAAAATCCTTGAACTTCCTCACCGGCCTCAAAGTTTCTGATCGTTTTTTCACTCATTACAGTCCTCCCGGATCCTTAAACAAATATTCAGGAACCCCTGTTATTAACAGGGGTTCCGCAAGTGGCCTATTTTCGCTCTATAGGATAAGCTTCCTTGAGCGCGTTCACATGATTCATGTATACACTGGACTGCTTTCTCATGACCAATTCACGGTGAAGGTCATCTCTGACCTCTTCAAGTGACATTCTGCCCACTTCGTCCCTCTCGGTGACTTCAATCAAATGGTAACCAAATTGAGTTTGAACCGGCGCGCTCAGCTCACCAATGGCAAGCGTAAATGCCGCGTCCTCAAACTCAGGCACCATTTGACCCTTGCCAAATTTGCCAAGGTCGCCGCCTTGTTCTTTGGAAGGACACATAGAGTGCGCTTTTGCCGCCTCAGCAAAATCTTGTCCATTTTTGATGGATGCCGCAATTTCCTCAGCGGATTCCAGTGACGGAACGAGGATGTGTCGCGCGCGAACGCCGCCTTCAGTCTCAAATGCTTTTGGATTTTCATTGTAAAAAGCCTGAAGCTCCTCTTCGCTCACTTCTACCGCATCTAGGAGATTTCGAATGGCAAAGCGCTTTAAAAGGTTTGCTTTTTCGCGCTCGACGTCCTCCAGAAACGCCGGTGACTGATCAAGCTTCTGTTTCAAAGCTTCCGCATAAAATAACTCCTGGTGGATCAATTCGTCCACGAGTCTTGCTTCCCCTTCAGGCCCCTGGAAATTTGCGGCTTGTGGCCCAATTTGCATTTTGAGGTCTTCTACGTCCTGACGCGTGATTTCACGTCCGGCTACGATGGCGAGTACTTGATTTTGCATGATGAATCTCCTTTTCTGTAAATAAATTTGTCTTTTCGACTATTTTTGGAGCATTTCCTTCAACTTGGCAAAAAGGAAATCCTTAAGAGGCACACCCTCGATTTCAGGGCCGTTTCCATCTATCACGCCAGCAATCTTGAAGAAGTTGACATAGAGTTGATTCCCGGATTTGTACGCCGTATCAATGTGACCCGGAAGAAAGACCACATCAAGCTGCTCAATATTCTCTTCGGTTTCAAGAGCCGGCACCAAATAATCCAGATTAAGCGTTTTCACAGATGCCGTCATAGCCTCCATAACGCCAGAATCTTCCATCATCCACATTTGGTTGTTCCAGAAGCGGCCTTCCGCTTTGGTTTCCGGCTTGAAGATTTCTCGGTTGGAAATGGCGCTGAGCACCTTTCTTGCGCTTTCTTCTGTAAAATCACCGCCATAAAGAGGTTTCATCAGCGGACTGGAAACCGTTGCAATTATGAAGGGCTCACCAACTTTTTGTTTTTCACTCGTCGCTTTCCAATAATAAATCATGCTCTCTATCATTTCAAGATTGATTTTGATTGACTGAACCACTTAGATCACTCCTCGACTTTATTATCTGATGACTATTATATCCATTTTTTTATAAGATGTGAACGTTAAAAGCAAAGATTGGACAAAGTTTGTGAAAATCACAACCAAATTTTGCAATATTTTTGGCAATCTCCTTTACAAAAGATAAAATAACATTGTATAATTATGAAAATTTGAATTGATTAAACAGATAGTGCGTGGCAGAGGCCGCGGTGAACAAAAGTACGGAAACGTCATGAAATGCGTTCCCGGAAAGGGGACACCGCCGAAGCGTCCTTGCTGGGGTCATGCTGAATAAGCATGGCACTGTCTGTCGGAAGCAACCCGGCTTCCGGCAGGCGAGCTGACACGCGCGGGGTAAAAGTATCGTCATGCGCAAAATCCGCAGCCGAGTCTTTTACTCAGGCTGTTTTTTTGTACCCTGAACCCTATTTGAAGAACAGACATGAGGAGGACCATCATGAGACTACTGGGGACCATGCGCATCAATGACATGGACAATCTGGAAATTGGCGGCTGTGATGCCGTCATTCTGGCCAAAAAGTACGGTACACCGCTCTATGTGTTTGATACCGCACTGATTCGCAGCAACTGCGAAACTTACCTGAAAACTTTTAAATCCTCAAAGACTGAAACAGAGGTCATTTACGCCTCCAAAGCATTTCTGACCCTGGCCATGTGTCGCCTGATCAAAGAAGCAGGACTTTCCCTGGATGTCGTGTCCGGCGGCGAGCTCTTCACGGCCATGAAAGCAGAATTTCCGCCGGAAAGGCTCTACTTTCACGGCAACGGCAAAACAGTCGAGGAATTGATCACCGCCCTTCAATACAATGTGGGCACAATTGTCGTCGACAATGAGTTTGAGATTGAAATGCTGCAGTACCTCTGTGCAGAACTGGACAAGCGGGTCAAGGTCCTTCTCAGAGTCAATCCCGGGATTGAGGCACACACTCATGCCTACATCCAAACTGCGAACAATGATTCAAAATTTGGCGTCTCCATATTTTCCGAGAACATCTACGATCTCATCCGCTCCATTCATGAAAGCTATTATCTCGACCTTCGCGGCTTCCACTACCATATTGGCTCACAGATCCTGGATCATACCAGCTTTGTCAAAGCAATAGAGTCCATGGTCGGATTTGTCGACAAGGTCCGTGCGGACAGCGGCTACGAAACCAAAGAGCTCAACATGGGCGGCGGCTTTGGCGTCTACTACTCCGAACACGACAACGATCTTGATCTTCAGCAGACACTGACCGCTATGGTCGAAGCTGTAGAGACAGAGTGCAAATCCCGGCGCTTCCCTATTCCTAAACTGCTGATTGAGCCAGGCCGCAGCATTGTCGCCAATGCCGGAACAACTCTTTATAAAGTCACCGCAACCAAGGAGACCTATGGCGGCAGAAAATTTGTTTTTGTCGACGGCGGTATGACAGACAATCCTCGAACCGCCCTGTACGACGCTGTCTACGAGGCAGCCCTGGCCAACCGTATGAAGGATGAGCCCGATACGACTTTCACCATTGGAGGCAAATGCTGTGAATCCGGCGACATCTTGATCAAGTCCATCCAGCTGCCTTATCCAAAACAGAACGACATCCTTGCAGTTGCCTCAACGGGCGCCTATAATTACAGCATGGCCAGCAACTATAACCGGATTAGAAAGCCCGCCGTCGTCTTCGTTGAAAATGGAAAGTCCAAGGTTGTCGTCAAGCGCGAAACCTACGAGGACATCCTCAGAAATGACTTATGATAAGGAGCGTCGACCAAATGAATCCTTATGTTTTGAAATATGGCGGTACCTCCGTCGAAACGATCGACCAGATCAAGGCAGTCGCAAAGCGACTTGCTGAAAGAAAAAAAATGGGACAGGATCTCGTTGTCGTTTTGTCTGCCATGGGACAGACCACAGATCAACTTTTGGAGATGGCCTCATCCATCAGCGAAACCCCTGACCGAAGAGAAGTTGACCTGCTCCTCGCCACCGGCGAACAGGTTTCCGTCGCACTCCTCAGCATTGCCCTAAAGTCGCTTGGTGTCAGTTCAGTAGGCCTCACCGGCCGTCAGGCAGGTATTTTCACGGATGACGTGCATACTAAAGCCCGCATCTCCCGCATAGAAACCGATAGGATCCGGCAGCACCTCGACGCAGGCGAGATTGTCGTCGTCGCGGGCTTCCAGGGCGTCAACGAAAATGGCGACATCACTACCCTCGGCCGCGGCGGTTCGGATACAAGTGCTGTATCTCTTGCGGCGGCGCTTGGCTGCACCTGCGAACTCTTCACAGATGTCGATGGGATCTACACCGTTGACCCGCGGATTTTACCGGAAGCCAGAAAGCTTCAAAGCATCTCCTATGAGGAAATGCTGGAGATGGCCAGCCGCGGCGCGAAAGTCATTGAGACCCGCGCTGTTGAATTCGCCCACAAATACAAAGTGCCTGTCATTGTCGGCCTGAGCACAGGCGACTATCCAGGTACACTGATAAAGGAGTTGGATGAATCCATGGAAAAACGCGTGGTAACGGGAATCTCAGTGGATGAGGACTGCCTCATGGTCACCGTCAATACCGTCCCCTTCGAATCAAAAAATATCGCCAAGATCTTTGCCGCGATCTCCGGTGAGAATATTATGGTCGACATGATCAGCCAGACTGCGCCATACAACAGCTTTGTCAACCTGACCTTCACATCGAAGATTCAAGACAGATTCCAGATCAAAGGAATTTTGGAAAAACTCAAACTTGAATTCCCGACTATTGATTATGTTATCGACGATTCGGTGATCAAACTATCTGTCGTCGGCATAGGCATGGTCAGCCAGGCAGGTGTCGCCTCCGCTCTCTTCAGTCTCTTTGCAGAAAACGACATTGACTTCTACCAGGTCACGACCTCAGAAATCAGTATTTCCTACACGCTGAACGCTTACGACCGCGATAAAGCTGTTCAGATGATCGCGTCCGCCTTTGATTTATAGTTATTGCTGAGAAACCGAAGACGGCATCAGGCGCCAATTTCCCCGGAAACTGGTACTTGATGCCGTCTTCCGCTTTTTAAGCCAAAAGAGGTGTGAAAGTGGGCCAGCCCCATTTTCACACCTCTTTTTTCGCTGCCTATACACAAAATTCGCACTCTCGCGCTTAAACTTCCAGCGACGATTTCCATTCCTTAATTTCAACAGTTCTGGATCCATGGACACAGACCGGATCCTTCATGACATAGCCTGATGCCTCCTCAAAGTCAGATGCCTTGTAAATAATCAGGCCTCCGCTGTGATCTGTAAAAGGACCTTTCGCGACAATGACGCCATCCTCCATCAACTTATAAATGTAATCGAGATGAGCCTCACGAATTTCCTCGTCCAGTGCAGAATTCACCGTTTTGAAATACGCAGAATAAAGGATCATAAGCCGCCTCCTAAGTGTTTTTCACAGTGTAGCACAATCCAGTTCAAGATGCATTCACTAATAACTCCAATTCGTCCATCAGTTCTGACCAGTGAAAGAAAAAACTTTTGTAAATCTCTTCTGATTCAAAGTCAAAGCCGGCTTCGGCCATGAGCACCGCGCCACTTTTTGAGCCGCCGGCTGTCATCAGACGCATCCAGTTGTCCTCGGCACCGGATTGGTTGTTCAGAAGACTATGGGTTAAAGGCGCCCCCGCTATGAGCCCAGTCGCGTACTTGTACATATAGAAGTCCCAATAAAGATGGGGATAGGACACCCAGTCATAACCGTCCAGCTCAGTGACCTCATAGGCCGGCCCCATATACTTCGCCGTCAGGCTTCGCCACAAATCCTTGAGCGATTCAGCGCTCAAATCCTCCCCCGCCTGAGCCATACGGTGGGACTCAATTTCGAATTCCGTCGCAAGCATTTGATCGAAATAGGTCGAAGACAGGAAGTCCAAATAATTCGCCAGTGCCGCAATTTTTTCACTCTTACTCTCCGCGCGATCAACGCGGTCTTCATGATAGAGCATCTCCGTGACAGAGGCCGCCCATTCAGACGCTGCAACGTCTGCATAATAAGTGTCAAAAGGCTGGCTCTGGGAACTGAGCGTCATGTGCACTGCGTGTCCAAGTTCGTGGGCCAATTCTTCGAGGCTGTCCGAGTTCCCGGTAAAATTCAGAAGCAGAAAAGGGTGGGACTCGTAAGCCCCGTAGGTGTATGCCCCGTCGTATTTGTCCGCCCTGGGGTAAAAATCGATCCAAGCCTCATCAAATGCCCGCTTCACGACGGTTTGACCGGCGTCCGGAAGCGCTGATAAAACCCGCTGCATGTATAGGCCTGCCTGATCAATGCTGACCTCAGCCTCAGCTTCATCCGACCCTTGGGGCAAATCCACAAACAAATCCGAAAAGCGCATTGCCCCGCTGAGCCCCGTCAGTTCCCCCCTAAGGGCGATCCAGCGGTGATTCAATACCAGATGCTGCTCCGTCATGGATACAAGCTGATCAAAGGATTCAGGGCTGAATTCATCCATGGCCAGATACGCATCCACCGCCTCCGCTTCTCCATACATGAGCGCCAAATAATTATCGAAGCCAACCTTGCCCTCATAGATATCTGCAAAGACTTCTGCCGATGGTTCCTGCGACGCCACCCACCTCCGAAACGCTTTGTAGCGTCGATCCGCATTTTCGCTGAATAATTCGGGATCTTCTCCGAATTCAACGCCGTAACTATGACTGAAGCTTTGATAAATACGCTCATAGGCACCGGCAAGTTCAAAAATGGACGGTTCGCTCTCACTCGCCGACGCGCCTTGACTTAGACGCATCACCTTATTGACCAAGGCGTCCACCGAAGTCTGAAGCGCCTTGGTTTCCGCATTGCTCATATCCGCGTCCCGCATCAGGGTAGCATATACCTGCAGACGTTCAGCAGTTCTCATGATCCGGTCCAGAGACTCGACATCCACGCCCGCCGGTTGGGACAGCGCCAGCTCCACCTCGTTTTGAAGAGTTTCAAGCGCCCGCTTTGCTTCTTCCGGACCGTTATAGACGGAAGATAAATCCCATGTCGGATCTGATGTTTCCTCGACGAACGCTTCGCCGGATTGTGTTTTGGCATGAAACCATCGGCCAAAAGCACCGCCGGACAAAATGCCGAACAAAGCCCCTGCCGTCACGGCGAGGACCAGAATCCAGGCGACGCATTTCAAACGTTTGGTCCGCCTGATTTTAAGTATTTCCAGATCCTGCGCATCCTCCATGTCTGTCAGGTCCTGCATCTCTTCGCTATCTTCCAAGGCTCTGAGGTCATCTTCAGCGCCTTCACCCTTCATCCCCGGATCTTCCTCTTCAATCCGCTTCGGGTCATCATCCTGTGACCGCCGTTCTTCCCTGTTCAATGAACATCCTCCCCATTCTCTGTCATTCTAATACCCGGCTGTCCCCGGCGTCAACCTCACAAAGCATTTATTCAATTGTCGCTGCGGATCGGCAAAATCAGCCTCAACACCGGCAGGTGCAAAATTCAATAGTATGCTGCTTTTCCGCTGTCAAAAAAAACATACGGCCCGCAAAAAACGCGCTGCGGGCCAAAAGGGTTGGGAGTGAAGATTGTCAAGTAAAGGGGGATTCATTTGACACTTCCATGATACCCATTCACTGTTAAGGTTGTGTTTAAAAATCCTTAAATTTTCATTAAAGAAAGGGGAAGTCGGCGTGGTTCGGGTGTCAATATCTCACACCCGGTTTACAGTCGCTTCCCCTGGTCTCCAACTTTACTACAAGATCACGCGGATATGCTCAATCGTATCATCCGCCAGGTCTGTCAACAAAGTGTTCTGACCTTTCAAAAATTCAATGTAATCGATCATTTCCGAGGTGATCAGCTCCCCAGGCGTCACAATTGGAATGCCGGGAGGATAGGCCATCAGAGACTCCCCGCTGATTTTTCCAACAGCGTCACGCAGTTTGACAGAAACTTTCTGGCTGTAGAACGCGTCACGAGGTGTCAGCACAGTCTGCGGCACCGTCATGGGAATGTTGACAAAGCTGAGTGGATTGCCGGTGTAGAAACGGCTGCTCAGATCCCTGAGGGCATCCACGACAGCATCGACGTGCTCCTGCGTATCTCCAAGGCTCATGATGCCGAGAATGTTGTTGGCATCTCCAAGCTCCATTTGGATATTGTATTCATCTCTCAAGAGATCATAGACTTCAAATCCCGTCAGACCGAGCCCTGTCACCTTGACCGTCAGCTTCGTATCATCAAAATTAAAAACGCCAGGCGTTCCAATCAGCTCTGAGCCGAAAGCATAACAACCGTCGATTTCATTGATGCGGCGTTTGGCATCCTTAGCCATTTCGAGTACTTTGCCAAGAATGGTCGGGCCATTCAGCACCAGGTTGCGGCGGGCCATATCCAGGCTGGTCATCAACAGATACGAGGCGCTGGTGGTCTGTGTCAGGTTGATCATGGTTCGAACCGTCTGACGGTCGATTCGGCCTTCGTTAATCAGCAGCGCAGAACTCTGAGTCAATGACCCGCCCGTTTTATGAACGCTGATGGCCGCGAGATCTGCTCCCAAGCTGGCCGCAGACGCCGGAAGATCCGGATGGAAGTGAAAGTGTGCGCCGTGGGCTTCGTCCACCACCACCATTTTACCCAGGCCATGAGCGTAATCTATAATGGCTTTCAGTTCAGAGGCAGCTCCAAAATAAGTGGGGTTGATCACAAAGACGCCTTTGGCATCCGGATGGCGCTCAAAGCCCTCCTGAACCGCTTTAAGGGTAACACCCATGGCAATCCCCAGCTCGACGTTGATCTCCGGCTGTATGAAAGCTGGGACAGCCCCAGTCAGTATAATTGCGTTGATCGCGGACTTATGGGCATTTCGTGGAAGAAGGAACTTCTCCCCGGGCTTGCACATGCTCATGACCATAGCCTGAACCGCTGAGCTGGTGCCGTTCACCATAAAAAAACCATAGTCAACACCGTAGGCGTCAGCGAGAAGCTCTTCAGCATCCCGGATCACCCCGGAAGGATGGGAAAGGTTGTCGAGGCACTTCATGGAATTGACGTCGAGCTGGAGGACTTTCTCCCCAAAATACTCACCAAACGCCTGGAGCCCGCGACCGTGTTTGTGTCCCGGCACGTCAAACGGAATGACCTGCCTTTCATGATAATCTTTCAGAGCCTCAAACAGCGGCACTGCATGATGGTTCATCTGCTCCACTCCTTTACAACATTAATAGCGTCATTTCGCGGACCAGCTTGCACGCCACAGCTGTGGACACACCGCTGTGATCATAGTGAGGTGCCAGCTCTACCGCGTCAGCCGCGACAATATTCAACCCCTTCATGGCCTTCAGCGCTACGATCAGCGCGTTGAACGACAGCCCGCCCGGCTCAGGCGTACCCGTACCGGAAAAAATTGAAGGATCCAAAACGTCTAAATCAATTGTTAAATAAACCGGGCGCTGTCCAATGCGTTTCACCATCTCCGGCAGCGTATCCGCCGTAAACTTTTCAAGATAAGTGTGCGATTTCGCCCATTCAAATTCCTCTTTCAATCCTGATCGTATGCCAAACTGATAAATCGAAGCATCACCCACGTGATCCCAGATCCGCTTGATGACCGAAGCGTGAGACAGCTTCTCTCCCATGTAGTCTTCCCTTAAATCCGTATGGGCGTCCAGATGGATGATCGCCAAATCCGGATATTTTTCAAAAACCGCCTTAAACACAGGATAGGTGACCAAGTGCTCTCCGCCGATGGAAAAGATTTTTTTCCCTTCCTGCGCGATTGGACGCACAAAACTTTCAATGGTCTCCATCACACGGACAGCGTTGCCGAATGGCAGCTCAATATCTCCCAGATCACACAGCTTGTAATCCTCAAGATCCTGATCAAAATAAGGACTGTAGGTTTCTATGCCAAAGGAGTCCTGTCGAACCGCCGGCGGGCCAAATCGCGTTCCAGGACGAAAAGAGGTCGTGCCGTCATAAGGAATTCCGAACAAAACCAACTCTGCTTCTTCAAAAGCTGATTCGAATGCAATAAACTTATCCATCTCTTACTCCTCTAAAAGTTTTTTTACGTAAGTGGGCAGCATAAACGCGCCTGCATGCAGTTCCGTATTATAGTAATGCATGTCCAGATTTAGCGCTTTAAATCTGTCCGGCTTCATATCCAGCACCGGATCCAGCCCTTTTGAAGAAAATCCGAAGGACCAGAGCGACGATGGATAAATGCCGATATAGAACGTATAGACTCTGGAAAGGTCAAAGATTTCCCGAGTCTTTTCCGCGGCTTTCATCATGTTTTGCCGGTAGATTTCATAGAAAGGACTTTCGTTCTGATTGATCAGGATGCCATGCTCAGTGAGTGCTTTATAACAATCGGTATAAAACGCCTTTGTAAAAAGACCCTCTCCCGGACCGATGGGATCGGTGGAGTCGACCAATATGAGGTCATAGGCCGCTTCCTTTTCTTTCACAAATTCAATGCCATCTCTAAAGTATAAAGTGACGCGCGGATCGTCCAGTGCACAGGACATAGTCGGCAAATACTTTCTTGAAACCTCAACGACGAGCTCGTCAATTTCAACCATATCTATTTTTTCGATGGTTTTATAACGGGTAAGCTCCCTTACGGTACCGCCGTCACCGCCACCTATGACTAAAACCCGTTTCGCGTCCGGAAATACTGTCATAGGCACATGGACCATCATTTCATGGTAAGTGTGCTCCTCTTTTTCGCTGCACATGATCAAACCGTCCAGCAGCAGTGTCTTTCCAAATTCTATGGTGTCGATGACATCCACTTTCTGATGTTCACTCTCACCCGAAAATAAATGTGCCTGGACTTTAAGGCTGAACCTGACGTTAGGCGTATGTTCCTCAGTAAACCAAAGTTCCATGGAGAACCTCCTTGTGGGATGCCACTTGGTTGAAATTTGCCCAATTAGTTATTCTATAAGTAATTACCCACAGCTCGACTTTTTAAAAGGATTGTCGACCGCTAACGGTGAATTATTGAAAAAAAGAGCATTCCTAAAAATATTCAGTGAAATAACGGCATAAAAAATGAGCTTTTTCAAGCATTTTGAGATTTCCTCAAAATTGCCAAGCCCTTTAGAACGCGAAGTTCTTATCGATTTGTTTAGTATGAGTAAACTTCAAAGCAACGTTTACTAGGTCAATTTGTTTTGATTAGAACTATTAACCTTATAGTTTACTAATACTAAATATACACAACGTGCACAGTATGTCAACGGCTTTTTAGAAACGAAATACCCATATTTTTACATCAATTACAGCGTTTGATGCGACGAATGACTTTTTAAGCCTTCTGCAGGGCAAGAAATTTCCAATGGATTTCACAAAAAAATCATAAAAAAAATGCATTCAATCCACGCTCCCAAGCGGTTTTGACCCATCCTTTACACCGCAGCCCAAAGACAGGCACAGAGTGCAGGCCACCCGACCTTTGGATCCGCTTTCCGAACACCTGACGCAGTCATGAACTAAGCCCCGGCACGCAAACACGAAAAAAGGAAGCTGGCGTCCGATAAGTCTGAACCAGACTTCCAGCGCACCAGTTTCCTCTTAAGGATTCACTATCACATTCTCTAAATTAAAGAAAAGCCTTCGTTTGGCAGTATTAAACTGCAGCTGTTGTTCTCCGCATAGACGATCTTTTGATCCGTTTTGTCGACCTCATGGCCAATGTATCCGCCTTTAAGCGCTTTTACCTGCGAATGGAAATCCGTCAGGCTGAGGGAGATCAGATTGCTGTATTCAGCACATACTTCTTCCTGCAGGTCCCGATGAAGTATGAATCTCCATTTGCCGTCGCTATTGTCCGGCATTTGCCCATACTTCTTTTTGAGGCCTTTGACTTTTAGTTCCGCGGACATGACATTGGCAAGGCTGAAGATGTTTTTAGGAGAAACTGTTGAAAACAAATGATAGTAACCTTTTTCTTTAATAAGCTCAACCGCGAAGTCGAGTGTCAGCTTTTGAAGTTTATTGCCTCGGAAATCAGGATGAACGACTGTCGTTTCCAGATTGGCGGAGTGCATCAAAGCTTCAGGCGGCATCCCAAGATCCAGCCCAAGGTTCTTCTCACTTAAGCCCGGGAAACTGACATAGCGGTAGGAGATCAGTTCATTGTCAACGTAGACGCCCAGTACGAATCCGCCTTGCTTCATATCCTTGAGGTAGTCTTCTTTGGTATCTGTAGCGAAAATATCCTTATCACGAAGATTTGAGTAGATCAGATCCTGAAGCTTCATGACGTCGTCCAGTTTCGAGTCATCCAGCATCAGCATCTGATATTCTTTTTCCTTTTTCTGTCCCTCTGCTCTTGAAACGAGCTTTCCGAAATCGATCAACTTCACGATTGTCACCATCCTTTATTGGTTTAAAAAAATCTCATATTTCATTATTGATGTCCCATTGTCCCTTCTGATGAAAAACCAGCCATGAGATGCATCTTCAGCGAGATTAAGCGAAGGTCGCATTTTGGCCGGAGTAGGGTTTAATGGATTTTATCACGGTTTCATTTTGGTTGTCAATATTCAGTCATTCGCATTTTTTGATTCACGTTTGTAATTTCTTTGTTTCCATTCTCTTCTAAAAATCGCTGTGTCCCTCTGCACTTCTGCATTTGAATTCCTTATACCCAGATAACTTTTGGCCCTAAACACCTTTATTTTGGCCAAATATTAAATTTTTCTTAAGCACTTTTCCGGGATGTTATAAGCTATTTCGATACTCGAAATCCTTTTGTAACTTTTTAATTTTGAACCAAAACAAATTCAAACTTGCATTATCGCCTTCTTTTTTCGTTCAAAAAGAAAATAAAAAAGTGCAGAGTTGCATTTTAATGCACCCCTGCACTTTCCGGTTTGATTTGTCCACTATTTTGTGGATTCATATTGTTCTCTGACATAATCGAGAGATTGCTCCATGGTCTCATAAGTCATCATACCGGCCACATAGCCAATAACCCTCTGATCTGGTGTCACAAAGTAGGAAGACGGCATACCAGTTACGTTGTACATCCCCGCTGTTTCACCTTTTTTATCCAGCACCGTCAACATAGTAAGATTATTCTTTTCCAGATAAGTTCTAATTTCTTCTTCATTCTCCTGCACATTCACGAGCAGGACGACGAGATCATCTCCGTATTTGTCCTGCAGGGCCTGAAGGTCAGGCATCTCCTGATCACAGTAAGTGCACCAAGTCGCCCAAAAATTGATCAGGACAAACTTTCCTTCAAAGTCTGCTATAGACACCATATTCCCGTCCAAATCAGGAAGCTCAAAAGGGATTACTTTGTTATACGGATCTTCTACCGATTCTGATGATTCAGCAGGATCAGCTTGTCCATTACTTTCAATTGATTCCGGAGTCTCTGCAGGTTCATCCTGAGGTGCGCATCCCGTAAATGCCAGAACCAGAACTAGTATAAGGCTCAGAAAAACTAGTGAGCCCGGCCGCCGCAAATTTTTCAATCTCGTATTCACAAAAATTCCTCCTCGTTTACTTGCCATTAATTCTATTAAATTAAACCAGCAGGCCTCCAATTTTGACAATGTAGCCCGTCGCGACCAAAATACCAAAGAGTATTAGTATGATGCCTGCGATCTTCGTAATTTTTTCTGCGCCTTTCTCAAACTTCGAAATCCAAGCGCTGATCTCAGTAAGAAATATGGCGGAGACCAGAAACGGAATCGCCATTCCCAGGGAATAAACCAGGAGCAGCATAAACCCCTTCGCGACTGTTCCGCTGGCGCCAGCGTACAACAGAATGGAGGCGAGAACAGGCCCAAAACAGGGCGTCCAGCCGGCCGCAAAGGCCAGACCCAAGACGAATGCCCCTGAGTAGGAATTCTCTTTGGCACGCGTCCTGAGCCTTGTGACCTTGGCCAGTCCGGAGAATTTTAGTATTCCAACGAGGTTCAAGCCGAAAAGAATAATGATCAGCCCGCTGATTCTCTGGATCCATATGCGGTTTCTCGCGAAAAAGGTTCCCAGAAAACTCGCACCGGTTCCCATGATTAAGAAGACCAAAGTAAATCCCGCCACGAAAACCAGGGTTTTTAAAAAAGCATGACGTCTTGTTGCCTGATTCCCTCCGTCGAGCTGGCTGCCGGTTATATACATCAGATAGGCTGGAATCATTGGAATAATACATGGCGAAAAAAAGGACAGAAGGCCTGCAATAAACGCCACACCATAGGACACATCCTGAGCCAGATTAATCACACCTGCACCCCCTATCGATATTTTGCACGTTCATACTGCTTGGGCCAGATGATCTCTTCTTTAAGATTTCGCGCCGCTGCCAAAGGCCAATAAGGGTTCCGCAGCAGCTCTCTGCCCAAAAAGACAAGATCAATCCCCGGCAAAGCCAGAACATCCTCTGCATGGATTGGATCGGTCATACGTCCGCCAGTGATGACTGGCAGCCCAGTCATTGTTCCAATCGTCCGGGCAAATTCAAGCTGGTAGCCCGGAAAATCCCGCACCGGTACAGAAATGACGCCGCCGGAGCTGACGTGCAGCAGATCCACGCCCAAATCCTGAAGTTTGGCGTCCACGATTCCACGGGCAAGATCCTCAGCGTGCAAGCCGTCTTCCGAATATTCTTCTGCGGAGATACGGACACTTAAAGGCATGTCCTCCGGCCAAACCATCCGCACCGACCTGACCACTTCAGTCAGAAGTCTGAACCGATTCTCTTCACTTCCACCATAGTGATCCAACCTGAAATTCGTCAGCGGCGAGAGGAATTGGTTGATCAAATATCCGTGAGCCCCGTGGATCTCAACGATGTCAAAGCCTGCCTTAAGCGCACGCAAAGCGGCTTGACTGTATGCCTCGACGACCTCGTCGATGTCTGCCTGAGTCATGGTATCAGGGACGGGATATTCCTCACTGAAACGCACCGATGACGGCGCGTGAAGCGGGCCGCCCGTGACGGTCGACTTGCGCCCCGCATGAATGAGCTGAATTCCAATTTTAGCGCCTGCAGCGTGGACGCGTTCCACCACTTTTGCCAAAGCATCTCCTTGTTCATCATTCCAAAGTCCCAGGCAGTGATCTGAAATTCTTCCCCGGGGAAGCACGCCGGTAGCCTCGACAATGATCAAACCCGCACCGCCCATAGCTCTGGTAGTGTAGTGCGTTTCATGAAATGTGTTTGCGATGCCATTATGTGCACTATACATGCACATAGGCGGCATGACGATTCTATTTTTTAACTGGAGAGATTTAAGTTCAAAGGGTTTGAATAATCTTCCCATAGCAGTTCCTCCTGACAGCAGATCTATTTCCTCAATTTCTTTTGAGATATATTCTCATTTAATTATGCCTTATTTCGCCATAAATGAACAGATCATTTTCGTCAAACGGAAAAAATAATTCCCCCGGGAGGGGTAGGGGGTTTATCTGTTCTCCGACTAAACAATGCGTTTATCTGTCTCCAGTTAGCTTCCCTCAGTACCCCTCCCTTCTTAGAGACTTTATATCATCCACTTGGTTCCATAACTGTGGTATAATCCAGCTAAACAGCAACACTTTAATCTTTATTTCTGCGAGGTGCTTTTCTTATGCCAAATACAAAATCTTCCATTACAAACACACCTCTAACTTTACTTCAAGTCCTGCCTGAAGTGGTTTTAACCGACTGGATCAGCACCGGCACTGCCAGATATGTAAGAGTTGATGAAAACGCACTTGTCTATCTCGCCGGCGATCCCTGCACCGCGGTCGACGTGGTTGTGGAAGGCCAGATCGCGGTTGAAAAGATGGATGAAGAAGGTCGCTTGACCAGAATCAGTCAATTTGAAACAGGTGATGTATTCGGTGCAAATCTGATTTTTTCAGGGTTGAAAGTTTTCCCCTTTGGCGTGACTGCCCTAAAGCCTTCAAAGCTGCTGCGAATTGATCCTGAATCCCTGATCCGGCTGGCTATGGCTGACCGGGCGGTGTTGCTGTCACTCCTGAAGGCGATCTCCATCAAATCCTTCGCGCTGTCACAGGGCATAGATTATTTAACCGGAAGAAGTATCGAAGACAAGGTGCTGATCTATCTCAGACAAAACCTTCAGAATGGTCAGACACGCCTTCATATGACTCTCTCCAAAAAAGCCCTTGCTGAATATTTGGATATCTCCAGAACCTCGCTGTCCAGAGCACTTAGGCAAATGAAAAGCGACGGCCTGATCGACTACGACCGGTCCAGCATCACCCTGTTAAAGCCATAGCCAACGGCTTAAAGTCAATAAGGGTCCCCAAACATCGGCATCATCTTCTTGTGAACCAATAATTAAAAGCCTGTTTCCCATCTGATGTCGAATCAGAGTGGGACACAGGCTTTTTAGGTCAATTTCTCAATATTTACTTTGAGATGGTCAATCTAGAGCTTTGCCTCCAGGTCTTCAAGGAGCGCCACATAGTGTTTGCGTGATGCAGCAGCCTCCTCTGTGGCTTCATAGGCGTCATACCGAGCTTCAATGGCTTCTTTCGCTTCAGAAGACAATTCGCGGTCAGCAAAAGTAAAGACTACACCATCTTCTTTATCGATGTGGCGATGCAGCAGATAGGTATAGCCCATTGCGTTGGAAATCAGATCCAGCTTGGCATCCTCGTCACCGGCCTCAGCTTTTTTCAGCGCCGCTTCCATGTCTGCAATCAAAAGTCTCCCGAGATCATGCTCTACCAGCATGCCCATCTTGACCAGTTTCTCAGCAAGCACTCCAAGCTCCTCTATCATATAGCCAAAAAAGATGTCCTCTTCTTTGCCGTGGTGATGCTTGTCCGCGTAATTGCGCACGAAGTCAATCATGCTGTGAAAATCGTCAAGCGCCACCTCTTCGCCTCTGAGGACCTTCTGGCAGTATCCCCGCATGACGCCCAGCATTCTTTTAATATAGCGGTGTTCTTCATTCATCAGTTGTACAGAAGGCATCATGTTAGGCACTCTTCCTTTCAATCCATCTCAATTGATCAGCGCCTGTGGCAAATTCATATTGATCCGAGGCACCGGAGACAAAGCCTTTGATCCACTCGTGGCGGAGTGTATAGAAGAGTTCCACATCGCCGCCTACGGCATCCCAAACCGGCTTGTGGACGCACTGCATCATTTTCCAGACAAACTTGTCCGGCTCACTGGAAACGATCTGATTCACGCGGTCACAAGGCATGCCATCGAGAATATAATCGTTGAGGCCGTTAAACAAGCTTTCAGGACTGGACGTATTGCCTTCATAGCTGCGTCCTGCTGTCAGACCGTGCTCATGGAACAGCGCTTTCAGATCCTCTGTCACTTCAGAAAACTGTGAAGTCAATCGCGTCAGGAAAGCTGCCTGCCTGGATTCTGCACGGGTGATCCGCTCCTGGAGCCATCCGTGGATATTGCTTTGATCGATGATCTCTTCCAAAGGACGGCCACCGGTAGAAGCGCCGTACTGAGCTTCAAATTCACTTTTCCAGTCCAGGGCGGGGATCCCGCGACCATCGGCATAAGCAGCAATGGCGTCCTCCAGGTGTTCGAACCAAAGAATTTTATTGTAAAGCCAAAAGTGTACTTTTCCTAAAAATAAACTCATATAAGTCATCCTCCAATTTATATCCTACTGTTTTACTCGTATTTACTAATGACATCCTAACATACCTCGACACCCCAAATCAGTAACCCAGGTTACGCGCGAAAAAAAAGAGGAGACCGAGGATTCGAAAGACGGTGTCCCTGCCTTGCGAATGACCTCAATTTCCTCTTTGGTTTCCCGATTGTTTTATTGCCGCGCGCCAACCTGGCGCTCCTTGATACGAATCAAATGGTAGAGCATTCGGTTGTATGGCAGGTCAATACCCAGCTCCTCCCCCATTTTCAGCATATGTCCGGCGAACAGCTCAACCTCGGTCGGGCGGCCGGCCTCGATATCCTGATGCATGGAGGTCTTTCCCTTTGGATCGTGCTTTTTGACACTGTTCAGGTACTCCTCAATGGCGCCGTCAGACAGATTGATCCCCTTGATCTGCGCAAGGCCGACGACCTCTTCCATGACAGCCCGAAGCAGCGTCTTCAGGTCCTCATCCTCCTGAAAATAGCCGTAGTTGAGTTCCAGAACCGCTGAAAGCTGATTCCCTGAAACGTTGATCATGAATTTCTTCCACATCATAGCCAGGATGTCCTGAGGCACTTCAAAGGGGATACCCGCTTCCTCGAGGATCTCTTGAGCTTTGAGTACCCGAGGGTCCTCTGGCCCCTGAGGCACCGCGCCAAATACAATTCTGCCAATATTTCTGTAATCAACCCTGTCACCGTGTTTGACTGTGTCAATACCCATGCAGAAAGAATGAAGGACACGTGACTCACCCAGCTTCTTGATAGCTGAGTCTTCGCTTAAAAGACCGTTTAATACCGTCATGACCAAGGTGTCTTCCCCTGCGAACTGGCGTGCTACCTCAAGGGCGTCCTCAAGCGCTGGATATTTGCAGGCAATGATCATCAAATCCGCCGGCCCTTCAAAGGCACCTTCCCTGTTGGAGGGCGACGCCGCCTTAAAACGAAACGGCTCGCCGTTCACCTCAATGACTTTATCTTTGTAAACAGAATACCTCGAATCGTCCACCAAAACGCGTATATCAGTGTTCCCGCGTGTTGAAGCCACCGCACCGTAAGCCGCGCCAATAGCGCCGAGCCCAACAATATCCACCTTATACATGCAACAAACCTCCCTATTTTGATCCGATTCCATCCAGGCGTTTAAAACCCCGCTTCACCAGATTCCAGTTTTATCTCCTCTGTGACAATGCTGATCACTTCAAACCGGCCATCCCTGTCCAGGCTTCTAAGCGCTGTTTCCCTAAGCTCTGCCGCGTGATGAAGCGTATTGGAAACCGCCGTCAATCCCAGAATGCCGAGATTCAAAGTCCCATCCGGACTGAGATCCGCCGCTGCCAAGTGATTCGCTTTGCCGATGGTCGCAGTCAGACCCTGCATCACCCGTCTTCGATCCTTCAGGCTGCAGGACTGCGCAATCACCATTTTAACTACTGCGCATGCGAGAAACATCATGGACCACCTCTCAAGGGACACTCAAAATTTCACACTTCCTTAACTTTTCGATAAGAAACATTTGAGATAATAGTAACATACAACACATAAGTTTAGACAGGAGGTTTGCCAAATGTTGAAAAAAAGTCTGCTCGTCTTCGTTATGATTGCAGCCATCCTCGTCGCCGCCGGGTGTAATAAAACAGAGGCGCCCGCTGATTTGCAGGGCGAAATCGATACATTGAAAGCCCAAGTCATTGAGTTGTCAGAGGAAAATGAAACTTTGAAAGCTGCTTTGACCTCCCTCCAGGCATCGGATACTGAAAGCCTGCTTGAGCTCCGCAATACCCTTGACAGCAATCTGTACGGCACGCTGAATGCCCTGATTCGCGGTGAGCACGCCGCAGCCCTGGAATCCTTTACCTCCTCCGTTACAGTCAAAGACGGCAATGTAATCAGCCTCTACGGCAAAGGGACAGTTGAGTTTGCCATCCCTGAGCGCCCCATGAATTTAAGGCAGCGCGCATTCTGGCAAGACGGCGCTTCTTATAACGCGATCTACGAGATTTTTGATGCCGGCTATGCGGAACAGGACGAGCGCCTCAACACTTTAAACGTCCTCTATTTGAAGCAAGACGGCGTTTGGAAAATCGACGCGATTTTTATTGACGAATAAACTGGAAACAGGACGAAAAATTGAAATAATTTGAGATAGCAGAAAAGAGAAGGAGATTGACGCAGCAGTTGCCGGTGAAAACCGACAGTACACTGGCGCCAATCTCCTTCTCTTTAAATAACCCGTTATTGCACTGAGTCATGTGATCTCTTTAACTTTTCCCAACCGACTGATGTAAAAGCTGCGCAAAGTGACGGCCAAAACGACGATCAGCCCACCCAGCAGCGCAAGTGCACCAGGCTTTTCCCCGGTTGCGAGAAAGACCCAGATGGGATTGAGAATAGGTTCTATGACCGGGATCAAAATTGCCTCCAGCGCGGTCACGTGTCGCACCGCCAGGGAAAACAGCGTATAGGAAATCCCCAGCTGAAAGACTCCCAGAATCAGAATGCCCACCATACTTTTAAAATCCGGGACAGATTGCAAAATAAATGGAATGCTGACCAGAAAGGTCATAATATTGCCGAGCAGCGTCATTTCAATCTGTGAGCCGTCTTTCTGAAGCCTCAGGAAAATGACAGTCAGCGCCAAAAATAAACCCGAAAGAATGGAGAGCAGATTTCCCGCGAGAGCACCGCCCCCAAGGTCTCCAATAAAGAACAGCACCATGCCGGCCATGACCGCAAAGATCGCCAGCCAGTCGACACGCAGCGTCTTTTCTTTCAGAACCCAGGTGCCGAGAACAGCCACCCAGATTGGAGCAGTATACTGCAACAGAATCGCGTTCGCAGCAGTGGTCAATTTGTTGGCTGTGACGAAAAGTATAACCGTTGACATATAGAAAGCCGCACCCGCGATCTGGGTTTTGGATTTGGTAAACTTCGGTCTTCTGACAAACGCGAGCATCACCAGTGCTGCAATGCCGCTCCTGGTGCCTGCTATAGCGACCGGATTCCAGTCGACCAGTTTGATCAGCATACCGCCTGTGCTCCATAGCACAGAAGCAATCACCAAATACATAATGGCTTTAGCTCTGGGTGTTTTGACGAGTGATAAAACGTTCAAATTCTCAACCTGCTTTCATTATTGTCTATTGTTTGCTGTCATGTTTTTGGAATCTTTAATGTTGTCGTCCTTACGTCGTCCTTATAATGAAGTAATTTTCAAGCGCTACTAGAATCATACAATAACTGTAATTCTAATACAACTCGAATTCAGTGTTTGAAGCCACTCTGTAATGAGTAAGAAGATAAACAGAAGAAAAGGCTTTAAATTCGCATGTATTCTTTCATCAAGGGTTGCCCAATACGAGGAGGTTCTGTTATGAAAAAAATTACGCTGACTCTTTTGATTCTGCTGATCATGCTTACCCTGACCGCCTGCCTGCCCGGGGACGGCAGTTATTCCTCGGATAATCCGGCTGGTTTTTTTTCGGGAATCTGGCACGGCTGGCTCGCCCCGCTGTCCATGCTTCTCGGGTTCATCCGCGGCGGCTACAGAATTTACGAGGTCAACAACACAGGACTTGCTTATGATTTCGCGTTTTATATTGCCATTATCGGTGGTTTTGGGGGCTTCTCACTTTTCAGAGGAAGGAAAAAGGACAAATAACGTGGTATAATAGATCATCTCAATTTTGATTAAGTGGAGGTTGACGCATGATTCTTCTGCGAAATTTGACCAACAACCTGGGCTACGTCGTCCTTCTCGCCTTCTGGCTTTCAAGATTATCACTCTTTAAGAAAATCATGCTCAAAGAAAAATTTTCCTTTAAGGAAAAACTGATCCTGGCGTTGATTTTTGGCGCTTTTGGCATTTTAGGAACTTACATTGGAACGGAAATTCAAGGAGCTATAGCCAATACGCGGCTTATCGGCGTCATGGTCGGCGGCATATTGGCCGGTCCCTTTGTTGGGATCACGGCCGGCATCATCGCAGGGATTCACAGATTGACCATGCCGGTGGGGTCGCTGACGGCGGTTCCGTGTGCAATCGCGACCATCGCCGCAGGGGTTGCTGCATCCTTCGTCTATCATAAATCCACTCGGAAAAACAAATGGATGCTGGGACTCGCAGGCGGCTTTGTCATGGAAACCTTCGAAATGTTGCTGATTCTGCTGATGTCAAAGCCCTTTCCCGCAGCGCTGGCTGTAGTTAAGAGCATTTATCTGCCTATGAGTATGACAAACGGGATTGGAATCAGCATCCTGATCTTGATTATTCAGAACCTGTTTGATGAAAAAGAAAATATCGCCGCGCGTCAGGCTAAAACGGCCATGGACGTGGCTAATCAGACACTGCCGTATTTCAGGGATATCACACCTGAATCCATTGAAAAGATCTGTCAGATCATCCAGGCCTCTATTCAGGCAGATGCGGTTTCAATTACAGATCGAAATACAATACTTTCCCACGTCGGCCTCGGAGCGGATCATCACGAAAGCGGCAGCCCAATTGGAACAGAGGCGACGCGCAAGGTTATTGACTCCGGCGATATTTTATTTTTGAACAAGAAAACTGATATTCAATGTGATTATGAGACCTGTCCGCTGAAGTCCGCAGTTATTGTCCCTATCTTCGAAGGCGAACAGGTCATGGGGACACTTAAAATTTATTACGGTAAAGAGGGTATGATCTCGGAAAGTACTGCACAGCTTGCCATAGGATTGTCGCAGATCATATCCACACAGCTTGAGATCAGCAAAATCCACAAGCTTGAAGAACTGGCAACTCAGTCTGAAATTCGGGCGCTTCAGTCACAGATTAACCCGCATTTTCTCTTCAATGCTCTTAACACCATAACCGCATTCACGCGAGATGAACCTGAAAAGGCGCGTCAGCTGATCGTCGATCTTTCTACCTATTTAAGATACAATTTGGAATCTGCCGACCGGTTGGTGAGCATCAACCGTGAGATTGAACAGGTGAAAGCCTATGTGGATATCGAGCGGGCCCGCTTTGGTGACAAGCTTAAAGTTGAATACATCATCGACTCTGATCTTGAGCTCTCCATCCCCTCCCTCATCATCCAGCCACTCGTTGAAAATGCCGTCAAACACGGGATCATGGAAGGCATTGGCAGAGGTACAATCCAACTCCGAATTCAAAACACAGGGGAAGGTACGGCAAAAATCACGGTGGAAGATGACGGAAAAGGTATTGATCCCGAGCTGATTTCGCAAATTGAACAAGGGACACTGCCAAGTCATCACATCGGATTGTCCAATGTGCAAAATCGACTTCGTCTTATTTACGGGAGCGAATTAGTTATTGAACACCTGGATCAAGGCACTCGTATATCCTTTGAAATTCCAAGCCGGACGAAAGGTGTGGTCGCTTGAATTGCGTTATTGTAGATGACGAAATGCCCGCCCGCAGGGAACTTGCTTACCTGATTGAAGGTCTCAGTGATATCACGATACTCAAAGATTTTGATGACGCCCCTGAGGCTTTGGAATACGTCCGTCAGACAAAACCCGACCTCGTCTTTTTGGATATCAGCATGCCTCAGCTGGACGGCATGAGCTTCGCCAGACAGCTTAGACAATGGGGCGTGGACTCACGCATAATTTTTGTGACCGCTCACAGAGAATACGCCGTGGAGGCCTTTGAACTTGAGGCGTTTGACTATCTGCTGAAACCCTTTTCTGAAGATCGATTGGAACTGCTTCTCAACAAACTGAGTGCCCTCGATCCCGTTGAGATTTCATATCCTGAAAAGTTGACCCTTTGGAAGTCAGAAAAAATGAGGGTGGTCCCGGTCGCTGAGCTGTGCTATTTAGAGGTCCGGGAGCGGGAAGTTCATATTTTCACTAAAGAAGATGTCTTTGTAGTTGTCTCAAGCATCAGCAGCTTTCAAAAAAAGTTGGACCCGAAAAAATTTTTCAGATGTCACAGATCCTTCGTCGTAAATCTCGACAAGATTGAAGAAATTATCCCCTGGTTTAACCACACTTATCAATTGAAGCTGAAAGATATCGAAAGTCCTATCCCCGTCAGCCGACATTATCTGTCGGAGTTTAAACAGATTATGGGATCATTTTGACACTTCATGCAGAATTCACGTCATTTCATGCCTAAAAAACGCCTCTGGCGTTTTTTTGTTGTAATCTGGTGATGTAAGCAAACGCGAACTCATACATAGTAAAAGGAGGACCCAAATGATTTCATTTCTTCTGTCTATTGTCGCGCTGATCGCAGGTTACTTCATCTACGGCAAGATCGTCGAGTCAAAGTTCGGCGCAGACGAAAATCTGACTACACCAGCCGTTGCCATGAACGACGGTGTCGACTACGTTCCACTGCCAGGTTGGAAAATCTTCATGATACAGTTCCTGAACATCGCAGGCCTGGGCCCAATCTTCGGGGCAATAGCAGGTGCCTTGTGGGGACCTGTTGCATTTCTCTGGATTGTGCTTGGCTCAATCTTCGCAGGCGGCGTCCACGACTATTTCAGCGGTATGCTTTCTGTCAGACACAACGGCGCGAGTATTCCTGAAGTCGTCGGCCATTACCTTGGCCCAGGGCTGAAGAATTTCATGCGCGGCTTCTCAATCATTGTACTGATCCTGGTTGGCGTCGTATTTATTACTGGTCCTGCAGCCTTGCTCTCCGGAATCACACCGCCTACCTTCGACAAAGTTTTCTGGATTTACGCCATTTTTGCTTATTATGTTATTGCGACAATGCTGCCAATTGATCAGTTAATTGGTAAAATTTATCCCCTCTTCGGCGCTACATTGTTGATCATGGCGGTTGGTGTAACCGGCGGAATCCTGTTCGGGGGTTATCAAATTCCTGAGATTCAGCTGGCCAACCTGCATCCAAAAAATCTTCCAATTTGGCCGCTTATGTTCATTACAATCGCCTGCGGCGCAATCAGCGGTTTCCACTCTACGCAGTCTCCTATGATGGCAAGATGCATCACCAACGAACGTCAGGGCCGCAAAGTCTTTTATGGTGCCATGATCGCAGAAGGGATCGTTGCCTTGATCTGGGCAGCGGCAGCTATGGCTTTCTTTGGCAGCACCGGTGAACTCGGTGCTCAAATGAGCGCGAACGGCGGGCAAGCTTGGGTCGTCAATACGATTTCAAATACACTCCTCGGTAAAGTCGGTGGTGTCCTTGCAATTCTCGGCGTTGTCGCTTGTCCGGTAACCTCTGGCGACACGGCTTTCAGAAGCGCCCGACTGACTATATCTGATATACTTAAGTTCAAACAAGGTCCAATCAAGAACCGCTTGATAATTTCCCTGCCACTGTTTGTCATTGGTTTTGCCCTTACCAAAATAGACTTCAATATTGTATGGCGTTACTTCGCCTGGTCTAACCAAACCCTGGCCATGATCGTCCTTTGGGCAGCTGCAATGTATCTCTACCTTAAAAACCAGGTACACTGGATAGCAACAGTACCCGCTACCTTTATGAGTGCCGTCTCCATAACTTATATTCTCGTCGCACCAGAAGGTTTTAAGCTTCCGGCTTCCTTCGCCTACCCTACTGGCATAGCCGTCGCAGCCGCTTTCCTGATCCTGTTCCTTACTTCAGCGAGCAGAAAAAAGCGTGCCGCTACAATCAAGCAAAATGCGGAGAATGCTGCATAACCATTTAAAATGAACCGGTTCAGAAGTCTGCTGAAAACCATCGGCAGAGCTCTGGATCGGTTTTTTTTAGTCTTATGCGAGGGCACCGCCTCCAACTTGTATCGATACAATTCGAGCTTTGTGACTTTTAAATTTCATCATTGGGGGTATATATTGAAAAACCGGAGGAAACTAAGGAGGTGTCACCATGAACAAACTGTTGCTTCCAGTTGACGGCGAGAAACTCAGCGAAAGAACCCTTGATTACGTCAAGGAATTTTCCACCTCACAAGGTTATGAGGTCACTGTATTGCACGTCATAGCTTACGAGGAGGCGCTGTCCCACCCTCATCTCGCGACGGTATTCGGACTCCATGGCAAAACATTTGAACACGTCGCCCAAGAAATGGTTGCCAAAATCGCTCAGCAATTAAAAGATGCCGGCGTTGAAAACGTCAAGACTAAAGTTCTGAAAGGCAACCCTGCTGCTGAGATTGTGGCGCTTGCAGAAGGCGAAGAGTTTCGTATCGTTCTTATGAACACCCATGGTTTCGATGCAACAAAACGCCTGATGATCGGCAGCGTGACGAATAAAGTGGTTCATAACTGTTATGTGCCGGTTCTCGTCATTCAGTAGCCACCATGAAAGTACGCAGTCACACGCGCCGGCTTCTATGGTTATAACGACAACAGAGCAGTTGAGAGCTCGGGGTCTGCAATGTCCTCCGGAATTGCAGACCGTGGCTCTCCATCATAAATTCAATCAAGGAGGTTTCGACAATGAGAAAACTGCTTCTTCCAATTGATTCTTCAAGTGTTCCTGAAAGACTTAAAACTTATCTCCAGGATTTTGTGACTTGTCTTGATTATGAAGTCACACTTCTCAACGTCATACCGCTCGACAGAAACCTTGTTCACGGCGACCTGATCGGCGTTTACGACCTGAACCGTGAAAAGTTTGAAGAGACGTCCCAGGAGATGCTCACTGCAGCGGAGGCTTCCCTCCGTGAAGCCGGCATCACCAATATTAAGAAAATGCATGTTACCGGTGATCCTGCCCAAATGATCGTACGCATTGCTGAGACAGAAGACTATCACATGATCATGATGTGCACCCATGGTATGGGCGCTGCCAAACGCCTTCTGATCGGTTCCGTCACGAACAAGGTCGTTCACCATTCAGAGATCCCTGTCGTCGTCATCCGCTGACAGAAATAGAACAAAAGTCCTTCGATCGCCCTGCTAATGCCCTTCGAATGCCCTCAAAAACTGAGAAGATCCGCCGACCAAGCCATAGGACTTGATCCGCGGATCTTTTTTCGTAGCATTATTCAGCCTGGATTCCGCACCATACATAACGATGGGGCGGAGATAATTTGCTAAAACCATT
>CAYQDM010000010.1:0-115576 GCA_964416305.1 uncultured Acidaminobacter sp. | reverse complement strand
ATGGGTGCTCAGTTTTAGCGAGATGGGTGCTCTACTCAACCGAAATATTCAGTAATTGTAAAAGAGCCATAGATGATATATGAAGCACTCTCAGTATACTTGAAAGCAAAATTTGAGGGGAACAGCATGGGAGAAGATAAAATAGTACATTACATACCGGCAAATCCGATAAAACAAGAAAAAGGAGTCGGTATCTATTGTCGCGTGAGCTCGAATAGTGCAGATCAGCTAAAGAGCCTTACTGCTCAGATATCAGCACTGACACGAATAACATCGGTTAATCCAAAATGGCTACTAGTGGATGTTTATACGGATATAGCTTCGAGCAAGCCGGGCTCTTCTCGTACTGAGTTCAACCGAATGATAAAGGATTGCAAGTTGCATGATATTGATCTAATAATCACAAAAAGCATCAGCAGATTTGGCCGGGATACTGTCGAAATACTTGATGCGTTACATCAGCTGAAGATGCTTGGTGTTCGAGTCATTTTTGAACAGGAGAAGCTGGATACTGCAGACACGGACAGCAATCTGATGATCTCTATTTTAGAGTCCTATGCCCATGCAGAAAATGAATCACGCAGGATAATATTATTTGGGGAATCAAACAGCATGATGCATGTTATTTAAGCAGAGGATAATCATCCAGCTATTCTATCCAAGGCGACATTTCAAGCGGTTCAAATAGAAAAACAGCATCGAAGTAATGTTGCCAAAGGCGAAAATGGCGGTATAAGAAAAAATAAAAAATACAGTTCAAAAAAGTGAAATTTGAAAAATAGCATAATCGAAAATTGGTATGTGAAGATTATTTTTATTTTGGTCAAGCAAAACAGAGGAGGTGCGATATGTTAGAAGTATGTTTTAATGATTCTGTAAAAGGTTCATTAGCCTTTGTACAGCATTGCGGAAATACTGTTATTGGTGGAAAAAGAGAAAATATTGTAGGCATTTCTTTTGGGTTATCTGAAAGCGATATACAATCACCAATTTGTTTAGAAGATTGTCCACGAAAAGAATATATTCGCTCTATGTTATTATATGATAGATACAATGAGTTAGAGGATATTGAAACTTCGATCAACGAATTTTGGACTAATTGTATTAAAGATTTAGAAAAATTAAAATCAAGATCGCAAAAAATAAGAGTTTGGTTAGATCATACCCCCGATGCACAGTGCGGTTTATTGTTTATTGCAGATTTATTAAAGGTTAGCAAATCAGAAATTCATATTGTTGAATTACCCCAAAGAATAACTAGGGAAGATAATTACATCATGGAATTTCGTGGCTGGGGAGAGGTTGAGCCACAGCTATATGGGACTTTTTTAGATAGAGAAAAGGTGCTAACGGAAAAAGAAATAGTTGATTTATCCAATAAGTGGAAACTTCTTAAAAGGGAAAATTCATTGTTGCGAGTTGTTGAAAACAACACTGTAATTAGTGTCGATATAAGCTATTATGATGATTTAATCAGAAAAGAATTTCCGAAGAACACCTGTAAAGTTGCACATATCATTGGCGGTGCTTTAGGTAAACAAAGAATTCCAACAGGTGACGTTTTCATAGCGAATAGAATATATAATTTTATAGAGTCAGGTGAACTGAAAATTATTAGTGACGAAAACAAAGGATTTTACAGTACTGTTGTTAGCTGCGTGAAATGAGCATAATCCGTATTTTGAAAATTCCGGGGTTTCAAACAGAGGAAGAGATGCTTGTTGTCTGTCAGAGAACAACAATCCGTCGATCATAACCAAGCAAATTTTCCAAGTGATGCAGATTAAAAAAACAGAATCAAAGCAACATTGCAACGGGAAAATATCGGAAATAGAGAAAAAGCAAAAGATAGAGTTCAAAGAAGTGAAATTTGAAAATAGCCTAATCGAAAATTATATATTGAGTGGATAGAATAGATGTCAAACTAGCTACAACACAGCATTTTTACTTCGTTTTTAAAATGTGAAATAGCCTAATAATTTCGCGTTGAGACAGTGGTATTGCTGGTTAAGAGATGAATTATTGTTGAATTGACAAACAAAGGCCCCTTTTTTCTTGGCGGGACCGGTGTCGATGCTTGGCACATAGAGCTTTCAGACAGGAACGTATGTACAGGCCAACGCATGATTAAACTGATGCTCAAACAGGCGCCTTTACGCTAATAAGTGAAAAATTTCGGGAAGCAGATAGCCTGATAAAAATTGGAGGAAAACCGAATGGGCATAAAATTCAATCCAAATAACATGGTGATTCAGCTTTGTATGCACGGCATGAGTCTTGAGGAGCAAGGTGAAACCGAGGACGCGCTATTCCAGTTCCAAAAAGCCTGGGAGGAAGCTGCAGACGATTATGAAAAATTTATTGCAGCGTATCATTTAGCCCGCCAGCAAAAGAGCATTTCCGACAAACTGAAATGGATGGAGACGTCTTTACAGTGTGCCCTCAATATTAATGATGAAGATGTGAAGAGTGCTTATTCAACACTGTATATGAACATTGCCAATTGCTATGAGGCGCTTGGCGATGCTGAGAACTCAAAAAGATATGTTGAGTTGTCCAAGTTAAATCAGGGCGCCCCTTCCGATAAAGGCCCGTTTTATCACGGTACCAAGGCAGATCTGCAGGTTGGCGATTTGTTGACAGCAGGCGGGAACTCCAATTACCAGCCTGAACTCCAAATGAACCACATCTACTTTACTGCCAATCTCAACGGCGCAGGACTCGCAGCTGCGCTGGCAAAAGGAGAAGGAAGTGAACGTGTTTATATAGTTGAACCCACCGGTGCATTTGAAAATGACCCAAATGTGACGGATAAAAAATTCCCGGGCAACTTAACCCGTTCTTACCGTTCGCTAGAACCATTAAGGATTATTGGTGAAATCACGGATTGGGCGAAGCTGACAGTGATGGAGAAAAACGAATGGCTTGAAAAGTTGGCCAAAAATAAGGGTGAGATTATTAACTGATGCGGCTAAAAAGTGAAATCTTAGATGGCCTTATGTTTGTGTATCAGATACACATCAATGAAATTTAGAAACTGATTTTCAATTCAAAAAACCCATGGTCGATTGATCATGGGTTGAATAAAAGATGCAACTGCCAAAAATATACAAACAAATTGGATCAGCAAACGCTAAAGGCATTTATTTTGGCAGGTAGGGAATTGGTTTGATATGGAAGCGCAGGGATAGAACTTTCTCAATTACCTTCTGGATCTAATTTGATCTCATGCCCCGACTTGGTCCAGAAGTATCCGGATTAAGTTCCATAATCATAAACTGCCTTACCCAAGTGCCACCTCAAAGACGGATAATCAGCGATGTCCGCCCCCTATTCTGTGATTTAGAAACAACGATCCCGCCCTATGAACTTTCGTCCTGTATGGGCAAAGGTGACACTTCTCACGAGGCCGCTCGTGGCGGTCAGGACAGATGAAAAGCCGATATGCCTTAGGTAATGGATGATTTCGTCGTTTGAGCCAATCTCGACGCTGAGGACAAAGATCAAAGCGCCAGCGAAATATTCAGCAGCCACTTGAAATTGAGGACTTCCCAGGCTAACCAATGGCTGTTGCGCTTTCATATAATTCTGACAAAAATGCCAAGAGCCATGAAGGCCCTGTAGTGCAGTATTTTAAACAGCATGCTAAAGCACTCCTTTTCAATGCATTAGATGCCAATTCTGGAGGTGAAGCCTTTGACCCGCAGTGAACTCATCAGCTTTTGTCTGACATTCCCCGCCGCCTATGAGGATTATCCCTTTGACGACGTTACGGATGACCATGCGTGGGCTGTGATGCGGCATCGGGCGAACAAGAAGTCTTTCGCGCTGATCTATGAGCGTCATGGTAAATTGTGTGTGAATCTAAAATGTGAGCCTATGGAAGCTGACTTCCTTCGGAAGGTCTTCGCGGACGTAACGCCGGCTTATCATATGAATAAAACCCACTGGAACACCGTAACTATTGGCGGAGATGTGCCTGAAGAAGATGTCATGGGCATGATCGAAAGGAGCTATGACTTGATCAAGCCAAAGTTAAGCAAACGGATCCGCAAATCACCCCAAGATCAAAGTGAAGATTAGGCAGGGAGTGGTATGAAATGTTTATTGGCATTGCATTATCAATAGCTGCAATTATTGGGATTGTGAACGGGATAATCAAGAAGAATAAGCGTCTGTTGGTCGGTTCTTCGATTTTATTGGTTTTTGTTATTGCGGTATGGATTTACTTTTATAATAATCCGTATTAAAATTTAGCGGATGGTGAGACCCTGAAAAGACCATCGGCAGAGCTCTAAGGCTTTTGCCGATGGTGATTTAAGCGTCACGGCGCTTTTGAGGAGAGGTTGTTTTGAAAATATCAAAAAAAGATGCGCTGCACTGGTTCGAATTCTTTTCGATTTTACCGGAAGACGAAGTGATTATGACCAAGCAGCAAGAAATTATTTACGCGACATTTGCCCAAATAGAGGCTGCGATCGATCAGCGAATGAATGCGCTGATGGCGGACATTAAAAACTTAAAGACTTTGGAGAATAGAACCTTTTACGTGGGGAGTGACAGCAAATTTCCGGATGGCTGCCGCTCGTGCCTCCTGGGAACCGGCCTTAGCGCCATTAGGAAAACGAACAAGTGCAATATCGTGTGCAAGTTTTGTTATAACTATGGCGAGCTTGACGATATTCCGCCGGTTGGCGAGGGCATGTGGGAGATTGGCGGCACCAAGTTCTATGAGAAGGATCTGGACCTGCTCCTGTCCACCCAACAAAAGCCAACGGGGATTTCCTACGTCTATTTGGAGCCGTTCATGGAAATCGAAAAATATTATCCGGTGGTTGAGAAATTTAGGGATGCGGGGGTTCACCAGCATTTGTACACCAATGGGACCCTATGTACGGAGGAAAATTTGAAAGCACTGGGTGAGGCAGGTCTGGATGAGATCCGTTTCAACCTGGGTGCGACCCACTGCTCGGATAAAGTTATTGAGGCAATTGGGCTGGCAAAAAAATATATTAAGAATGTAGGCATTGAAACGCCTATGACGCCTGAGTTTTTCGATGCCTTTTTCAAGAAGAAGCAGGCAATCTTAAAGACCGGCGTGGATTTCATTAACTGTGCGGAGCTGCATTTGAATGAGAATAACATTGACAATTATAATGGGGAAAACATGTATATCTCCCGACACGGCTATATATCGCCGGTTTGGAGCAGGGAACTCACGCTGAAGTTCATGAAGATTGCCAGTGAAGAAAATTGGGACCTGGCAGTTCATGATTGCTCGAACTTCACGAAATTTGCCAGAGGCTTGAACCTGAGCGCTAAAGAGGGCAAGTGGTTTGGCGCCAGCAATTATGCCTGTGAGTTTGCGCGGATTCCGTATGAAGTGTTTTTACCAATCCTGCGAGATGAAAACTTTGAATTTCTAAGCGAAGAACCGCTTCCTGGCGGTTATGGACCGGGAGATATCGTTTTTTAGGCACTCGAATGTCTGGCTCAAAAGTGAAATGTTTCCAATGAATTTCAACGCAAAAGAAAAAACCTGAATCGCTCAAATTGACTCGAGCGGTTCAGGTTTTTTATTCGGATTCATGCAGCGTTCAGATTAGGAAATTTTCTTTTCCCAATTGATATAACTATCATACATTTGAAGGGCTTGCTTCATCTTCTTGTCGCTGACCTTGGAGCGGTCTTTGAGAATACCGGACATTTGGATCAGTTGCGCCTCAAGGATTCTTGGGTCATTGAAACGGCCCTGGTTGACCGTGGTTTTCGATTTGGCTGCTCTGACACTTTCCTTAAACATGAACAGTATGAAGCTCTGTTTTTTCTGTTTAGGCACCTGCTTAACGGTTTCCTGGACGTGCTTGAACATTTCGTGCATTTCCTTGGTCTTTTTGCGGTAATACACTACAGCACCAATCACTGCGCCAATGAGAATGCTGCCCGCTATAATCCAAATTGTCGTTGAATCCATTTGTGACCTCCTAGTTGTTATGTTACTCTTATTGTAATCGAAAACAGCATAAAAGGCATGTGTTTTTTTCATTACGAACATTAACATTATATGATGGTTCAAGGTATAAAAGCAAGGACTGCAAAACATTAAATTTTGCTTATGGTCATTAGCACAGCCTGCTCATAGTTCTTTTTCAGGCAGGCTGGCAGACGGAGTGTGTCAAAAGGATTCGCGCGACAAGATTGCAATCGATGTGCGATGTGATATAATTATCGTACGATTAAATTTAAAAATCGTACGAGGTGATTTTGTGAGTGAAGATAGTTTCTACAGTAAAACCATAACTGCGACAGAATTCAAAAAGAATTTGGGAAAATACCTGGACTATGTCAATGAGAACAACGAGGTCATCATAACAAAAAACGGGGAAAAAGCAGTTCGGATGACACCCTACCTGTCTGACTATGACCGGTATAACTTGATGCAGGTGAGAGAACAGGCGCTGGACTACCAATATGGGGGTAAAAAGGTCTCCTATGAGGAATTCATGGAAATCTATGAAAAAAGCGAGCTGAGGATGGAGTTCATTGACGGAGAAATTGTGTTGTTAGGGTCTCCAAACTTTGAGCATCAGGAGATCTCAGGCCGCCTGTTCATCTTGTTTTCTCAATTTTTGCGTGGAAATAAGTGCAGAGTCGTCTATGCACCTTTTGATGTTCATTTTTTTAAGCCTGAAATCAAAGATCCGGATGTGTGCCAGCCGGACCTCCTCATAGCTTGTGATATAGAGGAACAACTTGATGAAAAGGGCCGCTATATGGGGACGCCCGCTTTGGTGGTTGAAATTCTTTCTCCGAGTACCCGGTCCAAGGATATGGTCAAAAAACTGAATACGTATATGCTTTCCGGGGTTAAAGAATACTGGCTGGCAGATCCTGTTCGAAAGACTATTATGATTTATGGATTCAATAATCTGGACGTCGAAGAATTTATCAGTTATAAAGCGGATGAAGTCGCAGCATCTCAAGTGTTTGAGGGACTTGAAGCCCCTTTGGCGGAGGTTTTTGTCTATTAGAGTGAGACCTGTGAACCTGCAATGATACTATTTTGTGGATGAAAAATGATGTTGCGTGACCATCGGCAGAGTAATGCTTTTTACCGATGGTCTTGTTCAATCTTGGAATTCAGCTTTAAAAACAATGAAGTGGTAAAATTATAATGTGATCAGCCGTTACGAAACGCGGGTTCACGCTTGGAGGGCTGTGATGAATACCATCAAGAAAATGCTGTGGCAGCTGTTGGGCCATGTGATTGTGGATGAAGCGGTTCTGCGGGTGAAAGGCCCAACGCTCCTTCATATTTCTGATACACCGACTTCCGTTTACCCTGAATTGAAGCGTCTGTTGAGGATTTTGAAACCGAATTACATCATCCATACCGGGGATCTCGCAGATGATTTGAAACTTCAGCTTCGCCCTAGTTTACTGAGAAATTATGAGAGCGCATTGATTAAACTCATGCAGATCTTGAATCATAGTTCTGCTGAAAAAGTAATTATTACCCTTGGCAATCATGACAATCTCGATCTCGTCAGAAAATATGCCGGTCGCATTATAGTTTATGAAGATGCGGGCATAGAAAATTTTCAGGGCATAACAATTTCAATTGCCCATTATCATGAAGCGGCTCTTAGATCGACAAAGTCAAAAGCATCTGGCTTCTATCTTTTCGGTCACGACTTGTCACTCAAGAGTCAAAGGACGAATGGAGTATATTACTTAAATGGTATCGAAGCAATGCATCTGATCGATTTATCCACCGGAGAAGTTTTTGGGATCATGTATCCCGGTGGCACTGACAGCGCGAGACTGAATCGAAAGAGAATGCGTCTGTAACAGAGGTGGAGGTGAAAAAATGGTATCCCTGCTCAGAAATGGTCCGCACATGCTATATATAGGCACTGCGAAGCGGTTTGAATTCATTAATTTTTTGATCGACAAATTTCAGGCCGAAATTTTGGACGTGGATGTCGTCTTTGATAAGTCGGATGAGTTTAATACTATTATTTACTTGTTTTCTGATTTAAAACCGAATGTAAACAAAAGTGATGTGTTAGATACGTTATTAATTAGAAATGATGTTGCGCAGGTTCTCTGTCAATTGATTCAAGAGGCGGACAGCGAATTGATACAAGCGATCAGGCCGGCACCTCAGACCATCTTAATGAGAGCTATAGGTGATATGGAAAAAATGCTGCTCAATATTCAAAAGGATTTTGGCGGGAAGATTGGATCTTTCAACTATTGCGTTGAAAGTGGCAGTGCGACCTCCACCATTATTGGATTAACAGACAAGCCGCTCAGCAGAAGTGCTAAGTTCAGCGACTTGCATTACAACTTTTTGAGGCTGGATCAGGATTATGCAACACTACACCGAGATCTGACAATGGATGCTTTCAGATATTTGAACAGCAGTATGGATAATAAAGAATGGCATGAATTTGAAATCCGGATTTACGATGTCTATGGCGCTTTTCAGCTGCATTATCAGCGGTTAATGGAAGTGCTGGATTCTCTTGAACTGGGAATCGTGATCGGTGAGAGCTGGTCAAAAGATTACCCCAAATTTCTCTTTCCCGTGGAAGTCTATAGTGTGCACTTTCTGACTTATGTTGAGCCGAAGGTTTTTAAACACATTCTTCTTGGTTTGGAGCATCTATCGAATGGTGAGCGAATCGTCGATTATGACCTGTATATAAAAAATAAAAAGGTTTATTGGAGAGAGGCGATTCAAAACAAAGCAAACAGCAACAGAGAAACCGAATCACTGAAATCACGTTCTGATGTTTACGCGCGTTTGGATCATAAAACCAAAGTTGCGTTGGCGGTTTTGGAAGAGAAAATTCTTGGGACTAGAAAATAGGTGATTAGTGCTGAAGGAGGCATGGGAATTGTGGGGAACAGTCGCTGAAAAAAAGGCGTTTGCCGCCTTGTATCCTTTGTTTTACGGAAGTTCGGAGGAGCGAAACTATGCCAAGGGCATCAACTCTATAAGGAAACTGGCCGGCTATGGTTATGCTCCGGCCCTTTGCGCACTCGGTATTGCCTATTTTGACCATTTGGGCGTTCGGAGGGATTACGCTGAAGCCTTCAATTGCTATAGGCGCGCTGCCGAACAAGCGTATCCGAGTGCAGAGTGTGGTATGGGCAATTTCTACGCAATCGTGCGTCCGAAACACAATGCTTGCGAAAATGATCCGGAAAAAGCAGCCGAGTGGTGGCTTAAAGCCTCGGAACATGGCAATCCGGGAGCACAGTGCAATTTGGCCGGTTACTATCTGAATGGGACAGGTATGGGTGTGGATCCTGTCGAAGCATTTATCTGGGGGACCATGGCTGTGCACTGTTCGACTATTCGGTTTCGTTCTGCCGAAGTATTTCGGGATCAGGCTCTGGGATTGTTGAATGAGGCGCAAATCAGTGAGGCTAATAGCCGGATTGAGGTGCTGAAAGGAAATTTGCCAAAAGCGTGGTCTGAGCATATGACTTATTGGAGATTGCTATATGAACAGTTGGATCTGTCATTTGAGGGAGAATAGACCATCGGCAAAATCATCTTTCATTTTAGGTTATGACTGAATAAATGTGATAAAATTGAATTGCAAATTAGAAAACTACGGAGGTGTGTCAGTATGCATGAAATAAAACAAGGTGCCCACAGTTTCTATATTGGTGAATCCGAAGATCATTGGTCAGCGACTATGACCTATGTGCCTTCCGGAGAAAAACGGATTACAATTGACCACACGTATGTCTCTGAAGCGCTCAACGGCCAAGGCGTTGGCAAGCTGCTGCTGAAAGCGCTGACGGACTGGGCAAGGGATGAGAATTTGAAAATTACACCTGTTTGTTCCTATGCCAAAGCACAGATGGAGAAGAACAGTGAGTATCATGACCTGATTTATAAAGAATAATCAGCAGCGTTGGTATGAGTTGAAAAACTGAAAGGTGAGTGAGGGCGCTTGGAAAATAAACGTATGGTGACTATTTTACTCGCGGCTTTAATTGTCATGGGCGGCATTGTGGCAAGTACTTATAAGGTCGCGGACAGTTTGGTGGAGATCAAAGGAACGAATTTCATCACTGTTTCCGGATCTGCCAGGCAGCAGATTACTTCAGACCTCATGGTTTGGACCGGCAGCTTCAGCGCTCAATCAGCAAGCCTTAAAGATGCTTATGCAAAGTTGAATGCGGACCAGGAAAAGGTAAAAGCGTTTTTGACATCCAAAGGCATTCCGGAGGAGCAGATGATTTTTTCCTCCATCTCCACGAACCCAATTTACGAAGTGACGCCAAGTGGTATGTACACCATGAATGTGATGGCTTATCGCCTTGAAATGCGGGTTGAAATCAGCTCCACAGAGCTCGACAAGCTGACCAGAGTTTCCAGGGAAGTCACAGAGCTCATCAATGAAGGTATTGAATTTCAATCCTGGCAGCCCCAGTATTTCTATACCAAGATCGCGGATTTGAAGGTAAGCATGCTGGCAGAAGCGACAAAAGACGCCAAAGCCAGGGCTGAGCAGATTGCGTTGAATACTGGCGGCAACATTGGAAAACTGCGCTCTGCAAAAATGGGTGTCATGCAGATCACGCCGGCTAACTCAACAGAAGTGTCGGATTATGGGATCAATGACACCTCGTCTATAGAAAAAGCCATCACAGCCATTGTGACGGCGAGCTTTGAAATTGAGGATTAGAAGATTGTGAAATGAGGTCAATTGGTGTAGTGAGTGCCAATTGACCTCATTTTTTTATTTAAGTAGCGGTAATATTTTCGGAAATATTTTGGTGCATTTTCGGTATATCACCAAGTCTGACTTAGTCTTAGTCGTCATAATAATTCGCATCATTGTTGAAAAATAGAGTCAAAAGGTGTAAAATTACACTATAACCAAAATATGAATTATGGGGTAATGTTTATGGATAAAACCACCTTTGTAAAAATCATGGACGATAAAATGAAACTGATTAGAACGGAATATGGACTGACACAAGATAAAATGGCGGTCATTCTTGGGATCTCAAAGAAGACACTGATCGAGATTGAAAAAAACAGAAAAAGCTTAGGTTGGAATGGTGCAGTCACATTGGCCAGCATTTTCTCAGACAGCACACTTCTGCGTGATGCTCTTGGAGGTGATATTTCTGGCATGATTATCTCAATGGCTTTCAAAGACTTGGAGGTCGACTATCCCAAAACCTGGGGCGGAAGAGTGTGGTGGAAGACTATTCAAGAGGCTGATGGCTATAGAATCCAGCAGAATTTATTATCTCATCACTATAGGATTTTAGATCAGGAAAACAGAAGATTATTTGCGTCGTTTAGTTTGGAAGATACACGCGCGGTTATGGATGAAATCCAAAAGTCGTGATTTTTACCAAACTACATTTTATAAGTTGAAATTACCGGCACCTATCGATTAAACCGTTTATGGCTATTTGGAGGTGATGACCCCTTGGGTAACTTAAAACGTTCCATTCTCGCTACATATCTGACCTTGACGCTTATGATTCTCCTTTTCACAACCCTGTTTTCACTCGAAAGTCCTGCACTCTATCTGAAATTTGGCGTGCGGATTGCCATGTTTTTGACTGTCATTGTGTTAAGCAAAAAATACTGGGAACAAAGGATCCTCATCCTGGCCTTTCTGTGCACCGTTCTATCAGATTACTTCTTTGTATTCCTGAGAGCGACAGACCCTGACTTTCCTAATCGAGAGCTCTACGGCATGCTGGGCTTTATAGTGGCTTATCTGTTTCTGATTGCTGCTTTTCAGAGAAATTTCAGAATTGGGAAAAATGAAATAGTCACAGTGGTCCCCTTTGTCATCATCTTCGGGTTCGTCCTGTTCCTGCTCATGGAATACGCAGTGGGATTCATGTTTTGGGCAGCAGTTGTTTTGGGTATTGTGTTATGCTATACGGGGATGACCATGGTATCGACACTCTATCGCGGCTATTTTCAAAGAAACGCGGCCTGGATGATTGCCGCTGCAGGCATTGTTTTGTTTTTAAGCGACATGGTCGTCGCTTTCTCCATTTTCCACCCCTATTTCAAACAGTTCCTGCTGTGGAAGGAAAATCTAATCTGGGGCACTTACATGCTCGGTTGGACCCTATTACTCATGATCACTGCCGAGACGTCTTTGACAGTCAAAGATAAGTACACAACCAGGTAAGCAGGTGAAAAACTATGCCCCTTGATCATAATGATGATTTCGAGGACGATATTCTGATAACGAAAAAACAAATCGATGATTACAGAAAGAGATTTGGCTTAAAGCGAATCCTATCAGGGATTCACTTGTGGGGGATTGGCGTTGGGACAGTCATTGCCGGCACTTTTTTTGGATGGAACTATGGATTGGAACTGTCCGGATCGCTGGGTTTTTTTATTACAACCCTTGTTGTAACCGGCTTCTATTTTGTCCTTGCCTTTATCTTTTCTGAACTTTCGGGATTATACCCTTATGCCGGCGGTCCTTATGCCTATGTCAGAAAGGGACTGGGGAAGCTAGGGGGATATCTGACTGGCGTTCTGACGATCGCAGAATTCATATGCGCGTCTGCCGCGGTGACCATTTCCATTGCTTCCTATGTCTCCTGGGTCTACCCTACAATTCCAAAGATGTATGTCGCGCTGGGAGTCTATGTGCTGTTCCTTATGATCGACGTCATTGGGATCAAGCAGTCGGCGAATTTTCAGCTGATCATCACCAGTGTGGCAATTGGGGCGCTTATCATGTTTTTTATTGGAACTGCGGACGCGGTGAACCTCTCCAGGACGTTTGACATTGAGCCATTCGTCAGCGGGGCGAAGGGGATCGTCGTCGCAATTCCATATGCGCTCTGGTTCTATCTATGCTTCGAGGGGATCGCGCTGGCGGCAGAGGAAACCGTCAATCCCAAGACGGATATGCGCATTGGCTTCGGTACCAGCATCATAACGGTGGCGGTACTAAATTTCGGTGTCCTGATCTTTTGCCTGGCAACCGTGGATTGGCGGGATCTCCTGATGAACGACTATCCGCTGTCCAGCGCAATGCATCTGGTTAATCCAAACGGCGGCAAGTGGCTTGTCATCTTTACGACCCTTGCGCTCAGCAGCCTCCTGGCGAGTTTGCACGGCATGATCAACGGGTTTTCCAGACAGAGTTTTGCCCTTTCGCGGGCAGGGTATCTGCCCAAAATCATGAGCCGCATTCATCCGGTCACAAAGACGCCTTATCTTGCCATTGTCCTGCCTGGGACCATCGGCATATTACTGGCTCAGTTTGGCACGGCTAGAATCCTGGTGTTTGCCGCGGGTTTTTCCGCGCTTCTGATGTACCTGCTGGTCATTTTGTCTTATCTGAGAATTAAGTTGTCGGCACGCATGGCATCACCCGGCTGGACGACCAAGGTCAAGGCCGCTTCTCTGATTATATTTTCTGCGCTGATCTTCAGCGCGCTTACCTTTATTAGCCTGCGTACGCCGGACAGCGTTAAATTTGTCGGCGCATTTTTGGGCGGTGCTGGTTTGTACTATTTTCTAATTGGCAGGAAATACATTGCCCTTGACGCTCCGGAGGAGAGGGAGGCCCAAAGCAGTATGATCAAAATTCACTGACGCAGGAAAGGTAAGGGTGTCGCTCATGAGATCCACTACATATGAAGTGTCCAGACAACTGTGTGAGGACGTTGCCCGCCTGATCACGGATGGATGGCATCCGCTATTAAGCTGCTTTAAATCAATGCGGTTAGAGATTGAGGGCGCTTTGCCGATGGTTTTATCCCCAGACAGCCTCACCACATCTTCCACTCCGGATCAACATGCTGTGTCGCCGTCTGAAATGGACGCCTTTAACAAAACCAACAGCCATGACATATCTGTCATGATGAATAGTGCATGCTTTGGCACATTCACTGTGATAGAACGCGAGAAGTTCTGCGGCGTTGAAGATTTTCTGTCGTTCCTGGATCGGGCCGCATTACTGAGATTGAGTGAAAATCCGGATGCATTGATCCCAAGCGCCCAGTGTTTGTTGGACAGTCGCGGGCAAGCAGTCTGGATGAATGGCACAATGACAGAAGTGGCGCGTATTTCGTCCGAACCGCTTCAGGACTTAATGCGTCAGACCTTCAGCGATCCAGTGTCAGTGAGTTTAGCGACCCTTCAGGTTTCAGAACTAGAAATCCATCAATGTCATATGCTCGCTGTGAAGATTCCCATTCGAAGCGTCGGGGAGGGGCTCATGCATTTTGTGATCCTTTCAGATAACGCTCAGGATCCAAAGTCTGCGGTGATTAAGGAAATCCACCACCGGGTCAAAAATAATCTCCAGACCATTGCGAGTCTGCTGCGGCTTCAGATGCGGCGGGTCAATTCCAAGAAGGTGGAAAATGCCTTCAATGAGAGCATCAACCGTATCTCCAGTATTGCCTTGATCCATGAGGAGCTTTCTCGGGGCGGCATTGATAAGATCAATATCAAGTCGGCGACCGCAAACATTATGGAAATGGTACTTTCAAGCATGGTGCCTCCCGGTAAAAACATCACGGGTGAGCTGAGCGGCTCAGAGATTTATCAGGACGCTGACAAGGCGAGCAGTCTGTCACTTTGCATTACGGAGCTGATTCAAAATTCTGTTGAGCATGCCTTTCAGATGCGCAAAAAAGGCGTTATCAAGGTTGATATTAGCGAGGTGGAAGGTGAAGCGGTGATCACCATCTCGGATAATGGGATTGGCTTTGGTGGCAAGAAAAGCAGAAACAGCCTTGGTCTTGAAATCATCGAAATGATTACGGTGGAAAAGCTGAAAGGCACATTTGTGATTAATGGGCAAATCAACGGAACGACTTCGGTAATCCGGTTCCCGCTCAAGCCATAATGTAAAAGCTTTTGCAACAAAAGGTTTGGAAGTGTGTTATCTTGAAAGTATGATTTATGGACGGGGTGTTTCGTGTGAAGGCATTAAGAGTCATAATTGCAGAAGATGAGCCGGTGACCCGCAAGGATCTTCGTGAGATGCTTGCGGAGGCTAAGATAAAAACCATTGGCGAATGCGGAGATGGTCAGACGGCAGTGGAGCTCGCCCGGAAGCTGAAACCGGATCTGATCCTGATGGATATAAAAATGCCGGGCATGAATGGGATCGAGGCTGCAAAGCTGCTTAATCAGGAAAAAATTGCACCGGTCATGCTTTTGACCGCCTACAGTCAGAAACAACTGGTGGAAGAGGCTAGAGAGGCTGGCGTTCTTGCTTATCTCGTCAAGCCAATCAATAAGCAGAACCTCATTCCAGCCTGTTATATTGCCGTTTCGCGCTATGAGGAGTTCAGCCTTTTAGCTCAGGAAGTGGACACATTGAATGAGGCACTTCAGTCGAGGAAGCAGATTGAGAAAGCAAAGGGCATTCTGCAGCAGCACTATAACCTGGATGAAGAGTCAGCGTTTAAGAAGATCCGGACTATGAGCATGGATCAAAGAAAAACCATGAAGGAAATTGCAGAGGCCATTATTATTGCCATGGGGTAAGGCAATGTGGACTTTGTGGTTCTTGACGTTCACGAAATAGTCTGATAATATAATGTCAACTTAAAACGACGAATGCAACGGTGCATTCGGATTTCGAAAGCAATGAGGCTTTCAAACCATCTTTTTTACGATGGCTTGATGCCTCATTTTTTGTTTTTGGAATTTTGTTGTTCAATTCTAGTTTTGCTTGCCGTTGTTTTAAGCAACTGACCCGGTAGTTATAATCTCAGGAGGTGTAAGCTTTGGAAAAAAAGATCCAAAAGCTCTATTCAACGGACTGGATCACCATGATTGTTTTTCTGGCATTATTTTGTCTGCTTCTGGTCTACATCACTTTCAACGTCTTAACTTTGGCGCCTGATCACGCTGTCAGAGGTGTAATTATCGCAGCTGCGGCTTTGATCATTGCATTTGGGACAGCGTCGTCAGTAGCCGTTCTGATCCATCTTAAAAAAAATCAGCGCCAGATTTATGTTCAGGAACTTCTATCCTACGAAAATGAAAAGGCCAGTACCCTGTAAAAACTAATTCCAGACATCTTATACGCCAAGATATTGAAATACCGCGGTGTCATCGTTTGCATTACACATCATTTGAGGATTCAGGAAAGGGAGAAAACTATGGAGCACATTGAAAAGAAAAAAGGAAAGAAGAATTTATGGATTGAACTCGCGGACTCAATGTTTATTATGGTCCTTTGTTTTGCAACATTATTGACGGCCATGCTGATGTCTGGAAATACAAGTGGTGAGCTCAGCTATGCCATTAACTTCAAGACCCTTGGCATAGTCATTACGAGTTTATTCGTTTATCTGATTTATATCCTTTATCAATCTGACAAAGAGTTAAAAACCATGATTCACAGTCTGTATAGTGATGAGAAAACAATCGGTATAGAAGTCAAGGAGGCGTAAATAATGAGTTTTTGGAGCGTAATGAACTATGTGGCCTGGGGACTGTCGGCAGTACTTGCATACCTGATCTTTTCAGATTTTATTCGTGTAGAGCTTGGCCGGACCAGGAAAGAAGACTAATTAGCTGAAAGGTGGAACTGAAATGGATCATTTACCTGATCTGAACGCGTCGAAGGAAGTTTCCTCGAGCTCTCACCTGTCCAAGGTGTTGGGCCCGATGCATATCTGGGCACTCGGGGTTGGCATTGTTCTCGTTGGTCAATTCATGGGTTGGAACTTTACAATTGCAAAAGGCGGATCGCTGGGCTCGATTATTGCTTGCTGGGTGATTGGCATACTCTATATCTCCCTGATTATGTTCAACACGGAAATGGGATCCGTTATGCCGGAAGCAGGCGGACAATATTCCATGGCCAAATACCTTCTGGGACCGCTGGCTGCATTTAATATTGGAATGATGCTCGTCTTCGAGTACGTCATGCTCGCCGCCGCGGATTCCCTGGTTGTAGGCGAGATTCTCAAGACGATCAGCCCGGACATACAGGCGCTGCCGTATATTATCCTCAGTATTCTGTTTTTAACCTGGCTCAATTACCGTGGCGTCCATGCCACACTAAATCTCAATATCGTCTTGACAGGCGTCGCATTTATTACGATTATAATTTTGCTTTTCAGCACCAAATTTTACTCACCTTCAGAAAGCATGATTAAGCTTAGCGAAATGACCAATGGGCTGCCGTATGGCTGGATAGGAATTCTGGGGGCCTTTCAGTTTGGCTGCTGGTTTTATCTTGGCATTGAAGGCACTGCTCTGGCTGCAGAGGAATGCCGATCAACGGGCCGCTCGCTTCCCGTAGGCGCGGTTGTCGGTCTCCTGACGCTGATCATAGGCGCTACCATCACGTGGTTTGTAAGTTCGGGACTGGTTCCTGCGGATCTGCTGGGCGTTTCGACCTATCCGCTTTTCGATGCCGCAGTAGCGACCGGAAAACCTATTGTCATTCAGCTCCTCTTTGTCGGCACCATTCTCGCGTGCCTGGCCAGCGCCAATGGCTGTATCGCAGACTCAAGCCGAGCCTGGTATTCCATGTCGCGGGACACCCTCATCCCGGAAGCCTTCTCGGCGATTCATCCCAAATACAAAACGCCTTACCGCGCCATTGTCTTTCTGATGCCAATTTCCATTGCCTTCGGGTTCACGGGTCTGCTTGATCAGGTTATCACGTTTTCAATCCTGTCAGCGCTCCTCGTTTATCTGCTGACTGCCTACATGATGTTCAAGTTCAGACGCATGTACCCAATTGGCTCTATCGACCGGGGTTACATAGCGCCTTGGCATCCGTTCCCTGCGCTGATTGTCATTGTCCTGTCAGCAGCGACCCTCTTCGGCATGTATTTTGGATATTGGACCAATCTCCTGGCGGGCTTTGCGTTCTATCTGCTGGCTTCCCTATGGTTTGTGCTGCACAGGTCGAGATCCCTGGATATGTCGAGGTTTATTGCTCATGGCGCGTCTTATTGGCCGCGTCCGAAGGGGTATTGATAAAGTTTGGTTGTGTTATAGTGGTGAAGTGAGTTGAGAAGACCATCGGCAGAGCCTTTAAAACTTTGCCGATGGTTTTTTGTCGTTTCAATAATGTTGCAGAATTGTTGGAAAAGAGCCCCTCAAACTGGTAGGATAAAAAAAGGAAGCGTCTATTATTATAAATCAATCGCGATGAAATCTGGTTTCCTGTAAAAAAAGGAGTGTAAATTATGGAACTTAAAAACAAAAAACCTTCCCCGTCTATGGAGAGTTGGCTCAAAGAAGCAAAGATGGATCCAAACGCTTCCCGTGTCGGGATGTTTTTAGTACACAACGGGGTCGTCAGAGAAACGCCCAAGGCTTTGGTCCGACAAGGCATAGAGGATGGGACTGAAGTCAAGGGAATGACCTTTTCCTATGACGCGGACAAAGTGGAGGCTGCCATTGAAGAAGCACGTCAACTTGAGGGGATCTACTACATCAAGGTGTGGCTGAATGAAGGCCAGCTTGAGGTCGGGGATGATATTATGTTTGTCTTGATTGGCGGCGATATACGTCCGAATGTCATCGATGGTCTTCAGTTCCTGGTGGAGAAAATCAAAACGGAATGTGTCACCGAGATTGAGCAAAGAGCATAGGTGAAACATTACAAATTGAGCTAAATCCAAGGTTCGCAGTAGGTTTCAAATTAATATTATGTTATACTCTTACTGATGCTTAATCTTCGAACTTGAAGAGCGGGGGACGAACTACCTTGGGGTGAAACCGTGAAAACGGTGGGGTGAACTCTTTTACCTAACCCGTCAACTAACCTCGTCAGCTTAAAAGAGGAGGAACACGAGTGATATCAAAAATGAAAATTGCTGTTCTAGTCGCAGCACTGGCTTTCTCGACCTCAGTTTTCCAGCCTGCCGGGTTTGCTTACACAGGCGCGCTCTTGAAGCAGGGGATTCAAAGCCCTGATGTGGCAGAGCTGCAGCGGGATCTGAAACAACTTGGGTATTTTTCTGTGGATATTACTGGTTACTTCGGCAGTGTGACAAAGTCCTCGGTTGCAAATTTTCAGAAAGCCAACGGTTTGACGGCGGATGGGATTGCGGGCGCGCAGACCATCGGCAAAATTACGGGGCTTTTAGGCGTGGATAAGCCGATTTCCAGGGGCGGTGTCTCTAGGGCGGATGCATCTGCGACGAAAAACGCGCAGAAATTGCCGTGGTTTGACGACGTTAAGAGCATCTATGCCAGGGGGGACGTAGCGACTGTGATCGATGTCCAAACGGGTTTGAAGATGCAGGTTAAGCGTACATACGGCGGTAACCACGCGGATGTGGAAACTCTGACCAAAGAGGATACGGCCATCCTGAAGAAAGCCGCGGGCGGCAGCTGGAACTGGACCCGGCGTCCGGTCATCGTGGAGATCGACGGTTACAGAATTGCAGCTTCTATGACCGCAATGCCGCATGCCGGTAGGGATGACAAGCCAGAGGTTGTGGTGGTCAATAATCGCAGCGGCGGCTTTGGCACAGGTCAAAACCTGGATGCGGTCAAAGGCAATGGCATGGATGGACACTTTGACATTCACTTCCTGAACAGCCGGACGCATTCTACCAATAAGGTGGACAGCAAGCACCAGAATGCGATTCAAAAGGCATTTGAGTCTGGGATGTAGTTGAAATAGAAGGTATAATCCAGGGGAGAGGGTACGGGTAGGGCGTCGCTGATGAGCGGGGTGCTGAACGGGTCTTCTCCCTTTCTGATTGGAATTGGCGAGCCAGTCGTCATAATGCTCACAGGCTGGGCGAGAGGGAGGCAAACTCATAATGAGATATCCTAATATGAAGGAAGGCGTTTTTCTCAAGCGGCCAAACCGGTTTATTGCGCATGTTGAGGTCGACGGGAACATGGAGATCTGTCATGTGAAGAATACTGGCCGGTGCAGGGAGCTGCTGACGGAAGGGGCCAGGGTGCTGGTTCAAGAATGCGACCATCCCGGGAGAAAGACCAAGTATGATTTGATCTCGGTTTGGAAAGGGGAGCGGCTCGTCAACATGGACAGCCAGGCGCCCAATAAGGTTTTCAAGGAGTGGGTGGAGACGAGCGGCTATTTTAAAGAGCTTCGTCTGATCAAACCGGAACAGAAGTATGGGAATTCTCGATTTGACTTTTATATTGAGACAGAGACGCGGAAAGTGTTTGTCGAGGTCAAGGGCGTGACCCTTGAGGCGGATGGCGTGGTCCGCTTCCCGGATGCCCCAACGCAGCGGGGGGTCAAGCACCTCAATGAGCTGATGGCATGTCTTGAGGATGGGTATGAGGCTCTGGTGGTTTTTATTGTGCAGATGAAAGGGGTTCGGCATTTCGAACCGAATGATGCCATGCACCCCGAGTTTGGTGAGGCGCTCAGACTGCTTTCGCAGCGGGGCGGAGAGGTGCTCGCGGTGGACTGCTTGGTCACGGAGTCGGCGCTGGAGGCTGGAGAGCGGGTTGAAGTTATACTGGGGCCAGCGCTATAAACAGCGTCGGTGAAGATTGGTGAATGAAACTCGGTGTGAGATGAAACTCGGTGTCTGACACCGAGTTTCATCTCGGCATAAAAAACGGGAAATGGGGCCGTAAGAAGGCGTCCATTTCCCGTTTTCTGTTTGTTGACTCTCACTTTAATAACAGCACTAATAAACGGTGCCTCTTTTAAGATTCTCGTAAAACTCGACTTTTGAGGCATTGTAGTACGGAATGACGTAGAGGAAGCCCAACCCAAAGGTCGCTATGCCGAGGAGGAACCAGCCAATAAAGCTGATGGCAAAGTTGAAGAACTCCATCTTGTGTCCTTCCATCATCATTTTGGAAGCAGTAATGGACTCGAGAGCGGTCATGTCAGGGTTCTCCGTCATAATCAGATAAGCCATGGTATAGCGGAAGGCGGCTATGATGCCGGGGACGATCAGGAGGAGTGACCAAAGGACAATGAAAACGGTAGTCACCAGATTCAGCAGGAAGGTGTCGCCAAAGCGCTTGAAGCCCACAAAGAGATCCTTGATGTCTGCGGTTTGCTCTCTGAGCCGTCTGAAAAACACCATGAGTCCGTAGGTCAGAGGGCCGGTCAGAATAAAGCTTAGCAGATTAAAGAAAGCGGATGAGGGACTGACCATGCTTTCGCCGTTTGAAAAGGTGACGACGCGATCCTGGTTTGTGAAGAGCTGTGTCAGAGCCAGGAAGATAAATACTGTAATAATCACGACAGGCCAGTTGCCGCTGAGGTGTTCCTTAGCTTTGAGCTTCATTTCATCATATGTCATTCGAGGTGCCTCCTCCTATGGGATGGATTACGGCTTCATTATAGCGCAAAATTTTAGTGCTGAGCGGAATTTAAGACAAAGTTAACAATTACCGTTTGCCGGGGTTGTGTTACTCCACGTAAACTTCGACAATATCTCCGTTATCAGACTCCACTTCAACGATTTTGCCTTCAGCGCCATTCTTGATCAACTCGAGAATTTCTGACAGGTCAATGTCCTTGATGGAATCTTCGATGTTCTTGTCAAAGTGTTTTCCAATCTTAAGCCCTGTTTCGACCAGCGCAATTGGGACATTGACGTTGACTTTGGTTTTAATGCCGTTTTCGGTACTCAGAACTTTGACTCTGAGCCATTTGGCGTTGCTTGTGCCGATGGTTTTTGCCGCCGTCTGTGCCTGCGGCTGGGCAATGTCATCCACTGCCTTCAGAAGCTGAGCGCCTTCATCCGCCGTAATTATGCCGTCTTCAATCATTTTAAGGATTTTGAGTTTTTCTTCATTCATGTTCAGTTCCCCCTTCTATTTAAGTTTATACGGTTTCGCCGTTCAGAAGTTTAAGTGCCTGTTCTGAGGTTATTTCGCCCCTGCTGAGCTGTTCCAGGATTTCACCTTGGTTGACGGTATTTTTCTTGGCTTCTTCCTTGTAACCAAGGGCCTCGATCACTTCATCCAGAAGCCGTCTGACTGTAGGGTAGGAGATGCCCATTTCTTTTTCGATTTCTTTGATGTTGCCACGATTTTTTATGAAAATTTCCGCAAAATACTTTTGGTTCTTCTCAAGCTGACAGAACTTGCAGAGCTCAAATTCTCCTGAAATTTGCGTGCCGCAAGTTTTGCAGGACAACTGAGTGACGCGCAGTTTATCCTGACAGATCGGGCACTGGCCTATGACTTCTTTTGCCATGGGATCACTTCTTTCTTTGTTATATTGGTCGAAGAGCTGAACCGGCGCATTAAGACACCGAAAGGTTTACTTGGTAAATATTTCGATCTGTGTGCCCTGATCATCCGCTACGGAAACCAAGTGGACGGGCGGCAGCTCTTTAAGTGTGTCAAGCATCAAACGGATGTCTTCATAGTCAAGGGAATCCAAATCCGAGTTCTTGGTGTACCGCATGCTGACTTTGAGTATAAATGACGCAAGTTTTCCGGTGAGTCGGAGAGGCAGCGGCGGCAGACTCAGCTTGAAATTGGACTCTGGGTCAATAACTTTGATTTTCAGCCATTTTGCGGGCGCCTCTGATTTAGAAGCATCCATCAATTTCGAGTCGGAGGAATTAAGCGAAGCCTTTATTTTGGAGGCGGCATCAGAAACGGATAATTCTTTTCGCTCAATTTGGTCAAGTAGTGACATCACATTCAAGTCGCATCCCCTACCTTAAATTAATTAATTCAATTTTAGGATTAACATTATCTATCTGCTTATAAAATATATCAATTTAAACCGAAAGTCAATTAATAAATCAATAAAATCAATTAAGAAATTAATAAAATTAATAAATTGCTTAAATCGTCGATAAATCTTTTACATAATAGTCCTCTTACTACGTCATGCTTCCATGGTCTAGAGGGACTATATGAATTATGGTATAGGTTCATTGATTTTGGGTAAATTATTTATCACCTTGAGACGATTAAATTAATGAGAACTAACCCAGAGTTACTTATTCGAAAATGTTTAATAATGAGGAGGAAAACATGAGCAAAGTCATTCATTTCGAAATACATGTCGATGATTTGGAACGCGCCAAACAATTTTATGGCAATGTTTTTGGCTGGATTTTTCAGGATTGGACTGATTATGCAGGATTAGCCTACTGGGGCGCTGAAGCCGGAGACCCTTCCGAACCGGGCATCAATGGCGCTTTGATGCAAAGACAGGGCCCGGGACCAGCTGAAGGGCAGCCTTTAAGCGCCTTCGTCTGTACAATGGGTGTGGCAGATTATGATCATACAGAGCAGAAAATTCTTGAAAATGGCGGGAAAGTTGCCATGCCCAAAGCTGCACTTGTTGGCATGGCTTGGCAGGGTTATTATCATGACACCGAAGGCAATATTTTTGGCATCCATCAGCCGGACGTCAATGCCAAGTAGTGTCATTAACGAGTAATAGGTGTCAGACAGCCGATTCCGAATGGAAGTGGCTGTCTGACACCTATTTACGCTTAACACTTCAAAAAATTATTTCCTAAAACCTCCAAATGCAATATGATGGTAATAATAAAGAAGCTTGGGGAGGGAGCATTATGATCAAGGCGGAATTGACCCCTCGACATGCGGGCATTGCCATAGCGGGAGATTATGAGGATCTGAATCATTTATACGACGCGCTGATCCGAATCCTGGGTGACGAGGATGAGTACGCAGCCTATGTTTCAGCAAGAATAAGGATCCTGGGACTCTGTTACGATATCAGGCATGCTTATATGGGTGATCGAGATATTAAGGTCGTTGACAACAACATGACCCTTGAAAAAATGAAACTTACAGGAAAAGTTGTCCATACCACCAATGTCTATTACGGATTTCAGGTGCTGATGCCTGAAATCCTGTTTATTGTCATGGCGCTCAACGACTTCTGCATGTTGCGTGCCAGAAAAGAAACCAAGCAGATGCCTGATCCCATGCGACACAAGAAAATTATTTGGGACCGAGACATAGCGCAGATCAGAATGCTCCAGTCCGCCATTTTTGACTGCCTGGCAAAGGCGCTGGAGCCAAGAGCCGTCACACGACTTTTAAACCTTATGATTCAGGAGTATCCCTGGATGGACGGCTATATCACTCAGTATTTGGACGAACTAAATGTTGAAATACTTGAAATGGATCAAGATAAACGACTCAAATTTGTGACGATACTGGCTAAGCGTTTAACTGAGCTTGACGCGCCGGATTATCTCGGACTCAGGCGTGAAATCAAAGATTATGCCAAAGCTATGGGGATCGCCCCTGATGAGGTCAGACTCAACTTGGATTACCCTGACGTGGAATGGTAGCAGGGTGTACATAACAAAACAATCTCTTGATTTCCAGTCTCTGCCGTCAGGCGGAGTAAGATTTCGCAGTCAACTTAAATCAACACTTTGAAGTTATAAGACCATACTCAATAGATGAAGAGGGACTAAACTATGACTCAGAAGATCTCAAGCGAGATCCATTCCATGCTCAAAGAAGCTAAATCCATCGCTTCAATTTATCCGGAACGTGCCTACGATATGAGTATGGAAGCATTGCAATTGGCGTCCTCTCATCAGCTTAGGCTGGAAGAAGGCTACGCGCTGCTGGGTATGTCTTTTGCACGACGCGCAAGTTCAGATATCAGCTCAATGCTGGATCTTGCCTACAAATCCCTTGAAATTTTCGATCAACATCATGAACTGCCTGGTCAGATCAGAGCCTTGAATCTCATAGGGATAGCCTACTTCTACAGTGCCATGTACGAGCAGTCACTCAAATTTCTGCTGCAGGTGATCAGCCTTTTAAAGCACAATCAAGACGATTTTTTGCTGAGCTGCGTTCTGAACAATATTGGTGAAGTTTACAGGGAGTCCTCGAGCTATAAAAAGGCGCTGGACTATTTTGAAGAAGCTCTGAAAGTCAGCAACGCCAATGACTTCAAATTCAACAAGGCTTCAATCCTCGGGAATATGGGTGAAATCTATTTTTCTCAGCAGAAGTATGACGAAGCGCTCGCCTATTACAATCAGAGCTACGATCTCCTCATGGAAGAAAACGACATGGTGAACCTGGGGGATGTGGAAAACCGATTGGGGAAGATTTATTATGTTATCGGAAACCTTGAACAGGCGGAGTTTTTTTTCAGGCGCGCCCTTGAACGACTCAACGCAGTAGACAACAAGTACTATGCCATAGATGTGCTAATGAATCTTGGCCAGCTCATTGGTCTCAGGGACTTCAGCGCAGCGCGCAGCCAATACAACAAGGCGCTCAGATACGCTGAAAGCATCAACGCGAAAAAGAAGATCATGATTCTCAGCAGAATAATTTCCGAGAACTACGAGCTGGAAGGCGATTTTAGATTGGCGCTGGATTATTATAAAGAATTCAGTCGTGTGAACGAAGAAATAACGGCCTCGACATTAGGCAGCAAACTGGAAATTTTGAATATTGAGCTGCGCTATATCGAAGTCACCGGGAAGTTTGAACAGATCCAAGAGCGCCTGGAAAAAGAGATCGCTAACCAGAAGCATGAACTCAATAAAATAAAAGAAGTCAATGCGATCCTTGAGAAGAAGGCTTATGAGGATGAGCTGACGGGCATACCGAACAGGAGGAGCATTAACCTTTTCCTAAATGAGCTCATGGAATCGGATAGGGAATCAAACCAGCCTATGGTGTTGTTTATGTTGGATATTGATCACTTCAAGAAATTTAATGATTACTGGGGGCATTCAAATGGGGATGGGTGTATCAAGCAAATTGCTGGTGGGATCAAGAAACTTCTGAGAGAATCAGGCGATCTGTTTGGACGCTACGGTGGCGAAGAATTCGTCTTTTTTGCCCCCAATCACAGCTATAAGTCGGCAGAGGTTCTCGGGCATACTATTAGAGATGAGGTCGAAAAGCTCGGACTGTACTACTTTGAGAATGGCCGCAAAAAACCGGTGACAATCAGCGTCGGTGGAGCTGTTGGAACACTGCGTGAGTTTGGAAGTGTCGCGAGCATGATGGAGCTGGCTGACGCCGAGCTTTATAAGGCAAAAGCGTTAGGCCGCAACCAAACGCGGTTGATAGATTTAACTGCAAAGCCGAGGATTGTGGAAGCTGACCATCAGCAAAGGGGGAACGGGATTGGATAGTAAGAAGCCTGAAGGGGCGGCGGAAAAGGAAAAAGGCTTTCTGACAAAACTGATCGCCGTTTCCACAGGACATTTTTTCAATGACTTTTACATGAATCTGTTACCGCCCATACTCTTTATATTTGTTTCGACCATGGGTCTAAGTTTGTCACAGCAGGCTTTTATTGCCTTTGTAATTACCAGCAGCGGGTCCTTCGCGCAGCCGCTCATAGGCTATTTCGTCGACAAAAGGGGCAAACCTTGGCTGCTGACGCTGTCTCTGGTGTGGATAGCAGTTTGGATGTCGATTTCCGGCGTCATTACAAACTATTATCTGCTCGTCCTCGTCGTAGGTATTGGCGCACTGGCCTCTGCACTGTACCATCCGCTGGGCTCTGCCATGGCGGTAAAGCTCGCGAAAAATTCGCGTGGGCGCAGCCTCTCGGTGTTTATGACTATTGGTGGATTTGCCGCTTCTGTAGCGCCTGTCGTCACAATCCCAATTGTGGAGCGATTTGGCTTGTCCGCCCTGGTCTTTTTCGTGATTCCGGGACTGGTGACCGCGCTGTTCATGCATGCCGCTCAGATTCATAAAGTGGTACTTAACCCCGAGCGCGCAGAAAAAGAGGCGCAAAATGAAAAACTCGACAAAAGATCCGTTCTCTGGCTCTCATTCCTGGTCTTCATTTCCTCCAGCCGGGTGCTGGTCCGGAGCTTTTTGATCACTTTCGGCGTTCAGATCATGATGCTTGGCAAGTGGGATGTCAAGATTGCTGGGGCAGTTCTATCCGGCTACCTGTTCGCGAACTCTTTTGGGACGATCGTCGGCGGGATCGCGAATGATGCCATAGGCAGCAAGCGCGCCCTGGTCCTGTTCAATGGTCTCAGTGTTTTGTGCATGGTGGCTATTGTTATGACGACCGGTTATACAATGCTTGCAGGCTTTGTTCTGATGGGCATAGCCCTGGGTGGCTCAAACACGGCGAATATTGTCATGGCCCACGAACTGCTGCCGCGCAACATCAACATGGCGACCGGGCTGATCATGGGGATGTCAGGCGGCCTGGGCGGCCTGCTGATGCTGTTGTTTGGCAGGCTCTCTGACCTTCAGGGGCTGATGGCGGGCAGTCTGTATCTCATGGTCCCGATCTTGCTCACAGTGTTGTCCACCCTGATGCTTCCGGAGAAAAAAATTAGTACACGGTAAACACTAAAATTGATTAAATAGTTTTAGAAATTAAAAGACTTAGCCGATGGTCGCTGATTGAAGCGCCATCGGCTAAGTCTTTAATCTTTTAACTTCAAAAAGGCGCTGGCGGCCTTCGCGGAAAACACGATCCAGGGGATCAGGGACAGGATGGAAAAAACGAGGCCTATAGTTCCGGCGGTGGAAGGGATGACCATGAGGAGTCCGGCTGCCAGCCCCCATGAGGCCGTGGCGCGGCTGTAGACGTTGGTTTTCAGCATGACCCAGCTGACGATTAGCAGGGTGAGGGCGTTCAGGACGTAGTACGCGTTGAAAGCGGTGCCTGTATAGATGGCCAGGAGCGTTTCTGCTGCGGAGATGAGGCTCTGCTGCTGGAGCGGTGTCGACGCCGCGGCATAGCGCTGGCTTAGAGTCAGCATCTCGAAGGCGGTATTCGAGGGGAAATATGCCGCCAAACCAACCAGCCCCAAAGCGGTTGCCAGAGTCATCAGAGCCGGCCGATGGTTTTTCAGGGATTGGTAAAACGCCAGATAAATGGGAATCATCAGAACGTTGTTGAGGATATAGAGAAGGTCCAGGCTGAGCAGGCCTTTCAAGGGACTTGCGGCATATAGTGTCAGGAAACCCTCTGGGGTTGTGGGCGGTGGGGAGAGGAAGTAAATGAGGATTTGCACGGGGATGATGAGAATCAGCAAAATTGCTGAAACAAATGAGATGAGGTAGAGCGGGCGCCAGTTGGTTAGGGGTGTCATGGGCGGGGCGGCCTCCTTATTTATATTTTTAAATTAACAATGTTAATTATATGACCAATGTTAATTTACTATATAATCATGATTTCGTCAAGAAGATTTATGAGACCAAGGCTGATGCTTTCAACTTTTTTGTGTAAAATAGAAGCATCCAAATAATGAGGTGATTGCATCATGCTGATTTTGAATAAAACAAATTCATTCCCCAATACGGCTCCAAAAACGGCCATTCAGCTTCAGACACAGATTCAGACTGCCATGAACACAGCTAAATGCAGGAAGTGCGGCTGTATGAAGGAGACACTGCTGACGATTCAAGGACAGCTGACGGCTGCCTCGGCGTCTGGAAAATCCGGGCGCGCCCATGAAACGACATTGATCCTCAGTGAAGTTGATCAGGCCATTGGACTAATGGAACCCATAGAGTACACCTGACCGGGCTGCGCTCACTGCTGGTCAGCAGACATAACCAATGCCTTTGATGACGTTTTTTCAGACCTGAGCAGCATCCATGCCATTGAACCCGTGGCCGAGCTGCCGTCAAGTGCCCTCAACGCTGCATTGCCGGCCATTGGAGACTATCATGTCTTATCCCTGATGCCGCAGTGCAGCGTGGCACTCGTGACCCTGTCCTCGCCGGAGCTCGCCGAACGCATGGCGGCGTTGAGACCTGAGGGCCTGAGCATTGCGGGCAAAGTGGAGACGGAGAATATTGGCATTGAAAAGATCATCCAAAATACACTGGCTGCCCCTGCCCTCAGGACGCTGATTCTCTGTGGCATTGACTCGGATGGACATTTCGCCGGGCAGACTCTCGAAGCACTGGTGAGAAACGGGGTGGACCAAAATGGCCGCGTCATAGGCTCCAAAGGCCGTAAGCCTGTACTGGCCAATGTCTCCGGGGATGAGGTCGAAGCCTTCAGGGCTCAGGTCCAAACCGTCAATTTGATTGACTGTCTGGATGAAGCGGTGATCCTGAACGAGATTGAGATGTGCAGGAATCAGCACGCGGCAATCCGCATGAACACTTCTGCCGGTACCTTCAAAGATGTTTTGCCGATGGTCACCAATCCCCAACCCGCAAAAGTCCTACATACCCTCACTGCGACCTTCAAAGACCCCAATCAGGTCAAACTCGACAAAAAGGGCTATTTCGTCATTGTGCCCAAAGCTGAAAGCGGGCACATCCTCGTGGAACATTACAGCAATCAAAATGAGCTGCTGCATATCATTCAGGGTGAAAACGCCCGAGACTTGTACTGGACCATCCTGGAAGGCGGCTGGGTCAGCGAGCTCAGCCACGCGGCCTACCTGGGCAAAGAACTGATGGCGGCGGAGTTGTCGCTGAAATATGGGTTTAAGTATTTTCAGGACAAGGCTTAGATCCGGAGCAGCCATTAATACTGATAAATTCTGCCATTAGTGGGTATTTATAAAGTCAGCGGCGAAGAAACCTTCCGCCGTCGACTTAATTGGAATACGGACAGATGGGTGAAAAACAAATGACAATTTTCGGAGGATTCTATGGTGACATTGCAAGCACTGTTGCAAGCTAAGGAAAAACTGAACCCCCACATTATAGAAACACCCGTTTTGCGAATGGAAATTTTGGACGCGCTGATGGGCTGCAAGGTTTACCTTAAGCTCGAAAATATCCAGCGTACTAATTCCTTCAAAATCAGGGGTGCTCTGAACAAGATGCTCAGTATGGCGCCTGAAGAACTGAAAAATGGCGTCGTTGCGGCATCTTCAGGGAATCATGGCAAAGGTGTCGCCTTTGTAGCCAAGCTGCTCGGCGTCAAAGCGACCATTGTTGTTCCGGACACGACTCCGAACATCAAAGTGGAGGGCATTCAGTCCTACGGTGCAGAAATCGTTAAGTGCCCCTACGAAAAGCGCCATGAGGTGGCCGGGAAACTGAGCCGTGACTATGGCTATGCTTTGATCCATCCCTATGATGATGAGGCGATTATTGCGGGACAGGGGACCATCGGCCTGGAACTGATTGAGCAGCTGCCGGAGGTGAATCAGGTGGTCGTGCCAATTGGCGGCGGCGGCCTTATAGGCGGCACAGCAACTGCCATTAAATTAATGGCGCCTCATGTGAAAGTGATTGGCGTTGAACCCGCCTGCATGCCTCGCTATACCAAGAGCCTCGAGGCGGGTGAACGCGTATTGCTGCAGCCGGCTCATTCCATTGCCGACGCCATCCTGACCCTGCAGCCCGGTGCGGCAAATTTTCCGATTGTTCAAAAGTATGTCGATCACATTGTGACCGCCCCGGAAGATGAGATTCCAGACGGCAGCACCACGCTCCTGAAAACCGGAAAAATCGTGGCCGAGTTTTCCTCTGCCATTGTGCTTGCGGCGGCACTGCATGGACGTTTGCCTGTCAAGGCTGAGGACCGCGTTTGCTTTGTCATTTCAGGCGGCAATATTGATCCGGCGGACATTATCAGGCAGATGCCCTGAAGCGGCTTTGTCGCTGATCGAACGTAAGTCAGGAGAGGAGTAGTCAGATGAGTCTGCAGGAACGTCTTCGTGAACTGGGCATTGAACTGCCCGGTTTCAATCCGCCGGCGGCCAATTACGCGCCGGCCGTCAAGCACAGGGGTCTCCTTTACACGGCCGGACAGACCCCAAAGCAGGATGGGAAGCTCGTCTTCAAGGGCAAGCTGGGGGCTGGGATCAGCGATCAGGAGGGGTACGCCGCTGTGCGGCTGTGTACGTTAAACACGCTGACCCTCATAAATTATTATGCCGATGGTCTCGACAATATCAGCCAGATCCTTAAAATCACCGTATTTATGAACTGCACACCGGATTACGAGCAGCACGCCAAAATTGCCGATGGCGCCACTGACCTCCTCGTCGCCATCTTTGGTGACGCCGGCCGGCCGGCCCGATCGACGGTGGGGGTCAACGCCTTGCCCGGCGGCGCGGCCTGTGAGGTTGAAATGGTCGTGGCACTGAAGGATTAAGGGGCAAATGGGTAAATGGAGTTGGCTCGGCTGCGGCATAGGCCTATTGACTTCCCTTCCGCGGAAGAAGGTGTCTAAGGCTTGCAGCCTATTAACCCCATCTTCCACTTCCCTATCTTTAAGATTTATTTAATAACGTCCTGGCTAAAAAAGGGATATAATGAGTTCAGAATGTTAAGTTAATTTTGTAACGCTTTGAAAGAAGTAATCCTATTCAAGCGCGAGGAGCGTTTTTAGAGCTCAAAGTCTGAGATGGAGGTCTGGAAATTGGGCAGAAGCGGTGGTTTTGGAGGACGAAGCGGAGGGGGATCCTTTGGCGGAAGCCGCAGCAGCGGCGGGCGCATTGGAGGCTTCTCCGGAGGCAGCAGCCGCGGTGGCGGCGGCGGGATATTTGGCGGTGGCAGCAGCCGCGGTGGCGGCGGCGGGATATTTGGCGGTGGCAGCAGCCGCAGCGGCGGAGGCATGGGTCCTTTTGGCGGCAGCGGCAGCAGTTCCGGCGGGTCGTTTGGATCAGTGTTTTTTCCAAACACCTTTGGACGAAGAAGTAAAAATAATGAGTGGCCATCCGGCGGCGGACCTTCAGGGGGCGGGCGTCCTGGTTCCGGCGGCAGCGGCTGCAGTGGGTGTGCCATAGCCATACTGGTTTTGGTGATTCTGTTAATCGTTGGTGCCATTGTGTTTTCGGCGCTGTTCAGCACTCGCGTTGGAAACTCCGGAGATGGGGGTGTGACGACGTCGACGGTTGTACGAGAAGCGTTGCCAAAGGGATCCGTGAATGAGACCGACTATTACAGGGACGAGCTAGACTGGATTGGCAATGAGACGCGTCTGTTGTCGGGCATGAAACACTTCTATCAGGAGACGGGTGTTCAGCCGTTCCTCTACATTACAGACAACGTCAACGGTGAAAACCAACCGTCTATGGATGAACTGGACAGCTTTGCCCGAGACCTCTATGACAGGCTGTTTACCGACGAGGCCCATTTGCTGCTGGTGTTCTTCGAATATGACAGCAGCTACATGACGAGGTATGTGGCGGGCACACAGGCCAAAACGGTCATTGATATGGAGGCGGGTGACATCCTGCTGGACTATATCGACAGGTATTATTTTGACAGCAACATGACGGATGAGGAGTTCTTCAGCGAGTCCTTCGGCGATGCGGCGGATCGCATCATGACAGTGACAAAGTCGCCATGGATACCGGTGTTATCCATCTTTGGCGTCTTGATGCTGGCAGGTGTCCTCTTCGTCTGGTGGAGATATTCCGTCAACCAGAAGAATCTTGAAGCCAAGCGCATGGAGGAGGTTTTGAAGACGCCTCTGGATCAATTCGGCAACAAGGAAGCTGAAGATTTGGCTAAGAAATACGAAGAACAGGAACCGGGTCGGAATAACGACAATGACAATGGCCCTGAGGTTTAGGGGCACCAACCATCGGCGGAAAGCATTCTGTCCTCTGCGGGCAGTGCTGTAGGCTATTAGCTCTGAGCGATCAAATGACTGAGGAGGAGTTTAAATGGCAATTTTGGAAAGATTCAGCGACATCATCAAGGCGAACATCAATGTGCTGCTCGATAAGATGGAAGATCCATCAAAAATGATCGATCAATATTTAAACGATATGATGGAGGATCTGGCTGAGGTTAAGCGCAGCACTGCAGGCGTTATGGCAGAGGAAGCGCGCACCAAGCGGCTGGTGGATGATAATCAGGCTGAGGTCGCAAAATACGCTGATTTTGCAAAGAAAGCACTGGTTGCCGGCAATGAAGGCGACGCGCGTACCTTTATCGCTAAAAAGCAGGAACTGGAAAACGTTGGCGCAGGGTTTATGACGGCTTATGCCGCTGCCCATGAGAACGCCGTTAAAATGCGTCAGATGCATGACAAACTGGTGTCAGACATTGAAGCGCTGAAGGCACGCCGTGAAATGATCAAAGCAAAAGTCACGGTTGCGAAGACTCAGGAGACCCTCAATAAGGTCAACACGGCTACAGAGAAAACCCAAGGTGCCATGGACGCGTTCAACCGCATGGAGGAGAAGGCCAGCAGAATGCTTGACGAAGCCAATGCCATGGCGGAGTTAAATACCGAAGCCGTGGACGAAGCCAAGGCGCTGGAAGAAAAGTACGCTGCCAAAGGCACTGCTTCAGTGGAAGATGAACTGGAGAAGCTTAAAAGCGAGATCGCTCAAAATTCTTAAAATGAGTGCCTGAGATAAAATTTTGACCGCTCAAGGTGGATGCCTGGGCGGTCTTTTGTTCAGAGTTATTGTGAGGCGCCAATTTCAGAGCGGTGAGGTATGCCGATGGCAGTCTCCCACCCTCAGCGCAGCAGCGGTCTATTTGGGAGGGAACCTTTGGGACGTGGTGATCGTCTAAAAGTCATTCCAAAGGAGGTTACCAAAATGAAAAAATCTTTAAACTTAAAGTTAATAACCATGACAGCACTGGTTGCGGTACTGATAGGCTCACTCGGCGGATGTGCCAAGCCTGACGGGCCTGCAGTATCAGGGCCGGCTCCCGAAGTATCAACGCCGGCACCTGAGGTATCTTCACCGGCACCGGAAGTTACCCTGCCGGCGCCATCCGCTAAAATCGCGGATCAGGCTGCGGATGCAGAAGGTGTTTACAACGGCCAGATTGACAACAATTCCATTGAGATTCAGATGAGCCCAACGGACATTGTGGCGTTCAGAACCACAGAGGTGCAGGATCAGCTTGAAGGGCTGGAAGATGGCGACCGCGTCAAATTTGGTTATAAGCCAAATGCGGATGGTCAGCTGGTGCTCACATTCATCGAAAAACTGGAGTAGATTTTTAAGACGGAAGGTTTGAGAGGCAGGTGCTTCAGCGGGAATCCCCGTGGAGCGCCTGCTTTTTTTCTGATATACTTTATGAAAGTGAAGTGTGAGTGTACTCGAGGTTGGATTTTTAACCTAACAGTTCAACCTCGTGTAGAGAAACGGAGGGCTCTGAGATGTCAGGAAAGATTATCATTGCCGAGGAAGCGAAAAAGGAAATGATACAGGCAATCAAGACTTATTTCTTGAAAGAACGGGATGAGGACTTGGGTGACTTGGCGGCTTATATGATTTTTGAGTTTTTTTTGGAGACCTTGGCGCCCCATGCTTATAACCAGGGGATCTACGACGCCTATAAATATATAAATGACAAGAGCGAGGACCTTCTTGGTTATTTGAAGTGAGGTGGTTTTGGAGATACGGTTGGCTAGCCGGGTGATGGGCATAGACTGCAGATGCCCGCTTTCACCTTGAATTAAGGTCATATTGAATGTTTGACTATGGCATCTGAATGTGATAAAACTAAAGTGTGATAATGATAATCAAAATCACAAAAACAGAAAATCTCAAACGTCTTGACCTAACCGATTTAGTCACTTGATCCTGACAAGCGCTGTCCTCCCAATTACCCCTACATAGAGTTACAATTTGATTTGGGGAGGAAACTTTCATGTTAGTGGCTTTGTTATTATTATTTGTTGTAATTTTCTATTTTATGGGACGAGTAAGTATCGTCACTGAAAAGTGGGCCAGAGAAGAGGAAGTCGACCTTTACTGCTCGTTGGAATGCAGCGAATGCGACAAACCGGCTCATAAAATTTCTGGTGCCATGACGGCGCCATCGCTTCGCAATCCGGCGCAGTTGAATGCCATGCTGACCTTTGGGGAGCTGCATCGACAGGACAGATAGACTTATAGACAGACAGAAATTAACTTTTAACCAGTTAAACCGGGCTGATCCACAGGAAGAATAAACCTGAGGATCAGTCTTTTGTTCATTTAGTTCAAAAATATATTAAGTATGTATTTAATTATATTAAACATTTTAATGCTTATTGACTTTAATAATATTAAAGAATACAATTAATATTATTAAAGAGTAGAGCTTGTAAGCTTTGCCCTGGAGGTGACGTTATGTCTGTCAATGTGATGCCGGACTGGATGAGTAATTTTGATGATGAGGAGATGGTCTTCATAAAAAAATTCCTGCTGGCCTCCGGTTCGCTCAAAGAAGTCGCTGCCCTTTATGGGGTGACTTATCCAACCGTCAGGTTAAGACTGGATCGATTAATACAAAAGATTCAGATCAGCGAGAGTACATCGAACGAGCCCTATATCGCTCTGATCAAACGATTAGCCGTTAATGAAAAACTGGATTTTGACACAGCGAAAATTTTAATTTCCGAATATAAGAAGTCCCGAAAGGAGCCACAGTAAAATGAATATAGACGCAGTTAGAAGCTTGATCGTTTTGCCGGTATTGATCTTAATCATCGTTCTATTGACCGCGCTTCAGATCTTTTTATCCCTTCAGAAAAACAAATGGCTGGGACTGATCCTGCCGGTTATTTACGTAGGTCTGGCACTTTTCCTGTCGCTAGGTGCCATGATCTATACCGGCGACATTGTCCCCATTATCCTGGCGCTGCTGCTGTATCTGATCCCGGCCGTCATTAACTTCGCCATCTACCTCGCCTGTCGTGCAAAAGTCAAAGACAAACAAAAGCAGGAACTTGAGAAGATGAACATTCACGATTTGGATTAAAGACAACAACCCTCATCAGAAAAGGGGTGACCTCATGACAAAAAATGACTATGGCTGGAATTTTGACAACTCATACTCGCGCCTGCCAAAATTGTTGTACACTCACTTTGAGCCGACACCAGTCAGGCTGCCGAGGTTTGTTCAGTTCAACAACGCTTTGGCGGAAGAAATGGGCCTTGATCCGGACGCCCTGAACAGCGAGGCCGGCAATGCATTTTTGGCGGGCAACAAGATGCCGGAGGGTGCGGAGCCCCTCGCACAGGCCTATGCAGGTCACCAATTTGGACACTTTACCATGTTGGGGGATGGCCGCGCGATCCTCCTCGGGGAGCATATAACGCCAAAAAGCGAACGCCTCGACCTTCAGCTGAAGGGCTCAGGGCGGACGCCTTACTCCCGTGGCGGAGACGGCCGCGCGGCCCTGGGACCTATGCTCAGGGAATACCTGATCAGCGAAGCCATGACGCTCTTGGAGTTCCCACGACCCGCAGCCTTGCCGTGGTTTCCACCGGTGAGCCCGTCTACCGGGAGACATCACTTCCCGGTGCAATTCTGACACGTGTCGCTTCCAGTCATATCAGGGTAGGGACCTTTCAGTTTGCCTATAGCAGGGGCTCTGACCAGGACCTCAGGCTGTTGACAGATTACACCATTGCCAGACATGATCCTGGTTTATCCGGCACAGACCGCCCCTACTACGATTTCCTGAATGCGGTGATGAAACGGCAAGCCCGACTGATCGCGAAGTGGCAGAGCATTGGCTTTATTCACGGCGTCATGAACACGGATAATATGGCGATCAGCGGCGAAACCATAGATTACGGTCCGTGCGCCTTCATGGACGCTTACGATCCTGCCACGGTTTTCAGCTCAATTGATGCCCACGGGCGTTACGCTTTCGGAAATCAACCCTACATTGCCGCCTGGAACCTGGCCCGTTTCGCGGAAACCATGATGATTTTGCTTGATCCCAACGAGGAAAAGGCCTTCGCCCTGGCTCAGGAAGCCATTTCCGGTTTTTCGGGACTTTACCGCAGTTACTGGCTTGACGCCATGGGCGCAAAACTGGGACTTTTCAATAACGAATCTGAAGATGAGGGACTCATCGAAGCGCTGCTCGAGGTCATGCACAGGCATCATGCGGATTACACCAATACTTTTCTGGCAATAACCTTTGATCGCCCTGAGGTGAAAGATCTGTTCGAGCAACCCGACTTTCAGCAGTGGCGGCTTCGGTGGCAGGAACGGCTTCAGAGGCAGCCGCAGTCGGCGGATGAAGTTCAGGAGAGGATGAAGGGCGCGAATCCGGCTGTGATTCCACGGAACCATCGGGTGGAAGAGGCACTTGAAGCAGCGGTGAACCTGGGAGATTTCAGTCTTCTTGACCGCTTGTCTGCCGTGCTGGCTAAGCCTTATGCCCACACGCCCGACCAAGCCGCTTACGCAGCGTCCGCGCCTGAGAGCGCCGGGCCTTACCGGACTTTTTGCGGGACCTGAAGCAGCGCAGGGGAAATTACGACTGCAAGTAAAAAGGGAAGTTGTTGCCATTGGTCAAAATAGACTTATGCCACAACTTCCCCTTTTCATTTTTGTTGTTGCCGATAGTCGCAGTTCAAACGCTAAGCGTTTGCTGCAGCGAGTTCAGCCGAATCCTCAATGTCCCTGTAGTAAACTTCTCTGTCCAAGTCCCTCAGAAGGGCACCGGTCACGAGGCCCGAGGTCACAGAACCGCTGACGTTGACGGCAGTTCGCCCCATATCTATCAAGGGCTCGACGGAAATAAGAAGGCCAGCCAGCCCGACTGGAAGCCCCATGGAGGAGAGAACAATCAGGGCGGCAAAGGTCGCGCCGCCGCCAACGCCCGCGATGCCAAAGGAGCTGATGGCGACAATGCCAATCAGTGACAGAATGAAGCCGGGCGCTGTGGGATCGAGGCCTACCGTAGGCGCAATCATGACTGCCAGCATAGCGGGATAGACACCTGCGCAGCCGTTTTGGCCAATTGCAGTTCCCAGGGTCGAAGAGAAGTTCGCGATGCCTTCCTCGACACCCAGTTTATTCTTTTGAGCATCTATGGTCAGAGGCAAGGTGGCGGCGCTGGAGCGGGAGGTAAAGGCAAAGCTGAGAACCGGGAGAATTTTTCGAAGGTAAATGGAAGGACTCAATTTCAAGAGGGAAAGGATTGCCAAATGGAGCACGAAGACGGCGATTAGGGCGACATAGCTCGCCAGAACGAACTTGCCCATTTGAAGAATAGCGTTAAAACTCGTGTCGGCGACGGTTCGGGTCATAATCGCCAAAATACCATAAGGGGTGAGCCTCAGAATCATTTTGACCAATTGGGTGATGACACCGTGAAGGGCGTCCACGCCATCAATGAAAATTTTTGCCTGTTCAGGGCTGCGTTTCTTTAGCGCCAGCACGGATAGTCCAATCAAGGCGGAGAAGATGACAACAGCTATGGTGGACGAGCTTCTGGCGCCTGTCATGTCGGCGAATGGATTAGCCGGGAGCATTTCGAGCATCCGTTGAGGCGCGGACTGCTTGGATACTTCGTCGAGCTTTGTGGTCAGATATTCCGCTCTGGCTATTTCAGCGTCACCTTGTATGATCTGGTCGGCATTGAGATTGAAACCGAGAGCAGAGGCTATGCCTATGCCGGCGGACAAGGCCGTGGTCAGCAGCAGAACGGCTATAATGAGACCGCTCAATTTGCCCAGGTTTTTCGACTGCTTCAGGTGAACTATAGCTGAGATGATGGACACCATAATCAACGGCATTACGATCATTTGCAGCAGCTTGACGTAGCCGGATCCGATCAGGCTGAACCATTGATTGGAGGTCTTGATAATGACGACATTGTCTGCGTAGAGATTTTGAAGTGCGAGACCAAAGAGGATTCCAAGTCCAAGGCCAGCGAAAACCCGTTTGGAGAAGGAAACCTTTTTCTTCTTCAAGTAGACTAAAAAGCCTACAAGGGACAGCATGATGAGCAGATTGATCAGGACGAGAATGGTTGGCATGATGGACCTCCTAAAATTAATTAATAAAACATATATGATTACTATGTTTATAATATAGGGCATGACTGGGCGTCTGTCAACAAAAAACATATAAAACATATAAAAATAATATGATATATTGATTGGAGGAAGATTTTAACTTACATGATCCTGAATTGACAATTGAAATACAGCGCTATAGAATTTAAATAAGATGATCGGTTTACTAGGTTTTAAAGAAGGAGGCGGTGTGATGAAACTATCGACAAAAGGAAGATACGGCCTTCGCTGCATGGTGGATCTCGCGTTGAATGCCACGGAACAGCATGTGCCGCTGGGGACCATAGCGGAACGGCAGGGACTCTCAATCCTTTACCTTGAGCAGGTTTTTTCAGCCCTGAGAAAAGCAGGCCTCGTGAAGAGCATAAAAGGCGCCGGCGGTGGGTATATTCTTGCAAGACCCGCTTCGGAAATTTCTGCTGGTGATGTTCTGCGGTCGCTGGAGGGAGAGCTTACCCTCATCAGCGGACGCGCTGCAGCGGCGAGCGAGGAAGAAAACGCTATAGAACGGTGTCTGAAGGAACAACTTTGGATGAAGATTGATGAAGCCGTTTTAAGGCTCCTGGATTCTGCAACCCTTGAGAGTCTTGCAGAGGAGGCCAGAAAAGCAGAAGCAGCAAATATCCTTGTCTATTACATATGAATCCAAGTGGGGGTTTTTATTAATGAATGTAAAAATCAGACCAATTGAAGTTAAAGACGCCAGGGAGATCAATGCCATCAGGCGCATGCCGGGGGTGTTTGAAAATATTCTCGGGCTGCCCTCTGAGCGCTTAGACCGCAGCGAAGGTTTTATTGCCGGGTTGGATTCCAATTCGCACCAACTGGTTGCGACCGTCCTCAATGAAGAGGGAAGAGAGATTGTCGCTGGCACTGCAGGCATTGTGATTGGTTCAAATCCAAGGCTCCGCCACACAGCCATGCTCGGCATCATGGTCCACAAAGACTATCAGAACCAGGGCATTGGTAAAAAACTGATGGAGGCACTTTTGGATTTGGCAGACAACTGGCTGATGTTGATACGTGTGGAGCTTGCCGTGTACACGGATAATGAACGCGCCATTTCGCTCTATAAGAAAATGGGTTTTGAGGTTGAAGGTACAAGAAAAAAAGCGGCCATTCGCGGCGGCACCTATGTGGACGAATTTATAATGGCTCGTCTGCGGGCTTAGTTCCGTGCCGGTATGTGAAAGTAAATACTGCAGTCGTGGAGGGGTCATGGATCTTAAATTGAATCGAAAATTCAACGAAAAATTTAAAGCCATAGAAGCTCGAACTTTTATGGTGCCACTGTTTGTAATCATGGTTGTTCTTTTTGTGTCGTATAGTCAAATGACAGATTTTATTAAAGAACACTATTATGATTTAAGAAGAGATGAAGCTCTTAAAGTCGCACGAAGCTATGCCACGAGCATTTCAAAATCTGAAGAGGCAGAGGAAATAGTCAATCAGCTGCTTGAAGAAAAGTTGAGAGTCGCAAGTCAAACTATGAGGTTATACAAAGGGCAGCAAAGCAATGCGCTGTATTCCAAACTTGCGGAAATTCTCGAATTGGATGAGCTCGATTATTATAATGCACAGGGCGAGCTTCAGTATTCAAATCTGAAAGAAGTGCTGGGCTGGAAAGTTTATAAGGGACATCCTATCGATAAGTTTCTGAAAAGCAGCGCAGAATTTTTGGTTGAAGATATCAGACAGGATGTCATCACGGGTAACTTTTATAAATATGGCTACTTGAAATACGAGGATGGCAGTTTAGTTCAATTTGGGGTTTCGGCGGATAAAATTCAAAGTTTTTTACATAGTTTTGATAAAGAGCAACTCCTTGCAGTAATGAAAGAAGAAAAAGATGCCCTACGGATTTGCTTTATAAATGAATCCTTTATCGTTACAGAGAGCACGGATCCACAGAGGGTGGGTACAATTATCAAGGACCCTTTAGTGCTGGAAAATATCACCAAAGAGCAAGAGTTCAGCTATGTGGATTCAACATCGAAAAGAAATGAGTCTTTTGTGGTTTTTGTTCCCGTATCTACGGGCTTAAAAACTGAAGGCGTCAGTGCGCTCGCCATACAGTATTCCCTGAGCGAGACCAATGCCACTGTCCACCAGGTCTCCATGTTTGTCATGATCGCCCTCTTTATGGTCTACTTATTTCTCCTTTACATAGTTACTGCAACCTACAAAAAAAATAATAATTTAATTCAGCTGGCCTATTTTGATTCCTTGACGGGTCTGCCTAACAAACAATTTCTTAAAGAATTTATGAAGAAGGAATTGGATCACAAGGACGGTCAATCTACAGCCCTCATGCTGGTTAACTGCAGCAATTTTAAGATCATTAACATGACAAAAGGGTATGAGTATGGTGATGAGGTCCTGAAAGCATTGGCCAAGTTGCTGTATGAACTTGAAAATGAGAATGTAAAGTTGTTTAGATTTACGGCGGATCGTTTTGTTCTGTATGTCAAATCCTATGAGGGTGCAGAGGCGCTCGTATTTTTGGCTGAATCGATCAGTGAAAAGATGAGTCAGCCGATGGTCATTCAAAACACAAAGCAATACATTGAAATTCAGATTGGCATTGTCGAAATCAATTCCAGCTATACAGACGTGGGACAAATCATCAAGGAAGTGTCTATATCCTTAAATGATCTAAGCGAATCCAGTCAGAAGAATTATGTTTTCTTCAATAAGGAAATGGAAAAAGTACTCCAACGAGAAGAAATCATTGAAAAAATCATTAGATCTGCCTTGGCTGACCAGGGGGAAAGTCCACTTTATCTGGAATTCCAACCCCAGAAAGACTTTAAGAGTGACAAAATCACAGGCTTTGAGGCATTGGCAAGAATGACGGATCCGGACTTAGGGCAGATTTCACCTGTTGAATTTATTGCAGTGGCCGAGAGAAAGCAGTTGATAATACCACTGGGAAAGCTGATTCTAAGGGAAGCTTGTCTTTTTGCAAGAAACCTGAACCAATTTGGCTTTCGTGGGATCCGGGTAGCGGTCAACGTTTCCGGCGTTGAAATACTTCAGGACAATTATGCTGAAAACGTCATGAAAATTGTGAGAGAAACTGGCGCTGACGCATCAGCGTTGGAACTTGAAATTACTGAGTCCATGTTGCTTCTCGATTTTGAGGGTATAAATACAAAACTAATAACACTTAGTGACCATAACATTGAAATAGCTCTTGATGATTTTGGGACAGGGTATTCGTCTTTTTATAAGCTTCAAGAACTCAATGTTCACGCCATCAAGATAGATCGTTCCTTTATCAATCGTATAGACTCAAAACAACATTCGGATTTAATCACTGCGGACATCATTTCCATGGCCCATAAGATCGGACTCAGAGTCATTGCAGAGGGTGTAGAGACAGAGAAACAGCATGCTTATCTTGCTGACAATAACTGTGATCTGATGCAAGGGTATCTGTTCAGCAAACCTTTGAAGGAAGAGGCTGCATTAGCACTTTTGAGGGAAACGAACCTCGAGGATTATGACGAGCGGACGTGCTGATGCGAGTCATATTTGGAATCCAAGTTGAAAAATAAGGAGGCGCTCCAATGCATGACATGGTCGAAAAAATGCTGAATGAGAATCAGCTTTGCGTCCTATGTACTGAGAGTCAGGGTATGCCCCACTGCTCACTTATGACCTATATTCTCGATGAAGGTGGGAAAATGCTCTACTTGATTACTTCAATGAACTCGAGAAAGTATAAGAATTTATTAGCAAACAAAAATGTCAGCGTGATCATCGATTCCCGCCAGCAGCTTGAGGTGGGTTCAACACACCCCATCACTTCAGTGACATTTGATGGTGAATTTATCGAAATTGAAAAATCGCTGCTTGAAGAAATGCGCACTCTGTTCGGAGCGAATCATCCTGAACTTGAGGAAATCCTCAGCCAGGAAAGCTGCGTTATTTTTAGCGTCCGCCTGAAAAACTATTTGTTGCTGAATGGCCCTGTTCAAATTCTGCAGGGAGAACTTTAATATTTTCATGATCCGAGGAGTGACCTATATGAAACGATGGACCTATATTTTAATCATTGCGCTGAGTTTTGCGCTGTCAGCCTGTGCCGGTGATCCGGCGCCAGCGGTGCCGTCAACAGGCGGGGAACAGGTCGAACAGCCGGCGAAAGCCACGGTGCAGGACATCGCGCCGGAAGAGGCTAAGGAACGGTTGGATTCTGACGAAGCTATTATTTTAGTGGACGTCAGAACCAAAGAGGAGTTTGACAGCGGGCATATCGAAGGCGCAGTGCTGCTGCCTGTGGATCAGATTCAAAAGAATGCAGCGGAAGTATTTCCGGACAAAGACGCCATCTACTTTGTCTATTGCCGCAGTGGCAGCCGCAGCGGTGCTGCAACGGCTATGATGGTGGACTTGGGTTATCAGAATGTCTTTGATCTTGGCGGCATCATAGATTGGCCGTATGAGGTTGTACAATGATCTAAAAGTGCAAGATGGTGTTGAAAGAGAAACTCGGTGTCAGACACCCTCTTTCACATGCCGGTGAAACTCGGTGTCAGCGGCTGTCGCCTATCGACCCCGAGGTTCAACGATTTCACATCAGACCCCAATTGTCTCATCCAATATTCCCCTCGCTCCTATTTCGCCTATCTGGAGGACTGAAAATGGACATTTTCTTAAGCGGTCTCATGGCCGTGACACCTCAGCAAATTGTTATGTGGATCATCGCAGGTACGCTGATTTATCTGGCGGTCGCAAAGGACTTTGAGCCCGCGCTCCTGCTGCCAATGGGATTTGGTGCCATAATGGTCAATCTGCCCATGTCGGGTGCCATCACCCAAATGGTTCAGGGTACTGCCGTAGAGGGCGTGCTTAATGTCCTGTTTGATATGGGCATTGCCACGGAACTTTTTCCGCTATTGATTTTTATTGGGATTGGCGCCATGATCGATTTTGGGCCGATTCTCCACAATCCTTTCATGCTGCTCTTTGGCGCTGCTGCGCAGTTTGGCATCTTTTTCACTGTTGCAGTGGCGACTTTGGCGGGTTTCAGTATCAAAGAGGCGGCAGCGATAGGCATTATAGGCGCAGCGGATGGACCTACTTCCATTTACGTAGCAAATCAGTTTGCCAAGGAGCTGCTGGGCCCAATTTCGGTGGCGGCCTATAGCTATATGGCACTGGTGCCCGTCATTCAGCCCCCCGCGATCCGTTTGGTCACGACCAAGGAAGAGCGGCGGATCCGCATGCATTATAAGGCGGAAAATGTCTCGCAAACGACGCGCATTGTTTTTCCAATTGTCATCACCATATTGACGGGGTTGGTGGCGCCGAATGCTGTGCCTCTGATTGGCTTTCTCATGTTCGGCAATCTCCTGAGAGAATGCGGTGTGCTCGACAGGTTGGCCAAAGCCGCTCAGAACGAACTCGTCAACATTGTGACAATTCTTCTGGGACTGACTATTTCCACAACCATGCAGGCCGAGCGGTTCCTGACCCCTCAGACCGGACTCATCATTGGTATGGGCCTGATAGCGTTTGTGTTTGATACCATCGGCGGGGTTCTCTTTGCGAAGCTGATCAACCTCTTCCGCAAGGAGAAAATCAACCCGATGATTGGGGCGGCCGGCATCTCCGCATTTCCAATGTCTGCGCGGGTGATCCAGAAAATGGCGCAGAAAGAGGACAGCCAGAATTTCATTTTGATGTATGCCGTGGGAGCCAACGTGGGCGGGCAGATCGCGTCGGTGCTGGCCGGCGGCCTGATTCTGATGCTGGTGCAGAGCCTGTAGCGCGGGCGAATCTGAGAAGGGGATGATTCCATGAATGAAACGTTTCTTATGTCCCTCGAGCTTATGTGGCGCGGGATGTCGGGCATTTTTTCGATTGTATTTGTGATTTATCTGATGATCAAATTGCTGAACAAGGTATTTCCGGTGAAGTGATCTGGAGGGGTTGCCATGAAGAATTTGTCGAGCGGTACCGCGGAAGGTGTTGCCTACATGCGGTTTTATGAGTCCCAGCGGCCGGCGGCGTCGCGCATATGCTCTGACGAACTGGCCTATCCACTCATGGCTTGGTGGGTGCGTCTCACAGCGAGGCTTTGTCAGCCTCTCCCGAACCGCTTCATGGACTGGGCATTTGAAAAGAAGGGCATGGGCATTTCCGGCTATATGGCTGTCCGGACCCGGTTGTTCGACGACTTCGTTCTCAGAGGTGCTGCCGATGGTTGTCTCCAATACGTCATCCTAGGAGCGGGACTGGATTCCAGGGCATACAGGTTTAGGGACCAGCTTGCGGGTGTGCGGATTTTTGAGGTGGACCATCCGGCGTCGCAGAGTGTTAAAAAGCAGCGTGTTGCAAAGTATTTTGGTGATTTGCCGGCACATGTATCCTATGTGCCCGTGGACTTCACGGTGGATGATTTGTTGTCTTGTCTGGTTGAAGCCGGGTACGATCCGGAGCTGCCCACAATGTTTACTCTCGAAGGGGTCGTGATGTACCTGCCGGAGGCGGCGGTTCGGGAGACATTGGGATTTGTGGTGCAGCATGCCGGTGCGGGTTCCAGAGTGTTGTTCGATTATGTTTACGCTGCTGCGCTGGATGGGCGGATCAAGAGCAAAGTGATTCAGCACATGAATTCGTTGAAATTCCTGTTTAATGAGCCTATTTTGTTTGGGATAGAGCAAGGCTCGGCTGAGGAATTTTTGCTGGATCAGGGTTTCACGCGGGCGGAGGATTTTTCGCCATCCAGGTTGTATGACCAATATTTGAAACCGGTCGTATCGGAACGAACAATTTCGGAGGTCTACGCTATTGCGGCAGGGTATAAATAGGGTTGTGATCCTCTCGGGCGAATGGTGTGGGGGTCTGGTATGTTGGAGATGGCTGTATGCTTGATTAAACAACCAATTACTTAAATGAATGTGAAGGGATTTGAACGTGAATTATGAAAGAAGTTAAAGATACTGGTATAACCCATATACCACTTGAAGCAGGGAATATTAGTGCACTTAAAGAATGGCGCCTGCGGGTTCTGAAGTCGGATTGTCCGGGGTGCTATGGCCTATGCTGCGTCGCGCTTCACTTCTCGGCTTCTGAGGGATTTCCGCTGGACAAGGCGCCCGGTAAGCCCTGCCCGCATTTAATGGCGGACTTTAAATGTGAGGTCCATGATTCGCTTGTGGCCAGAGGTTATAAAGGATGTATAGGTTTTGACTGCCTGGGCGCCGGGCAGAGGCTGACAGGAGTGACCTTTCCTTCGCAGAGTTGGAGAGCGGCACCGAAGCTCTCCCGCCCAATGTTTGAAGCTTTCGTTGTGATGCGTCATCTCTATGAACTGCTCTGGTATCTCAGTGAAGCTTTGGAGCGTTGTGAGGGTAAGCGACTTCGGCGCGCACTGCAAGAGGCTTTGATAGAAACCGACAGTTTGACTTTTTTGGATCCGGAAGCTTTGGTAAAAATTGATGTGAATGCGCTCAGGGCCGGGGCTAACGAGTTTCTAATCGAGGTGGGCGAGCAGGTACGAGGCATTTATGGCAATGGAAAAGCAGCGCCGCAGTCTGTAAGGCAGCGGCTTGGTCGTTATGCGGATCTTGCAGGGGTTAAGCTTGGGGCTATGAATCTCAAAGGTGCGAATTTAAGAGGTGCAATTCTCATTGCTTCAGATCTGAGTCATTCGGATCTCAGCGGCGCAGAGCTTATTGGTGCGGATCTTAGGGACGCTAATCTTTGTGGAGCAAATTTGGCTAATGCGCTTTACCTGACCCAGGCGCAGGTCAATTCGGCCAAAGGGGACAGGGAAACACAATTGCCGGAGATTTTGGACAGGCCGGTGCATTGGGTGTAGTCAGCGAATTTTAATAATTTTATGAGCAGCAAAAAGGGAACGGGTACAACTTCAAGTTGTATCTGTTCCCCAATTTTTTTACTAATGTTACAGATACATTGCAGTGTCAGACACCAACTTCAACTGAGTGTCTGACACCAACTTCAACTGAGTGTCTGACACCAAGTTTGCTTTTGTACCGGAGCTGCGGGCGTGCTGAAGTTTAACTTTGAAGGTCAAGCCACTGGAGGTAGCCATCGCTGAGCTCAGTCATATCGAGATTTAAGATTTCTTGAAAAACGGCTTGTAAGCGTTCGTCGGCATGTTGTCCCCATGCGGGATCGGAAGCGATATCGTTTTGGGGATAGCTGCCCAGGGCTTGATAAAGCGCGAATACCTGATCATCGCCATAGGTTTCTGCGAGATAACGGACCACCATACCTGCGGTCGCATAATAGGTGAGGATGTCGGTCTGATCGGTGAGAAGCTCTAGATGCGTTTCAGATAAATCTCTTACTGAAATTTTAATGTCATCCATAGACACCATGCCATCATCCATATAGGTAGACCCATTGACTTTAAAGGTACCGTAATGGATTGCCAGTCCCTCTGCAAACCAGATGGGCATATTTCCTTTGGACACTGAAATGGTCAATTTATGAATCAGCTCATGGGTAAACAGTGCCTCGTAGTTGTATTCAGGCTCGCGTCCGGTAAACGCTTTAATGGCATGGCCTTCTTCCGCCCAGCCGGTGAAGAGCCAGGCGATTCCAAGATCTGTCTTTTGACGCAGCAGCTCTCTGTCACTGTATAGCTTGATTTCAAGATTTTCGGTCAGCGAATCAGGGAAAGTTTCATCGACATTTTCAAGACTTTTTTCAATAAGATCAATAAAGCCTTGCGGATTGCCAACTTCTGGCATATAAAACACTTTTATGATGCCAATCTCTTTTTCTTCAAACGCGACATCATGATCCAGCCAAGACGCGCCGGACTTTACAAAGCGTTCACGGTAGGCAACGGTGTTGAGCTGATTGTTTAGTCTGTAGCTCTGCTGGATCTCGGCTATGGCGCTTCCGTCATCCTCAAGGCTGATCCCGAGGAGTTCCATATTGAAGTTGGAAATTTCAGCATAAGCCAGCCGGTGAGCAAGATAGTTTGATTCATTCATATAAGTCATATTACTGCCATCAATGGTGGACAAGTATAAGTCGCTGTCCTTTGCGCGAACGCTGTCTTCCTGTAATTCAAGGACCGCGTCTACTGCCTTGAACACTTCTTGCTCTTCCAATGTCAGACCAACAGGCATTGCAGCACCAGCATCAGCATTAGGTTCAAGTTCAGACTCATGCGCACGATCACCGCAGCCCATAAAACTAAACAGAAGTAAAACAAAAAGAATCACAGCGCATCCAACTCTAATTGAAAATCGAAATGACATGTTCATAAAAATCCCCCCACAACTGCGTTAACGCATTAACAAAAGGGTAAAGTGAAAGAAGTGTCGCTTTTCAATGACCACATCCATCAAAAATATTGAAAGAATTCGCTGGAGGTTACGCAGACCATGAAGACAAAGCATATATCCCTGCTGCTCATCCTATCCCTGCTCCTGAACGCTTATGCAATCTTAAAAATTGGCAGTTTGAACCGTGATCTGTTCCAGCTGGGAAATCAGATGCAGTCCCAATTACAGGGTATGGATTCCCAGATTAACGGCATCCCGTACACTATCGAGCAACAACTCAATGAGCAGGCCAGTCTGCTGTCTTCCCACGAACTGGACTTTGGTGACATGGATCCCGATACCTTCAAAGTGCCTGTCCGCGTCACCGTCACACCTAAGCGGATTCAGGACGGAACCATTGCCAAGCTGATCATCAATGGCCAGGAAGCAATTATGACACCCGGTTCCAGCTACGCCCTTATAGGCACTGTTGAGGTGTCCGTATTTGAGGAACTTCATCCCACAATCGTCTTTGAACATGGTGATGAAACAGAACTCGAGAACCTGACCATATATGGCCCGCTTCGTTACGACTATCTCCCAAACATGGGTGCCAGCTACAACGGGCAAATTTCAAATTCACCAAACACCAATAAATGGCGTCTTCAGGGTGACGTCCACATTGCGCTCGATCCAAACAAATACAAGACAGACGTTAAAAGCGTCAAGCTCGTGGAGCTGCTGGACGGCGTGCCGGTTAAAAGCCATGAGACGGCGTTGAACATGGACATAATGGTCCCACTGAATGAGGAGATTACCATCGAAAAAGGTCAGAGCTACGAGCTGATGGCCGTGATGGAAGACGTCAATGGACTGATCTACAATCATTATGTCAACGGCTTTTATCTGGATCCTTCCAATGGCTTTAATGGGGATTATGGTCAGGGCGAACGGATTACCATTCTCGATTCAAATGGTATAGTGCTGTTTACTTCAGAGAAATAGAGGTTACGCCCAGAAGTCAGATCCTATTGAGCATTATTATTTATACCCAATTCCAGAGAATTTTAGCCGATGGTGGACCGCGCGACCATCGGCAAAACGGGTATTTATTCTTTGAAATGGGTATATATGATGTGCAGCCGACTTGGATCCTTCTCGATCTCAAACCCAACTCGAGGAATAACTGACATGGAGGGGAACAACATGCGTAAATTATTATGTCTATTTCTGATCCTATCACTGGTACTCACAATCATGGCAGCCCAAGCGCCTGTCTTTGCCGCAGATACAACGGCCATGAGCGGCGCAGTGCAGGACCGTGAACGGATGCAGGATATGATGGACGGTGGTACCCAACCCATGATTCAACTGCGCGATCAGGATCGCGTTCAACTTATGACGGAGGAACAGCTCCTCCTTAGAAGTCAGCTCAGAGAACAGCTGCAGCTCAGCAACGAAGCACAGCTGCAGTTGCAGGAGCGGCTGGAAACCGCACTCAGGACACTGGCGCAAACTCAGTCCACCAATACCAACCAGTATCGCCTTTGCTTTTCCGACATCGAGATGCACTGGGCGAAAGACCACATTCGCTGGGCCTTCCTATGGGGCCTCGTGAACGGTTATCCGAATGGAACTTTTCAACCCCAGGGGCACATCACCGGCCTCGAAGGCGTACTTATGACCAGCCATCTGGTTCGGGATCTTAAAGGCATCGAGCCCTACACTGCGCTGGATATGGACATAGACTGGTCCATCATTCCGGTATGGGCGAGGGAAGCCCTCCGCGATCAGACGGCACTTCGCATCATGAACCAGAGCCAGACCTACAGCCAGACACCGCTGAACCGTTACCAGCTGGCGGTCATGCTTGCCAAAGCACTGGAGCTCCAGAAATCTGAGGGTCCGGGTCCGGGTTTAGCACCGCCATTTAGCGACTATGAAAAAATCCCTGCCGATGGTCGCGGTTACATCCTCTCTCTCTGGAATCTGGGTCTTATGGCCGGCGACAGTGGCAAGTTTGAACCTGATCGACTCGTCACCAGAGCTGAGGCAGCCGCCATGCTGATGAATGTCATCCAGACGCTTGACGTCATGCCTTCAGAATGGGTTGTGGCGGAATCCTTGAAATCCCTGACTCTGACGTTGGATGAGAATCCTACCACTGGCTACAGCTGGGCGTTCACCATGGCGCCGGAAGGCATCCTGGCCCTGGACACCGACGCCTTTGTCAATGCACCAACTTCTGAAAATGTTGTCGGCGCAGGCGGTACACACACCTGGACGTTTAAGGTCGTTGCAGGTGGCTGCGTCCGTTTGACCTTCCAGTACTACAGACCGTGGGAAGCACCTGAAACGGCGGTTGAAACGAGAGTTTATGCCGTCAATGTCGGTGAAACCGGTTTGCTGGAAAGTGTCAGAAGGATTAAGTGACACCGGGCGCAGAACTGTAAATGTAAGAAAGGAAGTCGGAAGTAGGCCGTGGCCCGCTTCCGACTTTTTAATTCAAGGGAAATGGAAAAGGGGGGGGAGGCGCGAGCCACAGCGGCTTGCTTCTATCGTCCTTCCCCTTCCATTTTCCTTCCTCGTCCTCCCTCAAACGTGGTAAAATATAATGATGAACTTCCAACGAAGGAGCGCCCGACAAATTATGAATATTCTAATTGCAGATAAAATTACAAAGAGCTACAGCGAAAAACGACTGCTTCAGGACGTTTCTGTTGCCATCAATGAAGGGGAGCGAATTGCTCTGATCGGCATCAATGGGACAGGGAAGTCCACGTTTTTGAAGGTGATTGCGGGTGTGGAGGGGCCGGATGGTGGGAAGGTGACCATCGGCAGTGGCATGAAGGTGGAATATCTGCCTCAGAGCCCGGAATTCGAGCCGGGGACAACAGTGCTGGAGCAGGTCTTTAAAGGACATTCGCCGGTGATGAGGCTGATCCGCGACTACGAGCAGGCCCTTGAAGACGTTCACGCGCATCCGGGTGATGTCCAGAGGGAAAAAAACCTGATCGCCCTCAGCCAGAAGATGGACCACATGGAGGCCTGGACCACGGAGGCCGAGGCAAAGAACATTCTGACGCAGCTGGGGATCACCTCCTTCCAGGCGGACGTGGCGACGCTGTCTGGCGGTCAGCGAAAGCGCGTGGCCATGGCCAGCGTGCTGATCAGCCCTGCGGATCTGTTGATCCTGGACGAGCCGACCAACCACATTGACAACGATACCGTGGACTGGCTGGAGAAGTATCTCCTGAAGCGTAGGGGCGCGCTCCTGATGGTGACCCACGACCGGTATCTGCTGGACCGCATTTCAAACCGGATCCTCGAGCTGGAGGATGGAAATCTTTACAGTTACCAGTCCAATTACGCCGGTTATCTGGAGCTCAAAGCCCAGCGGGAGGACATGGCGCAGGCTTCAGAACGCAAGCGCCAGAGCCTGATCCGGACGGAGCTGGAATGGATCCAGCGGGGTGCCCGGGCCAGATCCACCAAGCAAAAGGCCCGCATTGAGCGGTTCGAACAGCTGACAGCCCAGCGCGGCCCGGACGGCGGCGGCAATGTAGAGATGCAGGTCAGCTTTTCGAGGCTTGGCAAGAAAATCATTGAGATGGACCGCGTCAGTAAGGCTTATGGCCACATGACGGTGATTCAAGACTTCACCTACACGCTGTTGAGAGATGACCGCATTGGTATTATTGGGCCAAACGGCATAGGCAAGTCCACCCTGATGAAGATCGCAGCCGGCCGGCTGATGCCGGATCATGGCAAGGTTTCTATAGGGGATACGGTGAAAATTGGATATTTTTCTCAGGAAAACGAAGACATGGACACACAGCTCCGGGTCATTGAATACATCCGTGAGCAGGCGGAATTCATCACTACCAACGATGGCATCAAAAGCGCCTCTCAAATGCTGGAGCGCTTCCTATTCCCGCCAGGTGCCCAGTGGACGCCCATTTCCAAGCTGTCCGGCGGCGAGAAGCGTCGTCTGTACCTCCTCAGAATCCTCATGAGTGCCCCCAACGTCCTGATGCTGGACGAGCCCACCAACGACCTGGACATCCAGACCCTCGGGATCCTGGAGGATTACCTGGACGAATTCCCGGGCGCCGTCATGGTGGTCTCCCATGACCGCTATTTCCTCGACCGCATTGTGACCAGCATCTTCTCCTTTGAAGGTGACGGCCGCGTCAGACAACTGGCTGGCGACTATACGGATTACAGGCAGTTTATGGACCGCCAGGCCCAAGAGGAAGAGGCACTTCAAAAAGAAAAAAACGTAAAAAAATCCGGTGGGCCGATGGTCACCAAATCAACCCCCCCCACCCCCAACAATGACACAAAATCCAAACCTCTGAAGTTTTCGTACCAGGAACAGAGGGAGTTCGATCAGATTGATTCCGTCATCGCAGGGCTGGAGGCTGAGCTGCAGGGGCTGGAAGAACAGATGCTGGCAGCATCGTCAGATTTCGAAGCTCTTGGGCGTTTGACTTTGGAAAAGTCAGCCCTCGAGCAGCGCCTGGATGAGGCCATCGAGCGCTGGACCTATCTTAACGAGCGATATGAGGAGATTGAGCGGAATAAGCGGGAGAGCTGAGATTGGCAGCAGACGGGGTCGATACGCCTATCGATAGAGGATGGTGTCTGACACCAAGTTCCTTCCAAATGAAACTCGGTGTCAGCGGCTGGCGCCTATTGACCCCGAGTTTCATCGACACCGAGTTTCTTCCTTCCCAATAGACTGGAGGTCATAGAGTGAAACATTTCAGAAAAGAGCTGTGGTTCAACCTGTCTACCCGCAGGGGGTTTGTGAATATCACCGGAGAGCTCCAGCGCTGCCTAAAGGACAGCGGAATTCAAGAGGGCTTGCTGCTGTGCAACGCTATGCACATTACAGCCAGCGTCTTTATCAATGATGACGAAGGCGGCCTCCACAGGGACTTCGAACGCTGGCTGGAAAAACTGGCACCAGAGAAGCCCTACGATCAATACGACCACAACGGCTACGAAGATAATGCCGATGCTCACCTCAAGCGCACCATCATGGGACGTGAAGTTGTGGTCGCGGTGACGGCAGGCAAGCTGGATCTTGGACCCTGGGAGCAAGTCTTTTACGGGGAATTTGACGGCAAACAGAATAAGCGGGTATTGGTGAAGATCATAGGGGAGTAATAGGAGAAACTTGGGGTAGATAGGCGCAAGCCGCTGACACCAAGTTTCTTTTTTGGTGCCCGGCACTCACGGTTTTGAAGTATTTAACATAAGTTTTACATTGTCATTACTTGAGTTTATCCATTTCTCATGCTATTATATGATTGAATTCAAATATAATCATATGAACTTATAATTGGGACTAACTATAAATGGAACGAAGGGCAGGTGACATTATTCAATGCTGGCGATTTTTAAAAGCTTGTGTGACGAGAACAGATTGAGACTATTGAATCTCCTAATGCATTACGAGCTGTGTGTCTGCGAAATCGAAGTCGTCCTGGGTCTCAGTCAGTCGAACGTATCAAGACACTTAAGTGTACTTAGAAAAGAAAAGATTATTACAGGTTCAAAAGATGGTCAATGGGTCCATTACAAAGCTGATGACAGGTTTCTCAACGACCATGGTCAGTTGGCCAATTATTTGAGAGAAGGTTTTAAAAAAGAGCCGCCTTTCATCCAGGATCTCGAGAAATGTGACGTGTACAAAAAAAGCAGCTTAAATTGTCAGGATATCACGAGCGATAAAAGCAAAGTCGAAAATTATATTTTAAGTCACTTAAGCAGCAACTAAAAAAGTGTGCTTAACTGCAGGGAGGTTAAACAAGTGAAAAAGAAACAAATCCAAGGCATCAGTTTTTTTGAAAGGTATTTGACGGTGTGGGTCGCGGCCTGCATGATCATAGGCATATTGATTGGCGTCTATTTACCTCAGGTTCCAGCCTGGCTGAGCAAGTTTGAGTATGCCAGCGTGTCCATTCCTGTCGCGATCCTGATTTGGCTCATGATTTATCCCATGATGCTCAAGGTCGACTTCCACAGCATCAAAAAAGTAGGTGAAAATCCTAAAGGTCTCATTATAACCTGGGTCACCAACTGGCTGATCAAACCCTTTACCATGTTCGGCATAGCTTCACTGTTCTTTTATGTGCTCTACAATGGCCTGATTTCAGACGAATTGGCGAAGGAATATTTGGCCGGCGCCGTTCTCCTTGGCGCAGCGCCATGTACCGCTATGGTCTTTGTGTGGAGCCACCTGACAAAGGGGAATCCTGCCTATACGCTTGTACAGGTTGCAACGAACGACCTCATCATCCTTGTTGCCTTTGTGCCGATTGTCGCCTTCCTCCTTGGGATCAGCGATGTCATTGTGCCGTGGGAGACGTTGTTCCTTTCCGTCGTTCTCTTTGTCGTCATTCCGCTGGGTGCCGGTTGGTTCTCCAGGGTGTTTATTTCGAAGCATAAAGGCCTGGAGTATTTCGAAAAAGTTTATATTCCAAAATTTGGCAACGTTACAATTGCCGGATTATTACTGACCCTGATCATCATTTTCTCTTTCCAGGGACAAATTATTGTCGATAATCCAATCAATATTGTTTTAATCGCGATCCCATTGATCCTTCAAACTTTCTTAATTTTCTTCATAGCCTATTTCTGGGCGAAGTTTTGGAAACTCCCCCATAATGTCGCTGCACCAGCGGGCATGATTGGCGCCTCCAACTTCTTCGAACTTGCGGTGGCGGTAGCGATCTCGCTCTTTGGTCTCCAGTCCGGCGCAACAATTGCAACCGTCGTGGGTGTCTTGGTTGAAGTCCCGGTTATGTTGACACTCGTCAAAATTGCAAATAATACTAAACACTGGTTTGCGCCAGAGAAAAAAACAGCCTAGTGCTCGTAAATTCTAAAACTATAACCTATTTGAGTGTTAATATGGCAATAATACCAGGAGGTAAATAATGAACAGAAAACCTAAAGTCGCCTTCATTTGTGTCCACAATTCATGCAGAAGTCAGATGGCAGAAGCATTAGGGAAGCACTTCGCAGCGGATGTCTTTGAAAGTTATTCAGCCGGCACTGAAATGAGACCTCAAATCAATCAGGACGCTGTAAGATTGATTAAAGAGATTTACTCAATTGATATGGAGGAAACCCAGACTCCAAAACTTCTGACAGACATTCCCGACGTCGATATAGTGATCAAGATGGGGTGCAACGTGATTTGTCCGTTTCTTCCAAGTCAGCATGAAGAGGACTGGGGACTTGATGATCCATCGGGTAAAAGTGATGATGAATTTAAGATAATCATCCAGAAGATCGAGGAAAACGTTAAAACACTGTCTGAAAAAATCAAAAATGGCAGCATCGCGCTTCAATAATCATGACACTTGTCATTGAACTTAAAACGATAAAGCGGCATCAAACAGTAGAGATCACTCTCAGCTGTTCGGTGCCGCTTTTCTCTATTTCTTGTGTTTTACTTGTTACTCATTACTCTTCAGTAATCTCCACTGCATGTACAATGGTTCTCCCGTTGTTGACGCCATAACTGCAAGTCACCAAGGTTAGAAGTTTTTGGTCGGCGTTCAATACAAAGTCCTGACGATGCAGGGAAAGGTTTTCAAGGCCATTCAAGTATGCCAGGTACTCGGTATCGTTTTCGAATTGGAGTGTGAAGACGTAATCATCCGCTGAAATCTCATAAACGGAAAAAATCTTGTAGGTTCTCGTCTCATACAGTCCGGATAGCTGAATAAGCTGGTTTTGAGAAAAGAACTCAGCATCCTGATAATAGGTCAAATTTTGAAACATGGATTTGTTTTTCATATTATGACCATAGATCAGCGTGTGGGGATCATTGAAATTGCCAAGGTTTCTATAGTCCATGAACAAGGTGCCCGCCTCGTTGAAATTCCCGTTGAAATCGCGTTTGAGATAGTCCTGGTTATCCTTGCTTCTTACGAAAGGATAATCAATGTTGGTACCCGGGATTTGAAGCCAGCCTAAGAAGTCCGGATTGATGGACAGCCATTCTTTATTAATGTTCTCTTTGTATGAATAAGAGAACTCAGAACTTGAAGAGCCCTCGGCTGAACCGGTTGGGTCAGTCTCGCTTAAACTCGCCGGAGGGAGAGTCGCTGAAGCTTCCTGCGCCAGTTGATCAGCTCTTTGCCCTGACAGGCGCTCATAGTTGTTTTGAGCCTGAGCGCGTTCCCAAGCGACGTAGGCTGTACCTGCCAAAAGGAGCATGGCTGCCGCAATAATTCCGTTCAGTAATTTCTTCTTATAAGAGGAAGTCATGTGGATCACCTCAAGCTTAAAATATCACAAAACGAGATAAAAATCAAGTAAATGAGAATTATTTTCAAAATGATGTTGACAAACAACACGGTATGTGATATTTTATAGACATCAAAGGAACACTAAATAAAAAATATCACACACACTTATAAAAATAGGAGGCATTTCAAATGAAAAGACTAATGAGTTTACTAATGAGTTTAGTATTGTTGATTGGCATAGGCGTACCGGCATTCTCAGCGGATCAGGACATTGTAGAAATTGCAGTGGGCAATGAAGACTTCAGCATTCTGGTAGCTGCCCTTCAAAAGGCTGAACTCGTAGGAGCGCTTCAAGGCGAAGGCCCTTTCACCGTCTTTGCTCCAACCAACGCAGCTTTTGAAAAACTGCTCGCTTCACTCGGCATCACAGCAGAGGACCTTCTGAATCATCCACAATTAAAAGAAGTCCTTCTCTACCACGTGGTTTCAGGTCAAGTGCTCAGCACGGATTTATCAAACGGTATGACAGCACCAACCCTGAGCGGCGAAAACATCAAAGTTGACCTCACAAATGGCGTCAAAATCAACAGCTCAAGTGTCACAACGGCAGACGTCATGGCAACCAACGGCGTCATCCACATTATCGATTCAGTCCTCGTTCCATCCACTTTCAAACTGAATCCTGAACCTGCAGTCCCTGCAACTGTCGTTGATGTCGCGCTTTCCAACAGTGATTTCAGCATCCTGGTCGCAGCCCTTCAAAAAGCAGATCTCGTGGGCGCCCTTCAAGGCGAAGGCCCATTCACAGTCTTTGCACCTACGAACGCAGCCTTTGAAAAACTCCTCGCAGCCCTCAATATCAGTGCATCAGATCTCCTCAACCAGCCGGATCTCGCGAAAGTTCTCCTCTACCACGTCGTTTCCGGTAAAGTAATGAGCACAGATCTTTCAAACGGTCTCGAAGCAGCTACACTGAACGGAGAGAAAGTAAAATTCGACCTCAGCAGCGGCGTGAAAGTCAACCAAAGTGGTGTGACCGCAGCGGACATTGAAGCTGGCAATGGCGTCATCCACGTGATCGACACGGTACTTGTCCCACAAAACTTCACTTATCAGGCTGTAGAAGACCACAATGACATTCCAAAGACTGGCAGCGCAGGTTTGACCCCGTTTGTCATCGCAGGTATAATGACATTAGCTGGTGCAGGCATGATGAGAAAAAGAATGAAATAGTAAAGAGGTTGATGACATGACTGACTTTGGTACCCGACTCAAACTTGCCAGAAAGAATAAAAAAATGACGCAGAAAGATCTAGCCGGGCTTCTGGGTGTTGAACAGTCAACCATCTCCAATTATGAAAAGAATTTTCGGTTTCCTGTAGCTTCAGCTCTTAGAGACATTGCAGATCAATTGGATGTCAGTTTAGATTATCTCCTTGGCAGATCAGAAGAGGAATCGTCAAGTGTATCCACAGAGGCTTCGGAAGAAGTCTCTGGTTCCTTTTTAGAGGATCGCAACCATCGGCCGCCTGCATTTTTTACTCAGGCAGATCAGGACTTAAGGGCATTAAAAGAGACATTTTTTGAGCATCTGAAGCAGGGTGACCTGCATGAAGCAACGGAATTGATCCTAAATCACCATGATGGAGAAATCAAGTTGCTGGATTACTATGAAAAGGTATTCGGGCCAACCCTTGAAGAGACGGGGGCGCTGTGGGCTTCCGGTGAAATGAGTGTCGCCGAAGAGCACATGATCTCATCTGTGATCGATAAATTGATGACGCGGCTCGAAAGCGGAAAGTCGGATACTCCGAAAGAAGCCAAACCCTTGACTGCCGTTCTGATGCTGCCCGGCGCAGAGGAGCACGAGTTTCCGCTGAAGATGACGGTTGAGGTGTTTAAGCATCATGGGTGGAAGACCTTCTACCTTGGCAGGAGCATTCCTGTTTCGAGCCTGGAGGATTTCTTTAAGAAAATGAAGGTGGCGCTCCTTGTCCTGTCAGTGACCTTGAGCCGTCACCTCAATAGCTGCGAAGCCTTGATCAGAGCGATCAAAGCTTTGGATCCTGAAATTCGTCCAAAGATTATGGTCGGCGGGAGTGCGGTAGAAAGTGAAGCCATGGCGCTGAATCAATTAGGGGCGGATTTTTATTTCCCGTCTCTGCAGGCCCTGGATCAAGGGTTGGACGAGATTGAAAAAAAATTATTGTAAAAAAATTATTGTAAAAAAATGGGCGGAAGTCGGTGTCAAATACCTTCTTCCGCCTGTAATTTTGTGATGCTCTGCACCATAAGCGAATGCTTTGCAAGTTGATCTTTATTTCTTGAAAACATCATACTGTTCAAATGTAAAGGAAAGTTGAGGGCGGACTACATAGTTTGAAGAATAATAAATAACCGCTATAATGAAGATAGCGGAATACAGCGAAATAATGCTTACAGCAACCGCAACTCGGCAACACCAAATTCGACCCTAAAAGGAGCATAATGATGGCAAGCAAGCTCTCAATGACCTTTATCAAAAATCAAAACGCAAGAAACAAAAGCGGCAACAAAACAAACCCTGACTTTATTGGCACAGAAGTCACAGCTAAAGTCCGCGCTTTTCATAAAAGCTTTCCTGAATATGAGCCAACACCTCTTCAAAACCTGGAAGCCCTTGCAAAAACCTACGGCGTCGAGGCCATTTGGGTCAAGGACGAATCCTATCGCTTTGGCCTCAATGCGTTCAAAGTGCTGGGCGGCTCTTATGCTATAGGAAAATACCTGGCAGAGCGCCTTGACACGCCCCTTGAAGACCTCTCCTTTGAAAAACTGAAATCCAAGGAAATGAAAGAAAAAATGGGTGAGATCACCTTTGTCACAGCTACGGACGGCAACCACGGCCGCGGTATTGCCTGGGCAGCCAGAGAACTGGGCCAGAAGGCTGTGGTCTATATGCCGAAGGGCTCTTCCCAAATCCGTCTCGACAATATCAGAAATGAAGGCGCTGAGGCCTCTATCACCGACCTCAATTACGACGACGCCGTCCGGCTGGCGAACCGCTACGCCGAGGACCACAATGGCGTCCTCGTCCAGGACAGCTCCTGGGAAGGCTATATGGACATTCCGACTTGGATCATGCAAGGCTACGCGACTTTGGTGGACGAGGCGGTGGAGCAGATCAAGGGACTTGGCCACGAACGGCCAACTCACGTCTTCCTTCAGGCGGGCGTCGGATCCTTCGCCGGCAGCATCCTGGGCTATCTGGTCTCGGCCTTTGGCGACAACTACCCCATCACCGTGGTGGTCGAGCCAGATGAGGCGGCGTGCCTGTTTAAATCCATGAAAATAGCGGACGGCGAGCCCCACGCGGTGACGGGCGACATGCCTACCATCATGGCCGGCCTGGCCTGCGGCGAACCTAGCCTGGTCGCCTGGGGTGTGCTCAGAGATTATGCCGATGGTTACCTTTCCTGCCCCGACGCAGTCGCGGCCAAGGGGATGAGAATCCTTGGGAACCCTCTGAAGAACGATCCCCAGGTCATCTCCGGGGAGTCCGGCGCTGTGGGCATGGGCGTCCTGAGCTTGCTGACTCAGGATGTGGAATACAAAGACCTTGCCGAACAGCTCAATCTGGACGCAAGCTCAAAAGTCCTGATCATCAGCACTGAAGGGGACACGGATCCTGAAAATTACCGAAGCATTGTTTGGGACGGCGCATATCCGACGTTTTAATTTTACTTTGAGTACCGAATCTTAAGGCTCAGCAGCTTATTTCAGAACTTCACCAATAATAGGGGGTGCTCCAGTGGCCGAACCATCTAATTTGACCTTCGTCATAAAACCGTTCCTTACAGAGTCAGAGGCAGAGCAAGTTAAGGCACTTGAAGATCACTGCGTCAATTTTGACCAAATGACTTTAAAGCTAGAACTGGATTACAAGCTGAGTGTGGCTAAAAGTCTGAACTTTCAAGGAGAAGACATGAATGAGTTCCTCTGTTATGACAAAAGCCGTTTAGTTGGCTATGCAGGCGCGTTGAGCTTTGCCGGTTCGGAGCCTGAAGTCAGTGGCATGGTGGATCCGGAGTACCGAAGGCAAGGTATTTTTGATGCGCTCACCTGGCTCGTCATTCAGGAACTTTCCAAACGCCAGGTGCCGTCGATGCTGCTTTTGACGGACCGCACCTCAACCGCTGGTCAAGCCTTTGTCAAGAAACAGGAGACCGTTCTCGACCATACGGAATATGAAATGTTCCTTAAGCTGCCATGGGAGATCAACCTGACGGATGATATGAAAAAGGGCATCCGTCTGCGAAAGGCTTCCAATAAAGACGCAGATGAAGTCGCCAGGCAAAATGCGATCTATTTCGATCAGGAGGCGGCGGCAGGTGAACAGGCAGGGTCGGACCCTGCATCTTCAGAAGCCTCTGAAGCCGCTTCGGAGAGGCGCATTTTGCCCGAAGAGGAAGAAGAGCGGGGCATGACAATCTATTTGGCGGAGGTTGGGGATCAAACGACCATCGGCAAAATTCATTTAGACTATAGGATTGGGCAGGGTGGGATTTTTGGACTGGGAATCCTGCCGGAGTACCGCAACAAAGGTTATGGGCGGGCGCTGCTGCTTTCCGGGATCGAGATCCTGCTGCGTGAAGGGGCGGAAGAGGTCTATCTGCAGGTGAACGCGGTGAACGAAAACGCGCTTCAGCTTTATCTGTCCTGTGGTTTTGAAGTGACGTCGACCATGGACTATTACAGGCTAAAGCTGTAATTCTGGTGGGGGGAGTGCTCGGTGGACAAACAGGTTTTGGATTGGCTTTTGGAAGAGAAGGATCCCTCTGTCAGGTATACGACGCTGACCACATGGCTTGGACAGTCGCCAGATGCTGAAGAGGTTGTCAAGACTCGGGCCCAAATTATGGCTGCGGGGCCGGTTCATGAGCTGCTGGCTCAGCAGAACGAGGACGGCTCATGGGGTGAGGTCAATCGATTCTATAGAGACAAATATCATGGTGCCGTCTGGTCACTGCTGCTCCTGGCTGAGCTGGGCGCGGATCCGGCGGATCCTCGGGTGAGGCAAGCGTGTGAATTTATTTTGAGCGTCTCTCAAGAGCCTGAGGACGGTGGATTTTCCTATGACCGCAGTGCCAAAACCGGTCACGGCCTTTACAGCGGCGTCGTTCCCTGCCTGACAGGCAACATGGTGTACGCGTTGATTAAGCTTGGCTATCTCGAGGATCCACGGGTTCAGCAGGCCATTGACTGGATCTGTCGCTATCAGCGGACGGATGACGCTGAGGGCGCGCCCCCAAGGGGAAAACCCTACGACCGTTACGATATGTGCTGGGGCAGTCACACATGCCACATGGGGGTCGCCAAGACGTTCAAGGCGCTGGCGGCGATCCCTGAGCACAGGAGAAATGAGTCGGTCCAGCGGCAGCTTGCCGCTATGCAAGAGTATTTCCTGAAGCACCATCTCTACAAGAAAAGCCATGATCTGACGCAGATTGCGCGGCCCGGCTGGCTGAGGCCCGGATTTCCGCTGATGTATCAGACAGATCTGTTTGAGTTATTGGGTCTTTTTGCGGAGCTGCATGTCTATGATCCAAGACTTAATGATGGGATCCAGATCCTCAAAGATAAACAGATGGCCGATGGTCTCTGGAAACTCGAAAACTCCTTCAACGGCAAGATGCGGGTGACAGTCGATAAGAAGGGGAAGCCTTCGAAATGGCTGACGCTCAGGGCATATGGGATTTTGAGGGCGTTTGAAGATTGCAGTAAAGCAGAATGACAGCTTGAAATTCAGGTTAAAATAAAGAGAGAGAGGATCCAGGAGGGCTTGATATAGCCACACCTGACCTCTCTCTTGCTCGTATTACGACTGAAGGGGTGATTCAATTTCAATAAAATTGTTGATGTTAATGTTCATGGCATGCTCCTTCTGCTGGGGGGCTATTTAATATTAGGCGTCTTGACGTTAAGAACACTGAAGGCTTCGCCCTGATCCGCCCATAGTGCCATCATGGTCTCCGGCGGGCAAATGACAATATCTGTCGCTTTGACGACGGCCTTTTCATCACCGATCTGAATCGTTCCGGTACCGGATACGACGTAGAAGAAAACATCAACTGGGACCTTGTGGGCGGATACTTCATCACCGGGATTCAAGTTCAAATTCATGACGCGGGTATGATCGTGGCTGATCAGCTGCTTTGCAACAACGCCTCTTGGGTTTTTCTTGCCTTCAATTTCATTCATTCTGATAATTTGCATGGGGTATTCCTCCTTGGTTTGTCTTTGGTTTAAACTTTTTGAATGGCATGCGTAATGAAGGATTTTAACTCCTTCCGTGTGCTTTCAGAGTCATTTAGGGCGTGTTTGCCTGCGACGTTCAGGACGGTACCTCTAATGGTGCTGAAAATGATTTCAGAGGTGAGTCCAGGATCCAGCTGACGGACTTCGTTATGATCCATGGCTTCAATTAAAAGCGTCCTGAAGAATTCCGGAATCTGTTGAAGAAAACTTTGAATGCCCGGTAAGTGCGATAGTTCAGGATTACTGCTTTCCTGAATCAATACAAGTGCCAGCATTTCGTTTTTGGAGAGCTCATAAAAGTGAAAATCGAGAAAATGATTTAATTTATCCAGATAAGAGGTATGGGTTGACAGGAGTTTTTTAAAAAAAGCGTCACGCTTATCAAACTCTGTCTGAAAGATATAATCCAGAATACCCTCTTTATTTTTAAAGTTAGTGTAGATGGTACCAACTGCAATATTGGCTTTTTCTGAGATCATGCGTGTCGTAGTGTTGGCGTAGCCTTTTTCAGCCAGAAGTTCGATGGCGGAGTCAGCGATGAGGTCTTTCTTCATTTGGGACAGTCCTTTCATACAAAATGAACGAGCGCTCATTCATATCTTAATTAATAGTCTTGATTTTTTCAAGTTTATTTTATGAACAAAAGTACAAGTTAGATCGAAGTAATTGACATATGTCGATAAAGAGGTATAATTAAATTGAAAGCAACATATGTCATAAACCTTGAAGGATGGGATTAATATGCCAGGCAAGAATGGACCGGGACCTGCAGGATCGGGCAGAGGCATGGGCGTTGGACGCTCAGCCGGCAATGGTCAAGGGTTGGGTGCGCGACGTGTTGGTGGCAATGCAGGATATGGTGTTCAGGGCTATTGTGTATGTCCAAAGTGTGGCGCCAAAGTTGAGCATGAGCGCGCAGAGCCTTGTTACACGAAGAAATGCCCATCATGCGGGGCAATAATGGTTCGCGAATAATCGAGTATGTAGATGTATGAAAGGAGAAGATGAAAATGCCAGGAAGAGATGGTACAGGACCAATGGGCGCAGGCCCAATGACAGGAAGAGGTTTTGGAGGCTGTTTTGCCGGTGCTGGCAAGGGTATGGGATTCGGAAGAGGCATGGGTTTTGGATTTGCAAGAGGTATGGGCCGTGGGATATTCTGCAGAAGAGGCTGCGGGAGTTTTTTTGCGGATTATGGGACAGATGAGACGCCATTCGCAGTGTCAAACAAAGAAATTTTAGCTGAACAGAAGAAAATTCTTGAAGCGCAACTTGACGCCATCAATAAAAAAATGCAAGAATAATAAAAGTAAAGGCGATTAAATAGTCTATTCCATGTCAAGAAAACCGGGGTGAACAAATGCCAAGACCAATGAAATGGAGAAAAGTCTGCAGTATGCCGGAGAACACAAGCTTTGGCCCAATGGACTCAGAACAGCGAGATGATGTCGTCATTATGACTGTAGATGAATATGAAACCATTCGTTTAATTGATCTGGTGGGTTTTACTCAGGAAGAATGCGCCAAGCACATGAATGTCGCAAGGACCACCGTTCAGGGGATCTATACCGGTGCGAGGCATAAGTTGGCGCAGTCGCTGGTCAATGGCGCTGTTTTGAGGATTGAAGGCGGCGAATACAGACTTTGTGATAAAGATGAAGTGCAATGTGGTCCGGGCTGTCACAAGCGCCGCCACAGGCGTGGTGGAACTGTGAATTTCTAAAAATGATAAATAAAAAAGACGACTCCTTTATATTGAAGGGTCGTCTTTTTTGTCGATCTGATGTGCTGAATTGCTAAATGGCACTAATTTTATTTGCTGATTGGACCGCCAGATTTGGTATTGTGAAAGCCTTTTGTGTTGGCGTGCTGTCCGTGGGTTTTCCCAGGATGTTGAGGGCTGTTGTGCTGCTCTTTCTTTTTCTTTTCCTCGAGGAATTGCTTCATCTTTTCAAGGTCTTTTTCTGACATAGTAACAACTCCTTTCCACTAGAAAGTCAGGGTTGATGACAACTTCCTGTGGAATAATCATACGCCTGAATGACGATTGTGACAATAGGTCATTAGAAAATTCCAAAATGGAAGTCGGAGTGGAAGCGAGTGTCAGCGGCTAGCACCTATCACCCCCGCTTCCACTCCGACTTTTTACAAACTCTTCATAGCAGCAGCGCCGTTGTACCGTCGGTTTCTAATTCGCGGTTGCAGTAGCGGCAATACTTAGGCGCGATTTCGCTCCAAACAGCATCATTGTCCATGGCAGCTGCCGGATAATCCCTTGTAATCAGACCATCCTTCATCTCAATGATGCGGTCGGATTTCGCGGCAATGTGGTCGTTGTGCGTGACAACGACAAAGGCTGTATTAAGAGTGGCATTGATATTGCGCATCAGATCGTAAACCTGTTCTGTGGTCTCTGAGTCGAGATTGCCTGTGGGCTCGTCCGCCAGGATCAGCTGTGGCTGGTTAATCAAGGCTCGTGCGATGGCGACCCGTTGCTGCTGGCCGCCGGACAAAGCAGTTGCCTTATTGTTGATGCGATCTTTAAGACCAACCAGATCCAAAAGTTCTTTTGCCCGGGACGCCATTTTCATACTGCCATTTTTGGATTGGATCCAGGTCGGCATGAGGACGTTTTCGAGGGCGGTAAATTCCGGCAGCAAATGATGGAACTGAAAGATGAAACCTAAATTGCGGTTTCTAAAAACGGCCAGCTGCTCATCGCTCATCTTGGTGATGTCTTCGCCCAAGAGGCGCAGCGTTCCGCTGGTTGGACGGTCCAGTGTGCCAAGAATGTTGAGCAGTGTCGTTTTGCCCGAGCCGGAGTAGCCAATAATACTTGAAAACTCACCGGTATTTATTGTCAGGTTGACACCCCTAAGAGCGTGGGTTTTAACGACGGTGCCATAGACCATGGTCAATTCACTGGCTTCAAGAAGTGGAGATGCCATAGGAATCGCTCCTTTACTTTGCATGGTGGTGCTAATCATCAACCTCTGATGACGTCTATTGGATTCAAGCTAGCCGAACGTCTTGCTGGAAACAGTGCAGACACGATGCTGGCCACTGTGGCAATCGCAATGATCGCACCTGCTGCCGCCGGATCAAACTCCAATGGAAACAGTGCTTCCCCGGTCTGAATGGAGGTGCCCCAAAGGAAGGCTTGTGTCAGGGCATAGCCCATGCCGCTGCCTATAACGGAGCCGAGCAGACCAAGTATGCCGCCCTGGAATAAAAAGATTCTGCTGGCGCTGGCGCTCGAGGTGCCCATGGCTTTCAGGATGCCAATCTGCTTTGACTTTTGTACGACAGACACTGCCAGAACGCTGGCTATGCCAAGGGTGATCGCTAATAGAACGAAGGCTTGAATCGTCAGCGACGAGCTGCTTTGGCTGGTGAGGGCAGACAACAGACTGGCGTTCTGAACCTTCCAGTTCTCTGACTTAATGCCTATAAATTGCTTCTCATAAGCCTCTGCAAGCAGGTCTGCCGCAAAAACATCTTCCACTTGAACCTCGACACGGCTGATGTCATCCCCAAAGCCCAGAAGCCGCTGTGCCCGTGATAGCGACATAAACAGCCAGGTTTCATTGAGGCTGTTGTTTCCAAGATCGAAGATCCCGGCCACCGTCAGACTTTGGCGCTGACCGCCGGGGAGCTCCAGAGTAAAGGTGTCTCCTGCCTCAAGCAGCGCTTCTGCAGCCAAAGACGTACCTATGAGCACTTGATCCCCTTCAACGACAAAAGTCCCTGCGCTCAGCTTGCTTTTTAGTTCGTAAATTTCGTTTGCCCGATCGGGTTCAATACCTCGAATGAGGATAGGCCAACGTTCCCCGCTTTTCAAGACAAATCCGCTGCCTTCAGCGACCGGTGAAACTGCTGTCGTCTCAGGCGCCTGATCCAAGGTCGCCAAAAGGGGCCGCCAATTGTCCAGTGTTTTTTCCTGTCGGGAAAAGTTCCCGGCACTGGAAGCGACAAAACCGTTTGTCGAACCCAGACCGCTGTCAGCGGTTGTCTCAGCTGCTGAAAAAGTCATGTGTGGGCTCGAGCCAACGGTGCCGTTGACCAGGTCCTTTTGAAGCCCGCTGATCAAAGTGCCCAGAAATATCTGAACGGCGACCCCGATAGCTATGCCCAGCAGAATGAAGGTCGTCTGTCCGCGCCCATCTTTGAGAAAGCGAAGGGCAATTTTCAGCTCAAATATCATGGGGTCTCACCCGTCTTGTCGTCTGCGGCGGCGGTGGTCGCGCCGCCACCATCAGCTAAAATCACTTCGTCGCCGGGGACCAGCTCGGAGGCCGGATCCAGCACAGCATTACCGACACTCAATCCTTCGAGAACCAGGTAATCCGAAAGGCCAACCGCTTCGAGCTTCACTGGCTTGCTGACAACGCGGCCATCCTGTTCGATGAGCACCTCAGAGGCCTCGGCATTCCACAAAGCCTGGGCAGGCAGAATAATGGCGGCCGGCAAAGTGCGAATGACAATTTCGGTCTGGACAGACAAATTCTCAATCAGAAAATCAGCAGTCGACGCCAATTTAATTTGAACCTTAACGGTTCCGGTGGCGTCCTCAACTTTTGGAAGTATTTTCGAGACCTCGGCCTCAACAGCCTTGGAGGGATAGCTCTCAGGCCACACCAGAACCCGTTGACCAATCTCGATCAAACCGACTTTTCGCTCCTCAAGTTCAATCTCGGCGTAGTAGCTTGAAGGATCAATCAACGTCACTAACGTCGTGCCCGCCTGGACGTATTCGCCGGGTTCGCGAAGACGCTCGAGAACCGTGCCGGAAAAGGGTGCGGTGACAGCATATTTCTGGCGCTGATTCTTTGCGGTCTCCAGGGCTTCGAGGGCTTGACTTACACCGGCCGCGGCTTCCGAAACAGAAGCGCCTCCGGAGGCGTAAGCGTTGGCAGAGGCTTTTGCTGAGGCTATTTTTGACAATTGAAGGGTAATCTGATGCTCCAGATCGTCCACAGCCGTTTTAGCCACCGCGCCGCTCTCAAATAAAACCTTGGTATCATCCAGCTGTTTATTCAGCTGTTCAAGGCCCGTTTCAAGCTGTCTGACGGTTTCCTGGGCGGTAGGCAGGGACACCTCGGTGACAGCACGATAGCGCGCCCGTGCAGCGCTTAAAGCCGCCTGACGCTCTTGGACGCTGCGCTCGACGTCACTGCCGTCCAGCGAGAAAAGTGTCTGACCCTCTGCTACGGCATCACCAACATTCAGCGAGAAATTGCTCAAAGTACCCGATACTTCTGATTTGATCTCAATTTTACGGGCTGCCAGGATCTTTCCTGAAGCAGTCACTGTTTGCGTAAAAGGTTGTTCTTCCATCACCCAGTAGTCTGAAAGTGGCTCACTTCGACCGTTCCAAAATACAAATGCAGCTGCGGCGACAGCTATAATGACGCCTGATAGGATCCATTTTTTCATCTTCAACTAGAACACCCCTTGACACTCTATGGTTAATGATAAAAATAGTATAACAAAATCAAAAATGAAATCATAACAATGAATATATTATACCCCAAAATCCTACAAAAATAACTTTACATTCGTCCAATAAAATACTTTTTTGCCGATGGACACCGCTCACCACGACTTACTATTACCTTCTGACTATCATGCATACCCAAAATCTTGTAAAGGTTGACAATAAGTTATCAACGCAATAGAATCTGTGACGCATCATAATAGTTGGGTAGAAATAAATAACTTGACCTTGAATAACTTAAGTTTTCAATAATGTAACCTTCCACTCAAATCACACTACAAGAGGTGAACATCATGACACAGCGCTCCAGCGGTATACTGTTACCGATCGCCTCACTGCCGGGACCTTATGGCATAGGTGACTTTGGAAAATCCGCCTATAATTTCGTCGACTTTCTTGAAGCGGCAGGTCAAAAGAACTGGCAAATTCTGCCCTTAGGCGTCACAAGTTTCGGAGATTCACCCTATCAGTGCCTGTCGGCTTTTGCAGGAAACCCTTATTTTATTGATCTCAAAACCTTTATAGAGCTGGGTTATCTCTCGAAATTCGAGGTTTCCAAAGCGAGCCTGGAAAAAGAGTCGAAACCCATTGATTACGGTCATCTGTTCAAAGCTAAGATGGGGCTTCTGAAAAAGGCTTATAAAAGGGCCAGGATCAATATGGAGGAGACTCTGACAGACTATTTGAAGGAACAAGGAGAGTGGCTTCACCATTTCGCGCTCTATATGGCGATCAAGGATTTTCAGTCCGACAAAGCCTGGTCAGAATGGGACCGGGAATACAGAAACATTGGTTCGCCTGAGGTCCAGGCGTTTGAAGCAGCCTGTCAGGAGGAAATGAAGTTTTGGGTGTTCACTCAATACTTCTTTGAGATGCAGTGGCAGCGCCTGAAGCACTATGCCAATCAAAAGGGTGTCCGCATCATTGGTGACCTGCCCATCTATGTCGCAGAGGACAGTGCCGACGTTTGGGCCAGGCCGGATCATTTCAAACTGGGCAGAGACCATAAGCCCCTGACTGTGGCGGGAGTCCCGCCGGATGCCTTTTCGGACACCGGGCAGCTTTGGGGAAATCCCATCTACAACTGGCAGCAAATGAAGCAGGATGGCTACCGTTGGTGGATCGAGCGAATCCATCACAGCTTCACCAGGTATGACGCGCTCAGAATTGATCATTTCAGGGGCTTTGAAGCCTATTGGGAGGTCGAGTACGGGGCAGAAAGCGCCAACCTGGGCAAGTGGGTGAAAGGACCTGGGATCAGCCTGTTCAAAGCAATTCACAAAGCCTTAGGACCTCTGGACATTTTTGCAGAGGACCTTGGCTATCTTACGCCTGAAGTGAAGCAATTGATTGAAGCGACGGGGTATCCCGGCATGAAGGTCCTGCAGTTCGCCTTTGATCCTGAGGTTGAAAGTTTCTATCTGCCGCATCATATTACGCAGAATACCGTTGTCTACACGGGAACTCATGACAATGAGACCATTACAGGGTGGCTGGACAACATCCCGAAGAAGGAATTTATGAATGTGGTTAATTATCTGAAGCTGAATTATGATGAAGGTCTGAACTGGGGCATGATCCGAGGTGCGTGGAGCTCGACGGCAAACCTTGCCATTGCGCCTATACAGGATTTTTTGGATCTCGATAATTCTGCGAGGATTAATGTACCCTCGACCATCGGCAAAAACTGGACTTGGCGCCTGGAGGAATCCGCGCTGACGCCGGCCTTGGCCGAAAAAATTCGCAGGCTGACACAGCTTTATGGGAGGGATCGGTAGGTTATGGACGATTTGAGAGAACGGACTTACGTCTGGGCGTTAACCACCTTTGGCAAGGATTTTGAGTCGTGTCATCTGAAAGAAAAATACGTCGCGCTGTCCAAGGCGCTGATGGAGGATCTCGTGCCGCGCTGGCGGGCGTCAGAAAAGAAATTTGAGGGGGTTAAGCGTGCCAGCTATCTGTCTGCAGAGTACCTGATGGGACGGGCCCTTGGCAACAATCTGATAAACTTGGGGCAGCGCGAAGAAGTGGCAGCCCAGCTCGGTGCCCTCGGAATTGATCTGAATGCCGTCGAGCAGGCGGAACCGGATGCAGGGCTTGGAAACGGAGGCCTTGGGCGGCTGGCAGCCTGTTTTCTCGACTCGGCGGCGACCCATGGCTATCCTCTGACCGGCTACGGCATCCGCTATGAGTTTGGCATTTTCACGCAGAAGTTTGTGGAGGGCTTTCAGGTCGAAGAGGCGGACAACTGGCTGGAATACGGTGATCCCTGGTCCATTCGCCGCGCAGACGAAGCCGTCACAGTGCTTTTTGCCGATGGTGACGTCAAGGCAATTCCATACGACACGCCCATAGTGGGTTACGGCGGGGAGACGATCAATACACTGCGTCTATGGAAGGCGGAGCCCATAGAGCCCTTCGACTTCGAACAGTTCAACCTGCAGAATTATGACCGGGCGGTGAAAGAGAAAAATCACGCGGAAACCATAACCAAAGTTTTGTATCCCAACGATTCCAATGACAAAGGAAAGCTGCTCAGGCTCAGACAGCAATATTTCTTCGTGTCGGCGTCCCTTCAGGATTTAATGATGAAGCACAGGGCAGTTTACGGAAATTTTGAGCGCTTTGCAGAGCTGAACGCCATTCAGCTGAACGACACCCACCCGGCTGTGGCGATTCCGGAGATGATGCGGCTGTTGACGTCCGTAGAGGGCCTATCGTGGAATAAGGCTTGGAAGATCGTCACGAAGACGTTTGCCTATACCAATCACACTATTTTGGCGGAGGCTCTTGAGACCTGGGATATCAAGCTGTATAAGAAGCTGCTGCCGGGGGTTTACAGGATCATTCTGAAGATCAACGAGCAGCTCCTCAGGGAACTGAAAGAACTTGGTGTACCGCTGGAGGAGGTCTCGAAGTACGAGATTATCCATGACCGAAGGATTCGGATGGCGTTTTTGTCGATTTATGGTTCGTTTTCTGTAAACGGTGTCGCCCAGCTTCACACGGGGCTCTTGATGAAGAGCGAATTGAAGGATTGGTATAAGCTGTATCCGGAGAGGTTCAACAATAAGACCAACGGAATTACACAGAGACGGTGGCTGCTGAAGGCGAATCCGGAGCTTTCGGATTTTATTTCTGAGTTGCTGGGGTCCGACAGGTGGATCACGCATCTTGATGAACTTAGGAAGCTGGAGGCTTTTTCGGATGATCCGGCAGTGCTGGAGCGTTTTTTAGAGATCAAGCAGCTTAAGAAGAACCAACTGGCTGCCTATATTTTGGAGCATGAGGGCGTCGAGATCGATCCACATTCCATTTTTGACATCCAGATCAAGCGGCTGCATGAATACAAGCGACAGCTGCTGAATGCGTTTCAAATTTTGGATTTATATGACAGGCTGAAACAGGACAAGTCTCTGAAGATTGTGCCGCGAACCTTTATCTTTGGCGCCAAGGCAGCCCCGGGTTATGCGAGGGCTAAGGGAATCATCAAGTTTATTCAGGAGGTCAAGGGCCTTGTCAACGGGGATCCGGAAATGGAGGGCAAGCTTAAAGTCGTCTTTGTCGAGAACTATGATGTCTCCTATGGAGAGATGCTCTTCCCGGCGGCGGACGTATCTGAGCAGACTTCAACGGCAGGTAAAGAAGCTTCCGGAACCGGCAATATGAAATTCATGCTGAATGGCGCACCGACACTGGGTACTTACGATGGCGCCAACATAGAAATTGTCGAAGAGGCGGGTGAAGAGAACAACTTCATCTGCGGACTCAGAGTCGAGGAAATCGAACGAATCAAGGCCACTTATAAGCCTGCCGGGGAATTCCGAAAGACCAAGGGCTTGAAGAAAGTGGTGGATTCCCTGGTGGACGGTACTTTCAGTGATGGCGGCACCGGCATATTCAAAGAACTTCATGATGCGCTGCTGGTGGGTGCGAATTGGCATAGACCAGATGTTTACATGATCCTCAAAGACTTTTCGAGTTACAGAGCTGCACAGCAGATGATCAACGACGCCTACCTAGACCGTATAGCCTGGGCAAGGAAGTGCTGGATGAATATAGCCGGGGCCGGAAAGTTTTCGTCAGATCGGACGATTAAGGAGTATGCCGATGACACCTGGCTGGTCAAGCCGCGATGAAAAGCGCGTACATTAAATTTTGCTCAGCCCTGCTCTTGTTCGGTTCAAATGGGATCGTCGCGAGCCAAATTGCACTCACGAGCTATGAGATTGTCCTCTTGAGAACGTTGATTGGCAGTGTGCTTCTGATTTTAATTTTTCTTTTCTCGAAACAAAAAATAAATCTTCTACAATACAAAAAGCAATTCGCTTTTATTGCGGTGTCCGGCATAGCCATGGGCACAAGCTGGATGTTTCTCTACGAAGCCTATCAGCTCATTGGTGTCAGCCTTGCTTCGCTGGCCTACTACTGCGGCCCGGTAATAGTCATGGTGCTGTCTCCGCTTCTCTTCCACGAAAAGCTGACTTGGCCGAAGTTAACAGGTTTTTTAGTGGTCTTGTGCGGCGTTGTTCTTGTCAACGGCGGTGCGATTCAAGAAGGCAAAAACCTCTTGGGTTTCTTCTATGGAGGCATGTCCGCCGTCACGCTTGCCGTCCTGGTCATTTTCAACAAACTGGCTAAACCCATCACTGGCCTTGAGAATTCTGTGGTTCAATTGTTTATCAGTTTTTTGACAGCCGCGGTTTATGTGGGAATCAGGCAGGGCTTAACGATTCAGGTATCAGGAGAAGACTGGATCCCGATACTGCTTCTTGGCGTGCTGAACACAGGTGTGGGCTGTTACCTATACTTTTCCTCCATTGGTCACCTGCCGGTTCAGACTGTGGCGATCTCGGGATATTTGGAGCCACTGTCGGCCGTCGTCTTTTCGTTTTTATTTTTAGGTGAAACCATGCTGCCCGGTCAGATTGCGGGCGCCGCATGTATACTTGGGGGCGCGGTTCTGGGGGAGCGTCGTACAGTTAGGAAAATGGGTGTCAGACACCGAGTTTTAAAGTGAGGGCGAAACCGGGTGTCTGACACCCAGTTTCACCTTCAGACAACGAAAAAAGGATGAAACGGTCAAAATACCGTTTCATCCTTTTTTCCCTTTTTTTTCACTTGACGGATTTATATCACTTAACAAACCGCCGAGCTTCATCAAACTGGGGCGCAATGACCACGGTGCCGCTGCGGTTGATAAATCCAACTTGATCTTTCGACAGGATTCGGGCGAAACCATTTAAGAAGCCCTCCTGGTCGACGTAGCTGAATTTTGGCTGAACCACCATGGCGCCGGATTTGTCAATGATGCCATATTTGCCTCCGGACATGACGAAGGCGAGACCGTCGGCAAACGGATAGGCGTCTTGGTAACTTTGGTTGAAAACCTTGGTACCCGAGGTATTGATATAATGGAAGGCGAAGCCGCTGCTGACGTTTGACTCGACGACGGCCAGCCCTTCAGAAAAGTTGTCAGCCCACAGATAATTTGCAGCCAGGACTACGGCGCCGCTGGTGTTCATGAACCCAATGGAGGTGCCTGAATTGAACCGAATCATACCATCAGTCCCATTGCCGGCGACGAGATATTTAGGGGCGATCACCTTGGTGCCTTCGCGGTTGATATAGCCAATCAGGCCATTCTCCTGGATCGCGGCGATGCCGTTTTTAAAGCTGTTGGCGGCCGTAAAGGTCGGCTGAATGACCATTGTCCCGGTTTTGTCGATATAGCCAATTTTACCGGCAACAACCACGCGGGCAAGTCCTTCTGAGAATACGTCAGCAAAATCATAGGCGGGTTCAATGACCCAGTTGGCGGTTTTATCGATGTAGCCATATTTGCCGCCGTATTTTGCGGGGGCGAGACCATCGGCAAAGCTTCCTGCGTCTTCGTAATTGAATGGAATCATCATAGTGCCGGCTTTGTCAATGAAGCCTACTTTTCCATTCTGGGCCACCGCGGCGAGATTCTCGGAAAAATCCTGGGCCTGACTGTAGAGGAAGCGAATTCCCAGCTTCCCATCCGAGGTCATATAGCCCCATCTGTCGCCAATTCTGACAGCGGCCATAGGCGTATTCGAACGGGCAGCGGCCATTGTTGACGCGAAGGAAGGTGCCACTGTGACACCAAGCTTGTCCCCAAGCCGGTACGGATGCCCCTTGGCAGGTGTTTCGAGGGTATTCATCATGAGCCTGAACAAGTCACCCCTGAGGATGTCCTGTTCCTGGGTTAAGGCCAACCCTTTGAACAATTCCAGTTCTCGGGCGGTGTCGAAGGCGGTCTCCCAAATGAAGTCTTCCGGGGTCGTATAGCCGAGGGCCTTCAGCATAAAGACGCTGGCCTCCTGAACCGTATGGCGCTGTTCGTAGCCAAACCGGCTGCCGCCTATGCCTGACGTCCACTCGCGGTACTGTGCGTAAGCCACATAGGGCTCGCTCCAATGGTTCCTGGCGTCAAGAAACGTGGAAGGGGCCTGCCACGCAGCGGCCTGATTGAATTCGCCCAACATTCTGGCCAGCACGACCATCATTTCCGCCCGGGTCAGATAATCGTTTTCCGCCAGGTCGCCACCGGTTTTGCCTTCAATCAGCCCCATGGCCCGCAGTTCCTGGCCGGCAGTTGGACCTGCGGCATAGCTCCCGGAGATCATGCCGATGGTCGTGATCAGCACAAACACAAACAACATTATTCTGGATGCAATGAAATGTGGTTTTGCTCGCGGTTTTAAAAAGAACATCTTTTCAAACATAATTGAAACCTCCTTGTAGGGAAATGGCTGAATTTTGAGGATATAGTGTCTTTTTACCCACTTTGGCAAGAAAACCTCAAAGGAGAAGTGTGTTACTTTTTTGTGTTTTTGAATATTTTAAGGTATTTGAGGTATAATGTAAGGAGAACACTAGTGTTATGTTACCTTTTGTTTGAAAGGACGTGATGATTTGAAAAGACTTATTGCGATGTTCTTATCGACCGTGCTGATTATGATGATGTCAGCGTTTGCGTTTGCTTATGTGGATGAAGGGGAGTATAAAGTTGTTATTGAGACCCCTGATGATGAGTTAAAGCTTCTTAATGAGAATGATACGTTCTTTGTAACAGGTTTTATCATGGCTAATGATGATGACATCATTGAGTGGATAAAACTAACTATCAATGGGGTCGAGTTAGAAATCGAAAACGACGATTCTGATTTCGATGACATTATTGGAGACTGGGAAAACGAGAAGTTTGCGTTTAAATTTGTCGTTAACCCTGATGATTTCAGTATTCAAGATAATGAGGACGACGATTATAACATTGAGGTAAGTACACGCATAGAACCGGAAGATAATGACCTTAGCGATCAAACAGAAACTGACAGCAAGTCCGTAGAATTTAAATTTGATTATGAAACGGATTATGATCTGCAGTTGACTAAACCCGATGGAGACATTGTCGTTAACAGTTGGTCCAAAGATCAACTGATTAAAGGCTGGATTCAAGCAGATGAAGGCGATATGCTTGAATCACTCGAAATTGAAATAAAAGACTTAAATCTTAATAAGACCAAATGGATTATCCTAATTGATAATGACGAAGCTGATGAGTTTGTGATGATGTCCAATGAAAAATTTATTTTTGAAGAGAAATGGGATCTCACAAATGAAGGGGATTTCAGAATTACACTTCATGCCACTATTAATCCGGATGAAGGTGGTGCTGATCTTCATTTATCTGATAGCTTTGAAGTTGAGGTTACTTTGGATAAGGATGTTGAAGATGACGAAGAAAAAGATATGGACAACTACCCTGCAGCACCTGCAGTCGCCAACAAGATTCTAAGAGAACTCGGCATATCCAACCGTTATATGGGCACCAACCTCATTTCTGAAGTATCTAAAAAAATGGGACCTAACACTGAGTTCAATGGTGTCTTAAAAACTGACGCTGACGTCCATGATGAAATCCGTGACTTCCTGAATGATCGCATCGAGGAATTGGAAGACATGGAAGCACCGCCTGCCCCAGGCAATTCAGCCAACAAAGGCAAGGGAAAGAATAAAGACAACTAATAACTAAACCGCTTCCAACAAAAACCCGCCCCAAGCGCAAGCTTCGGGCGGGTTTTCCATGTCTTAAATAGTCTTATCTCTAGTACTCCGGCGGCAGCGCCATCATCTCTTCATAGGTGAAGACCGGGCCGTCGACGCACATATAGTGGCTGCCGACTTTGCAGTGGCCGCACTTGCCTGCGCCGCAGCGCATGTGGGTTTCAAGGGTGGTCAGGATGTCCGTCGGTTTAATACCCAGGGCAAGGAGGTCCTTGGAGACTTCCTTGATCCGTTTTGGAGACGCACAGACCAGCGCTGTAGTGTTGCTCCAGTCCAGATCCAAGCCCGGAAGCAAGTCGTTGATATAGCCTTGGTGGGCTTTGACCTGATCCGTCGGATCCTTGAGGGCGTAATGCACTTCGACGCCCTCGAGCTCCGACCAAAGCTTCAGCTCATCCTTGTAAATGACCTTGTCATATTGCAGCGCGCTGGCCATGATAACCACCTTGCCAAAGTCCTGAAGGTTGTCCACGACCTGGACCAGAATAGTCCTGAGCGGCGCCATGGCTACACCGGATCCGATAAAGACCAGGTTGCGCCCTTTGAGCGGTTCGTACGGGAACGGTCTGCCGTAAGGGCCCCGGAGCCCTACTTTGTCGCCGACTTTTAAATTGTAAAGGATGTTGGAAACGGTCCCCACGTTTTTGAAGCAGAAGTCGAACTCGTCGCTTTCCTCAGGGCCGAACGGAATGGAGATTGGTACCTCGCCCTCGCCAAAGACGGTAATTTGGAAGAACTGGCCGTTCAGCTTAAAGTTTTTATGCAGCGCCGGATCGTCATATTTGACATAGATCCGCTTGATCTCCGGAGTCTCCAGCTCGATCTTGGTAATGGTCGCCACATCCGGCGTGAAAAGGCCGTTTCGCACGTTGATTTCGCGGTCGAAGATCTCGTGGCGCATCGCAGTAATTTGGTGAATTGCAGGGGGCTCCGGATTTTCCTTCGCTTCCTTTTGTATTGAGTGGATAATGTCTATGATGCTGATGTAGGTAGGGCAGACATCTGTGCACCGACCACAACCCGAACAGCCCTTGTATCCGAAGCGCTCCTCGATATACTTCAGCTTGTCGTAGACCCTGTACCGGGTTCTGGACAAAGCATTGCGGGGATTGTGGAACTCCGCGTTGCGGGTGAAGTGGTCGCTCTGACAGGAATCCCAGTAGCGGACACGCATGCCGTGATCCTTGTCCCGGTTTTCCTCGACGACGTTGAAGCAGGTGCAGGTCGGGCAGACGTTGGTGCAGCCGGTACAGCCTATGCAGGCGTTGGCCTCGTCCAGCCAGAAGTCCGCGTTGAAGGTCCTGGCCATATCCTCGTGGATGTTGGTCAGATCCATTTTCAGCGGGAAGCTGTCCGCTACTTTCTGCCTGAGCTGTTCCTTCATGGACAGGAGGGTCGCAGGAGAGACGTCCCCTGCAAACTCATCAGACACCGGTATGAAGAAGTCCGCTGCGGCCTCGATCAGCTGCTGTCCTTTTGCAGTGGCAGACTCTGCCAGGTAAAAGCCTTCCAGTTCTGTGAAGGCAAGATCGTGGCCCATGGTCGAGAAAACCCCTGTCCCCACCGACGTACAGAAGCAGTGCGGGCCGGCCTTCAAGCAGTTCACAGCGACAATATAGACTTTGTCGCGTCGCGATAAGTAGTTGGTATCCTCAAATTCTTTCAAATAGAAGTGGTCGGTATACCCGACGCCGTAGGTATCACACGCCCGGACACCGTAAAGGATTCTTTCGCCTGCGTGCTGGTTCGACAGGTTCTCCACTTTGACCTCGGTACCTTCCCGATCCCAGCGGAACAGGGCTTCCTTCTGCTCGAACATCATCTCCTTGACGGGCAGAGTGAGGTTGATGTAGGCTTCGGTGCGGGGGAAGTCGACCATCGGCAAAAGGGAAATGTCTTTGCCTTTGCCGGAAGGGACGTAAACGGGGATGGTCTGATTCCAGCGGCCCAGGACGAGGTCGAGCTTTGATTTTTCCAGTTGATAGAGCAGCGGGGTCTTCATTTTTCCACCTCGATTCTGACGGCTGTGACCTTGAGCTCAGGGATCTTGATCAACGGATCCAAATGCTGGCCGGTCAGTCGGTTGACGGGGGATTCGGCAAAGTGAAACGGAATAAAGATGGTCTTTTCGTTGATGCGATCCGTGATTGCGGCCATGGCAGTGATGCTGCCCCGGGCGGACGTGACGCGGACCATCTGGTGCTCTTTGATGCCAAGTGCTTCGGCGTCCTTGACATTGATCTCCACGAAGCCGTGTGGGTATTCACGGTGAAGGGTCCAGACCTTGCGGGTCATGGTGCCGGTGTGATACTGGTGGGTGACGCGGCCGGTGGTCATGATGAACGGGAATTCTTCGCTGGTGAGCTCGCCTTCGCGCTCAAAATTGTTGATGGTGAAGAGGCCTTTTCCGCCCTGGCGCCGGAACTGACCGACGTGCAGAATTGGAGTGCCCGGGTGAGTTTTGTCCGGACACGGCCACTGGATGCCGACCTCCTGGATGCGCTCGTGAGTGATGCCGGCATAGGTTGGGACGAGGAGGTTGATTTCGTCCATGATCTCGGAGGTGGATTTATAGTCGACGTCCAGGCCCATGCGCTGCATGAGCTCGTTAAGGATGATCCAGTCGGGCTTGGAGTTGCCCACGGGCTCGATAACTTTGCGAATGAGCTGAACCCGTCGCTCGGTATTGGTGTACGTGCCGTCCTTTTCGAGCCAGCTGGAGGCCGGCAAGACGACGTCCGCGTATTCGGCGGTTTCCGTCAGGAAGAGGTCCTGGACTACCAGGAAAGGCAGTTTCTTGAGGGCGTGAATGGTGTGGTTCTGGTCCGGGTCGGACAGAACAGGATTCTCGCCGACTATGTACATGGCTTTCATCTTGCCTTCGTCGATCAGGTCGAACATTTCCGACATGACTTTGCCGCGCAGGCAGGAAAAGTCGCCCCAGGCTTTGGAGAAACGTTCCCAGGTGGTAGGCCATTCCGGACGCTGGTAACCCGGCAGATAATCCGGCAGCGTCGCCATGTCGCCGGAGCCCTGGACGTTGTTTTGTCCTCTGAGAGGATTAATGCCAGTGGACGGCCGGCCTACGTGGCCTGTCAGCATGGCCAGATTGGCCAGGGCACAGATGCTGCGGGTGGCGGTCACGTGCTGGGTGACCCCCATGGTGTAGAGAATCATAGCCTTGTCGCTAGTGGCGTAGGTCCGGGCGAAGTCGCGGATGGTTTCTGCAGGAACCTTGGTGATGGGCTCTGCCCATTCCGGCGTGCAGTCCGCGACGGAGGCCTTCATGATGTCGTAGCTGTTGGTGCGCTCATCAATAAATTTTTGATCCTGAAGCCCCTCTTCGATGATGACGTGGATCATAGCATTGATCATAGCCAGGTTGGTGCCTGGTTCGATCGGCGCGTAGCCATGGGCGAAGTCGGTGAGCCGGATGCGTCTTGGATCCGCAACGTAGAGCTTGGCGCCTTTGTCGAGAGCTTCAAAAATGCGGGTGGCAACGAGGGGGTGCTGCTCCGTGGTGTTGGAGCCAATGACGAAGATCAAGTCCGCGTCTCCGATTTCCTCAATGGTGTTGGTCATTGCGCCGCTGCCAAAAGAGATAGCCAGACTGGCTACCGTCGGGCTGTGTCAGAGGCGGGCGCAGTGGTCAATACTGCTGGTTCTCAGGGCTTTTCTGGCGAACTTGGCCATGAGGAAATTCTCCTCGTTGGTGCAGCGGGCAGAGGAAAGCATGCCGATGGTCTCGGTATTATCACCGCCGGTCATGGCCGCTCTGAAGCCTGCAACAACTCTGTCATAGGCATCTTCCCAAGTGGTTTCACGGAAGCTGCCGTCATCATTTCTTATAAGGGGATTGACCAGCCGTCTTGAATCGCGTACGAAGCCAAAGCCATGCCAGCCCTTTGAGCAAAGTTTGCCCTGGCTCACCACGTGATTGTAGCTTGGCGTTATGCCGAGAAGGGTGCCATCATCCGCCACATTGACGTAGATGCCGCAGCCGCACCCACAGTAGCCGCAGGTGGTTTCCAATCGTTTCATCCTTCTGCCTCCTTGCCTGAGTGGAGTTCTGTGATCAATAAAAAGACATCATCTTATGAATACCCTTGTTCCATGTGGCAAAACGGGAATGTTGGTCTCTGGCCCTAAAATTAATTGAGTGTCAGACACCGGATTAAATTGAGTGTCAGACACCGAACTCAGTTTGGTGTCTGACACCAAGTTCGAATTAGTGACAGAGCAACTTGAATCCATTGAAAATTGACGTAATATGAAAAAAAGGAAATTGGCGTTTGGCGCCAATTTCCTTCCGGGGACCTTTGGATTACTTAAACAAAAACAGCCCTGTTCTTCATCTTTAATGCATACATCTTTTCATCCGCCGCGTGGATGACCTCATCCATGAGCTCCACTTTGGTTAAATTCTCAATGCCGTAGGAAATGGAAAGCGGGAAATCGAATGGTTGGTCCGCTCCCAGGGCATGATTGATCCTGGTGAAAATGTGGTCCGCTTCACTCTCCGAACACGAGGTCAAAATCACGAGGAATTCGTCACCGCCGTAGCGGATGATGACATCCTCCGAACGCAGCATGCGGCCCATGGTGTCTGCCACGTATTTCAGGGCAAGATCACCGGTCTTATGTCCGAAATTGTCGTTGATCACCTTGAGATCGTTGACGTCCACCATGGCAAGAACGAAGTGCGTCAACTCGAGCAGGCTGAGCGGCGCATTCGAAACCTTCCACTCCTCCAGATAACGTCTGGAAAACGTGCCCGTCAATTGATCGCGGTTCGCTATATCCATGTACTTTTCCTTTGATTTTTCAGCATGAGCCATCAAATGCCGAACGTGGTACACAATAAACCGGTTGCTGAGAAACAGCACAACCCCAACTGCCAGGGCAAAACCCAAAAGGTTCATCAGAATGATATCTTCCACGCGTTCGTAGAGAATCTCGTTCGATGTGGACACGTGCAGCGCTTGGTTCGTGCCGTTAATGGGAAGAACGAAGCCTGTATACCAGCCATTGTCATAAAGTGTGACGCCGCCGGCTTCCTTCAGCTTGGCCTCTGCGTCAAAAAGTGAATTCTGCTGTGACAGGTCAACAAAAGAAAATGTCATGTTATTTCGGTTCAGCGGTTCAGCCAATGCGGTGAGATCGTACATAATCAAATCGTAACCATAGATCATTCCACTTGTCATCAGCGGTACCGCAACAAACAGCCCTGGCGTTTCACGTCCTGTCAAAAAAATCGTCTGAACATGGTTTGAATCGAAGTCGTTTCTTTGACTTAAAAGGGCAGGAAGATATTCGCTGCCGATGGTCGCGTTCACGCTCCCAAACAGCAGCCTGGCGGCGGCGATTAAATGAGGCTGTTGTGAGGCTTCGTACAAGAAACCATCGGCGCTGATCTTTTTGAGCTCGTCCATGGTCAGCTTGCCGTTCAAATAGTCATCAAGAGTCGTGTGCTCAACCAAAGCGTGGGAAAAACTGCCGGCACTTTCATGACTTCGCAAAATGAATTGATCCACAGTGCTTACCGACGCCTTGGAGATCAGAACATAATTCTCCAAGGTTATTTTTTCAAGGGCCGACCTGTAGGGCTGAAACAGGGTGACGTAAGTTATCAGGACAATCAGGACCAAGAGCATCCATGTCCACGCTTTGAATCGTCGAATGAAAGGGCTTGACTTTATCATAGGCGAATGTCTCCAATTCGGGATTTAATTCATGCAGCATCTTCAACAACCAGGATACAGAATTATTGTGTATTTTCTGTGAAGACAGTCATTTCCAAAAGATTATTTTGAGACTTTATAAAACGTTCGGCCTCAGCCGCGGGCAATGGTCTGCAGAAATAATAGCCTTGGGCCAGATCGCAGCCCTGCTTCAGCAGATACTGAAGCTGCGACTCTGTTTCGACGCCTTCCGCCAGAACCCTGAGTCCCAGTCGGTGTGAGAGGTCAATGATGGCGCTGAGCAAATGAAGTTCATCCGTTTCCTCTGTGATCTGGCTGATAAATTCTCGATCGATTTTTACAGTGTCAATAGGGAGCTTGTTCAAATAGGTCAAAGAGGAATAACCGGAACCGAAGTCATCAAGGGCTATGGAAAATCCGATCTCCTTCAACTGATCCAAGATCTTGAGGCTTTTGTCCATATCTTCAATAATTGCGGTCTCCGTGATTTCCAGATCAAATTCTTCCGGTCTGATATGGTAAAATTTCATGTAATGATCCAGGGTCTGAACGATTAGGTTGTGGGTCAGGCATTTTCCTGAGAGGTTGATGGACATGGTGAGAGCGTTAAAGCCAAGTTGGCCCCAGTCGTACTTTTGCTTTGCTGCCGTTTTGATGACCCACTCACTGATGCTGTTTATATAGCCATGCTGCTCGGAAAAAGGAATAAAACTCATAGGGGAGACTGGGCGGCCTTCAGCGTCATTTAGACGGATTAGAGCCTCCACACCTGAGACCGTCATGGTGCTCAATTCGATAATTGGCTGATAGGCCAGCGAAAACTGATTCTGTTCGAGCGCTGTACGAAGGAGACTGCTCATATGAATGGCGTTCAGAATTTTGTTGCGCATCTCATCTTTAAAGAGGACGCATTTGCCTCGGGCGTGTTCTTTGGCGTGGAACAAAGCGGTATCGGCATTGATTTCCAGAATATTCAAGTCGCAGCCATGGGTCGGATAAATCGCCATGCCCATGGTTACAGAAACAAAGAATTCCTGTTCGTGACAGGTCCATTTGAATTTCAGAAGTTCGGCTGCCTGGTGCATTCTCTCTGCCATAGCGGTTGTATCGTCCTCAGATACCAGCATGACGGCAAATTCATCTCCGCCTATACGTGAGACCAGATCGGGCTCGTGAAACATGCCCCTAAGTTTCTCGGCAAAGAGCTGAAGCAGCTGATCGCCTGCTTCTACGCCAACGCTGTCGTTGATATGTTTAAAATCCACCAAATCCATGTAGACTATGGCGATCTGTTTATGTTGATTCACAGCGTCATCCAGATGCTGCTGGACCTGAAGCCGGAAGAAACTGCGATTGGGAAGGCGAGTCAATGAGTCGTGATAGGCCATCTCGTGAAGCTGATCCAGCATGATGCGATTTTCCGTATCATCCACACCAACGCTGAGCAGGTACTTCAGTTCGCCCTGCTGATCCCTGATCAAACTGCTGTACCACAATATGTCAGCGCGTCTGCCACTTTTGCACATAATGGTGACATCGCTGTGCTCGGTTTTCTCACCGCTTAGGATGTCTTTCATGAGGAAGGCATTTTGCTCGAGATCCTCTGTGGGCCTGAGGAGATCCAGGACATGGCGGCCGATGGCTTCTTCTTCATTGTAGCCGGTGATCAGTGCTGCCATAGGATTGAATCGGACAATGCTGCCTTTTGGATCAGTCATCAGGATCATGACCGGCGCTCTGAGCAGGATACTCTCCAGCAACTCTTTCTCCTGATGCATGGCATCTCTCATCAGAACGCTTTCCGTGATGTCTGTGTGGGAGCCGGCAATTTTTTTGGCTTTTCCCGTTTCATCTCTGAAGGCGACCGCGCGGCTGTGGATCCATCTGGTTTCTCCAGTATCTGAACAGACTCGGTAAGTATTTTCGTATAAATTGTTGGCGCTGCTGATGAAGTTCAGAAGCGCATTTTGTGTGGCGTCACGGTCCTCGGGATGCAGCAGCGCAATCCAGTCATCAACATTGTTGGTCAGCGGTTGATCAGACAAATGATATTGGGGCTTTGAGAGAATTGAGGAATGATATTGATTGGATTCGAGATCCCATTCCCACAAGGCGTCGTTTGAGCCTTCCAGAGTGAGTTGATACCGCTGATCGCTGTTTTCCAGAGCGGTTTTTTGATGCGCCAGGACCTCGTGCTGTCGCTCCAGGATGGTGGTGATTTCCTCCAGCTGTTGGTCGTAGGCAGTCAGAAGTTTTGTCTCGTCGTATATATGGGTAATTGCATTCGAGAACAATTTTATTCTCTTAAGAATTATCGCGTAGAAAACGCCGCCTGAGACGATAACATAGAGCCACCCTTTATAAAGTTGAAAGTCTTTAAGTTGTTCTGCGTCTTTTATGACAAGGGAAAGCATATAATCTGAAAACAGAATCCAAACTATACCCACGCCTAAATATTTTAAAATTATGTCCAAGGTTTCTTTGATGGGGTTAAGGTTTTTACGCGCCGCGATCATTTCCTCGCTTCGCGCTTCAATCTCACAAATACGATTTTTCAACCAATCGATTTTATTGGCAAGCATAGCTTCAACTCCGGTTTCTCAGGATGGGACCACCCACATTGGGTGGATGGTCCGGTCGAAGGAAGTCTGCAACAGTTCGTTTATGGTACAAAGTAACAATGATTACAGATAGTAATATTTTATTGCAAAAAAATTTTAAGCGCAACAAAATATTCGACAATTATCGAGACCATAATGAACAAATATCCAGAATTGTTTTGAATTATTCATAAGTGGGCGTGTCTGCCGGTCACTTTGTTTTTTCCTTATTAATTGAGATGTTGTCATGTTCAGTTTAATGCATGTTGTGGACCGGCCGGGGTATAGAAAAGAATGTTTTCTGAGCGATTTACAGACACACCCAGAAAGGAAAATAATCATGTCATCACACAACGACAGTCCAAGGGCGTGGGTCCGGGAGACAGCCATCTTTTTGACCAGCCAGATGTTTACGTTGTTCGGTTCTTCGCTTGTGCAATACGCGATTCTGTGGTACATCACCCTGGAGACCAAGTCGGGCTTGATGGTTACCATCTCTGCCATCAGCGGTTTTTTGCCAGCTTTCATTCTGTCGCCGTTTGCAGGCGTTTGGGCGGATCGGTATGATCGAAAGAAACTGATCATCCTGTCAGACATAGGGATTGCGGCTGCGACGCTGGTGCTGGCCATTTTCCTGATGGCTGGATTTGAGGCGCTTTGGCTCATGTTTGTCCTGTCCGCAGTGCGTTCGGTGGGCAGTGGGATTCAGACACCGGCGGTCAACGCGCTGCTGCCTCAGCTGGTGCCCCAGGATAAACTGACAAGAGTTAATGGTATCAACTACAGTTTGCAGTCGGGATTAATGCTGATTGCGCCGGTGGCGAGCGGCGCGCTCATGAGCATGACCAGTCTGCAGAATCTTCTTTTTATAGATATAGTCACGGCGGTTGTGGCCGTCGCGATTCTCGTTCTCTTTCTCCGCGTGAAGCCCCACGAAAAAGCGCTGCAAAAACAGGAGGCGGGATATTTTGAGGATTTGAAGCTGGGGTTCTCGTATATTCACCAGCACCGATTTATTCTTCACTTTTTCGTGTTTTACGCTATCATCATGTTTCTGATTGCGCCGTCTGCTTTTTTGACACCTCTTCAGGTCACACGGACTTTTAGCGGCACTTACTGGCATCTGACAGTTATTGAGGTGGTGTTCTTTGTGGGCATGCTCGCTGGCGGCGGGGTCATGGCAGCCTGGGGCGGGATGAAGAACAGAATTCATACGATTGCTTTGTCCGGCGGCGTCATTGGATTTGGAACACTTGCTTTTGGCTTGGTGCCGACCTTTTGGGGGTATGCTCTGTTTCTCGCTCTGATAGGTATTTCAATCCCTGCGTACAATACCCCGTCCATGGTCTTGATCCAGGAAACGGTAGACGAAAATTACATGGGGAGAGTCTTTGGTGTCATGAGCATGCTGTCCAGCGCTATGATGCCTCTGGGTATGATGTTTTTTGGACCGGTCTCTGACAGGATTGCGATAGAATGGATCATGATAGTAACAGGCGCTCTGGTTGTACTGCTAAGCGGCGGAATGATTCTGGACCGTGTTTTGGTGGCGGCGGGTAAACAGAAGGTGCCTGTGGCAACGAGTCCCGATGAATTTGCAGAAGTGGAGGCGGAGTCGCAAGCTAAGGAGTCTGAGTAAGAAGCCCATTAAAGTCTGTACTTTAGCAGAAATGGGATGCTAGGATTGCTTTAGCCGTGAGAGACAGGCGTGAGTTTGGTGCTGAGATTCAGGGTCTTCCTTGACACTGAGGCTTATGAGGTGATAAACTTTGTGACGGCTATTGACTAGCCCTTAAACTCACCGGAAAGGAAGTGTCATCACCATGGCTTTGCCAAACTGTCCAAAATGCAGCTCAGAATATACCTACGAAAGTGATCAAATGATGATATGCCCGGAATGTGGCCACGAATGGAGTATGAATGCCTCAGCTGATGAGGAAGTAAATGAGGTTCTCGAAGTGCGGGATGCCAATGGCAATTTGTTAACCGATGGCGATACCGTCTCTGTTATCAAGGATCTGAAGGTGAAAGGCAGCTCGTCTGTGCTCAAGATGGGCACTAAAGTCAAGAATATCCGCCTGGTGGAAGGCGATCACAATATCGACTGCAAAATTGATGGCTTCGGCGCCATGAATCTCAAGTCGGAGTATGTGAAGAAGATTTAGAAGAGTGATACTCGGTGTCAGACACCGAGTTTCTTTGCGAAGGGGTGTCGTTTTGTGAAAAGTCTTAGAGAGATCTCGCCTGGAGTGCTGTTATGCTTCATTATTGCCATTCCTGCGTGGTTCCTTGGCAATGCAGTTCCGGTGGTGGGGAGCCCGGTGTTTGGAATTCTTGCCGGAATGATGCTGTCACTGTTTTTTCCTCATCTGACCGGGCTGAATTGGAAGTCGGGAGGATTTGAAAAAGGCATTAAAATGACCTCCAAGAAGCTGCTGCAGCTGTCGATTATTCTGCTGGGCTTCGGCATGAATTTATTTCATGTCTTTAAAGTCGGCAGCCAGTCCGTATTGGTGATTCTGGTGACCTTATCAGCGTCATTTGTGACAGCCTATCTGGTGGGAAAATCCTTGAGCCTGGACGCGAAAGTGACAACACTGATTGGCATGGGAACATCCATTTGTGGAGGTTCTGCGATTGCAGCGACAGCACCGGTGATCGAGGCGAGTGACGAAGAGGTCGCCCATGCGATCTCAACCATATTTTTGTTTAACGTCTTAGCGGTGTTCATTTTTCCAGCTTTCGGTCGATTTTTGGGTCTCAGTGATATGGGCTTTGGCATGTGGGCAGGCACTGCCATCAATGACACGTCATCCGTCGTTGCGGCGGGTACGGCTTGGAGCAGCGCGGCTGGCAATGATACTGCTTTGGCATTTGCTACGATTGTTAAGCTGACCCGTACTTTGATGATTGTGCCCATCACTTTAGTCCTTGCCATTTACACTGCCCGAAAGAAAGCACTATTGGCAGGCATGGATGAGAGGAAAAATGAGTTCGCTGATACCGAAAATTTCAATTTTATAAAGGTGTTTCCGTGGTTTGTCATTGGTTTTTTGGCAGCAGCTGTAGTGAATACAGTTTTTGAGCTTGGAGAATTTTCAACGCTATTGGTAACCTTTGGGAAATTTTTGATTGTTATGGCTATGGCAGCCATTGGACTTAATACGAAGATCAAGAAGCTTCTGACTCAGGGACTGAAGCCTGTAATCCTGGGGATTTGCTGCTGGATTGCGGTTGCGGGGGCTTCATTATTGGTCCAGAGTGCCATACGAATGTGGTAATGGTTGGTAGTGGTGGTGGGTTGGGGAACCATCGGCTGCAGTTTTTAATTTTTGGGTCTTAGAATTTTAAAAATGGCAAAGTTGTGCCATCCTGTGGTATGATAGGGCTGAAACGTCACTGTGACGGATTTTGATTGCGGCTTGAACTTTAGGCAGCGCAAATAAACATGGGGTGGGCAAATGAAAACAGTAAAAAGCGAAAGTTCGGTCAGAACGCTTTCCAGAGCATTATCAATTTTAAAAGCTTTTACATGGGAAGCGCGGGAGATGAATTTGACGGAAATCTCCGAAAAAATTTCACTGGCGAAGTCGACGACGCTGCGGCTGCTCACGGCGCTGGAAGAAGAAGGGTTCATCTATAAGAATCCCAAGACCAACCATTATAAATTGGGGTTCGATCTCTATTATCTCGGACTGATTGCCAAGGAAAGCATGGATATACGAAGCGTCAGCCGGCCACACATGGAGAACATCACGCACCAGACGAGAGAGACCACCAACCTTTATCTGCTCGACTATCATGACCGCGTTTGCTTTGAGCAGGTCGAGAGCCCCATGGCCATCAAGCGGACTGTGCGTATTGGCGAGCGATTCCCAATTTGGGCGGGTGCGACAGGACGCTCGATTCTGGCTTTTATGGATCGTTCCGTCTGGGTGGAAATGACAAAGGAACTCGTGAAACTGACAGAATATACGGTTGCTGAACCGGAGGAGTTCATACAGGAGCTTGAAAGGATCAGGCAGCAGGGCTACGCGGTAAGCGTTGGCGAAAAGGATTACGAAGTCGGATGCGTAGCGGCGCCTATTTTTGACTCAACACAAAAGGTCATTGGCTGCCTGTCCGTGTCAGGACCAAAATTTAGATTTCCGGAAGATACGGATTTGTTTGCAAAGCTGATCACAGACGCGGCAGATAAGATTTCAAGGAAATTAGGGTATCATACAAGGTCGAATGGACAAATTGAGTAGCGTTAAACGATTAGAGTTAAGCTAGCAAATGTAAAAACGGCTCCAAGCAAGAGAGGAAAAGCTCTCCTTTGCTTGGAGCCATTTTTGCTTTATTAGGGTGTAACCCTCAAACCTAACTATAATCTCACCGTGTATTTGATTCTATTGCTATACTTTTGTGCAGTCAAAAGTCCCAGTCCTACAATTTTTTCGCCAGTGACTATTTTTTCCCAAACAAACGCCCCACAATTTTAGCCAGTACAGACTTTTCCTTTGGCGGACTGGAAACAGCCTGAGGTTTTGGTGTGACCGGCGCGCTCGGTGCTGCAGCAGGGCTGGCACTTTTCGCTTTTGGCTCTTGATGATGAGGATGATACTGGTTTGGATTGCCTTGGCGGCTGGACCCTGCGTAAGGCTTTTTCTTTGGTTGAGAGCTCTCTTGCGGTGTTTTTCTTTGAGTTTCGAAACTTGGCTCGCGGGTTTCGTAGCGGAAGCCGGTTTCGCGACTATCAGAAGGCCTGCTCTTTTTAGGCTCTGGCTTTTTCTCGCTTTGTGGTCTGGTCTTTCCTTGAGTCGGCCGCTCTGCGCCGGAACGTCTTGGTGGACGGCCGCTTCTGGCTTTTGCAGTTGGATCCGCCGGAGGAGAGAATGGTACCGATTTCGTCTTTTTCCAAATCGCAGCCGCATCCTTTTGTGCGTTCACTTCAGCGTCTGTGGGGAGATCCGCCTCGGAGATCATGGCATTAATGTGCTCTTCGATTTCATACAGGGTCATCACATCCTCCCCTGTAACCAGGGAAATGGCGCGACCGGTGTTGCCGGCTCTGCCTGTCCGACCGATCCTGTGAACATAACTGTCTTTGTCCTCTGGGACATCATAGTTGATGACCAAAGAGAGGTCATCTATGTGAATGCCGCGGGCCGCAACGTCCGTAGCGACCAAAAGGTGGAAATCGCTCTTCTTAAATTTTTCTATGGTGGATTGCCGTTTGCTCTGTGGGATTTCGCCGTGGAGGGCCATGGACGCATAGCCTTGACGCTGGAGAAAGCTTTGAACCTGATCCACCGCATGGCGTGTATTGCAGAAGATCATGCAGCTGTCGGGTCTGTTCATCAAGAGAAGCCGGTCCAGCTGTGTGCGTTTTTCATTGCGCTCTACGCGATAGTAGGATTGCTCGATCAAATCAACCGTTTTGGTTTCGGATTCGATCTCAATAGTCGTCGGAGACTTCATATAAGCTTTGCACATGCGGCGCACTTCTTCCGGCATTGTCGCGGAGAAGAGAAGCGTGACACGATCCTTAGGCAGTTTTTTGATAATCCGAACCACCTGATCAATAAAGCCCATGTCCAGCATGCGATCCGCTTCGTCAATAACGAGGAACTTAACTTTGTCCAGCTTGAGCTGACCTCTTTGAATATGATCATAAACCCGGCCCGGCGTACCTGTGACAATCTCCGGAAACTTGCTGAGGGCTTTGATCTCAACATTGATGTTATGTTGGCCATAGATTGCGGTCGTCTTGTGGCTGAGGTGTTTTGCCATTTGCATGATGTCGTGGTCCACCTGGATGGCCAGCTCACGGGTAGGGGTGAGAATCAGCGCTTGTGTGGCACTTATGTCAGGCGTGGTTAACTGTAAAATAGGCATGCCAAAAGCAGCGGTTTTGCCGCTGCCGGTTTTTGAAATGATAATCAAATCCTCATTGTTGAGAATTTTCGGGACCGCCTTGATTTGAACTTCGGTAGGGGTCTCAAAGCCTATCTCATCTATAGCGGTGAGAATGGGGGCATCAATGCCAAGATCTTTAAACTGCGTCATGCTGGGAACCTCATTTCCGTTAATTTGTTGTCTTATTATAACACGCTTCAGCGAAATGTCCTATTTCAAGCCTTGGGAGCAGCTTCAATCATGTCCGTAAGGCCTGTCCATTCCTCCAGCAGCGCATGATGGTGATCCTTAAGTGCTGCAAGCTCTGAACTGAGCATTGTCAGCTTCTCAAAATCACTGGAGTGTGCTTTCAGCGCTTCCTCAATAAGAATCAGTTCATCTTCCACTGTCGCAATTTCAGCTTCAACCTGCTTAAGCCGCAGCTTTTCTTTTTGATAAGTTTTTGGACGTTCCTTTCGATTTTGGTTCGAGACCCCGGTGGTTTTCTCGGAAGCTTCTCCGCTCTTTTCAGGCACGGTGTTCGCTGTGAGCTGACTAAATCGGGACCTTGAGAGTAAATAATCCTCATAGCCGCCGTCAATCCGCTCCAGTGTCTGATCGTGCAGCCAGACCATACCGGTGGCAATCATTTCGATCAGGTAGCGATCATGGGAGATCATCAGCAAAGTGCCTTTATAATTCGCCAGCATGGCTTCCAGCTGCTCCCGTGAAGGGATATCCATGTGATTGGTCGGTTCGTCGAGGAGCAGCAGTGTCGACTGGGATTTCGAGATTTGAATGAGCTTCAGCCGGCTGCGCTCGCCCCCGGAAAGGGTTGAAAGCCGTCTGAAAACCTCTTGATCCCGGAACCCGTAATGGGCCAACAGATTTCTGGCCTCACCGCTGCTGAGAGAAAGCGTTTGAATGCACCAGTCGTGCAGACTGAGGTCCGCATTCTCAAACTCAATATCTTGAGGGATGTAGCCGATGGTCGCAGATGCTCCAACCCGGACCAAACCGCCAAGGGGCTCGCATTGTCCCAGAATTGCTTTGAAGAGCGTCGTTTTGCCGGCACCATTTTTACCGATCAGGCAAAGGCGTTCGGCGCGAAAAAGATTTAAGTTGCCATGTTCGAGCAAAATCATGCCAGGGTATCCCAGCTTCAGATTCTCAATGGTGATCAGTTGCTTGGATGACTTTGAGGTGCTGTCCAGGCTGAGATTATAGTTCAGCTGGCCGTGATCCGGTGGAAGGACTTTATCCATTTTGTCGAGGCGCGCTTTGAACTGGTTGGCTTTCTTGAAGAATTTTTCATTATCGCCCATAGTGCCCCACAATTCAAAACGCTGGATGGCTGCTTCAATAGCTTTAATTTTCTTTTGCTGGAGCAGATACTGCTGAAGTTGAAGCTCATTTTGTTTTTCCTTCTCAATGGCATACCAGGAATAGTTGCCTTCATAGTGGCTGACAAAACCCTGATCAAGCTCCAGGATGGACTGGGCGACCAGATCCAGGAAATAGCGGTCATGAGAGATCATGATAACAGTGCCGTCGTAAAGGTTCAAATAGCGCTCAAGCCACTCCAGCATATCACTGTCCAGGTGGTTGGTGGGTTCGTCAAGAAGCAGGACGTCCGGCGCCTTGAGAAGTAAGCGTGCAAATAAGGTTCTTGTCTTTTCGCCTCCGGAAAGAGACTCAAAAGGCTGATTAAGCAATGGGACCAACTTCAAGGCCTGGCAGATCTCATTCAGTTTGACTTCTGTTGTATAGCCGCCCAGTGCTTCAAAAAGCGTCAGCTTTTCTCCATAACTTTTAAGCAATGAAGTGTTCTGAGGATCCTCAGACATTCTGTGCTCAAGTTCGGAGAGGGTCGCTCTCAGGTCATGAAGTTCCGAGAAGCCTTCATCCAATAAGTTTTTGACGGTTTGTCCCGGTCTGTGGTCAGGCAGCTGTTCGAGAAATCCGAGGCGAAGCCCTTTGCGAAGCGTCACTTGACCTGAGTCCGGAAGCTCATCCTTCATCATGAGCTTGAAAAGTGTCGTTTTTCCCGCGCCGTTGCGGCCAATCAAGCCAATCTTGGAACCGGAGACGACGTCAAAAGAGACAGATTCAAGGATAGGTTTCTGATAATAGGTTTTTTTAACTTGAAAGAATGAAATGTCTATCATACTGTGGGAGCCCCTTTCGGAGTTGGGTGGATTAGACTCAATTAATTTTGAGGGTATGAATTTAGAGAGAATAAATTCTGTGAAGCTTGATCGCCAGTGACAGTTGTTCGTAGAAACTGCCTTCTGCCTGTTCCATGTGGAGAAGGCTTTTTATTTTTCCTATTCTGTAGCGGATGGTATTTTTGTGCATATATAATGCTTCTGCCGTTTCCAGGATTTTGCCGTCCTGTTCCACAAAGGTTTGGGCGGTATCAAAAAGCTGAGTATTGTATTTTTCATCATAGTCTTTAATGGGTTGAAGGATGCGGTCATGAAATTGTCGCATCCAAAGCTCCTGATGATAGGGCATCAGAATACTGTAAATGCCAATGTCGCTGAATGTACAGACGCTCTCTCCTTTGAGCCCGCTGGTCTTTTGAGCATATAAGCTCTCATTGACAGCGCGTCCCAAATCACTGAGGTCAAAGTGGGCACCGCTTATGCCAACCTCGCAGTGATCAGACAGAATTCCCAACTTTGAAAAAAATTGTAGAGACAAGGCTTTCAGTTTGTTCTCCTCAAGTGGTTGATCAAAGCTGAGGATCATAAGAAGTCCATGACGATACCGCATAACACTGTTCTGAATCTCCAAGCTCCGGTTTTTTTTGACCTCTTCCAAGAGTTTTGCCAGGACTTGAGGGTTAAAAAGTTTTTTCTCTCGCAGGTAGAGGACGAAAAAGTACTCTCTGAAGCTGGTATTGATCTCGAGCGCGATTTCTCTGACTGTGGCTTTGTTGAGACTCAGACGGACCAAAGCGTCTACTTTTGCCTCGAGTAGGGCTTCATTGTCAACGGATCTTATTTTGTCAGTCAATTCCGTAATAATGTCTTCAAAGTAGACCGTGTTGTCAAAAATAAAAATGGGGAAGCTGTGCGCGCTGGCGTAATCCATAACCTCCTGAGGCACAGTGTCGTAATAGATGTTTTTAATGGCTAAACCGCTGACGCCATCCTCTATGAGACTGGCTACAGCGGACAGAATCCGTTCCGGGTGGTCCTTAGCGAACAGCAGACTGCTGATGACAAATTCACCGGGAATAAATTGTCCTTGGATGTTTGAAATAAACTCATAGTCCAGAATTCCTATCTTCTCAACCTGGCGGTCGAGGCCGGAATGGCCCACTATGAGCTTAAAATTTTTAAATGTATTGAGTTTTGTGGCTTCAAGAACCGTGATAGACACTGACATCACCTCAAGAAAAATTATACCTCATTATTACGACGGACATAGTGAAATATACAAAATATAATAAAAATCATTGTAAAAAGTACAAAATATGGTCTGCTATAATTAAACGAGATAATTACATTGAGACAATTATCGAAAAAATTCAGTCGTATTATGACACCAAGGAGATGAAGTTGTTGACTGTAATCAAGAAAAAATCAGAGTCAAATGCGCTGGATCAGGGAATGGAAGCTGTCGTTCATGACGTGTCAAAACAACCTTTGGAATACCCGAAAAAGACACGACTTCTCGCCGGTCTTGGTCTAATGACAACTGCCTTGATGTGGGGTTCGACGTTCCCCGCAGGGAAATACGCATTGGAATTTATGAGCCCATTCTACCTGATGGGATTCAGGTTTCTTTTCGCCTTTGTTCTCATGGCGATCGTCATCAGAAAGAAGCTGTTTACAACAAAACTTAAGGACATGAAAGGCGGCCTGATCGCCGGTGTAATGCTTTCCTTGGGCTACGTCTTTCAAATTTATGGACTTCAATTCACGACGGCCAGTAAACAATCTTTTTTGGCAAGTGCCTATGTAGTGGTAGTACCATTTTTGACTTGGGCAGTTTTTAAAAAAAACCCGTCTTTAAAAGCTTATATTGGCGCTGCGGTATGTTTTTGGGGCATTGGCATGCTCTCGCTCAACGAAAATCTGAGTATAGGATTAGGGGACAGCATCACGCTGCTCAGTTCCTTGTTTTACGGCGCGCACATAGTTGTAACGGGTTTTTTCGCACACAGGGAAGATGCGGCGGTATTTACAGCTGTCCAGTTTGGCGTTGGTGCTGTCCTGGCCATGATTCTGGGTCTGCTTTTTAGTCCCGCGCCTCAGGTATTTAACCTGGGTATGCTGGCAGTGCTGCATTTGGCGGTTTTTGGCTCCATTGTGGCTTACTATCTTCAGACAGTGTGTCAAAAGTATCTGAAGCCGTCGGTGACTTCTATCATTCTAAGTATGGAGGCGGTATTTGGAAGCCTGCTGTCGGTGATTTTGCTGGGGGACTCCTTTACAACAAAGATGGCGATTGGCGCAGCGGCCATATTGGCGGCCATCTGGATCAGTGAATCTTAGGGTTGGGGTTTGGGAGAGGGACCATCGGCAGATGTTTGGTCTTTAGTCTTTATGGGAAAGAATAGAGTGAAGACGCAAGCAGAAAAGTGGTGGTGACTGTGCTGACAATAGAGGAAATGGAAGAGATTTTGAATGAGGTTGCCGAGGGGCTGCCGGAGGTGTTTTACAAGGAGCTGAATGGTGGGATTTTGCTGCTGCCGGAAAGTCGGATGCATCCGAAAAGCGTTGGGGATGATCTGTTTATCATGGGCGAATACCACCGGGGCGGCAGTCAGGGGCGGTATATTGTCATTTATTACGGCTCGTTCGCGCAGGTGTATGAGCATGCGGACCGCAGTGTGATCAAGCGGCGGCTTGAGGAAACGTTGAAACATGAGTTTACGCACCACTTGGAGTCGCTTGCAGGAGAGCGTGGGCTTGAGAAGCAGGATGAGCGGGATATGAACCGTTATCTCAGCCGGAAGGTACGGCGGACTTGAGACGTCATTGTGAGACGTCATTGAAGGATACTTGTCCTAGTGAGGAATTCAAAAAAACGAAAAAAGACAGGCACTAGCAGGAGGGGATTACGCGCTGAAACTTCCCTGCGAGGCCTGTCTTTTTTATATGTTCAAACTTTAATAAAAGGGAGTTGGTATTAGGTGTTGGTTATTCTGCCATTTCGCAGACGGCGTGTTGAGCGCACACGGAGACGCCGCGGTCCATTGTATGGGCACACTCTGCGACACTTAAGCCGCCTTTGGTTGTGGCCATATTTGAGACAGCGTTGGCAGCGAAAGCCTGTGAACCTGAAGTGATGAGCAGTAAGGAAAGGATGCTTGCAGCGATTGTCTTTTTCATTTTGAATTGTCCTCCTAAAGGATTGAATAGTTTTTAGTTTGGTTTGGGTGGTTTGTGACCCTGAGGACAGTATGCCATGGAGTTGTGGAGAAATTATGGGGAGGTGCAATTTGTTTTGGTGACGTGGACGATTTTCATCTAGGTGCCTGTCACCGGTCTCAACCCGCCTGTCACCGAAATATATTTGTAACATCCCAAAGTGGACACAAATGTTATTCTATGAATAACTCATAGTTTGGAGGTCGCCCCCAATGAAGAAGTTTATCTTTCTGCTCAGTCTTATCCTGGCACTGACCGCAATCCTTCCACCTTCTGTCAGCGTTTCCTACGCTGCAGAAGCTGGCGTCACTCTTCCTGCCTTCAAAGTCACCTTGAATGGGACCAACTTCGAATCAACGAGCGCGAAATATCCACTGATCGTCTACAAAGACATCACTTATTTCCCAATGACCTGGAACCTGTCGCGTTCCCTCGGACTGACCCTTAAATTTTCTGCAGAGACAGGGCTCGACATTCAAAAGGCTGCCAGCCAGGACACCGTGAAGCAGGACACAGCCGGCAGCAACCGTCTGAATACCGTCTATTCTGCAAAAATTGTCACTTACCCCGTCGTTGTTGGCGGTCAGCGCATTGACAATTCCAAGGAAGCGTATCCGATTCTCAATTTTCGGGACATCACCTATTTTCCTTTGACGTGGCGGTTTGCCAAGGAAATGTTTGGCTGGGATTATCAATTCAGCCAGACGGGCGGGCTGGTCATCCGTTCAGGGGTGATCAGTGCCAGCGCAGCGGCGGAGGGGTCGGTTCCGGGACCATCGGCAGACCCTGCACTGCCTTCCGGCCAAGCTCCATCCACAGCAGCGACAGCGGCTTTCAACAACATGACCTTCACTGAAAAAACCATAAAAGTCGGGAGCAGATCCATTCCCGTCAGCGTCGTCACCGCTGACCTTAAAAGCGGCAAACTGAAGGCCAGAGCCGTCCTCGCAGGTTCACGAGTCGGGGAGACCAACACGCTGGAGGCGGCTGCCAAACGTGAAAACGCCGTCTTCGCCATCAACGGCACCTTCTTTGACGCTTATAACGGCTATGGCACGCCAAGCAACACCCTGGTCACAGGCGGGAAGCTGCTGACCACGGGCGGGCACTATGGTTCTCTCGGGATCTCCGGGACAGAAGCCCGGATCGACCGGGTGTCCTCGACGGTCAATGGCGAAAACACCGGCGGCGTCTTCGACAAAGTCTCTTGGTACAGCGGTGCCTGGAAGGGCTTTTCCCTCAATACGCCGCTAATCCACGCCACAGATCAGCGCATAGTGATCTTCGACAAGCAGTACCGGAGCCAGATTGCGCTGAATTCCAGCTTCGCGGGCACGATCTTTACAGTCAGCGGCGGTATAATTTCAAAGGCCAAACCTTGGGCAGGAACCCTTTCGAATACCGCCGATTACACGGTTGTGTTTCCGGCGGCACACAGCTACCCCGGCAAGGACACCAACCTCCTGGCTGCTACAGGTGCGCTGATCAACCAAAACGCTGGTTATGTCTACACTTCTTATGCCAAATTTGCCGAAGGCAGCCGCTTCGGAATGCAGCCGGCGCTGACGGCAGAGCAAGGCGGCGATTTCTGGACTAAGGCGGAGTCCGTGGTGGGCGCCGGCCCGCTGCTGGTGCGGGATGGCGTGAAAGCCATCGATCTGGGCAAGGAGGCCTTCTATGAGGCCAAGATTACCACGAACTCAGCCGCCCGCAGTGCCGCAGGAATTTCTGCCGATGGTCGCCTGATTTTCATCACCACCACGGCCACCCTCCACGAGCTGGCAGACATCATGATTCAGCTGGGCGCGACAACCGCGACGAACCTGGACGGCGGGGCTTCCAGCGGCATGTATTACAACGGAAAAATGATCCGGACGCCCGGGCGGGCCATCAGCAACGCTATTGTGATCGAGGTTGTGGAGTAATAATCGAAACGGTTGAATGATGAAAAGCTCATAAGATCAAAGGAAGGCCCGCTTCACGGCGGGCTTTTTTGTTGCGCAAGGCATGGGCGCACGCTCGTCGCTGTCTGCGGTTATCGCTGATTGAACCTGCTTTCACTTGCATTTATGATATTCAAGCCCCTGGAATGGGTATAGGATTTTCAGGAAAGGAAGTGTTTGGCATGGAAGGCCAAAGTCTTATAGCGTATTATTCCTGGACGGGCAATACAGCCTCAGTTGCCCAGGAGCTCCACGCGCAGACGGGGTTTGCTCTTGAACGGATCGAAGAGGTGAAACCAAGACCTTTCGGCAGTCTTCCAATGGCCGCCATGGGTGCCTGGTTTCATATGAAAAGCGCCATTAAGCCGCTCTCCGTCTTATTGGAGGACTATGACAATCTATTTCTGGGGATCCAGGTTTGGGCAGGAAATTCGACGCCGGCGATCAACGCTTTTTTGAAGCGCGGGAATTTCAAAAACAAAAAAGTCTGGATTTTCATGACTATGGCAGATAATGTGCCGTCGCAAAAGGTCATGGATTCTGTGCGCAGGCGTGTTGAACAGAAGGGGGGGCAGGTGGTTGATACCATCGGCTTCACCTCAAAGGTTCTGGCGGCTGTTGGGGATGAGAAGCGCGCAGCTGAAACCTTGTCGCCTGACGACATTCGGGAAGCTCTGGTGTCGTGGTTAAAGAAAAATAAGGTCATCGATTGAAGCTGTAGCGCAGCAATCACAGCATCATCAGGATCAGGATCAATATCGATATCAATATCAGGAGGTTTGCCCAGTGCAGCGATCACTTCATTCACAATCAAATTCGCATATAAATGCCCTCAAGCAAGTCACTGCCAAAACGCCGGTGCCAATCCGGACTGAGGCTTTTGATAAAATTGAAAACACTCAGATCACCTGGCTGGCCGGGGCCGGATTTTTCGTGAATTGCCGGGGAACGATCCTCTTTATTGATCCGCTGCTATCCACAAAACCCGGGGAGCCTTGGGTTAGTGAGGCTGGACTAAAACTAAAAATTCCTTATCCGATGGTCGCGGAGGCCATCCCCCGCGCAGATTTCGTCCTCTATACACATTCCGACATTGATCATCTCGGACCACAAACTGCTCTGGAACTCGCAAAGCGAACGCCAATTTTCATTGGTCCTCACCCGGTTTATCACGCTTTGACACAGCTTGGCGTCAAGCCTCAGTCCATCCAAATTTGCCGGGTTGGTGACGAGCTGGACCTGGGGGTCCTATCTCTGGAAATTACACCAGCGGATCATCCCTGGCAGCTTCAGGATGTTGCCAGGTGCGGCAAACCCTTCAGATATGGCGATTGCTGCGGATTCATCCTCAATACCCCTGATGGCAGACTCTTTTTCCCGGGCGACACGCGGCTGATGGAGGAACACCTTCGGATCAGGGACATTCAAATTTTGGCGCTCGATGTGTCGACTTGTGAATATCACTTGAATCATACTGCGGCTGCAGTCCTTGCAAATAGCCTTCCGGAGGCCTGTTTGCTGCCGCTGCATTACGGCACCTATGACAAACCGGAAAAAGGCGCCCACAGCGGCGACCCGGAGGACGTTTTTATCCTTATTGAGAATAGTGACAAGAGGGCGCTTAGAGTCGCGCCGGGAGAAATTATCCACTTGTCTGACGGGAAAGTCAGATGGGGCGAAGCATACATTTGAAACAAGACATCACCTGAGGCTAGAACGTTAGGCAGCATTTAACACCTCATTGGGAGCCTCGCACAAGCAGAGCGGACGGGAGAACGACTATGCAAAAGCCCAAGGACTACATTGATTACACCTATACGCAGAACCGGGATCTGTCCTGGCTGAAATTTAATGAACGGGTCTTGAATGAGGCCAATGATCCGGCCGTTCCCATATTGGAGCGGCTAAAGTTCGTGTCCATTTTTTCAAGCAACCTGGACGAATTTTTTATGATCCGGGTGGGGAGTCTCCTCGACCTGTCCATGCTTCAAAAGACCATGATAGACAACAAGTCCGGCATGACGCCGGCAGAACAGCTGAAGGCAATTTATAAAGCCGTCAAGCCGCTGTATGCGCTCAGGGACAAAACCATTCAGAACGTGGAGAGGTTTCTGGGGCAATATGAGATCGAACGACTGAAGGTGGCAGAACTTGAAGGCAAGGACAGGAAGGTCATCCAAACCTATTTCAGAACCCAGGTGATGCCAGTGCTGTCACCTCAGGTGATCAGCCCGCACCACCCGTTTCCGCATCTTGAGAACAAGGCGCTGACCATTGCGGTGATGCTGAAATCCAAAGAGATTACGCAATATGGCCTGATTCCCGTACCCAGGTCATTGCCAAGGGTGGTCTACCTGCCGGGCAAATCACTCCGCTATATTCTGATTGAAGACCTGATCCTTCAATACGCACCGGAGGTCTTTGAAATGTATGAGATCCTCGAAAAAACGGTGATCAGCGTCACCCGAAACGCGGATATCCAACCGGATGATGAGGCGTTTGAAGTGGATGAAAATTTCAGGAGCCACATGAAGAAAATTGTGAAACTCAGAGCCCGGCTGGCACCGGTCCGCTTGGAGCTTCAGAACAAGCTGAGCATCGAGTTCTCAAGCTTCTTATGCAGCCGGCTGAATCTGGATCTCACTCAGGTGTACTACAGCAAGGCACCGCTCGATATGACCTATGTCTTTGAACTGGAAAGCCGACTGACGGCAGTGGCCCGCTATCATCTCACCTATCAGCCCTTTGAGCCTCAAATCAGCTCAGAGGTAAACCCATCTGAAAGCATGATCCGTCAGGTGTTGAGAAAGGACCTGCTGATCCATTACCCGTATGATGCCATGGATCCCGTTTTAAATCTAATTCGTGAAGCTTCCACTGATCCTACGGTGATCAGCATCAAGATTACCCTTTACAGAATTGACAGAAAGTCAAAGCTGGCTGAGTATCTGATCGACGCTGTGGAAAACAAGAAAGAAGTCATTGTCATCATGGAATTGCGGGCGCGTTTTGATGAAATCAACAATATTGAATGGGCGGAGCGGCTGGAAGAAGCCGGCTGCAAGGTCATTTACGGGTTTGAAAAATTTAAGATACACTCCAAGATCTGCCTGATCACGCGTCGTGACAAGAATAAACTGAGTTATATTACGCACATAGGCACCGGTAATTTCAATGAAAAAACAGCCAAACTCTACACGGATTTGTCGCTCTTAACGGCAGATGAGACAATTGGAACCGACGCAGGACTGTTTTTCAAGCGAATCCTGATTTCAAATCTGGAGGGTGAATACTCAGAGCTCCTCGTGTCGCCCTTCGAGCTTAAAGATCCGATTCTGAAACTCATTGAAAATGAGACGGAAAAAGCAAGGAACGGCAAACGCAGCGGTATTCTCATGAAATTGAATTCGCTCTCAGACAGGGAGATTATCGATGCCCTGGCTGAAGCCTCACAAGCCGGAGTGCCGGTTCGCTTGATCATTCGGAGCATTTGCTGTTTATTGCCTGGTGTCCCTGGAAAAACGGATCGCGTGTGGATTCGGAGCATTGTCGGCAGGTATCTTGAGCATGCCAGAGTGTTCTGCTTTGGCGATCCGGACGACAGCGTTCAGGACTTGAAACTCTATATCTCCTCAGCGGATCTCATGACCCGCAATACAGTCAAACGCGTCGAAATAGCTTGTCCTGTTCAGGACCTGACCATTAAGAAACGCCTTCTGCAAATGCTGGAGCTCCAGCTTCAGGACAACGTAAAAGCCCGAACCATAACTGTCGAGGGAAACTATATTCCGGTGACGACTGAGGCGCACACTGTGGTCGACTGCCAGGAACAAATGATGGCGCAGGCCCTTCAAAGAGTGACTGTGAACTCAGCTGAGATTAAATCCTTCAAGCGCTGGTTTGAGGAGATTGTGTCGAAGTTTAGAAAGTAATTTGGAGTGAAGCACTTGGTGCTGATCGAAAAAACATTAAAAATAGCGACAAGGCCCCGGAAACGGGTATAGATTCTAATGAAAAAGCAGGTTCACGCTATGAGTAACCTCATACAGAACCTGTTTTTGCCGATGGTTTTCCAACAAGGCACCTCACCGCAGATGCCGACATTTAACCCACAATCGAGGCGATGACCATGTTTACGGACCAAAGGCTGACCGAGGCCTATGCTGGCGCCCGTGTCGAGCTCTTCGATGAAAATTCACGTTTCGTTTTTTTCAGCGACGCGCACCGCGGAGATAATAGTCTCTCAGATGAATTTGCCAGAAATCAGAACACCTTCCTAAGTGCCCTTGACTATTATTACAATGAGGGTTTTACCTTCGTCGAAACCGGTGATGGAGAAGAACTTTGGGAGCACTCGAAGTTCAAGCATATCCGTTTTGCCCACAGTGACGTCTATGACATGCTTAAGAAGTTTTATGATGATAATAGGATGATATTGCTCTATGGGAATCATAATATGTATTTGAAAGATCAGGACTTTCTGCAGCATAATTTTTATCACTTTTTCGACGAGTACAACGAGGAAAATTGTGAGCTTTTTGAAGGTTTGAAGGCCCATGAAGCGCTGCTTCTCAGACACCGGGTAACCGGCCAGGAGATTTTGGCGCTGCACGGTCACCAAGGCGATTTTATGAACGATCAGATGTGGCGTTTTTCGATGCTGTCGCTGCGTTATTTCTGGCGGTTCATGCACATGATAGGATTCAGAAACCCGGCAAGTCCGGCTAAAAACGTACACAAGATGCACAAGATCGAGCGCAACTACAACAAATGGATTTACAAGCACCGGATGATGCTCATTTGTGGGCATACCCACCGTCCGAAGTTTCCAAAACATGGCGAGCTGCCCTATTTCAATTCCGGCTGTGGCGTGCATACCAAAGGCGTCACCTGCATAGAGATAATAAATAATACAGTCATGCTGGTGGAATGGCGGATCCGCACAGATCAACAAGGGCTGCTGAGGGTTGAGCGACAGGTACTCAGAGGTCCGCAATTTGTTTCTAAATACGATTTGAAAAAGTATCAATTTATTGAAGTGGTATGACGATGCGTTCACTTGAAAAGGAAAGAAGCCGCCGCCGCGGCGCAAACTGAATCCCAGTTTGTCTCGCGGCGGCGGCTTCTTCTCCTTGAATCAAAGGATAGGGGAAGGCGCTCCGGCGCCTTCCCCTCCATTATAGTCATGGCGTAAAATACTGCGTGATAACATCGCACACCTCAGCCCCAATGCCGCGCTGTGCTTCTTCAGTGGAAGCGCCAATGTGCGGTGTCATAGAAATCTTAGGATGCTGCGTCAATCTTGGATTGAGCGGCGGTTCTTCAGTATAGACATCCAGCCCTGCGCCGGAAAGGTGGCCGCTGTCGAGGGCATCGAGAAGGGCGTCATAGTCGATCAGACTGCCTCTGGCGGTGTTGATGACATAGGCGCCTTTTTTAATTTTTTGAATGGCTTCTCCGTCCAGAATAGCGCGACCATCTGGATTAGCTGGCGTATGGAGAGTAATGAAATCCGACTCCTTTAGGAGCGTGTCGAGATCGACAAATTTGAAGTCATCATGACTGTCTTTTGGACCACTGCGCTGATAATAGAGGATATTCATGCCGAGGGCATGGGCCTTGGCGGCGATTTCCTGTCCAATACGGCCAAATCCTATGATGCCTAAGGTTCTTCCGTAGAGCTGGATGCCATTGTAGTGCTTTTTGTTCCATTCCCCCTTGCGAATCGTGATGTTGGAAAGGTGGATATGACGTGCAAGGTTGAACATATGTCCGAGCGCCAGTTCTGCTACGGAGGTGCTACTGGAGTTTGGCGTGTTGCGGACACCAATGCCTTTCGCAGTGGCATAATCGACATCAATGTTATCGAGGCCGACGCCGGCACGGATGATCAGTTTAAGTTTGGAGCCCGGCTTTACAGCGGCGTCGAGGGTAGCCTGATCCAGCGTAGTGGCGGATCTGACAATTATGACGTCATAGTCACTTATGACTTCTTTGAGAGGCTCGGGGTCAAAATGGGTAGTATCAATGCTGTGGCCTTTTTCTGACAGACAGTCGGATGCAATGGAGTCCAAACCATCGTTTGCCAGTATTTTTAGCATGTTGAGGTCCTCCTATTCTGGTTAATGTGAGAAGAAAGTGAATTAGGTTGTATGCAATTTAGCTTATTTAATCAGAGTTGACACCACGCTGCTGTGATTAAGACATCTGCAAATCGAGCTGCCTGGACTACCAGGACAGTTTCGTGAAGGGTTTTGGCGTCTACAGAGCCGGCTTTATTCGATAAGTCCAGTGTTCCGGTGGCGTCAGACAAAAATTCAACTTTAAATCCGAGATGTACCGCTTGCCTGGAAGTAGTGTCGCAGCAAAGGTGTGTCATGTAACCGCAGATCGTCAAGGTGTCGATTTGATTGGATCTGAGCCATTCTTCCAGAGGGGTGCCGGTGAAGCTGCCTGGGAGATGCTTCTCAATGACCAGGTTATGGGGTTGATCAGCTATTTCCTGCTTAATTTCCGCCCCATAAGAGTGAACGGCGAATACAGTTGCTTCCGGATTGGGAATGACATGTTTGATGAGGATGACCTTAATGCCAGTGGCGTTTGCATACTCAATGGCTCTGAGGATGTTTTTCAGGCTGGCGTCCCGGTTAAATATAGGGAGTTTTCCGGTGAAGTATTCATTTTGGACGTCTATGACCAACAAAGCTTTTGACAAATGGACCATCCTTTCGGCAATTTCATGCTCACATTCTTAATCTCATATAATGTTATTTTTCTTGTATTGATATAGATACCTAATTATGAAAAAAAACAACTTTTGTACATAAAAAAAGTGAGCTCTGGTACACTTTTTATCTCGGTGTCAGACACTCAGTTCAACTTGGTGTCAGTCACTCAGTTCAACTTGGTGTCAGACACTCAGTTCAACTTGGTGTCAGACACTCAGTTCACTTTGGTGACACGGACAGTATGTAACTGCAATATTTAAGGCTAAACTTATTTCAAATTGCACATGCACCTCGCTCTGCCTTTACCAGTATGATACAATATTGTAAAAGGATAACGACCATCGGCAAAAAATCTTTTCATCATCAATGGAATTTGCAGCGATGGAAAATGCAGTAACGCCAAGCAAAGGGAGGAATTCAGTTGCAGACGAATCGACGCCTGTTCATCACCGGTTTAATCTTGATCTCAGTGACGACCCTGGCAGCACTGGGCTTCTGGTGGTCTGTGAAATTGGAAGGACCGGTCTTCTTCGAGCAGTTTCGGGAACGCACCAGCATTGTCGGAACAACACCTGAGGGTTTTCCGCTTTATCAACAAGTGACGCTGCAAATGCCGTTTCTGACGGATGCGTCAGACAAGCGCGTCATCGAGCGTGTTGTCTTCCCGGAAGCGCCATGGCCTGAGGATCAGGTCAGGATCTATTATGAGCCGGGGGCTGGCCTGACCAGCTTCATGGGGACGCCTGTCGGGAAAACGACCATAGGGCGCTACAATTTCAATACCCTAATGGTCTCCATAGACTTACTGGAGGCAGAGCCCTTTGGACCGGTCAAATTGACCCATGCGGATCTCTACTATGCGAATGGGGAGAGGGAAACGGTTGAAATTGGTGAAATCTATCTGTCCGGAATCGAGTTGCCAGAGGGGCATTTTGAGCACCGAAGCAGCAGGGGCACTTCGGACCATTCTTATGAGTCCAACTTTTCAGTCGAGATCCCCATGGAGGTCCTTGAGGTCAAGTCACCTTTGATGTCTGAGCTTGAGGCGCTGTTCGAAATCAAAATCAATGGCGAAAGCGCAGCTGAGCTGCAAGGCGCCAAATTTTCAGAAGGGGATTCAGTCCATACGACTGCCGTCCTAAAGGGGCCCTGGGATATCACTCAGCAATTCACAGTTTATGATCTGACACCTGTCTTGACTTATAGGACGACAGAGGGCGAGATTTACAGCCAGCGGCTGATGAGTATAATCGAGTATCAGGCTGTCTACAGGCCTGAAAACTTTCTGGACTTGGTCCGCTATCTGCGAGCAAGGGGGGTCCTCTAAATGCATGAAGGCTTCAACCGGATCTTCTGGGGGCTATGCTTCGTGACGTTTCACATCAACCTCGGCGGATTTGAGGGTCTGCCTCTGCCGGCGTTCCTTGCTTACCTCATGGTTAGGTCCGGCATCAACCAGCTCATAAACGATCCCTATTCCATTGACGATGAAGGCGTGTATCCATACCCGCACCTTGGGGAGTCCTCCTCAGACAGCTATCCACCCCCGACCCATTATTTCAAGCGCGCGGCCACCCTGGCTCTGATCAGTGCGTTAATCGCCGTGCCAAGGGTCGCGCCGGCCTTGTACAGCCAGTTCCTTGCCCAGAATCCACTGGCCATGCTGCTGAACTTTGGCCTTGGCGCGCTCCTGGACCTGGCTCTCGGTTACTATTTGCTGACGGGCGCGGCCTGCCTCCTGGGAGGCCAGGGCAACCCGGAACGAAAGGCGTTTTATCTCAAACGGCTTCGTCTCTATCTCGTGCTTCTCTGCAGCGCCTCGATCATAGGCATTGCCGGATTGGCGGTGGGGGCGCTCGAGTCAAGCGTCGTCTTCAGCATTGCCATGCTGGTGCTCAGAATATGGTTCATCCTGCTGATCCACGGCCTGAAGCCCGCTTCGGACAACCGGCCGTCCCAAGCGCCAAGCGCACCATAAATAAATTGCTAAAATTCATGTTTGTTGAGGGCGCAGCCACCTGCGTCCTCGTTTTTTTTGCTATAATAAAGCCACGTTCAAGTGGCCAAAGGCGGCAGTGCTTTGCCGATGGTTCCTTTACCCAAACCGCGACACACAAGGGGTGAATCCGAGATGAACACCATGGAAAAATTCATACTGCTCCTGATCATCCTCATTGTCTCCGCTACAGCCGCAGGGGTCCTCAACCGTACGCCAAACTACCCGGATCAGATCCCCGAACCCGTACAGCGTCAGCTGAGCGCCCCTGAAACTATTGAGTTCGAGGGGAAGAACGGCCCGGTAACACTTGAACTGCTGGCAGAATATGAGATCACGGCCGTGGTCAAAGGCCGCAAAAATTACACCAGCGACGCTTCGGCTTCCGTATCACCTGTAGATCTGGCACTGGCCTGGGGCAATCTGAATCAGCGGGCTATTGACGACACCATTGACTACACCCAGTCTGGAAGGTGGTACTATTACCGACTTTCACCCAACGCCCCAGTGAGTGTCTATGACGTGCAAATTCAGTCTGCGAACACGCACTTGATCCCTAAAGATGAAGACATCCTGAAGCAAATCAAGAAAATTGACAAGCACGACCTCATCCGGCTGGAAGGCTATCTTGTGAGTGTGACCTTTGATCCGCAGCTGCCGGAATGGTCGTCGAGCCTCACGCGGACGGATTCCGGGAACCGCGCCTGTGAGATTTTATATGTGACTGAAGTAGAGATCAAATAATTGACCCCAACAGGAGGAACCCCTATGAAAGACAAGAAAACCAAAAAAGAACTCAGGGCTCAGTATGAAGAACGCACCATCACCGGCGGCGTCTTTGTCATTCGCAACACGCACAGCGGGCAGATTCTCCTCGAATCAACCGGCGATCTGAAAGGCAGCAGGAATCGATTTGAATTCGCGAAGAAAACGGGCGCCGGGCTGAATCTCAAGCTGCAAAGAGATTGGACGCATCTGGGGGCGGAGGCCTTCGAGTTTGAGGTTCTGGAGTCCCTGGAGAAAGGCGAAACCCAGACTGGAGAAGCTTTCGCGGAAGATCTTGAAGTCCTCAAAGAATTTTGGATGGAGAAGTTAAAAGACGCATACTTTTATTAGAAGAGTGGGGATAAATATCCATCGGCAAGAATAAAAAATCTTTTCACTTCACGGTGGTTAAAAGTTTGATTTTGTACTAGCATTTAATGCGAAATCGACTATAATTAATAAAAATGGGTGTAAAATTACCTATGAAAATGCAATTCCGTGGAGGATGAAACAGATGGATAAGACAGCCCTTGCCCAAAGAATCGAGCAGCTGACACTGGAATTGGTCAATTGTCGAAGTGTCGTGGCAACGTCAGACGAGCTCGCCATGAGTACTATGGTGTATACACTGTTATCTGAAATGCCTTACTGGAAAATGAACCCACAGCTCTTGGTCAAGCAGCCGTTTATCAACGACCCCCTTGGCCGTTTCAGTGTGGTGGCTCGGTTGGAGGGTCAAAAGGACGAATCAAAAAAGACGGTCATAATGATTGGACACACGGATACGGTTGGGATCAGCGATTATGGGGATTTCAAGGGCCTTGCCACAAAGCCGGAGGCGCTGATTGAAGCGTTGAAGACCGTGACTTTGTCAGAGGAAGCTAAGGCGGATCTGGACTCAGGAGAATGGCTGTTTGGCAGAGGCATCCTCGACATGAAATGCGGTGTAGCCACCATTATGTGCATTCTGGAGATGCTGTCCCAGGATGCTGCCAACCTGTCGGGCAATATTGTGTTTGCTGCAGTAGGGGATGAAGAGGGCAATTCCGGGGGCATGCTGTCGGTAGTGCCGGAGCTCGTCGGACTGCAGGAGAGCGAAGGGTACGAGTACCTGGCTGTCATGGATACGGACTACATGGCCCCGCGATATGAAGGCGACGAGGACCGCTATATTTATATTGGGACGGTGGGCAAGCTGATGCCGTCATTTTACGTCATAGGTAAGGAAACCCATGTCGGGGATCCGTTCAAGGGGCTGGATCCCAACCAGATAGCCGGCGCCATCATTCATAAGATCAACAAGAACGTCGCATTTTCTGATGTAGCGGATGGTGAGGTGTCCCTACCCCCAATCACCCTGCAGCAACGCGACCAAAAAGAAGAGTATTCGGTCCAGATTGCCAGATCGACGAATCTATACTTCAACTACGCGACGCACAAGAGCACGCCGGACGAGGTCATGTCCAAGATGATCCGCGCGGCCCATGAGGCATTCTCAGACGTCGTCAACGTATTGAATGAGCGCTATGACATCTATTGCAAGGCCAGCCGCATGGCCCACAAGCTGCTGCCTTGGCGTGCCAGGGTCATTTCTTATCAGGCTCTTTATGAGGCCGTAAAAGAAGAGCGCGGGGTGGCTGTGCTCGAGGCACATCTTGACGCGCTGAAAGCTGAGATGCTCAAGGATCCAGCCATTGACGAGCGCCTCTTTGGGCAGCGGATTGTCGAAGCGGTTCACAGCCTCTGGTCCTTCAAGGACCCTATTGTCATTGTCTATTTTTCACCGCCGTATTACCCGCACAACTTCGTCAAGGGCAACTGGGCCAAGGACGTGCGGCTACTCGAAGCGGTGGAGAACGCAATTCAAGCACAGGGGGGCGCGCGCAAAGTAGTGAGCCGGAAGTTCTATCCCTATATTTCGGACCTCAGCTTTGTCTCAGCACCTAAAAGTGAACGCATCGTCGCCCTTCAAAACAACATGCCTGCCTATGGGTCAAGATACAAGCTCCCCATTGAGGAAATGCAGAAGTTGAGTCTGCCCGTGGTGAATATAGGCCCGTACGGCAAAGACGCGCACCAGTTTACGGAGCGCATCCAGCGGGATTATTCCTTTAATGTGGCACCGCAGCTGGTCTATGATACGCTGCTGGGGCTGTTGGGTGAGCGCGAGTCTGCAGCAATTTAACTGGGTATTTATTAAATCGCAGAACAGATTGATATATTTGGGGAAGTGGCGACCATCGGCGCTTCCATGGTTTTAATGCTTCTGTTCTCCGCGATTGTCGCGAAAACGGGTAAAAGTGCTTAAAGTGGTAGTCGCAGGGTATTCATCCTCGATTTGGAATGTTAAACTGCGTCATTAGAAGGCGTTTTCAGGTTTTTATAATGATATCTTATAGGCGCACCCTGCGAGGGGTGCGCTTTTGTTATGTAAACAACGATAAAAATAGTTGATATAACTTTTTCGAAAATGAATTGGTACACGCGCCAAGGTTTAAATGTTATGTAAACCTGTCTTTCTGTGATCAAATTGACTGGCTGAACCATGATCCGACTAATATTATTAAAATTCAGAATTAACTAAAAGTATATAATTTTCAGTTAATTTGACTAAGAAATTAAAAAATAATAACATTTTACTCTTCCTTTATTGCGTGTTTTGAGTTAGAATTGGTGATGTTGACAGTGAATTTGAAATGCCGACACCACTGAGGAACGATATTATGTTCCCGAAGCGAATTAAGGAGGACTCATACTTTATGCAATTACTTCATAAGTGGAACCACTTAAGTCTTGTCAAACGTATTTTAATCGGTCTCATTATTGGTATTATTTTAGCAGTTGCACTTCCAGAGGTTGCAAAACCAATCACAATCTTTGGCTCACTTTTCGTTGGCGCGTTAAAAGCTATTGCCCCGGTCTTAGTATTCTTCCTCGTCATGGGCGCGATTTCGCAGCACAAGCACGGCCAGCAAACCAACATGAAAGGGATTATTGCCCTTTACTTGCTCGGCACCTTTGTAGCCGGTCTTACGGCAGTTATCGTCAGCTTCATGTTCCCAGTGACTTTGACACTTACAACCGGCGTAGAAGGCATAGCGGCACCGGGTGGTGTCACAGAGGTTCTTAAGGCGCTTCTGCTCAATATCGTTGACAACCCTGTCCGCGCATTGATGAATGCAAACTACATTGGGGTTCTTTCTTGGGCGGTTGTCCTTGGATTGGCACTCAGACATGCTCCTGATACAACAAAAACTATGATCACCAACTTCGCTGACGCACTTTCTCAAATGGTTCGCTGGGTCATTGGATTTGCGCCTCTCGGCATTATGGGTCTGGTATTTGACTCCATTGCGACCAGTGGTCTCGGTACATTGCTCGGCTACGGCCAGTTGCTTGCGGTTCTGATTGGGACAATGTTCTTCATTGCTCTCGTCGTTAATCCGCTGATCGTATGGTTCAATATTCGTAAAAACCCATTCCCGCTTGTTTTCAGATGCCTCAAAGAGAGCGGCTTGACTGCGTTCTTTACCAGAAGCTCTGCAGCGAATATCCCGGTTAACATGAGACTTTGCGAAAGCCTTAATCTCGACAAAGACACTTATTCCGTATCTATTCCACTCGGTGCAACAATTAACATGGCAGGCGCCGCGGTTACTATTTCAGTATTGACTCTTGCTGCGGTTCACACACTTGGTATTCCAGTCGACTTACCAACAGCGGTCATCCTCAGCGTTCTGTCAGCGGTCAGCGCGTGCGGCGCGTCCGGTGTTGCAGGTGGTTCACTCCTCCTCATCCCGCTTGCTGCAAGCTTGTTCGGTATTCCAAATGACGTTGCTATGCAGGTTGTTGGCGTTGGCTTTATCGTCGGCGTGCTTCAGGATTCCTGCGAAACAGCCCTCAACTCTTCTACAGACGTTCTGTTCACAGCGACTGCAGAATACGCTAAGAAGCGTAAAGCTGGCGAGCCTATTGTCTTTGAAAATAGAGCGGTTGACGTAGAGTAATTAAAAAGAGTTGCTTAAATCCTTAAATGTAAAAACGCATCCGCTTTGGCGGGTGCGTTTTTTTATGACGCAAAGTTATTTAATTAAGAATCACATTAAAACAGGGGACACGAACAGAATTAGATCTGTCCATATCCCCTGTTTTACATACCCTAATAGAATGCTGTTTTACATTTTGTCCAGCATCCCTAAAACAATGCGGTTGGAATTTTCAGCTGCCATGACCGCAAATTCATCAAAATTGACATGGGCTGAGCCATCCGCTTTGTCGGACATAGCCCTAATGATCACAAACGGCACTTGATTCAAGTGGCAAACGTGCGCAATAGATGCGCCCTCCATCTCGGTAGTATAGGCGCTGAAAATTTTCTCAATAAAATCCTTACGCTCAGGAGAAGCGACAAACTGATCCCCAGAGACGATCCGGCCTTTAAAGACCTGATGGTCTTTAATGTGCGCCTGGCTGACCTCATAGGCGAGCTTGATCAAAGCATTGTCCGCAGGAAAAACAGAAGTCTCCATGCGCGGGATCATGCCGTGGGAATAACCAAAGGCGGTACAGTCTACATCATGCTGAAGGCAATCCGTTGAAATGACTATGTCTCCCACATTCAGGCTGTGGTGGATTGCGCCTGAAACGCCCGTGTTGATCACCACACCGGCACCAAACTCCGAAATCATAATTTGAGTGCACACCGCAGCGTTGACTTTTCCTACGCCGCAGGTCGCCACAATGACATCCTGTTCCTTCAGCTTGCCGTCGAAGAAAGTAATGCCTGCCACTACTTTTTTTACGCCGATGGTCATCAGCGCCTTCAACTGTTCCGTTTCCAAATCCATGGCGCCTATAATCGCAATTTTTGTCATAAGGGACTCCTCTCAATAAGCTCGTGATGACTTAGACTTCAATATGATATGACTCAGGGACGCCTTTTGACAGGCAGTGTACTACTGCGGATAATTCAAATTTTCCGGCCCTGCATGATTGAGCACTTCCAAATAAGCGGCGGCCTCAAGTTTAGCGCCTTCCAGATTGTGGAGCTCATAATTGCCGCATTCTATAGCGCTGACCCCGGGGATCTCGCCCCTATAATCAGCCGCAAAGGCGAAGGCGCGCTTCAATAGCGGCAGGATTTCCTCGGAGGTGTAGACCCCGTGGACCAGCAGATACATCCCCGTCAGACAGCCCATAGGTCCAAAGTAGAGGATCCTGGACGCAAATTCCTCATCATTTCTTACAAAGGTCGCGATTAAGTGTTCAAGCGTGTGGATGGCGCCGTTGTCCAGACGCTCCTTATTTGGATACTTCATGCGAAGGTCAAAGGTCGTCACGGTTTCAGCGCCGACATGGTCGACTCTGGAGACGTAGACGCCCAGATTTAGACGCAAATGATCAACTGTAAAGCTTTCAATTTTTTTCAAGGGGGATCGAACTCCTTTACACATTCATAGGATAAAGAACTGCATAATCAAGGATATCATATCTGACGTGAGAAATGAAGATGACGGCTCGAACGCCCAGGATCTCTGAGAACTGAAGATTGGCAACGCGGACAAAAACTGATTCAGTGCCTGTCACCGAGTTTGAGTTGGTGTCTGACACCAACTTAGACTCGGTGACAGGCACTAACTCAAAAACGGTGCCAGAGCTTGGTGTAATTTTACACTATTCATCACTTTCCTCACATTCAAGCACCACACAAAAGGGCCGGTAAGTCGCGTATTCCAGCGACTTACCGGCCCTTTTCAATTACTATGATTCATTTGTGGTGTTCAACTAGCAAGGCACCGCTTCTTTGGCAAGGAAACCTGCTTCCGCAAGCAATTTGATTGCAAGCTCAAGCTTCTCTTCAGCGACCATGACAATGGGTCCGGTGCAGCCCATGCCGCTCTCCGCATAGACGCCCTGCTTCCAAAGCGCTTTGACCGCATCTTCAAGGTCCATGATGTCAATGCCTGAAACGGAGCCGGTGACGACTTCTTTCGCAGGCGCTGCAACTTCTGTCTCGTCTTCAGCTGCGGCCGATTTTTTAGTATCTTTTGTAAGCCCTTGAACAATCTTGTCAAAGCCGGCTGCGCGAACTTTATCAAATTCCGCTTTCGCGACCTCTTTCAGATTGCCCTTAGCGAGCATTGCGCCATAACGGATCGCGCTTGCGACGACCGGTACGCCTGATGCTCTTGAGAGGATCAGGATCGCCCGCTCATAGTCAAAGCCAATGCCAGGACCATAGCCAAAGCCAGTGGCTTCATAGCTTCCGCCGGTTGTAAAGGAAGAGAACATCTTCATCAGGATATTGCCCGTCAGGGTATCCGTGACCATGACGTCGACAGAGCCCATGAGCAGGTCGTTGCCGCGCATGACGTTGCCGCCGTCTGAACGGCCGGACTCACCGAAGCTGAGATCATAGCCTGCAGCGATCAGCTCTTTGAGGCCGCGCTCCACTGTGCGGGCGTTGTCAACGTTCAGAATGCCAACAGAAGGCTTTTCGATGCCCATTGCTTTTGCCGCAATAACACCATAAATGGCATTTTTCAGCATAGCTTCTGTACGGTTGGTCGCAGACGTTCCCGTCGTCGTCGCTATGAACATTTCACGGCCGATTCCCGGAGTGACCACACGGCCAACCGTTGAAACGCCAATTGGGAAAGTATAGTGCATGGTGACGCATGACTGGATGTAGCCGCTGTCCAGGAGCTCTTCCATCTTCCCATGCATTTCATCTTCAGAATTGATTTCGATCACTTCGAGGGAAGTGTCGCACTTTGGTCCAATCAGGACAATATCGTAGTCCGCGTCGCGCGCCGCGAGTTCCGCGCCTTTGACGAGGTTATCCACGCCGTGCTCGCTGCCCAGCGTCGTCAGACCAACGCGAACGCGACTTCCGAACTTGCCGGTTTGAATGGCATCCGCGATTTCGAGGAACGCATTACCAAGAATCTTTTTTACTTCGAGGTTCTCAGACATATTAGCCCCTCCTTACGCGTTGAGCAAGTGAGCGGCAAAACCTCTCATGGCTTCTGCGATCATGTTGTTGATTTCTTCCTTGGAGACGGAAGCCCCTTCGGAAGCAGTCTCACCACTGTTTCTCTCGACGACAATGGAGACACCGTCAAACAGGTTTGTCATACGGCCGAGGAACAGGGAGCCTTTGCCAACGATCATAGCGCGGTTCAAGCTGCCGGTCGTCAAATCATCAATGACAAAGCCAGCATATGGCACGCCTGATGGAATGTGGCCCTGTGTAGGTGCCCAGCCGTTCATGCCGTGCTTCTCAACGAATTCATTAAGCTGCGTGCGCTCAAGCTCACCACGTTTGACGCCAATCGCAGCGATCATTTTGTAGTTCGCTTCAGGAACGTCGCCGGCGCCGGCAGGTTTCGTGATGTCAGGGTTTTGCATTTCTACGGAGTACTTATCGATATCCGTGACTTTGAAGTTGCCTTTGTCGAGCGGCATGGAGATCAAAGCCGTGATGACTGCCTGAGGAGAAGATCCTGTGCCGACGTTGTGCTTGCCGACAAGATCCGTTCTGAGAACCGGGGATCTCCCGTCATTTTCAGAAATCAGAAGCGCGAATCCGCCGAGAACGTCCTCAAGAATTGGAAGACCTTTCTTGACGTGGTCTTTGCCGTTCATGCCAAGTTTGGCAGTAGCGCCGCCGGCGACGATGACGACATTCTTATAAGTGCCGGCCTTAACGAGAGAAGCCGCTGTAATCAAAGCATGAGTTGGTGCCGCGCAGAAGCCTCTGAGGTCGGAACCGGTCGCGTTGACCGCGCCGCCCATCTCTGCAATGGATTTGGCGAAGTTGCCGCCGCCGCGCTGGTTCATGTCGCCGCATGCTTCTTCAGAGCACTCGATCACATAATCGATTGTCAGTGGATCAATGTTGTTTTTAGCCACCAGGTGTTTGAATGCGAGGATGCCGGAAGCCTTGACAACGAGGTTTTCGAACATGACATGGGCATTGAGGTTGACGTCGACATCATGGGCTTTCTTGACGCAGCCGACGAGTTTGCCGTCATGGTAAATCGCCTCAGCATGGTGAATGTTGACGAGTTCTTCGATCATGGCAAGGGAATCGCCGTCGCCAAGCTTAGCGAGCTCTTCCTGAGTCACCAGAGGATGTTTTCCGTATTCGGCTTTCGCCAATTCCGTAAAGGACTTCTCGAGTTTGACAAGGTCAAAGACGTCAGAAATCTTGATCATTGCAATGAATTCGATCTGCGGCATAATTTCGCCGAACTTGCCAGAGCGGCTGCTGCCAGGGACATCAACGCCGACCCAGGGCTTTTCAAGTTCGCCAAGGGCTTCAGGTGTGAGGTTGCCAATATACGTCTGGTTAGGCGCGTAATTGACAACTTCTTCGAACGTACGAAGATGCTCAGGAACTTTCTTGAGGTATTCAGAATCAGGGTTCATTGCTTTCTCAACGGTTTGAGTTGTACCACTTCGCATAATCATATCCGGCGTGTGCACGAGCACATAACCGGCCGCTTTCAATACTGC
>CAYQDM010000009.1:0-115860 GCA_964416305.1 uncultured Acidaminobacter sp. | reverse complement strand
TTTGCGATTCAACGGGAGTTTGGGACTGCCATGCTGATTTTTGGCGTTTACCTGACTTTTATCTATGTCTTCGAACGCGACATCCTCTTCACGGTCTATAATTTGGGGATCGTGACGTTGCTCGGATTTGTTGCTTTTAAGACGGTGAGTCACATTGAGGTTCGCGTCGATACCTGGCTTAATCCTTGGATCGACACAGGCGGCACAGGCTATCAGATTACACAGTCGCTCTTTGCCATTGGTTCAGGAGGCTTTTTCGGAAGCGGTTTGGGCATGGGGTATCCCAAATTCATTCCTGCGGTGAGAACAGATTTTATTTTCGCGGCCATCTGCGAAGAACTAGGCATCCTGGGCGGGATCGCCGTCATCATGCTGTTTTTTATTCTCTTGTACAGAGGCATGAAGCTTGCCCTTAGAATCGAAGACAGATACATGAAGGCGGTCGCTTTTGGACTGACCATGACAATTGCGTACCAAACGTTTATTATCATAGGCGGGGTCATTAAGCTGATTCCGCTGACAGGGATTACTCTGCCGTTCCTCAGCTATGGAGGGTCTTCCATGGTTTCGAGTTTTGCGACTTTGGGACTTCTGCAGGCATTGTCCGGCCAAATACTTCGCAAGGAGGCGGCTCAAATTGAAACTGGATACAATCAATAGCCGAATCCTGCATAGCCTTGTTTTCGCGGGTGTGCTCTTTGGACTTTTAATAACGTCTTTGACCTGGTTTGAACTCAGAGGCAAAAATGACATCATGGGCAACGCTTTCAATAAACGCCTGATCGCAGAGGAAGAGGAAGTTCTGCGGGGCAGGATTATTGACAGAAATGGTGAAGTCCTTGCGGAGACCCTCCCTTCAGAAAATTCAAAGATCAGGAATTATCCCGAAAAAAGGCTGTATGCTCATATCATTGGCTATAACTCTGCTGTGTATGGGAAAACTTTGCTGGAGGCGAAATATAACAGTGAACTGATCGGAAAATCCAATCTGGAGTTTTTTCAGCAAATACAGAAGATGCTTTCAGAAGAGACCCCAAAAGGCTATGACCTGCGCCTGACCATCAGTCATGCGCTTCAAGTCGTTGCCAGAGAACAGCTTGGTGACCGGAATGGCGCGGTTGTCGCTCTGGACCCCAAAACGGGAGAGATTCTAGCCATGGTCTCCACCCCGGATTACAATCCCAACGCTTCAAAACTAGAAGAAAATTGGAAGACATTAATTGAAAGCGAAAACAGTCCGCTGCTTCCCCGCGCGACTATGGGACTTTATCCGCCGGGTTCCATCTTCAAGGTCATCACAGCCGCGGCTGCCATTGAAGCCGGCAAAGCGGATTATACAACTGTGGACCAGGGCGCTACAGTCATTGATGGCATGACGTTCTCCAACGCCGGCGAAAAAGCCCACGGTGACATTGATCTGCACAAAGCCATGACAGTTTCCAGCAATGTCTATTTCGCCGAGTTGTCACAGAAGATTGGTGCATCGGATTTAATTGCAAAATCGAAAGACGCCGGGATCACAAAGTCCTTTGACTTTGACTTGCCGCGATCGGACAGCCGCATTGGCGATAATGGCATGGGCAAAACAGAACTGGCTGCCACTGGCATAGGTCAGGGCAAGTTGATGGTATCTCCGCTGCAAATGGCCATGGTGGCCGCCGGTATAGCAAACAACGGCACGATTATGCAGCCCTATTTGGTCAAAACAGTTGAAAAAGAGGAAGGCAATATTTTGAGAAAGTCAGAAGCAGAGACCCTCTATGATATGGTCAGCCCATCAACGGCTGCCCAGCTTAAATCTATGATGATCAGTGTCGTCGAGGAAGGTACGGGAACCCGGGCTCAGATTTCAGGTGTTCAGGTGGCCGGGAAAACCGGAACCGCCCAGAACGAAAAAAGCACAGAAAGTGACAGCAAAGATCATGCGTGGTTTATCGGGTTCGCCCCTGCTGAGGATCCCAAAATTGCCGTGGCTGTCCTGCTGGAATACCGTGGAGAAGGCGGTGGCCGAGCCGCAGCTCCGGTGGCGGCGAAAGTAATGTCCGCCTGGCTGAAACTGTCAGAGTCTCAATAATAATCAGATCACGTCAACGCACCTTACCCACTATAGCAAGGCATAGGGGAGTGTGATTTAAATGTCATGGATCGAACAGCCTGATTATGAAGTTGTACTTTCAGAAGGTGATTTGGAGCTTAGAAGATATCCATCGCTGATCGTGGCTGAAGTTGTCAGAGCTCGAAGCAGTGATTTGAATTCCGGCTTTCAGGAAATTTTCAATTACATCAGCGGTCAAAATCAGACAGAGCAGAAAATTTCTATGACTTCGCCCGTCATCAACCGTCAGGGAGATGACTATTTCACCACGGCTTTTGTAATGCCGTCACAGTACACACTGGAAACACTGCCAAAGCCGAAGGATCCAAATGTGAGCGTCAAAGAGCGAGTAGGCGGTACATTCGCGGTTATAAGGTTTTCAGGGAGTTGGAGTGAAGAGCGATTCAATGTGCGTCAAAAACAACTTGAAGACTGGATCCGTCTCCATGGGTGGAAGCGCCTCTCGGAATTGACCATTGCAAGGTATAATCCGCCTTTTACGCCGGCATTTATGAGGCGGAATGAAATTATGTATCAGGTGGATGCGCAGTAAATGGGTTTGTAAAAAACTATTTCTTGGGATCTTTTGAGAAAGGCTAAGCAACCTGCTTGAGAAAACTTTGAGTTTGTTATTTGTGAGATTATTAGGGTATCATTGGGTTGAACTGAGTTTGCGAGCTCCGAGTTTGTGGGGCCTGAACAGCGTGGGTTATAAACACTGAACCTGATCTCCTGCAGGGAAAATTATATTGTGGTTTATGTGTTTGTAGGGCACTGGAGGTTCTTCAAACCAATGGGCGTACGAAGTAATTTGTCCGCCTGCCATAGCAAAGGAGTCCATTCTCGTTGGCGTCATGTGTGCGCTGACGCGGGGTGGACTTTGCTGTTTTTTTTTGGGTTGTCTCATGCTTCGTGTAAGTCTTTTGTCGGGAGGTGGTTTGAATGATCATACACGTCAAGTTCTCCGGTTATATTGCCGCGAGTCTTGGCTGCAGAGAGAAAACCATGGAGATTGAGACATCCGGTACAGTCCAGGATCTTTTAACGAAATTGAACTTGCCGGTCAGTCAAAGCTGGATTGCCGTCAGCATTGGAGGGAAACTCAGGGACAGGCGCACTGTGCTGAAGGAGGGAGATGAGGTGCTGGTGCTGCCGCTTGGCGGCGGCGGCTGAAGCCAATTGCGGCTGAAGCCTATTGTCGGCTGAAGCCTATTGGCGGCTGAAGCCTATTGGCGGCTGAAGCCTATTGTCAGCTGAGGCCTATTGTCTGCTGAGGCCTATTGCCTCTAAAGCCTATTGGCTTGGGCGCGTTGGTACATTATTCCGACCATCGGCCACTGCAGTTGATTTTTGGTTTTATTTTACTGGTCAGCTCATCCACAATCCAATTCACAAAAGGAGGTCGTTAAAACGTGATCCCAGGTGTTGTAAAAGTATTGACCAATGCGAGGGCATGTCAGGGATGCCGTGCCTGCGAAGCTGTCTGCGCGCTCAAGCATTTCGGCGTCGTCAATCCCCAGTCGACGGGTGTTAAAATCAAGGAAAGCAAAGAACCTGGCAAGTTTACCCAAACCATTTGTCAGCAGTGTATCGACATGCCGTGCGCGTCTGTTTGCCCTGTGGGCGCTATACAGCGGGACGGTTTTACAGGTGCCGTTGCGATTCTGGACACCTGTACGGGGTGTGGGGCCTGTGAACCGGCGTGTCCGATTCATGCCATTCAAATGACGCAGGTCACGGAAGAGGTTCGGGCGTTTAAATGCGATCTTTGCGGTGGAATACCTGAGTGCGTGTCCATTTGTCCGCGTCAGGCACTGAGCTGGTAGGAGGTGGAGAGCGTGAAAGGCTACAAAGATTGTGTGCTGCGCGTGGATTTGGCGTCAAAAAACATAACAAAAGAACCGTTAAATCGGGATTACATAAAGCAATATCTGGGTGGAGAAGGCTACGGAATTGCGCTGCTGTGGGATGAAATGCCTCATACGGCTGATGCGTTCAGCCCTGAGAATATACTCAGTTTTAATACCGGACCACTCACGGGGACACCAACACCATCGGCTTCCAGAACTTCGGTTGTCTTTATGTCGCCCCTGACGAGCACCATAGGTGCGGCGAACATGGGCAGCCACTTTGGCGCAGAGTTGAAATTCGCGGGCTATGACAGCATTGTGTTCACCGGCAGATCTGAAAACCCGGTCTATTTATTCATAGATAATGACACGGTGGAGCTCCGCCCGGCGGACCACCTCTGGGGCCTTGACACGAGACAGACGACTGAAAAGCTCAAAGAAGAGATCGGCAGCGAGTTTAAAATCAGCTGCATTGGACAAGCGGGCGAAATGCTGTCAAAGCTGGCCTGTATTTTCAGTGACGACTGCTTCGCCGGACGCGGCGGTGCCGGTGCGGTCATGGGTCACAAGCACCTGAAAGCAGTCGCGGTGCGGGGGACTGGCTCTGTGGAAGTCGCGGACAAGGACGCGTTTCTCGAGTTCAATAAAACGGCGATTCAAGAGCTGCGCTCCGAAGTCTATACCTGGGGGCCCGTCCATGGCTATGGCACGCCTGCATGGCTCGGCGGTGTCAACGAATACGGCTTGATGCCGACCAGAAATTTCCGTTCCAACGTTTTCGAAGACATGGAGCCGCTGATGCCACATAATCTGTGGAATGACACGGGCCGGTTTACCGTACGCCGCAGGGCATGCTATGCCTGCCAGCTTGGGTGCCACAAATATGTCACCATGGGGGACGTCGAAGTGGGCGAGCTCGAGTATGAGACTATAGCCGCTTTTGGTCCGCGCTGTGGGGTCAGCGATTATCCTTCTATTGCCATGGCCAATTATTATGCGACTCTTTATGGAATTGACACCATCTCAGCGGGGGCGACAGTCTCAGCCGCCATGGAGCTCTTCGAGGAGGGGCTGATTGGACTTAAGGAGACGGATGGCCTGGAACTGAAATTTGGGAATGGCGAAGCTATGGCCGAACTCGTGAGGCGCATGGGCCTCAGGGAAGGTGTCGGCGGCGATTTGTTTGCCGATGGTTCCTGGCACGCCGTCAAGCGCATCGGACAGGAAGCGGAAAAATTCGCCATGACAGTGAAAGGCATGGAAATTTCAGCGACAGATCCGAGGGGCTCCTCGTCCATGAGTATTGCCTTTGGCACCTCCGAACGCGGCGCGTGCCACATGAGGCCTTATGCCGCCACCATTGACGGTTTTGGCTATCTTTTCCCAGATCTGGAGATCAACGAACCGAAGAATCCATTCGACGACAATGAGTCCAAAGTTTGGCTGAAAGCAGTGAAGGAATACTTCGTGGTGACAAACTTGATTGGTATTTGCGATTTCAATGTCATCAACACGGAGATGCACCCAACGACCCTGGCAGCCCTCTACTCTGCGGTGACGGGTATTGAAACCGACAAACTGGAACTCCTCAGAAAAGCAGAGCGCGTCATTGCCCTCGAACGCGCCCTCAATTACAAACGCGGCTTCAGACGTGGGGATGACCGACTTCCAAAGCGCTTCATGCATGAACCGGCGCAGTCCGGTCCGCCGGCGGGGCGCGTTGTGGACATGGAAACCGCCCTGGATCGCTATTATGAGGCTTGCGGCTATGATCGCGAGAAGGCGGTACCTACAAAGGAAACCTTTGAAACGCTGGGTATGGGGGACGTTTATAGAAAATTGAAATAATAAAAGAAAATGAGATTAGGTATGGAAACTGGGTGTCAACGACATTTGGCCTATTGCCCCCAAGTTCTTAGGGAACTGGGTGTCAGACACCCAGTTCCACGTGTCATCCAGTTCCACACTGACATTCCGAGTTTATTCACCGGAGGTGAATACCAGATGATCCAAGACGTTTTGGAACGTGTTAAAGCTGCAGAAGCCCTGGCAGACGGATGGCTTTTCGAAGCGAGGACCGAAGCGGAGGCCATACTGAAAGCCGCAAAGCTGAAAGCAGAGGCTATGGTCAAAGACGTTTCGGTTCAACATGTCAAAGTTCGGACTGATGCTTGTCTTAAAGCTGAAGAGGAAGCGGAGCATATATCCGGTCCTATTCTTGAAGCCGCACATCACCAGTCAGAGGAGATTCGAAGGACACTTCAGGATCGCGTCGAAACAGCTGCAGAGTGGGCAGCTGAAAGGATCGTGAGATAGATGGCCATAGTTCCAATGAAAAAGGTGACTGTCGCAGCACTTCAATCTGAACTTCAAGACTTGATGTCAGCGCTTCAGCAGTTTTCCGGCATTGAAGTGACAAAGCTTGAAACTCAAGCGATTGAATCTCTTCATAATCTTGATCCGTCCATGCTGAAACACGGCTATGAGGAATCTCTTCGACAAATAAGATTTTGCATGCAGCATTTAGAGCCTTATGAAGCCGCAAAAGGAAAACTGCAAAGGCTCAAGGAAGGTCGACCCCTTCTAAAACAATCCCTGTATTATGATCGTTGTCAGGATAAATGGTGGATCCCGCTCTATAACACTATCAAGAAATGGGATGATGAGGACAGAAAGCTTCAGTCCCAAAAGGTGGCACTTGAGGCGGAAGTTTCGTCGCTGCAGCCCATAAAAGGGATTGAATTTTCAGGAGAAATGCTGAGTTCATTCCATCACACCGCGTCAGAATTTGGCATTCTGCATAAGGATCACTTGGAAGTCCTTGAGTCTTTTATGGTTCAAACACTGCCTGAGGTCTATTTCGAAAAGCTGGGTGTTGAAAAGGAAGGTATTATTGTGCTGTTCCTGACGCACGTCAAAGATGAAGCAGCGCTGCAAACATTCCTGCATACCCTCAGGTACAGCAGAGTCCAGCTTGAATTCGAAACAGCGCCGACCCAAAAAATTGTGGAGATCCGCGAGGCTCTGATTCAGCTGGATCAACTTCGAGGCAACCTTACCGCACAAATTGAGCAGCATGCAGGCGCGCTGGAAGAGCTCAGAGCAGCCTCTGACATGATCACTTCGGAAATTAAGAAGTGTGATGCCACAGCGCTGTTGGGTTCGACGCGGTCGGTATTTTTGCTGGAAGGCTGGGTGCCTGAACCTCTTTTTTCTGATTTTGAAAAGATTGTCATGGATACTTGTGGCGGCGCAGCAGCACTGACGAGTCGGGATCCGATTGAGCAGGAACACGTACCGGTTCTATTGAAGAACAACGCCTTCGCTGAAGCGTTTGAGCCGGTAACGGCCATGTACAGTCTGCCGTCTTACTTCGAAACGGATCCCACACCGGTATATGCGCCTTTCATGCTCGTTTTCTTCGGGATGATGCTCTCAGACTTGGCTTATGGTGTTGTAATGAGCAGCCTCTCTTTATGGGCGCTGAAAGCATTGAATCTTGACAACAAGCAGCGCAAATTTGCGAAACTGTTTTTATGGCTGGGATTGTCGACAGCGTTTTTTGGCGTTCTCTACGGCAGTTATTTTGGCGATTTATTCTCTGCTCAAATCACACCGCTATGGCTGGATCCATCATCGAATCCAATGTCTGTATTGTATGTCGCCATTGGGATGGGTGTGATCCACATTTATGTGGGTTTGGGCATAAAGGCTTGGAACTTGATCCGCAGCGGCAAAATTTTGGATGCGGTTTACGACGCTGGTCTTTGGATCGTGACACTTTCCGGAATTATAATGATGTTGCTGGGTACTGAAACAATCGGCAAAATGATTGCAATCCTTGGCGCAGTTGGTCTGGTACTGACTCAGGGCAGGGACAAAAAAGGGATAGTGCCAAGACTGGCCAGTGGACTATTTGCCCTGTACGGGATCACGGGATATCTTGGCGATGTCTTGTCCTATTCCCGTCTGTTAGCGCTTGGCCTTGCGACAGGATTGATCGGTTCAGCTTTCAACCTGATGGTTCGACTAATTGGTTTTGGGCCTTTAACCTTTGTGTTTGCAGTTCTGATTTTTTTAGGCGGACACACTTTCAATCTGCTCATCAATATTCTAGGTGCCTATGTCCATGCCGTCCGACTGCAGTATCTTGAATTTTTCGGAAAATTTTACACCGGTGGCGGCCGCGCGTTCGCGCCTTTTGCAACAGAGTCGAAATATTGCCAATTTGTTAAATAGGAGGGTGGATTGAGTGGAATTCATGGAGTTCTTTTCAAATTATGGCGGTCTGGTACTGTCACTTCTAGGCGCGGCAGTGGCGACTGCCCTGCCGGGGATAGGCTCGGCGAAAGGTGTTGGATTGGTTGGACAGGCGGCTTCCGGTCTGATTACGGAAGAGCCTGAGAAGTTTGGACAATCCTTGATTCTGCAGGTTATTCCTGGCACACAAGGGTTTTATGGTTTTGTAACCTCCCTGATTATTCTAAATAAAATTGGCATTTTAGGCGGAGAGACAATGATGGTGTCGCTTCAAGCCGGGTTCTATATTTTCATGGCAGCGCTTCCAATTGCCATTGCCGGCTGGGGCTCCGCGATTTCTCAAGGGAAAACCGCGGCAGCGGGGGTTGCAATCCTGGCTAAAAAACCTGAGCATATGTTCAAGGCAGTTCTGTTCGCAGCCATGGTCGAAACTTACGCGGTTATAGCGCTGGTCACCTCCATCATCATGATCACCGGCATTACATTATAGGGGAGGCTTGACCATGAACGGCCTGGAACGTCTGATTCAAAGAATTGAAGCGGAAGCCAAAGACCAGGCTGCGAAAACTGTTGAGGCTGCAAAAATGGAAGCCTCAAGCATCCTGGAGTCGGCGGAAATCGAAGCTGAAGATAAGAAGAGACAACTTATGAGCCAACTGGAAGTCGAAGTGAAGGGGATCCGTGATCGAAAGGTTTCAAGGGCAGCACTGGCGGCAAGGGATGAAGTGCTGGCTGCGAAACGGGAAGCGCTCGAAACCGTTTATAGCCGCGTGATCGAGATTTTGGAAGCTTTAGAGGGAGAGGTCCTGTTTGAATTTTTGCTTCGCCGGTTTCAAGCTGTCATCAAAAACGACGCTGTGGTAATCGCCTTAAACGATCAAACTGCCGGACAGCTTCCAAAGGATTATTTAGAGCGTCTTCTCGAGGCTTACCGAAAAGAAGGCGTGACACTAAGGCTTGAAGAGCAGCGGCGGCAGCAACTCTCGAATGGATTTCAGCTGATTCTGGGCGGTGTGGTTTATGATTTCACTTACCCGGCTCTTGTGTCCGAGGTGCGTGAGTCTGTTGAGCCTCAACTGGCGCAGCAGCTGTTTAAGGGCGTGTGAGATATGGAAAGGCTTGAGTTTGCGCAAGCAGTCGCGAGGATCCGGGTGCTCGAAAAACGATTGCTGGACAAGTCGAATTATGAGCAATTGGCTGGTCTGAACTCAGAAACGGAATGGGTCCGCTGGCTTCAGGACAGAAATTATTCCCCTTTGCTTGCGACCATGGACCAAGACAGCGATCCCGAGAAGACGCTTAACATGATTCTGGCTTCAGAGTATGAGCTGGTAAAATCAATATCACCTGAGCCTCAAATCACCTCTCTCCTCGGCTTGAAATACGACTATCACAATCTGATGGTCCTCTTAAAGTCGAAGTTGGGGGTAGATGAGCGCGCCGATCTTTGCGTTCGAGCCGGCAATCTGCCGCCTTCTGTATTGCAGAGGGATTTGGAGCGCGGCGCGCTGCGGGACTGGCCTGAGCAGCTGAGTCTGACCGCGGTCGAAGCTTTAAGGCAGTTTGAGCTGAACAGGGATCCCTTTGAGATGGACTGGATTATTACCAGGTCGCAGCTGAGTCATCTGTTGTCGGAAGTCGAGAATTACAACAGTGACTTCATTAAGGACTGGGTCCTGCAGAAGATTGACCTGTACCATTTGCTGGTGCTGCTTGGAGGCCAAAGACGCGGAGATCCGGAGGCTGAAATGGATGGGAGGTTTGTGCCGGGAGGCAGACTAGACAAGGCGTGGCTTCACCGCATGTACCGTGAGCCCGTTGAAAGCCTGATCAAAAAATTGGCACATACGGACTTTGGTGCCCTCCTGAAGACTTGTTCAAATACTTCAGCCGATGGTGATCTTTCCACCTGCCTCGAAGATCAGAGTGAAAAGTTGACACTGGCCAAGCTTCAGGCTGCCAGTCGAATCAGTTTTGGACCAGAGCCGCTTTTTTCATACCTGCTGAGAAAAGAAGCGGAAATTCGGAATCTTAGAATGATTTTACTCGGCATTCAGGTTGGTTCTTCCGCAGATGAAATTATGGAAAGGTTGAGGGTGCCGGATGCTTAAGCTGGGCGTCATAGGAGACTATAATACCGTTTTGACCTTCAAGACTGCCGGAATACACGGGATATGCCCCAAAAGTCGTGAGGAAGCGCGTCGCGCATTGACGGACATGTCTGACGGAAGATACGCAGTTGTGTTTGTGACGGAGAATTTCGCCGGCGACCTGGAGGACTTGCTGGAAGCAGGTCAAAGCAAATCGATCCCGGCAATCATTTTAATTCCTGGCCAAAAGGGCAGTCAGCAATTAGGGCTTCAGCGCATTAAAGATAATATGGAAAAAGCGGTCGGCGTTAACTTATTGTGAGTAAACGGCTCCTGTTCTGACTGAAAGGCAGGTTGATAGAATTGGAATCAGGTCGAATCCTAAAAATTTCAGGCCCTCTGGTCGTAGCGGAAAATATGGCACACGCCAGTCTGTCAGACGTGGTCCGCGTTGGCGAAAAGCGGCTGATTGGTGAAATTATTGAAATGAGGGGCGATAAAGCGTCAATTCAGGTCTATGAGGAGACGACAGGTCTGGGTCCGGGGGAACCTGTCGAAACGACAGGCGAAGCGCTGAGCGTTGAGCTTGGGCCAGGCTTGATCGCTTCTATTTATGATGGCATTCAGAGGCCGCTGACGCGAATCCAGGCCCAGAGCGGGGATTTTATCGAACGCGGCGTTGAGGCGCCGGCACTGGACCGAAGCAAGCGCTGGAGTTTTGCCGCGTCGAAAAGCCCGGGGGAACGGGTTCAAAGCGGGGACATCCTGGGCGAGGTCGTAGAATCCGCTTTGGTGACCCATAAAATCATGGTGCCGCCTGGTGTGCATGGGGAACTGAAAAGCCTGAGCTCAGGAGAGTTTACGGTTGAGGAAACCATCGGCACAATACTGACAGAGGGCGGAGACCGAGAGATCTGCATGATGCAGAAATGGCCGGTCAGAATAGGACGCCCTTTCGCGAACAAGCTCAGCCCCAGTGAGCCGATGATTACCGGACAGCGCGTCATTGATACCTTTTTTACTGTGGCAAAAGGTGGTACGGCCTGTGTTCCGGGACCGTTTGGAAGCGGAAAAACAGTGGTGCAGCATCAACTCGCGAAGTGGGCGGATGTGGACATTGTCGTCTATGTAGGCTGCGGCGAGCGCGGCAATGAAATGACGGACGTGCTGAATGAACTGCCCGAACTGAAGGATCCGCGCACGGGTGAGTCGCTGATGCTCAGAACGGTATTGATCGCGAACACCTCAAACATGCCGGTGGCGGCACGTGAAGCTTCAATGTACACGGGCATGGCGATTGCGGAATATTTCAGGGATATGGGCTATACTGTGGCGCTGATGGCGGATTCGACTTCCAGGTGGGCTGAAGCTCTGCGGGAAATGTCCGGACGCCTGGAAGAAATGCCAGGGGAAGAGGGCTATCCGGCCTATTTGGGCTCAAGACTCGCGGACTTTTACGAACGGGCGGGCAAAGTCGTTTGTCTTGGCTCGGACCAAAGGCAGGCGTCTCTGACCGCTATTGGTGCGGTGTCGCCGCCGGGCGGCGACTTGTCTGAGCCTGTGACGCAAGCGACGCTTCGCATGGTCAAAGTCTTTTGGGGACTGGACGCGCAGCTCGCCTACAGCAGGCACTTTCCTGCGATCAACTGGCTGACTTCCTATTCGCTGTACCTGGAAAAAACCAGCGCATGGACAGAAGCGAATATACATCCTGAATTCATTCACCTTCGCAAAGAAGCCATGGCTTTACTGCAGGAGGAAGCGGAGCTTATGGAGATCGTCAGGCTGGTGGGCTATGACGCGCTGTCTGAACCGGATCAGCTGAAAATGGAAGCGGCGAGATCGCTGCGCGAGGATTTTCTGCAGCAGAACGCTTTTCATGAGATCGACTCCTATGCGTCCCTTCAGAAGCAGTTCAAGATGCTGTCCCTGGTTCTGAATTTCGCGAAGCAGGCGAACCGGGCTCTCAATGAAGGCGCAGCCCTTAAGTCGATTCTGAAGCTTGCCGTCAGAGAGCGGATTTCGAGATCCAAATATCTCAATGAATCACAGCTGGAAGAATTTGAATCGATCGAGGCACAGATGATATCTGAAATGGACAACGTCACCTTGAAAGGTGGTGAGGCAAGTGATTAAAGCTTATCATACCGTTCGTGAGATCGTTGGACCTCTGATGGTGGTCGACGGCGTTGAGGGCGTTAAATATGACGAACTCGTTGAAATCGAAACTCAGACCGGCAGTATTCGAAGGGGAAAAGTACTCGAAATCAGCGGAGACAAAGCGGTTGTCCAGTTGTTTGAAAGCTCAGCGGGGATCAATCTGAAGCAGACAAGTGCACGTTTTCTGGGAAAACCGTTGGAACTTGGCTTGTCTGAAGAAATGCTGGGCAGAGTATTTGATGGGATTGGAAGAATCAAGGACGGGGGTCCAAAGCTGATCGCAGAGCGTTACGCGGACATCAACGGCCTTCCCATTAATCCGGTGGCCCGGGATTACCCTTCTGAATTTATCCAAACCGGGATCTCAGCCATTGACGGTCTGAATACCCTGGTGAGAGGCCAGAAACTGCCGGTGTTTTCGGGTTCGGGCTTGCCACATGCTGAGCTTGCAGCCCAAATCGCCAGACAATCCAAGGTACTCGGCTCCGATTCCAAATTTGCGGTGGTCTTCGCGGCCATTGGCATTACTTTCGAAGAGGCGCAGTTCTTTCTGGATGACTTTACAAAAACCGGTGCCATTGATCGTGCTGTCCTGTTTATGAACCTTGCGGATGAGCCCGCTGTGGAACGGATTTCGACGCCAAGGATGGCACTGACAGCGGCGGAATTTTTAGCTTACGAGAAGGATATGCATGTGCTCGTCATACTGACGGATATGACGAATTATTGTGAAGCGCTCAGAGAAGTCTCCGCGGCGAGAAAAGAAATCCCGGGTCGAAGAGGATATCCTGGCTATCTTTATACAGACCTCGCGAATCTCTATGAGCGCGCAGGCCGGATCAAGGGCAGAGCCGGATCTATCACACAAATCCCTATCCTCAGTATGCCTGAGGATGACATTACGCATCCCATTCCTGACTTGACGGGTTATATTACAGAGGGGCAGATCATTTTAAGTCGTGAGCTGCACAGAAAAAATATCATTCCGCCTATCAACGTGCTGCCGTCCTTATCCAGACTGAAGGACAAGGGAATCGGAAAAGAGAAGACAAGGGAAGATCACGCGGATACAATGAACCAATTGTTTTCAGCTTACGCCCGTGGACGTCAGGCCAAAGAACTGGCTCAAATTCTCGGAGAATCCGCGCTGTCAGAGTTGGATCAGCAGTTCGCGCGGTTTGCGGATGCTTTTGAGAAAAATTATGTATCACAAGGGTACACCGTCAACCGGGCCATCACAGAAACACTCGAAATTGGATGGACACTTCTGAAGATGCTGCCGCGTCATGAGCTGAAGCGGATCAGAGATGCCTATCTCGATGAGTATTATCCACAGTCTCGGGATCAGAACGCTTCAGCGACTGAGAGCGGTGAAACCTCATGACGCGACTCAATGTGAATCCCACCAGAATGGAGCTGACGAACCTCAAGCAACGAAGAATTACCGCAGTTCGCGGGCACAAGCTCCTTAAGGATAAGCAGGATGAGCTGATGCGGCACTTTATCGAAATGATCCGCGAAAATCACGATGTCAGAAAGCAGGTTGAAGTTGAACTTTCCAGGGTATATAGGTCTATGGCGGCAGCCAGAGGTGATTTGTCATCTTCATTTGTCGAAGGTGCTTTGATGCTGCCTGACAAAATACCAGAGGTGGAACTGAAACTGCATAATATCATGAGTGTCAAGCTTCCGGTCTACAGCATTCTGACGTCTGGGTCCCAAAATTCGAAAAATGGATCTGGATCGACCAGGATGCCTTCTCCGGCTGTCGAGCGCACGGCGGCTCAGTTTGAAGCACTGTTGCCAAGACTGATTCATCTCGCTGAAATTGAAAAGTCCTGTCAATTGATGGCAGATGAGATCGAAAAGACGCGAAGACGCGTAAACGCGCTTGAATATACGACGATCCCGCAGCTTAACGAGACCATCCGCTATATTAAGATGAAACTTGACGAGAATGAACGCAGCAGCAATATCAGACTGATGAAGGTCAAAAGCAGATTGATTGAAAAAGAGGAGGTGTAAATCTCGAATGAAAAACATAATCGTTTACACAACTAAAACATGACCTCATTGCAAGACAGCGAAAGAGTTTCTTTCGAATAAAGGGTACCCCTATACTGAAAAAGATGTCAACGAGGATCCGGCAGCTCAGTCTGAATTCCGGAAGCTGGGACTTCGTGGCGTTCCGGCCTTTAAAATAGGAGAAGACATTGTGGTGGGACTTGACACCCAAAAGATCGAAGCACTGGTGGACTTTCAAATCCAGCGGTGCCCTAACTGCGGGATAAAAATCAGAGTTCCGAAGAATAAAGGAAAGCTCAAAATAACTTGTCAAAGCTGTCAAACTCAGTTTTTCGTTGAGACCTGATCTGAGTTCACAGAGACGCAGCTATAAAAACGTACTTCTGAAGGGACAACCTTTATGAGGTGCGTTTTTTGGTCTTCTTTGTGGTAATATGAAATTGGTACCCCTTACTGGGTGCTGTCAACTCTCTTTTGAAAGGGTGGTCGCCCGTGGTTGAAATGATTGTAAAGGCATTGCTTGAACGTATGCGGATGATGATGAATCCCAAATATGACAAAGCTCTGTCGGTTCTCGACATGGTGTATTTGGAGAAAGCATTGAACGCGCCTGTATTTGAGGCGCGCATGAGCCACCTGGTCCGCCAGAAATCCTATGGTGCCGTGGCTGTATACAATCTGATGAAGCCGCTGCTGGAGCGCTTGGCGGGTGACGAGTGGGTCGAAGACATGCTTGACTATTGTCACGATTTCAGCATCAATCTGTCCTTTCCGGGGACGGTTGAACGTCAAGAGACCCCAAAACTCAACGCTGTAGCAAAGATTTATCTTATGGCGCTGATGATTTTGTCAGAAGAGCAAAAAGATTCAAGTGACGGCACATGGGAATCCCGATATGCTATTCGATTTTTGAATGAAAAAGAAATATCGGGGCTGGAGGATCCATCAGAGTACCTGCGGTTCAAAAGGTTCTATGAGGAAAACTTCGTCTATGAAATGATGAAACTGAACCAGGCACTCACGGGATATACAACGCTGGATCACGTCTGTGGCGTGCATCATCTGGCTGTGAAAATCGCGCGCCAGCTCAAGTATGCCCAGGTGCCCATCGATCTTGGCAGGGTGTCGGGTGCGGCCGCCGGCCATGATGTCGGAAAATATGGATGCCACGGAGACGAAATAAAGCGTGTCGCCTATTACCACTACTATTACACCGGCAAGTGGTTTGAGGAACGGGGCATTACCTATATCCGAAACGTCGCCATCAACCATTCCACCTGGGATCTCGAGGTTGAAAATCTCTCGCTGGAATCCTTGGTCCTGATCTATTGTGATTTCAGAGTCAAGTCGGATGACGACAACAATATGCGCTTCTATACCCTGCAGGACTCCTTCCGGGTGATCCTGGACAAGCTGGACAACGTGGACGAAGCCAAGGAAAACCGCTACAAAAGAGTGTACAGCAAACTGCTCGATTTCGAGGATTACATGCATCACCTTGGGGTTTGCACAGACCCGGATGAGGCGGACGATTTCAGCGCACCATATAAGAGAAAACGCGTCCACTATTCATTGATTCACGGGGATGCGCTGGTAACCCATGCAAAATTTACCTCCATTGAACACAACATTCTCCTGATGCACCGCCTCAGGGATGAAACGACTCTGAACCGAATGCTGGAAAGTGCCCGGGGACTTGAAAATGCAAATGATCTTAGAGGGTACATCGATATCCTGGAGGATTACAATACCTATCTGACCATTAAGCAAAAGCAGATCGTCATCAACTTCTTGTACAGCAAGCTCATTTCTTCGGAAGAGGATGTGCGCAAGCAGTGCGCGTTCCTGATGGGCGTTCTGATCGCCAATCTGGATGAAGCGATCCGCAAGGAGCTGCCGCCGAGCGCAGTTGTCGAGAGCCACGAAGAGGACAGTGTGGACATGTTCAGGCGCTACCTGCACAGGATGCTGGATCCGGAGCAAAAAATCATTGGAAAACATAGGGGCTGGATCGCCTACAGTATTCAAAACATGCTGCGCAGTTATTTCACGGCTCAAACGGATCTCGAGAAGCGCCGTGCCAGCATCCGGATCCTGTTTGAGGTTTACGAGCACTACGCAGGAGATGCGGACAAACGGCAGTATATGCTGAACTCGTTCCGGGCGCTGCCGGTAGAAAGCATGGAAGACACCAGTACCCACCTTATGAGGGAAATTATTGCGGATGCCTTGAAATCGGACAATTTAATACTGAGAATCAACGCTATGAACGTGTTGTCGGATCTGTTCCAGAATCCTGAACTTGTGCCGGACAGGGCATTCCTGATAGACAGCCTGAACGCCATGGAAGAGGACGATATGCATATCGCTGAACGCTATGCGAGGGTGAGGATTCTTGAAACCATCGGCCAAGGGAACCGCCTTGAATTTATCCATCGTATTTTCAAGGAAGGCGGCGGTGAGATTTCGGACGTCTTCCTCAGCAATCTGAAAACGGCGACCCATGATATCATCAAGAAGTACCAGATTCACATGCTCCTGGATTACGCCACGCAGATCAAGCATTCGGAAGCATTTTACACGGCCATGCACTTCAGCAACCTTCTGAAGGTCAGCGCTTTTGAATCCGTGAGAAACACAGCCGGCGCCGGGTTGATCCGTCTGATTGACGAACTGACATTTGAGCAGCGCAATGATATTGTCATCGAGTTGCTCAGGGCTCTTGAAATGGAGAGTTACCAGTTCACCAGGTACATACCGGAATATTTGGGCAAGATCATTCTCAGCGTCAAACCAAAGGAACTTGACGAAATTCTGGACGACTTCAAGGACAAAATGAAGCGGTCCAATGCTCAGATCGGCATGCTGATCGCCAAAACGGTCGGGGTTATGATCCGCAATTACAGCTTGTACAAGGTGGTTTACGGGGAAGCGGACGACGTTTACAGAGAGCGGCTCTATACTATGCTGGGCATCCTGCTGAACGGACTGGTCAGCTATATTCCGAGTGTCACTGAGGCTGCCATGGGCGTCATAGGCAAGGATATCTTCGGCGATCGCGCTATGCCGTCCGAGGACAAGCTGCTGCTTTTAAAGATGGCCATCAAGAAAATTCTGACGCTTCATCACAATACGGACGAAACCAAAGAGTTGATTTTCCTCAACAATTCTTCGGGCCTTAAACACATCTACCACTTTATTTCGGATTACCAGCACAACCAGGGGGAAATTGAGATTCCGGTCAAGGATCGCGTGGCATTTTTCCCGGGCTCCTTCGATCCATTTTCGCTGAGCCACAAACAGATTGCACGGGACATTCGGAATCTGGGCTTTGAGGTTTATCTGGCCGTCGACGAATTCTCCTGGTCCAAGCGCACCCAGCCGAATCTGATCCGCCGCGAAATCATCAAGATGTCCGTGGCGGATGAACTTGAGATCTATACCTTCCCAAGAGACCATGCCATCAACATTGCCTACCCGCCGGACCTGGACTTCATTCGAAAGGTGTTCGCCCCGTCGGAGGTCTATATTGTCGTGGGCAGCGACGTCATCCATAACGCCTCGGCGTATCGAATCGGGCAGGCGAAAGCGGCCATCACTTCTTTTCCGCACATTGTATTCGACCGGCGGATAGATGGCGGCGAACTCGAGGACGAGGTCTTAAAAGACAAGATGGCAGCGCTTCCGGAAAACAGCATTGTGCTGTCCCTGCCGCCTCAGTATGAGTTGATCAGTTCTACGCAAATCCGTAATTATATTGATGACAACAGAGACGTTTCCGAACTTGTAGACCCCCTCGCTCACCGATATATCTACGAAAAGGGTCTCTATCAGCGTGAGCCGCAGTTTAAGGAAACCATGACCACCAAATCCCTCAACGTCGAAATTGTCACGGAGCCCGACGAGACGCTGTTGCGCTGTCTTGCTGAGTACGTTGGGCAGGAGCCGGAGCGGTTTGTGGAAAAAATTAGGGAAGCCTCGAAGCTGACGGATTTTAGAATGCTGATTGTCAGAGGCATGGAGAGCGACGTGCCACTGGTGGGCTTCGCGTGTTTCCACTGGCTGAGATCTGCGAACATTTACAAGGAGTTCAGCAGTGAAACGCTGATGAATACAATTCGTGACGAATGCATGGGACGGATTATCGTCATTGATGGCATTTACGCCACAGAAAACCGGATGCACCGCAATCCCAAGCAGATGCTGCTGACGGAGACACTGGCGTTTTGTCTTGCCAAGGATTATACAAATGCCCTTTTCAGAGATGTGGTCACCGGCCGGATTGATCCTGATATGGTTGAGATTCTAGAACTCCAGGGCTTTTTGCCGATGGAAAGCGGCGACCCGGGCGAGATCGTTTACGCAGTCAATATGTCGTCCCCGTGCACGCTGAACCTGGACATCAAATCCTTGATCAAGGACCCTTACAAAAATTCCGAAGGCGTCACTGCAGCGATCCTGAGATCCAGAAAGCGTCTTCAGCGCGCCATGACCAGGCTGTATCCAGGTCATCTCGTCCTCAGTTTCGACCGGTCTATGATCTATGAAAGTCTGATCAAAAAGATCTGTGATGAGAACCAAGTGCCTACGACGCCGATGGTTCCGAGACAGCTGGGTGAGTACATGTGCGTCCCGTTCGGCGACATTTTGAAGCGCTGGATTATGCCGAACACCGTCACCAAGGCCATACACGTGGAAAAATACTTCAATTATTCTTTGGAAAATTACAAAATTGAAGCCTATCCTTATTATCTGGATTTGGACAACCAGACAAATATGCTGAAGTCCTTCAACCGACCGGTCATGATGGTGGACGACATCCTTGACAAAGGGTACCGCATCAAGGAAATTGAACCGGTCATGAGACGCCATGACGTCAAGATCCAGAAGATTTTCGTTGGTGTGCTGTCAGGAAGAGGCAAAGCGTTGATGGAGTCCAAAAACATTGACGTTGAGACCGCTTACTTCATCCCGAGAATCCGGGTCTGGTTCAATGAAGGCAAAATGTATCCCTTCATAGGCGGCGATGCGGTCTGGAAATCTGACGCACCGGAACGAAACATGATCCCGTCCGTCAACCTGATCCTGCCTTACGCATCTCCAAGCTTTATCAAAGGTGCGAGTGTCACCAGCATCTATCAGTTGTCGGAGACCTCCATTGAAAACAGCAGGGAAATACTGATGGCCATAGAGGAAGAATACCAAAAGGAAAACGACCGCTTACTGACGTTCTCCAGGCTGGGCGAAGTCTTTGTCTATCCGAGATTTCCGGATAAAGGCGAGGACATCCGCTATGATGTGAACCGGAAGGTCAGTGAGTATTTGGATCTCGACCTCGAAAATCTGAAAAAACTTAAAAAAATGCTGGTGGTGGATAAAACTTGAGACTATATCGCTATGAAGACTGTCTGATTTTAAGTGAGCAGAGCATCAAATCCCTCGAAAAAAACCGGATTTTTCCTGAACCGGATGATGATTTTGATGATGTTCATGCCTTGTACTACGCCGTGCGGACAGGTACCCATTCCAAGGTGCTGACCAGGTTCGTGGACGACAGTGATGCCATGGAGGACAAGGAAACCCTGAGGTATCTGGTGGATCATAAACGTGGCAGAAGTATTGTTTCAGAGCTGGAAGCCTATCTCCCCATTCACCTTATTCAAGCCCTAAGATCTTTAAAGGCCTTTTTCATTAATATTGACTCGCCCCGCTGGATGGAGGCCCTCGGCAGCGCACCCCTCTCAAGACCTGCTAAAATTAATATCATGGGCCTCGGGGACGTGGGCAGCACCCTTGCCATAGGGCTCTTGCTGCAGGGGGAGAAAAGCGTGGCGGAAATTGGGCTGTTTGATCTCGACGAAAAACGCATTGAGCGTTGGGTTATTGAACTCGGTCAGATCGCTCGAGGGTCAGGTGATAATTTTCCGAAGGTTCGCGGATTGAAGCACGATGAACTCATGGATTGTGACGTCTTTGCCTTTACGGCCACAGCGGGCATTCCGCCTCTGAGTGTCACTACAGGGGATGTCAGGATAATACAGTATGAAGGAAATTCAAGGATTGTCGATGAGTATGCGCGTCTGGCACGGAACAAGGGCTTTAAGGGCTTGTTCGCCGTAGTGTCAGACCCTGTGGACCTCCTTTCCCGACGTGCTTATGACACTTCCAACCGCAATGAGCACGGCGCTTTTGACAACCGAGGTCTGCTGCCGGAACAGGTAATGGGGTTTGGTTTAGGCGTCATGTATGGACGTGCCAGATATTTCGCAAGAGAAATGGAGCTTAATTTTGAACATGGCAGAGCCTATGGTCCCCACGGCAAAGGACTTGTGATTGCCAACGATGCTTTGAGAGGACAATATGATCCAAAAGTTTCTGAAAAGCTGACACGTTCAACAGTAGAAGCGAATCTCAGGATCCGGGAACTCGGTTATAAACCCTATATTGCGCCTGCGCTGGCATCCGGTGCGCTATCCATTCTGGATGCCCTTGAAGGTCAATGGCACTACAGCTGCGTCAGTATAGGCGGGGTCTATTTTGGCTGCCGCAACAGATTAACCCCTTATGGCCTCGAAGTTGAGCGGAAAATGATGGACCCCAAATTAGTGCGGCGCATAACGGACGCTTATGAGGAGCTGGAAAATCAATGGAGATTCTTACAGTCATCAGCCCTGGTCTAAAAACCGAAAAGCTGCGCCGGATGATTTCGGATGTGGCGGTTGGCGCGGGCTGTGATCTGGCACTCGTGACATGCAGGGAAGAGTGGCCGGAGGATTACAGGGGAAAAAAACTCCTTTTCGCGGTTGAACTGGATGAAGTGGGCAGTGATTTTGAATTTATGGCCTACTTAAAGGCGCTTGCGGCATCTTCGCCAAACTTTGAAGGTGCTCATGCCGCTTTGCTTCTGAACGCCTCCTCAGAGCTTTTCAGCAAAACATTCGCAAAGCTTGCGATCTTCAATCTCAACAGTCTGGGGCTTGGATTTATTGGAAAGCCACTGGTCGAAGCGCTTCCGGACGACATCAACCTGAAAACCTGGCAAAGGCATCTTCCTGGGACGCGCCCGGAGATACTTAAAAAACTGTGCAATGACCTGGGATTCAGGTTGAGTCAGGCTAAAGCGGATAAGCTTCAGAGACTCCGCCTTATGGTCATTCACAACAGCGACATTCGAACTTCCAACACCCTGATGCTGACGCATATGGTCATACAGAGGCTGGCACAGCGGTTGGGAGAGCAGCTTCAGGTTGAGGAAATTCATATGGAGGAGGGGACGATCCGGGACTGCCGGGGATGTACCTTCCATACCTGCATGACCTTTGCAGAGCAAAAGGCCTGTTTTTATACTGGGGATAACTTTGATAAAATATTTGCATCAATTGAAGAAACTGACGCAATAGTGTGGGTATGTCCCAACTATAATGACACGATCAGTGCGACGCTGATGGCGACGATTAACAGAATGTCTGGAATCTACAGAACCGTACGCCTGGATCACAAGCGGATCTACGGGGTTGTGGTCTCGGCGAACTCCGGCGGAGACAGCGTCGCCATGCAGCTGATTGACGGTCTTTGCCTGAATAAAGGGTTTATGCTGCCGCCATATTTTGCATTGATTGAGATTGCCAATGAACCGCTGAGTGTGTTGAGAAACAAAGGGATTGACACCAGAATAGACGCTTTTGCTGCCCGGATTGGACTTTAGAGAAGATGGGAATTTGAGGGAACTTGGACGTGCGTCACTGCTTGAAGTGGTGTACAACTCCAATACACCTTGAGTTCCCATCTCTGGTTTTTTGCATTAAAAAATAAAGTTTTTAAGGGCATGTCCGCAATTTAAGAGTCTTAGAGGGATTGGCCGACTGTTTAGGTCAACATAATATCCAAACTGCCAGTTTCTGGACTTGAATTTTCAGAATATTGTGATATAATAAGGCCATACAAAAAGTTAAGAGATCAGTTGCTTGTTAGTGTACTTTAATCCCGTAGAGGCGTTAAGTTCACCATAAGGTTAATTGAATCATCTTAATTTTTTCGTATTTTTGAAGCTCACCGAGTAAAGGAAAGGGGTGGTTCCACCAAATACAAATGCAGAAGTTTTGAGTTTGATTTCGAGTGGCCATTCGTCTTTTCCATCCCGACGCTCTAACCTTTAACTTTGGTTGGCGATTCGGCAGCCTAAACGGCATGTTGATGTGACGAGTGACTCTGCGAAACGCACATCAACACAAGCAACACCTGTATTACAAGCAATACCTGCAATACAAGCAACACCTGTATTACAAGTTACACCTGTATTACAAGTTACACCTGTATTACGAGTTACACCCGTATTACCAGCAATACCTGTATTACGAGTTACACCTGCAATACAAGTAATACCTGCAATACAAGTTACGCCTGCAATACAAGTTACACCTGTATTACAAGTTAAGCCTGCAATACAAGCAACACCGCATTACCGTCAACATCATTAAGGCACTTGGCATTAAGTCAACACCATTTATAATCAATAAAAGCACCAGAATTAACTTTTTAAAAGGCAACACCGCTGTACAGCAAAAGTAAGATCAGCAACACATCACTTTGAATTACCAGCAACACATTAAAAGGCAACACATCAATACCTGATTTAAAGGATCCTAAGCAATGACTTTAACAAGAAATACCGGCACTACCAGTACCATTACGTTGATTTTGTATTGGCAATACCGGATTTTGAAAGATTGTTTCAAAAGCAATAAAGCAATAAAGCAGTAAAGCAGTAAAGCATTAAAGCATTAAACAATTGAATAGCAATAAGGCAACAAAGGTTTTGAAATACCATGATGTTGACAGCAACACGTTTTAAGAATTTAAGTAATATGTAAGCGAAGTTAATGCAGTTTGCAGTGGTTGGCGCTACATCAACCCACTAGGTAAGTCGGTGAGCATAAGCATCAACACTCGAGTGAAAAAAAATCAATCGTAAAGGAACATCGTATTTTGGAAATTGAAATGTACAGTTAAAGGCACGCTCCGTTAGTTTCAGGGAACGTGCCTTTAGCTTTTTTTGTTTATTTCTTACGCCTCAGATAAGGGTCTTGGCGCAGTTGTTTGTGGATGATTTTCCACTTGTTTCGCATCTGATTTCTAAGCTCAGGATCCGTTTTGCTTTCGATATATTTAGCTTCGCGCTGAAGCTTCAGGTAGTGGTCCAGCTCTCTTTGCTCCAGCTGCTGAAGCTCGATTGCTTCGAGAACGGCGCAGCCGGGCTCGTCGATATGACGGCAGTCCTTGAAGCGGCAGTTTGCAGCCAGCGACTCAATCTCTTCAAAGGTATCCCCGACACCCCCGTCAGTCCGCCAAAGTCCGAATTCTCTCATTCCGGGCGTATCCAGCAGATAAGCCCCGCCTGGCAGCTGAATGAGCTCCCGGTGGGTTGTGGTATGGCGTCCTTTACCATCACCATCACGGACTTCTTTTACTTTCATGGTGGTTTGATGGGTTAGTGCGTTTACCAAGGATGACTTACCTACACCTGAAGCCCCTACAAGTGCAAGCGTTGCGCCTGGGTGGAGCCATGGTGAAAGCCCATCAAGCCCCTCATTCATCAGGGCGCTGATGGCTATGACGCTGACGCCGTGCAGTCTGGTCTGAAGATCTTTCACGACAGTCTCCCACTGCGGACACAAATCCCGCTTCGTCAGCAAAATCACTGGCACACCGCCGCTGTCCCATGCGGCACTTAAATACCGCTCAATAGTATTTAGCCTCATTTCAGGGGTAACGGGCAAAGCGATCAGGACATAATCAAAATTGGCTGCGACGACCTGTTCCACGAACGCTGTACCAGCGGCTTTTCGTACCAGCGCGCTGCGGCGTTCAATTAAACCGTCGATTAAGGCGAGGGTCTGATCTTCAGAAAATTTTAAGCCGACATAATCCCCGGTCACGGGATAATCAGAAGGAGAAAGTGCGTTGTGTCGAAATCTTCCGGTCAAATCTGCCTGCATCTCTCCTCTGGCGCTGACAACACGCCAGGCATGACCGTAGGATGCTATGACTCTTGCCGGCTCCAAGGCATCTCCAAAGGTACGGATCCATTGGCTTTTAAGACGTTCATCCATGAAGAACGCCATTGATGATTGATTCAATATAAAACCTCCAATATCCAAAAAATAAAAATGAACGGGCTGGACCCGTTCGGCATAGGACAAGTCATTCCTCTGACAGGCACAACAAAAAGAGGGTAGCCTCATCATGTTTTGCGCTGCCTGCTGAAAAAACTTTGACGAAAGGATGGTGGACCAGAGCAGCTGTCCCGCTCTGCGCGTTATTGTCAGATCACAATATCCTCAAAAGTCACACTCTGCGTCATAAAACAACACTCCTTTCGCCCGGAGGCGTAGATTATTTAGCACTTCGACTTCAGAATAAAACAAAACCGGATCGGTGTCAAGCTAATTTGCTTGACGTTGATCCGGTTTTTGGTTACTTAAATGCTGCGAGTTCAAAATTATCCAGCCATAAAATGGTTCCCGGTGCGCTGAATTGGAGCTTCATGGAAGTGATCCCGTCGTAGTTGGATTGAATTGTAACCATTTCCCAGTTCGCGGTCGACTGCGGCATCAAAGTGAGCTTTTTTGTGAATTTTAAACCGTTGTCGTCATAACCAAAGACAGTCAGGATGACGCGATCTGTTTCGCTGGATTTCATCCAGAAAGAAAGCGCCGTTGAACGACTGACAGCCAATCCGTCCAGGGACAACTGAGCTTGATCCGAGTCGGTCATGTCCAGTTTGAGCGAGGAGGTTCCGGTTCTGGAAATTTTTTCGTCATAGCTGACATTGGCGCTGACGTTTGAGGTCTTTATGCCGCTCAGGGGGTCATCTGTTTCGCTGACCGTCACCGGTTCGCCTTCTGCCGATGGTATGACTGCGCCCTCGGAAAGTTCGTGCTCCATAACTTGACTGTAGGCGCTGCTCCAGCGGTAGCGGTCTTTAACCATAAGTGTCACTTTGTATTTGCCTTCGTTCTTGAAGGACACCGTTAAATCAAATTCGTCAGAGGAGAGCAGCTCGGTGCCGTCCTTTTCGATTCGCCATGAAATCTGAGTCAGCTTATTGTCAGAGCCTGAAATGGTGCTTTTGTTGATAAAATTATAGGTTCCATTATCAATCTGGGTCTCAAACCGTGCGACCGGAGCCTTTCTGACAAACAGTCCCGTCAGGATGTTGAAGATGCCAAAGAGGACCAGGCATGCGACGGCTATGAGCAGCAGCCAGGCAATCCACTTGAATTGTCTTTTCTTGACTGTTTTTTTCCTCAGAGGGCTGGAGCGTTTGGCAGGCTCCTCAGAAATAAAGAGATTGTCAAGCTCTATGCCAATGGCGCCGGTACGAGAGTCTCCATTTGCAGTGCCCGAGACTTTGCCGGCTGATCCCGGGGTGGTTGCCCCGATGGGTGCAGCGCTTCCGGCAGATGCTCCCAAAGCTGCGGCCCCGACGGCTGCAGCGCCTAATATTGCCGCGCCTGTACCCATACCGCCGGAGGCGTTGTGATCCGATTCGAAGCGGGTAGTTTTTGGTGGCGTGTTGACGCTTCGCTCCGATGCGGCGGCACCTGATTCTGCAGTGGTTGTTGCGGTACCCTCGGGTGTGGGCGTGTGAATGGTTCCGGAAACACGTTCGCTTGAAGCCATGAGACCTGCGAAAGTGCCCCTTGCAGCCGAAATGGTAGCAATGGCGCCCACGGTCAGTCCGGTGATCAGGTTTCGTATTCCGTCAGATTCAAACTCCTCGTAGGCCGCGACCTCTGGTTTCAAAATCTGGTTGAGAACCCCTGAAAGTTTTTTGGTGACTGCCGATGGTTCCTGCTTCGGATTGAACCCGCGATCTAGGATAATTAATTCTTTAGGCTCAAGTCCGGTATCCTGGACGACAAATTGATTGAGGTCTATGAGCAATAACTGGATGGCAGGCGGCAGCCCTTCATAGGCAGCAGCCTGTTCCAGATAAAATTCAGCCAGCTTCATCCGGTCGCTGGGAAGGAGCCGAGGAGACTCAATCAACGCAGCGAGTGGCGCCCCCTCAGGGTAAGCGGTCACTACAACCAGTTCAGAAACTGTATTTTCAATATGCACCAGATTTTTAAGCGAGCGCTTTAAAAGCAGATAGAGGCTTTCGTCAAAGGTTTCATCCCGGTAAAAGCGATTGATGACCACGATTTCATCAGGAGAACGCTTAGGTGTTCCCATCAGAATACGCTGCCTGGAATTTTGTTCAAAGACTTCTTTTATGTCAAATAGTTCCATGAACGCTTCGCTCATGTACTTTCACCCCTCATCTATCAATTTTCAGAGATAGGCCTTTTGAATATTATATAACAAATTATCGATGCTGATAAGGTTGTATTGTAAATTCAATGGTTCCCATGGATTCGTTACTCCGGTGTTTGAGCAGTCAAACTTGAAATTGGTTGAAGTAATTCCTAATCATCATTTTGATGAGAAAGAATTCAACCATTTAAACACCAGAGTAATAACCTCAATTAACCATGCGCGTGCTGCTGCAAAAACGGAAAAATTTTGCTACACTGAAAGTTAAGGAAGTTCATAAGTTGCCGACGAAATGGGGAGCAAAAATGGTTCAAATATTGCACTTGGGAGATTGTCATTTTGATGACGCCTATTACCTAAATAGACCTGAACGCAAACGTCTCCTGGATGAGTGCCGGGAAGCAGCACTCATGGCGGCGGTAGAGACTGCGATTGACCGACAGGTGGATCTCTTTGTCTGGGCGGGGGATCTGCTGGACGGCGAGCGGCGCATCAGCTTGAAAACCAGGAATATGCTGGAGCAGGCGTTTTCGGAATTGGAAGGCGCAAAGGTGGAAATGGCTTGGATGACGGGAAATCATGATCCTAAAACCTATTTGGAGGCTCAGTCGCTGGATCAGCTCCTGGAAGCCCACGGTGTTCATTTGTTTGACGGCAAAGTCCGGGAAGTCATGCTTAAGGCCAGAAACGGCACGCCTTACAGATTAGTGGGGTCTGGCCATGAAGACAGGGGGCTTGTGGAGAATAGGGTGAGAACCTATCCGGTTAAGGCGGACGGCGTGATGACCATCGGCTTGCTGCATGGCTCTGTTCAGGGTTCTGCGTCATTGAGCAGCGGAGGCCATATGGGGGAAGCTGCCGAGCTGCCGCCCGGGCTCGAGCCTGGAGACCTCTATTTTCCGTGCATAAAAGCAGATCTGACACGGCTGGGGTATGACCTGATCTGTCTGGGACACGTTCATCTGCCCTATAAAATTGAAATGGCAGGCGCTGCGGCGTTTTACGCCGGCAGTCTGACGGGGCTCAGCCATAAGGAGACGGGATCCCACGGCGCCTGGCTGCATACGCTTGGGTACGGCGCGGTTAAAAGCCGGTTTCTCGAACTGTCGACACTGGAGTGGAAAACCGTTCAAATCACTGTGACGCCAGAGTTGTCTTTGGCGCAGTTTGTCGATCTTGTTCAGTCGAAAACCGAGACGCAGATTTCAAATCCTGGATTGGCACCCTATTTGGAGCGTTTTGACAATGGGAACCTCGCACGCAGCCGCAGCGGCGCAGATGAACTGTCAATTTCCAATCAGAGAAGCCGTTTGATGCTGAGACTTTCGATCAGCGGTGTGAACGACGCAATACTGACAGCTGTCCGCCATGACCCGGAGACCCTGCGGGACCGGATTGGAAACGCGGTGAACGCTGCGGAAGTCGAGATACGGTCGGATATGGTGCCGGAGCGCGTCCTGGAGCTTCAGCGGACGGGGGATACTTTTGCGGCGCATCTCAACACATGTCTGGAGGATCCGGAGTTTATGGCGAACCTGTGGGCCGCTTATGCTCAGCGTGCCCTGACTTTTGAGACTGAGAGGGCAGAGCGCCCGGGACTCGATGATGACAATGGCTTCAGGTCGGGTCTGAATGTTGAGGACGGTAAGGCGCAGCTGCTTGAGGAGGCCCTTCATGACCTTTGGCCGCGCTGGATGCAGTTGTCAAGGCGGATGGGCGGTGATCAGGCATGAATCTGACAGAACTGAAACTGGAAGGCATAGGCGGCTATGATCAGTCGAAGACCTTCGAATTCAAGCCCGGTCTGAATCTCCTCATCGGGCCAAATGAGGCCGGAAAATCCAGTCTGAAGCGCGCGGCAGAGATTGCGTTGGTGGGATTCAGATCTGCCCAGGATCGACATATGGATTCGGAGCAGGCCTGGGTGGAAGCGCGTTTCTCAACAGAGGGCGGTAGTGTCAGGATTTTGCGGGCATACGGCAAACGGATGAATGGCCAGCGCATTTCCGAAGCGAATTCGGAAGCGGTGAGCATTGGCAATGGCGCAGCCTTTGACGGCATGGAGCCTGAGGTGTTCGCGTCGTTGTTTTCCATAGGCGTGGATGAGCTGAGTGAACTCAGGACTCAGGATTGGGAGACGATCGAAAGCAGACTGGTGGGGCACTTGGCATCGACGGGCATGGCACTGCCTTCTGAAGTGCTGGATCAGCTGTCCAGGGAAATGTCTGCAATTTATCGTGAAAATGGCCGTGGCAACTTTGAACTGAAAGCGATCCTGTCAGCACTGAGATCCAAACGGGAGCAGCGTTTGGCCGCGGTCTCGGCCATGGATGCAGAAGCGGGACTGGATCAGCAGATTGCGGAGATTTCGATCCGACTTGAGGCCGCGGAATCGGAAGCGCGCCTGTGGCAAAGCCGCGCGGATCAGATTCATCAGCGTCCGGACTTATTGGCGCTGGTTCGGGAGGTCCAGTGGTACGCTCAAAAGCTCGAGGCGCAAGATGACTTGATTTTGCCGGATCGTGAAGCCTTTGAGGTTTATGAAAAAAACAGACAGCGCCTGGAGGGAATTGTAGAGCCTGAAAACAGGGCTAAAAAATCCGCTGTGGGTTTCTTGAGTGCTGCGGCAATCCTTTTGACCGGCACGCTTGGATTGAGTGCTGTCTTGCGCATCTCTTACCTCGCTTTCGCGGGAATAGCGGCAGCGTTTCTCCTGATCTGGAGAGGATTGAAGGACAACCGGCAAGCGGCCCTTTTAGAGAGTCAGCGCCGTGAGATGGAGCGGGAAGAGGCGCGTTTTATCCAGGAATTGCCGTTTCAGGGTCCGCTCGCAGTGGAAGAAAGCCTTGCGCTGCTTGAACTCAGAGAGAAGGAGGCGATCCTGAGGACCCGCTTGAATGCAGATTTGGACTACGCGCGGTTTAGCGCATGGCTGCCGAATCAGCTTCTGGAGGACGCTCAGAGCTTCGCAATGAACGCTCGTCTTGAGCTGGCGGCCCTTGAGAATCGCCGTCTGTCACTTGAACTAAAATCGAGGCGCCAGGAGATCGCCGCGGAAATTGAGGATTTGGAGCGCGAGATTCTCGGCCTCGAGCGCCGTCAGTCCCAGTGTGTCTCTGAATGGAATCGCATGCTTTTAGAAAGCCTGATTGTGGCGTCGGCAGACCAAGCCTTCAGATCCCGCCGCCGCTATGATTTTCTCGCCGAGTCCACGGTGTATTTAAAAAAACTTACGAATGAACGCTATACCGCGCTTCTGGCTCGGGCGGAATCCCCCGGCAGGTTTATGGTGGAAGGGCCGGAGGGTCTTAAGCCTGTGGATGGACGACTCAGCCGCGGCACTCAGGAGCAGGTCTATCTGGCGCTTAAGCTGGGGTTGGTGGACACACTTGATCCTGAGGGAAACTGGCCTGTATTTTTGGATGATGTGGCGGTCAATTTTGACCGCGTTCGCCGCAGCGGATTCGATGCGCTGCTGGAAACCATTTCAAAACGGCGTCAAGTGCTTTACTTTACCTGCCGGGATGATCTGCCGGCGGGTCTGGAGGCAAATCTGATCCGGATGGGATGAAGACAGGCGTCGGATCACGAGAAAAACAGGGTTTGACAATAGAACAAATGTTCGATATACTGAAAGCATCAAGGGCCCTGTGAAAGAAGGTGAATCTCGTGAAAATCGTAGCGAAGCCCGTTGAAATGATTGCCTATTTTGAAGAGGATGGCGGGGCCATCCGACCGGTCAGGTTCCGTATGGAAGAGGAGAATGAACGGCGCGTGACCGTCAAGGTGGATCAGGTGCTCTGCGTGGAGCGCGAGAAACTGGCGGGACACCCTATGTTCGTGTATCGCTGTCAGAGTGAAATTGAAGGGGTCGAGCGCGTCTTTGAACTCAAGTACGACATTGAGGCCTGCAAGTGGATGCTGTTCAAGATTTAGCCTAAATGGCACTGTTTGGAGTCCTTTTAGAATTTCAGCAGAGGCTGGAGTGGATCATCATCGGTGATGTTAAAAAAAATATCTCTCTTTGGGCGAGTCTTTCGGTATATCGGGGTATATAAAGAACAACAAATCCGTAAGAGGGGGGTCTGACCCATGAGCGTCCATCATTTTCACTACAATTTTCGCGATGCGTTGACCAAAAAACTGAAAGAGCAATTTGCGGAGGATATCGAAAAATATCGTCATGAAATGACTCGGGTTCAGCAGATTGACGAGGCGGAGCAGCTCATCTTCGACTATTTTGGGAGACTGGCTGAGGACCTCGAAGATGTTTTGGCGGTCGCTGATGGAAGCGTTGCTTTTGAAGGCCCTGAAGGCGACACTATTATCCGCTTTTCCATTCGTGAAAATTTCATCCGCTTCACGCGCCGGGACAAATTTATTGAGGTTAAAGTAGGCAAATATGATGCTGTGGATGATATGGTCGAATCAACCATCCTGGGCTATGTCGTCGCCGGTGAAAAAAAAGCACAGACCAGACGTGTGGGCAAGGTGCACGGCGGCTCAACTTTTGATGAGAATACGTTGAACTCCTATATGCGCGAAGCGTTTGGGAATTTATTCCATGAATTTAAAGTCGAAGAGGAGCACAAACCTGAATAGACTTTAGGATGAAAAGCAAAAGGACTGTCTGAAAAATGCCTTATAAAGCGCATTGCCAGACAGTCCTTTTTTTCGGTGGTGTGAAGCTGTGTACGTTGACGCTAAAGCGCGGAGCGCATCATGGGGTAATCCTCGTCCCCGACGCCGCCCATGACCGGCTGGATCCCGGTGTGGAGGAAGGAGCCCCGCTGAATGACACTGTTGCCGTATTTGAGGCGAAGGTTATCAATGGTTTTGTCGAGCGCACTGCGGGCGAGGGCTTTTGGGTGATCGAAAAAGGACAGCTGCTGCGCCGCCTTTGTTGAAAGCTCGCTGACCCGAATGCCAACGTGGCGAAGCGGGACGCCGGTCCAAAGGGCGTCAAACAGGCCGCAGACCTCCCGGTAAAGGTCATCTGTGGAATCGCTGCGGTAGAGCAGTTTCTTTTGATGGGAAAAATGCTCGAAATCCGAATGACGGATCGACACGGAAACGAGGCCATAGGTCAGCCCTTTATCCCTGAGGCGCATGCCGACCATTTCAGAGAGGGACAGCAGGTACAGTCGGGCGATTTTGGGGTCGTCCACATCAAAGGGAATGGTGGTGGAGTTCCCAATGCCCTTGACGCCGTCGCTTTCCGATTCCAGCATGTGGTTGCTGTCGATGCCGTTGGCGTAATTCCAGATCACGTCGCCATGCTTTTTGAAACGGATCCGAAGCAGTGTACGGTCGAAGCGCGCGATTTCGCCAATGGTGTGGATGCCCATGCGGTCGAGTTTCTCTTTGGTGGCGCGGCCCACCATAAACAGGTCGCCGGCGGGAAGCGGCCACATTTTCTCCTCGATTTCCTCCGGGTACAGGGTGTGGACTTGGTCTGGCTTTCGAAAGTCCGAGGCGACTTTGGCCAGGAGCTTGTTGACGGAAATCCCGACGTTGACCGTAAAGCCCAGTTCTGTCCGGATTCTGTTTCGAATCTCGTGGGCAACTTCCACCGGGCTTCTGCCGCCAAGGCGTACGTCGGTCATCTCCAGGAAGCACTCATCAATGGAAAACACCTGAACACGGGGCGAATACTCTTTCAGGATTTCCAGCATGGCACGGTGGCAGCGGATGTAAAGCCCGTAGGTCGGGCGAACCAGAACGAGGTTTGGGCATTTGAGCAGCGCGGCGCCCACGCTTTCGCCGGTTTGTATGTTGTAAGCTTTGGCGGGGATGGATTTCGCGAGAATGATCCCGCGGCGCTTGGTCACGTCGCCGCCCACTGCGGACGGGATGGTCCTCAGATCCAGGGATTCCCCCATCTGCAGGCGGTAGGCGGCCTCCCAGGACAAATAGGCGGAGTTCACGTCGACGTGAAAGACAATGCGCGAAGTTGACATGAGACGATCTCCCTCCTTTGTAATTTTGGCAAAGCGAAACTCGGGGTTGATAGGCGCTGGCCGCAGACACCCGGTTTCTATCTTCCTAAGTGGAGGGCGGTGTGAGAAACCCGCTTCCTCACTTTCATTTTAACAGAACAAACGTTCTGTTTCAATACGAGAAAAAATATTGCGTCTGCCTTTAAAATGAGGAACCAATGGCTTGAGGCGGGCGTCTAATGCTTTGCTTACAAGTCTTTTGCCCGAAAGGGAAGCTTGCCGGAAGGTGCTGGATTAAATGACCATCGGCTAAAAAAACTTGAATTATTGAGAAAAATTAATATTGTTATGGAATTAACAGGGGTAGTAATATAAGGCTGTGAAACTCAAGGAGTCGAAACACGGAGGGGAGGGATCGACTTGGCCGCAATTGAAGTCAAAGAGCTCAGAAAAGTTTATCGCTTGGGCCACGAAAAAGTGGTGGCCCTCGACAAGGTCGACCTTGAAATTGAAAAGGGAGAAGTCTGCTGTATCCTTGGCACCTCGGGCTCAGGGAAGTCGACGCTGCTCAACATGATGGCAGGGCTGGAAAAGCCCACCAAGGGTACCATTGAAATAGAAGGACACCGGATCAGCACCATGAACGAGGCGGAACTGGCCCGCTTCAGGCAGCAGAATGTGGGTTTCGTCTTTCAGTCCTATAATCTGATCGCCTCGCTCAATGCTCTTGAAAACGTTATGATGCCGCTGATGTTCCGCCGTGTGCCCAAGGGCGAGCGGGAGGAAATGGCCATGGATATTCTGATGAAGGTCGGGCTGGAAAAATACATTGCCCACAAGCCCAATCAGATGAGCGGTGGGCAGCAGCAGCGTGTGGGCATAGCCCGGGCCTTTGTGGGGTCCCCGAACATCATCTTCGCGGATGAGCCAACGGGCAACCTGGACAGCAAAACTTCGGAGTCGGTCATGGAGATTATGCTGGGAATGGCGCGGCAAAATCACCAGACGCTGGTGATCGTCACCCACGACCCGGAAGTCGCCGCCTTTGCGGATAAAGTCGTCCACATCAGGGACGGCAACATTGAATCGGTTGAAATCATGAGGGGAGAAGTGAAGGAATATGTTCATGCTTAAACGGGTGATGGCCCTTGGCCTGATGCTGGTCATGCTGCTGACAGGAATGCCGCTGCCGAGTGCTGCGGCGGACGTGGGAACCAGCCAGTATATTCAAAAAGTAGGTACTATGAACACTTCGCTTTCAACCAATGTGACATCGATCCGGACGGACTCGACTTTTGCGTTGGTGCTGGCTTTAAGCCATTCGGACGAGACGGCCTACCAGAGCGTGGCAATCAGTAACGCCTCTCTAAGCACCTTTAGTCCGTTGAGTGGGCTTGCGGGGATGTCGAAGGTGGCGTCGCCGTCAGCAGCAGTTCTCTCCGGGCTGGGAATTTCAAGTGAGAATGCCGCCAATTACGACGTTTACAGAATCGACCTCCGGTACAAGGGCAACGGTGAGGCGACACTGCCAATAGTCATCCGAACCGCTGACGGCACCACGGAGGAAACCATTGTCGTGCCCGGCATCCGGACCGTGGATGAGGACCCCGTGACGGAAGTGCCGGTCTACCAGCCAGTCATCCGTGTCAAGGAGTCCACAACGACGCCGCTGATGCTGTCCGGCACAAAAGCGACGCTGGAGATTCCGCTGACCAACATCTCGGACGACGACGCGAAAAATGTCATTGTGACTTTCGCGGATCCCGGCACCACGCCGTTTAAACTCGACCAGAGCGTGACCCATGACACTATTGACCGCCTGCGGTCGGAGGATACGGAGATCGCGAGATTTGATGTCGTGGTGTCGCCTACGGCGCAGACGCGTATTTATGCCATCAAGCTCAATCTGCAGTATAAGGATTCTGACGACAAACCTCATACAGATGCCAGCCTGGTTTACTATGTACGGGTGAAGGCGGCGAATGTGGAACCGACCATCGGCATAACGAACTATAGGTTTATGGGGGAAAAGGTGGTTGCAGGGGTCAAGGATCAGATTGGTTTGGTGCTTGAAAACGCCGGAACAATTGATGCCGGCGATGTGCGGATCAAGCTGACGGGCTTTGACGCTGCCAACCTGAGGCTCGATGGGGACATGGAGACGAAGTTTGTGGGGATTATTGGCGGGAAGCGGACGTCGGTGGTGACGTTCAATATTCTGGCGCCGTCCGGGGCTGCGAGCGGGACCCATGAGCTGACTGCGGAGATGACTTATATTGATTTGGACGGGAAGGCTTACACGACGACCTCCAAGATTTATGTGCCCATTGAGGGCAATGAGCTCAGCGCGCTGGACATGAAGATTCTGAACCTGTCAAGACCAAGAGCGGTGAGCGCCGGCGGGATTTTCTCGGTGTCGTTTATGGTGAAAAACGAAGGGCGTTCGGACGCGGAGCTCGTGGAGGTGTCCATGGAGTACCCGAGCGAGGCGGTGGTGCCTAAGACGTCGCCGAAAAGGACGTTCAGAACCATTGCGGCGGGGGCGTCGGAGACACTGACATTCACGTTCCAGGCGAGGAAGGAAGTCGCGGCGAATTTTTATGATTTGTACGCGGTGGTCAAGTACAGCAGTGTGGGGAAAGAGGAGCAGCTGCAGGTTCGGGAGTACGCCGGGGTGTCCATTTTGGGGTCCGGCGGTGCGGATGGCGGAGCTTCCGGCAGACCTAAAATTATCATTCGGGATTATGGCATTGGCGGGGACGCCGTGCTGGCAGGTACGGAATTTGACCTTCAGCTGGATCTGTACAACACCAGCAGCAGTGAGGGGATCCGCAATATCAAGGTGACGCTGAAGCCGGAGGAGGGCGTGTTTTCGCCTATTGACATGGCGAGTTCATTCTTTATTGAGGCTATTGGGCGCCAGGAGCTGCAGTCGAAGATCGTGAGGATGCGCGTCAAGAACGACGCGGCGGTGAAGGCGTACGCACTGACGGTGACCTTTGAATATGAGGACAGCAAGGGCAATGCGTATGATGATCAGAAGAATCCTTATAAGGAAGAAGAGGTTGTCAGCATACCGGTGATTCAGCCGGTGCGGCTGGAAACCTCTGAGATAGGGCTGCCGTTTGAGGCCTATGTGAATAATCCGGTGCCTTTGTCCTTTGAGTTCTATAACCTCGGGAAGTCAACGCTTTATAACATGATGGTCAAAGTGGAAGGGGACTTCCAGATTCAGGGGTCCAATTATTATGTGGGCAACTTTGAAGCGGGGAGAAGCGATTATTTTGACACGACGCTGATCCCAATGGCAGAGGGTGAGGCCACCGGCATGGTCGTCTTCGAGTATGAGGATGCCAACGGCGAGGCCGGTCGTATTGAAAAGCCGTTTTCTGTCAATGTCATGGCTGATCCTATGGGGGTTCCCGGCGAAGGATTCCCGGGTGAGGAAGTGCCTGGCGAGGGGATTCCGGGCGAAGGCAGTCCTATGCCGGGTCCGGGTTCCAAATTGGTGATTCTGGCGATTCTGGCCGCAATGGCGGCGCTGCTTGGCGGCGTGATGCTCTGGAAACGCAGGGCTGATAAGAAACGCGCGGCTGAAATTGAGGCGGTGGAGGACAATGAATAGCGCAGATTTAATTGCAATGGGCGTCAAGAATCTGCTGCGCCGCAAGACGCGAACGATTCTGACCGTGCTGGGGGTCGTCATAGGAACGGCTTCCATCGTGGTGATGATGTCCCTGGGGATTGGGATGAACCGCAACTTTGAGGAACAGCTCAAGAATATGGGGAGTCTCAATATCATTGATGTCAGCCCGAACTGGGGCTATGTGGAGCCGGGCATGCCGGCGCCGAGGCCGGGTGGCGGCGAAGCGCCAAAGCTGAATGATGAGACAGTTGCTTTAATTGAGCAGATTCCGGGCGTGGACGCGGTGATGCCTATAATGTTCCAAGGGATGCAGCTGAACGCCGGTCGTTATTTCACGTATCTCAACTTAAATGGCATTGACATGAGCAAGTCGGATTTTTTTGACTTTCAGGTAGAGCAAGGCGCATTGCCCGATGGTTCCGGAAAATACGAGTTATTGTTCGGCAGCGGCATCAAGGATTCGTTCTATGATCCGAAGTCCCGTGTCTATACGGGTCCGCCTCAGGTGGAACTGATGACGGCGCGTCTTCTGGCGCTGCCGGACAATGTGGACATCACCCAGCGTCCCCGAGGTGTGAAGGTTCAGGCGTCGGGCATTCTGGTCCAGAGCAATAACGAGCGGGACTGGACGGTTTATATGGACATCACTCAGATGACCAAGCTGAAGGAAGAGCTGGCCAAATTGTCGGGCAATAATGGCGGCGGCGGAGGCGGAGGCCGCGTCAGGCCGGATCCCAATGCGGACAAATACGGACAGCTCAAGGTCAAGGTCAATGACCTGAATAAGGTCCAGGAAGTGCAGCAACAGATTAAGGATATGGGGCTGCAAGCCTGGAGTCTTTCGGATATTTTGGAATCCATGAAGCAGACAACGGCCGGGATCAGGGCGGTGCTCGGCGGCATAGGCGCAGTGTCGCTGTTTGTAGCGGCGCTGGGGATCACGAACACTATGGTCATGTCGATTTATGAGCGGACGCGGGAGATTGGCGTCATGAAAGTGCTTGGTGCGGAGCTTCCGGTCATCAAGAAACTGTTTTTGTTTGAAGCCGGCATGATTGGCTTCTTCGGGGGACTTCTGGGGCTGGTGCTGAGTTATTTGATCTCCTGGCTGGTCAATTCTGTGGGGGTGAGCCTCTTCAACATTGGATGGGGCGAAACTACAGGAGGGATATCCTTTATTCCGTTGTGGCTGAGCGGTGCAGCGCTGGTCTTTGCGACAGTCGTGGGTATAGCCGCTGGTTTTTATCCGGCGCTGAGAGCTATGAAGTTGAGTGCGCTGGAGGCGATACGTAATGAGTAAGGTGAAAAACGTGTGACTGCTTTGGCAATCACACGTTTTTTCTTTAGAAGTGCTGCCATCATACACAAGAATTGTGCCGGAATTGTGTGAAGCTCTGGCACTGTTTTTAACTTGGTGCCTGTCACTCAACTAAAACCCGTCCGCGTCACCAACACCAATTCCAAAGGCAAACGGAAATATGGTACAATGTAACAGGGCCTGAGGGCCTGAAATTATTATTGCTGAATGGGGTGAACCATTTGAAAATAACATCCAATTTGCCGTTTGTGGCGGCAGACGGTCAGGTGTATTATGCGTACGATTTAGAAGAATGGCCGTTTCAAGGCAAGACCATTTACGAGGTGATCCGAATCATGGCGGGAAAACCGCTGTTCATGGATGAGCACCTTGAAAGACTGAAGCAGTCCGGTCTTACTCTGGGCATGCCTATGGAAGGCATTGAAGCGGCTGTCGCTGAAGACATGAAGCAAGTCGTGGCGCATTGTGAGATCAAGGACAACAATCTGAAAATAGTTGCAGGCTATCTCGAAAGCGGCGCTTTCAGCTATGTGGTCTTTCCGGTCAAGAGCTTTTATCCGCCGAAAGACTATTATGAAAACGGCGTCAAGACAGTGCTGATGCAGGTGGAGAGAGAAAATCCAAATGCAAAAGTCATCAATGCCGAGCTGAGTGCCAAAGTAGACACCTTGAGGGAAACTACGGAGATCTTTGAGGGATTGCTTGTGGACAGTGAAGGCTGCATCACTGAAGGCAGCCGCTCCAACGTCTTCTTCATCAAAGGCGACCGCCTGCTGACGCCAAAGTCCAGTGATGTACTGCTGGGGATCACGCGGCAGAAGCTGCTCACATCAATAGAAGCACTTGGCATTGCCTTTGAGGAGGCGGAAATCAAGGCCTCGGAGATACAACTTTACGATGCCTGCTTCATCACGGGCACGTCCATAGGACTGTTGCCTGTAGCGCAGATCGACGATCAGAAAATCAACTCACCTGGAAATCCGATCCTCAAAAAACTTCAGGAAGGCTATGACCGCATCGTCCAAACCTCGCTTGAAAAAATTGACTGGGAGTGAATCCGCCTTGAATCCTGTACATGAAAGATTTCTGAGATATGTCAAAATAGACACCGCCTCTGATCATCACTCCAATACCACACCTTCCACGAAAAAACAATTCGAGCTCGCAAAACTCCTCGAAGAAGAGATGAGAGCCATAGGACTTGAAAACGTCAGTCTGGACGACAATGGCTATCTCATGGCAACACTGCCTGGCAACACACCCAAAGCACCGGTCATAGGACTGATCGCCCACATGGACACCAGCCCTGATTTCACGGCGACCGGAGTCAATCCGCAGATCATCAAAAATTATGACGGCGGGGACATTCTTCTCAATCAGGAGAAAACTATCATCATGTCGCCAAAGGACTTCCCGGAGCTCCTCAAATATACAGGTCAAGACCTCATCACCACGGACGGAACCACACTGCTCGGCGCGGATGACAAAGCCGGTATAGCGGAAATCCTGAGTGCAGTGGAATTCTTCATGGCAAATCCCAAGATCCCAAGAGGGGATCTCAAAATTGGCTTCACGCCGGACGAAGAGGTAGGCCGCGGCGCAGACCACTTTGACGTCGATAAGTTTGCGGCTGACTTCGCCTACACCCTGGACGGTGGAGAACTCGGAGAACTCGAATACGAAAACTTCAACGCCGCCTCAGCAACGGTGAAACTCCATGGCCGCAACATCCATCCCGGAAACGCCAAAGATAAAATGGTCAATTCCATGCATCTGGCCATGACTTTCAATGCCATGCTCCCAGCATCAGAGCGGCCGGAGCACACCACAGGCTATGAAGGCTTCTTCCATTTGAACGAAATGAAGGGTGATGTTGAACTTACAGAGCTCCACTACATCATCCGGGACCACGATCTGGAAAAATTTGAGGCGAGAAAGCGCCTCATGACCGAAGCAGCCAATTACATGAACCAAAGATACGGCGCCGGCACGGTTGAACTGATCCTCAAAGACTCCTATTTCAACATGAAAGAAAAAATCCTGCCGGTGATGGAAATTGTGGAAAAGGTCAAAGGTGCCATGGAAGCAGTGGGCGTCAAGCCACTCATTAAGGCCATCCGCGGCGGCACTGACGGCTCCCGGCTTTCTTACATGGGCCTTCCGACACCAAACATCTTTACAGGCGGCCACAATTATCACGGCCGTTATGAGTACATCCCAATGGCCTCCATGGACAAAGCCGTCGAAGTCATAGTCGAAACCGTCCGCCGTTTCGCTGAAAAGGCGGTATGAAAGATGAGTATCAACAGATTGACACGCACCGAAATGGTCGTAGGTTCCGAAGGCCTGGACATCCTAAAAAATGCCCATGTGGCCATCTTTGGCATAGGCGGCGTGGGATCCTTTGCGGCAGAGGCACTGGCAAGATCCGGCGTCGGACGCCTGACCCTCGTCGACTTCGACCGGATCGCGCTGACGAATTTGAACCGCCAGCTCCATGCTCTTGACACGACCATCGGCCAATACAAGGTCGACGTCATGAAAGAACGCATCGCCCTCATCAATCCTGAGATTCAGGTGAATGCCGTCAAACAGCGCTATGATGCGGACACCTCTGAAAGCATTTTTGCCGATGGTTTCGATTTCGTCATCGACGCCATAGACATGGTCACGTCAAAGCTGCACCTGATCGTGACCTGCCAGGAGCGCGACATCCCAGTGGTGAGCTCCATGGGTACCGGCAACAAACTGGATCCGACCCGGCTTGCTATGGCGGACATCTCCAAGACCTCGGTCTGCCCTTTAGCGAAGGTCATGCGCAAGGAGCTGAAGGCCCGCGGGGTGAAAAAGCTCATGGTGGTGTTTTCCACAGAATTGCCAGTGGAGCCCCAAAATTTAGATCCGAATCCATCGAATCCCAGAAAGGTTACACCAGGCAGTGTGTCTTTTGTGCCCCCGGTATCGGGTTTTTTCATGGCGTCCTACGTCGTTCGCACCCTGATTAAAAAGTAACAAAAAACCTAAAAGCCTTGATTTATCACCTATCGGCGTGTATAGTTAACATAAAATTTGCCGATGGAGGTTTTTATGATCAAAAAGGTGATGACATTGCTGCTGATAGGCGGCACATTGGCGCTTGGCAGTGGCTTTGCAGATGTGACGGAGCACTTTAAACAGCCCGTCTATAAATTAGGATCCGTAAGCAAGGATGTTTACTGGCTGCAGCGGGCACTGAACGATGCTGGCTTCTACAAGGACCATGCGTTTACTTTGAACTACGGGCCGACGACTCAACAGGCCGTGAAGGCTTATCAGAAAAGTGTCGGACTAACTGCAGACGGTATAGCGGGAACAAGCACACTGGCTCAGCTTCAGGCTCAAAACAGAATTCCTGAAGTTAAACGGGCCGAATATAAATTTGGAGATACTTCAAAAAGTGTTTACTGGATTCAATCAACCTTAATGAAGTTTGGTTATTTGGATATCGATCAACCAACTGATTTTTATGGTGCTATGACAGAAGAGGCCGTCAAGGCGTTCCAGACGAAATTTAAAATGACGGCAGATGGCAAAGCGGGTGAAGCCGTTCTTGCCAAAATGGCGGAGCTGGGCTACATATTGCTGACGACCACAGACGACACCGTGCCAGCCACTTCAGAGCAAACGGTCGTCTCGAGAGGTGTCGGTGAGCGCCGAGTGGGCGAATATATTACCTGGAATGACATTCAGGGATCGCTGAAGCGTGGCTCAACGGTTCTGACGCTGGAAGACTTTAAAACAGGCACAATATTTAAAGTGAAAGTCACTTATGGTGGCGTCCATGCGGACATTGAGCCTGTTACAAAAGAAGACGCGGAGATTATCAAAAAACTTTGGGGCGGCTCCTACAACTGGTCCCGCAGAGCGATCCTGGTTCATTTCAACAACCGCATTATCGCAGCATCCATGAATGGCATGCCCCATGCGGGTCTGGAGAATCAGCCGGAGGGAAAATATATCAACGACCGCTCGGCGGGCTATGGTTATGGCTACAATTTTGACATGGTGAAGAACAATGGCGTTTCAGGGCATTTCTGCCTTCACTTTAGGGACAGCAAGCTTCACAGCACGCGAACCAAGGATCCAAAACATCAAGAGATGGTAAGAGCAGCAGCAGGATTGTAGTTTTGGCGCTGCAATCATGATATGCCTATCGTTCCATCCTTATTTCATTTAAGTGAAATACAATATACATTCAATGCATATATTTTAAAATGATTTAAATATAAGTAAATTACAAATAAATATTAAGATGGGTATCCGCCCATCTTTTCTTTTTCGTAAAATTTGTGTATATTCATTAAAAAAGGAGGTGGCAACTTGGTAGATTATAGTATGTTTGATATCCTTGGCCCGGTGATGATTGGACCTTCGAGCTCCCATACCGCAGGTGCGGCCAGAATAGGAAAAATGGCTCACAAATTTGCTGGAGACGACATTAAAAGCGTGGATTTTTACCTGCATGGCTCCTTCGCGAAAACCTATCGGGGCCACGGAACAGATAAGGCGCTCCTGGCCGGCGTACTGGGCTTTGGCGAGAGTGATGACAGACTCAGAGAAGCTTTTGAGATTGCCGCACAAAGGGGCGTTGCCTACAGTTTTCAGGAGAAAGATCTCGGCGATTTGATGCATCCGAATTCTGTCAAGATTGTCATCAGACGGTCGGATGATTCTGAAGTGGTGCTGATTGGGTCGTCCATCGGCGGAGGAAACATAAATATTGTGCACCTCAACGGGATTGACCTCACGATCAGCGGTGAGCACCCAACCATTATAGTCAGACATAATACGAGCAAGGGCATCATTTCGGGCATGACCAACATCCTGATGGCTTGTAACCTCGATGTTCTGTATATGAGTTTTCATAAGAAAAAGAATCGTGATGACGAGGGTGTCATGGTGATTGAAGTTTCAGATGTTGTCAGTGACGAGGCATTGCGCGCGATTCGCACATTTCCGGGCATTGTCGATGTCTATCTGATATGAGAGGTGACCTATGACTTATAGATTTACAACCGGTGAAGAACTTCTGGAAATTTGCGGTGAGAAACAGATGACCATTGCTCAGGTCATGCTGGCGAGGGAAGTGGAAATGTCGAAAAGAAGCGCGAAAGAGATTCGCGGGCAGATGCTGGACAGTCTCAACGTCATGAAGACAGCGATTCAGGCAGGGCTTCATGAAGGTGTCAAGTCAGTCAGCGGACTGATTGGCGGTGAGGCTTACAGACTTTCGCAGTACGCTGCGACTCATGAGCCGCTGTCCGGGCGGGATATGTTTCAAGCTATGACCAATGCTATGTCGGTCATGGAGGTCAACGCCTCCATGGGGCGGATTGTAGCATCCCCTACGGCGGGATCCTGTGGGATTGTGCCGGGGGCGTTGGTATCAACTGGTCTAAAGCAGGGCAAGTCAGATGATGAGCTGGTGGAGGCGCTTTTGACGGCATCAGCGATAGGTTTTCTATTTTCCAGAAACGCTACGGTAGCAGGGTCTGAAGGGGGATGTCAGGCGGAGACGGGTACGGCATCTGCTATGGCCTCCGCCGGCATAGTGGAAATGATGGGCGGCAGTCCTGCGGCTGCGCTGAGTGCGGCGTCTTTTACCATCAAGAACATCTTGGGACTCGTTTGTGATCCAATTGCAGGTCTGGTGGAATGCCCCTGCGCGAAGCGAAACGCGCTGGGCACGGCTAATGCCATTCTTTCGGCAGATATGGCTCTTGCGGGGCTTGAAACAGCGATTCCGTTTGATGAAGTCGTGGACGCCATGTACCGAGTAGGCAAGGTCATGTCCCCGACGCTCAGAGAAACAGCCATGGGTGGACTTGCGGCAACGCCGACAGGGATTCGGATCGCGGAGAGAATCTTTGGTCCTGGTCATGGACGGGGTTAATAGTTAAATGAAGCAGCACGAATAATTAATAAGCCCCGGAGAACGTGTCCGGGGCTTTTTTCTTGGGGTGGATGCGTGCCTGCGGCTGTTGCCCATTGACCCTCCATTTCAATCTTACACCTCAGCAGTTTGTTAAAAAATCATTAAGATCTTAAGAATCATTTAATCTATAGTGTTTAACTGAGTACCTTGCAAAACAAGATAGCATATGGTATGATCATGCTGTAAAGAAGAGGAGGTCAAACATATGGAAAGAAAATTGTATCGATCACGGGAAAATCGAATGTTGTTTGGTGTCTGTGGCGGCATTGGTGATTATATAGGCGTTGATCCCACCGTCATTCGACTTGGCATGATCTTAATTGGTTTTGCGGGTGTCGGAATTTTGTTTTATATCGCAGCGGGCTTGATTATTCCGGAAGAGCCAAGACGCGCGCCGGGTGAAAACAGGGGCTACGGCAGCAGCAATAATGCCGGAAGCAGACGCGAAGAAGAAACCTTCGACCCTGTAGCCGGGGCGAAACCCGAAGCGAAGCCGGAAGTCAAACCGGAAGTCAAACCGGAAGACCCTCCTGCAGGGTACTCAAAATCTGAAATAATCACGGAACCTGAGATTTCCGGCAGCGAAACACAGGACGCAGCGAATTCGGTCCTTGAGCAAATTGAACCAACAACTAAGTCTAACGAGGAGGTCCAATCATGAAACGACTTTATCGATCCAACAATGATGTCGTTATAGCCGGTGTATGCAGCGGCGTGGCGGAATATTTCAACATAGACCCTGTGATTGTGAGAATACTGTGGGCGGTCATGGTCATTTTCGGCGGTACAGGACTTCTGGCGTATATCATATGCGCCATAGTCATCCCAAAGCGCCCGGTGGGTGATGTCGGCTATGAATTCGTTCAGGAGGATCAAGGTTATGACGGCGTTGATCCGGCTTCAACAGGCGGCAGAAAAACCCACGAATTCAACAATGACAATGCCCGGCTCATCATAGGCCTCGGTTTTATAGGACTTGGCGGACTGCTGTTTTTCAGACAAATCCTGCCGTGGTTTGATTTTTCTCTGATTTTGCCGGTGGTACTCATCCTTATAGGCGGATTGATTGTTATGAAAGGCAGAGGTGACTGAACATGGACGATCAGCAACAAACTAATCCATCTGAGCAGCAGGAACAACCCAAAACGGAGCCCCGGCAAGGTGCTTATTCAAAAAACGGTGCAGCGCTGACCGGCGCTGAGATCGAAGAGCGGGACAAAGCGCTTCGAAGAAGACGCCATAAACAGATTGCAGACGGGATAGGCGTCGGTCTGACCTTCATTGCCATAGGTGTTGTCTGGCTTCTGGTTAAGTTTGGGTATATCAACATCTCCATAGTCAGTGCCCTCTTCGATCTGTGGCCGTTGATCTTTGTCGTCGTAGGCATCAATATTATTTTCAGAAGGTTTCCTTACATTAGCCTCATAACCTGGGTGCTGTTCATTGCGGCAATTCTTCTCTATGGCACAATGGTGGGCAGCCGGAACCGCGATTTTGATTTCTTTGGAATGACGTTGCCATGGACTATTGTTGAGCGTGGGGACAGAAACGCGTCGGATTGGGTCTCGGGTGTTACCAGCGGCAGTTTTGATATTGCTGATTTGGATGGCATAGAAAAAGCGAGTGTCGATATTGCCCTGCCGGCAGGAACCTTCAAGGTTGGCGTTACAGACCAAAACGCCATGTCGTATGTCGTACCAGGCAAGCTGTATCAGGTAGGCAGCCGAAGAAATGACAACGATATTGCCTATAGCTTTAAACCTGAAGAAGGTCTGCGCTTTGATAATGTTCATGAAAAATTGGATTATGATCTGTACTTGAATCCAAAGGTCAAGTGGGACCTGAAAATTGATGCCGGTGCCATGGAGAGTGACATGAGTCTGGAAAAAATCCCGGTTGAGAGACTGCAAATCAATATGGGTGCCGGAGACCTTGACCTCAGAATGGGGAGCCTCGTCGAGCGTTCAACTGTTGAAATCAACTGCGGTGCGACCTCCATCCGCCTTGTGGTGCCGGAGGGTGTCGGCGTCAGCGTCGATTATAAAGGTGTCGTGGGGGATCAGTCCCTTTCTAGAAATGGCTTCGTCAAAGAGGACGGGATTTATTATTCAGAGGGCTACGACCAGTCGCAGGAACGGATTGACCTGGTGATCAAATCCGCTGTGGCGGAGATTGATGTCCTATTTAATTGAACCGCTCAGAACAGTCATCTTTTAAACGCAGGGATTCAGTGAGATTGATAAACATCTAAGATTGTACTTTTCAACGGAAAAGGCCGCTTCGATCAACGAAGTGGCCTTTTAGACTTACTTCAGTATCCCAAATGCTTTGTTGACGTTTTGTGTAAAAAGGATACCATTTCCAGGCAAATCCATTTTGAGTTCAGAATTGATTTTATCTACAATCAAATCAATCTTTTCACCCTTTTCCAGAATGATGATTATTTCCTTTTCTGGTTCAATGTCCATCGCGAATATTTTGCTTGTTTCGTGAATGCCTGAACCTCTTGCATTAATTATGGTTCCACCGGTTGCGCCAGCCTGAGTCGCTGCATCTATGACCTGTTCTGCTTTTCCTTTATCGACAATTATAGTAATAAGTTGATACTTCATATGATTCCCCACCTTTTTTACATTCTGGACCTCGCATTCAAGACAGCGGGTTCCTAAAACCTCTGATATAAGCAGTGTGAAAATAATGCCATGATTCGGTTTTCCAAAACTGAATTTATGATACAGTGATTTTAGAACACAGGAAGCTACCTCTGTGGAGGCGGCCATAAGAACAATTTCTTTTCTTATATCGGTAATGGATAAAAGATTCAGAATTGTGTTGTGAATGGTCCCTTTTCCAAGAAAAATCGTACCACCTGTTACACCGCATTTTTTGGAAACGTGCAATACCTTGCTTCCCAAACCAAAGGGAACAACGGCGACGATCAATTCATTTTTTGATTGGACTACTTTTAAACTCATGTCTCTTCAAACCTCCTTCCTGGTGTTGTATTTGAATATTAAACCTAGTATTTGCAAAGTGATCAGGGGTGCTAAAGCGACCATAGCAATCATTCCAAAACCGTCCACTAGAACGTTTGCTCCGTCAATCGCTTGTGCGGCGCCATACGTAAATGCTAAGATAAAGGTCGCTGTCATAGGTCCCGAAGCAACACCGCCTGAATCAAATGCGATTCCAACAAAAAGTTTCGGGGTAAAATACGTCAGAATAATTGAAACAAGATATCCGGGAAGCAAATAATGCCATAGTTGAAGTTCTGGTATGAGAATTCGAAGCATGGACAATGAGATAGCAGCGCCTACACCAATAGCCAAAGTCCATGTAATTATTTTTTGTCTGACATAACCGCTCGTAACTTCTTCGATTTGTTTTGTTAATACATAGACTGCCGGTTCTGCCAGTATAGTCACAAAACCTAAACAAAATCCAACTGCCGGGAGATAAGCGTTGTTTTGCAATGAGGCAATGCCAAATCCGATGAGATTGCCTGTTTCCATAAAACCGGCTCGAACGCCAAGCATATAAATAACTAAGCCAATGTAAGTCAAAAGAAGTCCCATTGTGATTTTACGAAGTGATTTTCTGGATAGATGAAGGGAAAATTTATGAGTAACTAAAAATATAATCAGAATAGGCAATAGTGCAAAGAAACTTTCTTTTGAAATCGAAAGAAACTCATTGATGAACACTTCGATAGTGGATTCTGGCAAATGAAGCTCAAAGTCGACCTCAGCTTGGAATGCATTTGATTTTGAAATCAAGTTTGAGATTAGAACTGTAAGTATGGCACCTGTTGAAGTGATGGCCACCAGACCGAAGCTGTCTTTTTCGGATGCCTTTATGTCTTTCTTTAAATCCGAAATACCAATGGCTATAGCCAAAATGAACGGAACGGTCAGTGCGCCAGTAGTAGCGCCGGAGGCATCAAAGGCAATGGCAAGAAATTCTCTTGAGACAAATGGTGATATAAGCAAAATTAAGCCATAGATCGCGGTCAGAATGAGATATAGTGGTATGTTGTAAACAATCCTTATCAGACCAAATGACATCATGAAAGCGATCCCGACTGAAACAATTATTACAGTACTTGTTTTCGAAACTGATCCTGAAGTAACCAACTCGACTTCTCCCGCAAGTATATGCAGGTCTGGTTCGGCGATAGAGATTACGAATCCCAGGATTATTCCAGCTAGCAGTACAATGCTTATTTTGTTGGTTTTCGCAATACTGGAGCCCAGTAAACTTCCAATGGGTGTGATTCCGAGCTCAATGCCGAATAGAAAAATGGACAATCCTGAAACGATGAAGATCGCGCCTATTAGAAATCTGATGAGGACTGGAGGCGCCAAAGGTGTTAGTGTGAAATTTAATAAGATCACAATGACAGTAATAGGTAAAACGGAAAAAAAACCTCTTTAACTTTCGCAATCAATACATTCAATCCATATCCCCCCCTTTTCAGAATAGGACCTAACAGCATGATTCATTCAATCATCTATTTTCAAACTGCGGACTGAATTCTTATACTCATTTTGATGCTTCAACTTTTCAATAACTTCTTTATGTTGCTTTCTCGATAATTTTTTTGTGGCTTTCTTAGGTGGATTTTGTAATATTCTGTAATTTGCTGAGACGAAATAGTACACAATATAAACCTCCTTCAGGGCGGTACACATAAAATTTCACAAATATTTTTTGTGATCTTTCGATGAGGTCCACTTGAATGTTATTGTATTTGCGTATACCCAGTAATATTGTTAACGTCCCAAGTTTATAAGCGTGGCTTTCAATAAAGTTCCTGTGTAGACCATTCAAATTTGGGAATACTAGAAATATATTATTCTGGTATTCCCTCTGGTTTTTGTGGGGGCTTCGTCGTCGGACAGATAGGTGGGATGTCATATGGGTTCTTATGAGCATAATATCAAGGTCATCAACGATCACAGACATAGAGGGTATCTGGAAGGCGAGATTGACGGCATGCTTTGGTTTGCGATTGTACATGAAGAGCCGGTGGAGACCGGCATTGACCCAGAGACTATGAAACGGGGCATGGGCCGCGTGACCCGTCTGTGCATTTATCAGGATTCATCCTCCGTGGATGGTAATCCTTATTTGCCCTCCATGAGCATTAAACGGATTGTCTATGTAAATTATCAGCGGGACTGGAGCATATTTCATTACGACTTCAGAAGTATGGCCCGCGAATTGGTGGGGTATCTGGAACGCCGGTGCTGTATGCATCTTCTGAAATAGTGTGGTAAAGAATAAAGGCGCGCATCCGATGGTCACAATTTACACGCCATCACGTTTCGTGGTGTCTATGGTCGAGGTGGCGCCTATTGCGGCTTGCGCCTATTGCGGCTTACGCCTATTGCCTCCTTGACTAGTGGGCCTGCTTCTTGTATAATGTGCTCAGCATACTAAATGAAGAATGTGATTATGTCTGCGGTTGGATGACCATCGGCAGGCAGAGCACTTAAAACGCTGAGAAACAGAGGAGTAAGCCTTTACAATGTGTTCAGAGAGAGTGTCCATGGCTGGGAGACACTTCGCGGGTTGTGAGGCTGAAGGTCGCTGTGGAGCGGCCGGCGCGAACGCTTTTAATAAGCCAAGCGCTGGACGGGTGACGCCGTTTGACGTCAATGGAGGTGCCGCGAAGCGGAGTCTCGGAGACGCTTGCAGTGCATGGTGCCCCGGGATGAGCAGGCGGAACTGGGGTGGTAACGCGAATAGACTTCGTCCCTTGATTGGGATGGAGTTTTTTTTATTTCCCAAAAGATCGGAAAAGGTCGGAAAAGGTCAGCAAAAAGAATCATAGTCGGGAGTGAGCAATGTGGAAGAAAACAACATTGAAAAAATGACACAGGAAGCGCCAGCCGCGGGTGAAATGGGCAAAACTTATGATCCCAAAGCCTTTGAGGACAAAATTTACGCAGGCTGGATGGACAAGAAACAATTCAAGGCGGAGGTCAATCCGGACAAGAAGCCGTACACAATTGTGCTGCCGCCGCCGAATATTACAGGGCAGCTTCACATGGGCCACGCCCTGGATCAGACCCTTCAGGATATCCTGATCCGCTGGCGGCGCATGCAGGGCTTTGAAGCACTCTGGCTTCCGGGAACGGACCATGCCAGCATAGCCACCGAAGTCAAAGTGGTTGAGAAGATCAAGAAGGAAGAAGGCCTGAGTAAAGAAGACGTCGGACGTGACGGCTTCCTGGAGCGTGCGTGGGCATGGCGTGAGGATTACGGCCGCCAGATCGTCAATCAAATGATGAAACTGGGCAGCTCCTGCGACTGGGACCGCGAGCGCTTCACTATGGACGAAGGCTGCAACCAAGCAGTAACGGAGGTTTTTATACGCCTCTATGAAAAAGGCCTCATTTACCGCGGCAACCGTTTGATCAACTGGTGCCCGGACTGTATGACGACCTTGTCGGATGCTGAGGTGGAGCACGAAGAGAAGCAAGGCGCCTTCTATCATATCAAATACTACCTCCAGGATTCTGAGGACGACTATCTTGAAATCGCCACAACCCGCCCGGAAACTATGCTGGGCGATACGGGCATAGCGGTGCATCCGGAGGATCCGCGCTATGCGAAATACGTTGGCAAAGTGGCAATCCTTCCGCTCGTTGGCAGAGCTCTGCCGATAGTCGCGGACGCCTACGTCGACCGCGAGGTCGGTACCGGTGCACTCAAAGTAACCCCTGCCCATGACCCTAATGACTATGAAATTGGCAAGCGTCACAATTTGGAGACTGTCGAAGCCATGAACTTCGATGGCACCATGAACGACGCTGCCGGGGAATTCGTCGGCATGGACCGTTTCACCTGCAGAAAAGCCGTGGTTGAAAAACTGAAAGCTTCCGGCAACCTTATTGAAATCAAAGAGCACCAGCACAATGTCGGCACATGTTATCGCTGCCACACGATCATTGAACCAATGCTGTCCGACCAATGGTTTGTCAGCATGGAACCCCTTGCGGCGCCGGCAATTGAAGTTGTCAAGAACAGCACGTTGGAATTTGTGCCGGAGCGTTTCACAAAAATTTATATGCACTGGCTCGAGAACATCCGCGACTGGTGTATCTCCAGACAACTCTGGTGGGGGCACCGAATCCCGGCTTACTATTGTGAGCATTGCGGCAAAGTTGTCGTTGCCAGGGAAATGCCGGATACCTGCGCAGACTGCGGGGGAACTAATTTCCGACAGGACGAGGACGTCCTCGATACTTGGTTCAGCTCAGCGCTTTGGCCGTTTTCAACTTTGGGCTGGCCAGAAAAAACACCTGACCTCGATTATTTTTATCCGACCAGTGTTTTGGTCACCGGCTATGACATCATTTTCTTCTGGGTCGTCCGTATGGTCTTCTCGGGCCTTGAAGCCATGGGCGACATACCGTTTGATAAAGTGTTCATCCATGGTTTGGTCAGAGCGGCGGACGGCAAGAAAATGTCCAAGTCTCTCGGCAACGGTGTTGACCCGCTGGACATTATTGACCAGTTTGGTGCTGACGCGCTGCGCTTTATGCTGGCGACTGGCAACAGCCCTGGTAATGACCTTAAATTCCAGATTGACCGCGTCGAGTCCAGCCGGAACTTCGCGAATAAACTGTGGAACGCCTCCCGCTTTGTGCTGATGGGCATCGAAAAAGACCCTGGTGCTTTGGACGGCTCTGAGACGTTGACGCTGGCGGACCGCTGGATTCTCTCCAGATTGTCGCAACTGACGTCTGAGTCAACAGAAAACCTTGAAAAGTTTGAACTTGGCGTCGCAGCCAATAAAATCTATGAATTCGTATGGAACGAATACTGTGACTGGTACATTGAAACTGCGAAGAAGCGTCTATATGGTGAAAATCCTGAGGAGAAAACGACCGTTCAGAAGGTCCTTCTGTCCGTACTCAGAGATATTCTAAAACTGCTTCATCCGTTCATACCGTTTATTACTGAAGAAATCTGGCAGCACCTGCCATCCAAGGACGCTGACTTGATTGTGACGCCTTGGCCGGTTGCGAACCCGGGTCATGTGGACGCTGAAGCTGAACGTGCCATGGAGATTCTGATGGACGCCATCCGCAGCATCCGTAACTCACGGGCTGAAATGGAGGTCGCGCCATCCAGAAAAGCGCGACTCATAGTCAAAGTGACACCGGAACTTATGCCGGTCTTCCTGGATCAGAAAACTTATCTCGAAAGCCTTGCCTCGGCCTCTGAGGTGTGGGCATTTGTCGAAGGTGAAGTCGTTGAAGATGCTGTTTCGGTGGTCGTTCCGGGCGGAGAGCTGCTTATGCCTCTGGACGATTTGATAGACTATAAAAAGGAATCTGAGCGCCTTGAAAGAGAAGTGAAGAAGCTGACTGCGGAAATTGAGCGCATTGACTCAAAACTGGGCAATGCTGGCTTTGTCGCTAAAGCGCCGGCGCAGCTGGTTGAGGAAGAACGCGCGAAGCGCGTGACACTGGCAGAGATGCTGGCCCTCTCTCAGGACAGACTCGATAAAGTCAAATCCAAACTCAATTAGGAGAGAAGCGGCATGAATGTTCGTGAAGCGATTGATTATATCCATAGCACCTATCAATTTGGCAGCAAGCTTGGCCTCGACAACATTACACAACTCCTCGGTTATATGGGCAATCCTCAGGACCGGCTGGCGTATATCCACGTAGCCGGGACAAACGGCAAGGGTTCCACGTCGACCATGATTTATTCAATTTTGAGAGCCCAAGGCTACAAAGTGGGGCTCTACACGTCGCCCTATTTGGAAGTCTTCAATGAGCGCATCCGAATTAACGGGGAGAACATTGATGACCAGTCACTTGCGGAGGTTGTCTCCTTTGTAAAGACTCATGTGGACCGGATGCTGAGTGAAGGCTGCAGCCATCCGACAGAATTTGAAATCGTCACCGCGGTGGCGTTTGAGTATTACGCCAGACATAAAGTGGATTATGTGGTGCTGGAGGTCGGCCTGGGCGGCCGCCTCGACTCCACAAATGTCATCAGGAAGCCCTTGGTGTCCGTGATTACACCTGTGGATCTCGATCACGTGGAATACTTGGGGGACACTCTCGACAAAGTCGCCTTTGAAAAGGCGGGCATCATCAAGCCGGACTCGGTTTGCGTGATTCATCCCCAAGCTCCGGAAGCTTTGTCTGTCATAGCGTCCCGCTGCCAGGAGCTTGGCACGCGCCTTGTAGTGGCGCCCTGCCAGGAGGCCTCGATCCAATCTGCTACACTTGAAGGAACCGTCTTTAAACTTTTTGATAATGCTTACTGTTTAAAGTTGATTGGCGACTATCAAGTCAATAATGCCGTTGTGGCGTTGACTGCTGCAGAAGCTTTAAAGGAAGCCTATGATATTGAAATCTCCGACAATGCTATTAGGGACGGGTTGGCAGCCGCTGTCTGGCCGGGACGTCTTGAAGTCATGTCCCATGAACCGCTGGTTATGATCGACGGCGCCCATAATTTTCACGGCGCCTCCGGCCTTGCTGCTGCTGTGAAGCGGCTTATGCCGGGCAGGCGGATTGTCGCCGTTGTCGGGATCCTTGGGGACAAAGATATCTCCGGCATGCTGAGCGTGATGATGCCGCTGGTCGACACTGTCATTGCAACTGAACCAAACAATCCAAGAAAAATGAGCGCAGATGGTCTGGCTGAGCGCATGACATCTTATGGCAAGACGGTCATTGTTCGCCCCGCAATTTCGGAAGCGCTCGACTTAGCCTTTGAGCAGGTAACGCCTGGATCGAATGACGCAGTCTTGTGCTTTGGGTCCCTGTATATGATTGGTGAAGTCAGAACTTTGCTGAGACATAGGCTTTGGAATGAATAGTTAGGAATAAACAGTGTGAAGGGGGATCAAAAGGCGTCAGCTGGAGATCTCCTCTTTACTCACATGGAAGAGGCAGTCAATGGGCACCGGCCCATGACCCTCCCTCTTCCGTCCTTTCTTTACTTGAGATTTTCCGGGGGAGGTGAGCTTTTGTCGACGAGAAAATTGCTGCAAAATCGTTCTAAACTTGAAAAAGCATGGCTGAGATTCTATGAGACAGGGCTCATCGATTCAAAAGTGCTTAGACCGGAAATTGTAGAATCCTGGGAACGCTGCAGATTCGCTGGCGTCCATCAGGAGGGTCCCTGGGCTGATGAGGACTTAAATGAGAAAGAACTAGAAATCAGACGTGAGCAGCTGGGGGACGTCCTTAAAATAGCGAAACCTTTTATGGAGACCTTGTATAAGGCCGTCGGCGAATCCAGAATGATCCTCAGACTGACAGACCGCGAGGGATGGGTTCTCGGAAGCTATGGTGACCAGAAAATGCTGGAGGAAAACAGACACCTCAGACTCCACAGCGGCTGCAACGTCAGCGAGTCTGCCATTGGGACCAACGGGATTGGGATCGCTTTAAAGGCGGATCAATCAATTCAGGTTATGGGCGCTGAGCATTATCACAGGGCGTTTCATGACTGGACGACATCAGCTTCGCCAATTCATGGCACTCATGGTGAAGTGGTGGCTGTGATCAGTATGTCGGGAGACTATGATCTGGTTCATCCGCACACCCTTGGCATGGTCATGGCATCTGCTGAAGCAATAGAGCACGAATTGGAGCTCGAGGCAGCGCACCTGGAAGCAAAGCGGGCCAGTGAGCACTATTTGGCTATTATGGAGTCCATTCGGGAAGGTATTTTATGCGTCGACTCGACAGGTGAAATTACTGAAATCAACCATTTCGCAAGAAAATACCTCGGTTACAATGAGAAGGAAATTTTGGGCCAGAAGCTTGAAACTTTAATTGAAGCAGAAAAGCTGAAAGGCTATATCAATATGGTCAAAAGCAATTCCAGACTGGACGAGGTGGAGGTTTTTCTTCGAAAGAAAAACGGAAAGCGCGTTTCTGTCCTTGTCAATATGACGCCGATCAGTCAGACACAGAGTGGAAAAAAAGAAGCGGTTTTGACTTTCAGAGAGTCCAAACGCGTGCACAGCCTGGTCAATAAAATCGTTGGTGCAACGGCGATCTACACTTTTAATGATATTCTCGGAGACAGTCGGGAAATCAAACAGGCGGTGGATACGGCAAAAAGGGTGGCGGACTCTGACGCCAATATTCTTCTCTACGGAGAAAGCGGCACGGGCAAGGAAATGTTCGCCCAGGGCATACATAACGCCAGCAGAAGGAAGAATCAGCCTTTTGTTTTTATCAACTGCGGCGCAATTCCGCGAGATTTGGTCGCCAGTGAACTCTTTGGGTATGTGGAGGGCGCTTTTACCGGCGCGCGCAAAGGCGGACAACCGGGCAAGTTCGAACTCTCAGACGGAGGGACGCTGTTCCTGGACGAGATTGGCGACATGCCGCTGGATACTCAGGCAATGCTGCTTCGCGTTCTGGAAACCAGACAGGTCGTGAGGGTTGGCGGTTATGATGTCCTTCCTGTAGATGTCCGGGTAATCGCCGCGACACATAAAAATTTAAAAACGGAAGTCGAAAAAGGAAACTTCAGAAGTGACCTTTACTATAGACTCAATGTTATGCCAATCTATACACCGGCACTCAGAGAGCGCAGAAGTGACATTCCCAAGCTGATCGACAACTTTTACATCCAGTTTCATAAACGCTCAGTGGACAGTCCGCCTATCGCTGAGGGATTCTATAGGATCATGACCAATTATGACTGGCCGGGCAATGTTCGCGAATTGCAAAATGTCATGCAGATGATGGTCAGTCTGGCGGGGGAAGCCCCCTTGGAGGAAAAGCTGATTCCAAGTTACATTCGTCTGGATGCCCGCCGGGAGTTTGTCGCTTCTGAAGAGCGCACTCTGCCTCTTTCAGAAATTGAGCGACAGGCTGTTCTTCATGCGCTGAAGGTCTGCAAAGGAAACGTAGCGCAGGCTGCACGCGCACTGGGCATTGGCAGGGCAACGCTTTACAGGAAAATGGAGTCTCATGGCATAGCTATGAATCGAGATGTCTCAAAATGATGCAGATGTATTGTTTTGAGACATTTATTGTTTTTGTTGAGAAACCTAGTGACTCATTATGATACAATAGTGACCGGGATAAAAAAAGAAGGATGAACTGGGTAAATTTAACACGTTTAAAAGGATTGAAAAAACTGCATTTATGAATATTTTAATAATACAACTTGCAACATGGTATTTGGCATGAAATTTGCGTATTAATACAGAGGGTGATGAATATGAAAAAAATTATTCCGTTAATTGGTCTTATGCTGTTTTTCCTGATGTTAGCAGAGAGAATTACACTTGAAGCCGTCATTATTGGATTGCTCCTTTCGTGGTTAGTGTTGAAACTCGTGCGTGTCAAGGTTGCAGAAAGCATCGAGACCCCGCTGTATGCTCCGAGTCTGTGGATGTCATGGCTATATTTGGTGGCTGTTCTCATCAAAGAGATCATTTCAGCGAATTTTCAGGTGGCGAAAATTGTACTCAGCAAAAATATGCGAATTGAACCCCAAATTTATCACTATACCACCAGTCTAAAAGATGAGCGGCTGATTGTACTTTTGTCAAACGCCATTACGCTGACACCTGGGACAATGACTGTGGAACTTGAACAAGACCATCTGACAATTCACGCGCTGAATGAAGATTATTACAAGGCGCTTTATGGCAATCCCATAGAAAAAATTCTTCTCAAAGTGGAGGCGCGGCTCAATGGATAAGTTTTTACTAGCAATGTCAGTCGCGCTTGCATTAACCTCGCTGATCTGCCTTGTTCGGGTCATCATAGGTCCGACAAAGGGTGACCGGATTATCGGGATCAACGTCGTTGGGACGAAGACCATTGTCATAATTGCATTAATTGCATTCGTACTTAGGGAGACCTATTTTCTGGACGTCGTCCTCGTCTATGCGCTGATCAGCTTTATAGCTTCAATATTTATTTCCAGGGAATTCGCTGAGGAGTCTGAAGAGGAGGACGAGCAGCATGCGTGATATTCTTGTCATCCTATTTATGTTGTTCGGATTGTTCTTCTTTATCGTTGGGACACTTGGCATCCTTAGATTTCCGGACGCACTGACACGTGCCCATGGCGCAGCGAAGTGCGACACTTTAGGGGCCGCACTGTGTTTAGTCGGACTTATGCTTTACTCAGGTTTCAATACGGCTTCGCTGAAGCTGCTGATGGTCATAGTTTTTATCTGGGTTACAAATCCCACTGCGACCCACGCAATTGCCCGCGGCATTCTGAAGTCGAAGCTCAATTCACAGGGGAGGTCTGAATCCCATTGAATACATTTTCCATGCTTATATTAGGGTTGATGATTTTAGGCAGTGTTGCGGTCTCTTATGTCAAAAATTTAATGAGCGCCGTTATTGTATTTATGATTTACAGCCTGATGATGGCGGTTCTCTGGGAACAGCTGAACGCACCGGATCTGGCCATCACTGAGGCAGCGGTAGGCGCAGGGATCACGACAGTCCTGTTTGTACTGGCTATTCGAAGAGTCAGGAGGAAGGTCTCATGAAAAGAAAAGTTGCAGCCGTTTTGATCACAGTTTTTTTCATTGCTTTCCTGCTGATTGGTCTGTCGGATTTTCCTCCTTATGGAACGGCTGACAGCGCTGTTTACAACGAGGTAACAGCCCGTTACCTGGAAAAATCCATTGAAGAAACCGGAGCAGTCAATGCCGTGGCTGGCATGATTCTGGATTACAGGGCCTTTGACACGTTTATTGAAGCCTCTGTCATATTTACAGCTCTGGTTCTGGTGCTCATGCTGCTTCAAAAAAACGATAAAGCGGTGGGAGGTGATGGCAATGACCACACCTATCATTAGGCGTATAGTGGAGTGGCTTTTGCCATGCCTCTGGATATTCAGCTTTTACATTATGTTATTCGGTCATTTGTCGCCGGGCGGCGGATTTTCAGGGGGCAGTGTTCTGGGGGCCTGCCTGATTCTCGACCGACACGTTAATGGAGCAAATGCATTTGGTGCGAGGTTTACCGGAGAACGGCTGCTCAAGCTGGCACTTGCCGCACTTTTGCTGTATGGGTTTCTCAAAGGCCAGTCGTTCCTTGCAGGGGTCCTGCACATGAACGGACTTCCGGTTCCTCTGGGGACGCCCGGAAACATCCTCAGCAGCGGTTTGATCCTGCCGCTGAATGTTCTCGTAGGTATTGTGGTGGCAGTTGCCTTCTATCTGATTGCTACGCTGTTTGAGGAGGGACACCTGTGATTTCATTTTTAGTCTCACACTATTTTCAGATTGGCACCGTGATTCTGTTTGGGGTAGGGTTTATGACACTGCTGCTCAATAATAATCTGATTCGAAAAATTATTGGACTGAACATCATGGATACCAGCATATTCCTGTTTTTCATCACCATAGGCTATTCGGGCGGACGTGAAGCACCTATCATAAATGGAGGTTTCAAGGGCATTGACGCCTATGTAACGCCAATTCCGACCGGACTGATGCTGACGGGTATAGTTGTCGCGGTCAGTACTACCGCTTTTGCGCTGGCACTGACCATACTGTTTTACGAACGCTTCGGAACCATTGATCTTTCTGAAGTGATTGACTCTGGGGGGGATTAGATGCAAGGTTTACATCTGACAAGTTTATTATCCATACTGATCCTGATGATTACTGCGTTTATAATGCCTGTTATAAAGCAACGTCAACTGGTGACAAAAGTCAGTCTTGCAACTATGGGGGTCGTTCTGGTGATGCTGGCTTTGGTCGCTGTGGATGTGGCCAAGGTGGAGCATTACACCGCGACTATCGGCCACTATGACGCGCCTTTTGGGATTACCTTCGACATTGGCCCCATTGAAGCAGTCGTGGGCGTACTCTTTGCCTTTGTTTCCACTATGGTGGTCTGGTATGCGAGCTTCGGCATTCATAAAGAAATTAAGGAAAACCGAGTTAAACTCTTTTACACCTTAATTCATCTGCTGCTTGCTTCGCTTCTCGGGATCGTGTTCACCTCAGACTTGTTTAACAGTTTTGTCTTCATTGAAGTCAGCACCCTGGCGGCTTGCGGATTGATTGCCATCAAGGATAAGCCGGAGAATATCAAAGCAACCATGAAGTATCTGATTTTGAGCAGTCTCGGCTCCGGACTCGTTCTCATGGGGATTGCCTATTTATATTCCATGACCGGTCATCTGAACATGCGCGCTATCCATGAAACCCTTCAGGTAAGCGTGGTCGGCAATGAAAGGGCAATTTTGGTGAGCTTGACCATGTTTACTATTGGACTTGGCATCAAGGCTGCCATGTTTCCGCTTCACGTATGGCTGCCGGACGCTCATGCTTCTGCGCCGGGACCTTCCAGCGCCATTCTGTCCGGAATAGTTATCAAGGCGCCGGTCGTTTTGCTTTTCAAAGTGCTGTTTATGGTTTATGGGCATGAGATTTTAAAGGATACCGTGATTCTGAACCTTATTTTGATCTTTGGTGCAACGGGTATGATTATGGGCTCCTTGTTCGCACGTGTACAAACGGATCTGAAACGTATGGTAGCTTATTCCAGCGTTGCACAGATGGGGTACATCTTCTTTGGCTTTGGCCTCGGCAATGCTCTTGGTATGACAATAGCCATCTATCATATCCTGGCTCATGGTTTGACGAAATCCTGCCTGTTTCTCTCTGTCAGCTCATTTATTGAACAGACGGGGCAAAGGGAAATTGATAAAATGCGGGGGATCGGACGCGAGATGCCCATAACTTTGGCGATCTTCTCACTAGGGGGCTTGTCCATGGTGGGTATTCCAATGTTGCCGGGCTTTGTAAGTAAATGGAATCTCGCTTTGGCTGCCATAGATTACGGACAAATCTTTTTGCTGCTGATCATCCTGGCGAGCAGCTTGCTCAACGTCAGTTACTATTTTCCGATTATTATTAACGGGTATTTCGGCAACGCGAATTTAGAAGGCAAGATTTACAAATCGAAGATGAAACCGGTTCGTGAGCTCGTTCCTCTGATTTTGCTTTCAATCATGATGGTGATCGTCGGATTTGGGTCTGGTCCAATACTGGACTGGATCGCCAGCGCGATGCCTTCTTTGTAAAGGCGGCTTGTCCATGACATTTTTAATTGTACTGCCTATTTTTCTGCCTTGGCTGGCATCGATCATTGCCACACAGAGTAAAATTATCACTGAAAAAAGGCTTAAGCCTTATGTGGCGGCGGTCGTTATCACAAATTTCATTGTGATGTTTGCTGTTGTTTCAGTGTTTCCTAAGGTCCGATTTCATTTGCTGATGGTCAACCGATTCATCGACATCTATCTCAGGCCGGACAGTCTGGGGATTCTCTTCGCGGTGCTGGCATCGCTGCTATGGATTTTTACAACTTTTTATGCGTTTGAGTACATGAAGCATGAGAATCGGGTCCGACAGTTTTTTGTATTCTTCCTGTTTACGCTTGGCGTCACCATCGGCATAGCCTTTTCAGGAAATATGTTTACGCTTTATATCTTCTACGAGCTGCTGACGCTGGCGACTTTTCCTCTCGTTATTCACGCAGGCAGTGACGAGGCGTTGGCAAGCGGCAAGAAATATATCATTTACTCGTTTTCCGGGGCGACGCTTGTGCTTCTTGGCATGCTGCTTGTCTTCAGCATCACCAATGACCTGAGCTTTTTGCCGGGGGGAATCGTGAATTTTAGTCATTTTGGAGGCACCGACCACAACGAGTTTATCATGCTCCTTGCCGGCTACATGAGTCTCTTTCTGGGATTCGGCGTCAAGGCGGCACTTGCGCCGTTTCATGCCTGGCTTCCCAACGCCATGGTCGCGCCTACACCGGTAAGTGCACTGCTGCACGCTGTAGCTGTTGTCAAATCCGGGATCTTTTCTCTTATGCGCACAACTTATTTCCTCTTTGGACCGGTCAGTGTCGCTATGCTCGGGGCTTCAAATTATTTGCTGCCTATTATTGTTTTGACTATAGTCATGGGATCGCTGATGGCACTGCATCAGGACAACCTCAAAAAGCGGCTGGCTTATTCCACGATCAGTCAGTTGGGTTACATTATCCTTGGTATAGCACTGCTCAACCAGGACGCGTTTATAGGCGCACTGCTGCATTTGATCAACCACGCGGTAATCAAAATTACGTTGTTCTTTGTAGCCGGAGCAATCTATTATCAGACGGGATTCAAATACGTGCATCAGCTGGATGGCATTGGAAAGCGCATGAAAGTGACTATGATCTGTTTTGGGCTTTCGGTCATTTCATTGATTGGCATTCCTCCGACCAACGGGTTTGTCAGCAAGTGGTATCTGGCACTGGGCGCGCTTAAAGCGCACAACGTCCTCTATGCGGTTGCGCTTCTCCTCAGCGCCTTTCTAACGGCGGCCTATCTTCTTCCAATTGCTGTGCAAGCTTTTTTCAGCAAGAAAGAGACACCGGAGCTCGATGCTATTGGCGAAGGCAAATCCCTGGATCCATCAGATACCATGTTAATCCCAATATTTTTGTTGACCGCGATCGTCATACTGCTCGGCATCCTTCCGAATCCTATCGTCAGCATTGTAACGCGCATTGCCGGGGAGGTGTTCTAAATGGCGAACAGTTTTTGGATTTTAATGATGCTTGTCATTCCCGGCGCCGCGTCCTTGATTGGCGCCATTCAGGGAAATAAGAACGAAAGCCTGAGGAATACGCTGCACCTGCTGGTATATGCCTTTGTATTCGGCATAGTCGTATTGCTGTATGAGCCAGTCAGCCAGGGGGACATTGTGGTGTTTGTGCCTAACCTGATGGGGACCGGCTTGATGTTGAAGCTGGATATGCTGAGATACATCTTCGTTTGGCTGACAGCATTCATTTGGCCTTTGGCTATGATTTTCTCCACGCAGTATCTGATTCGACATAAAAACAGAAACAGATATTATGCCTTGTATATGCTGACCTATTTCAGTACCATGGGCATGTTTCTCTCTGAAAACATTCTTAATTTATTTACCTTTTTTGAGTTAATGTCCATTTCGTCTTACTTCCTGGTTATTCACGACGAGGATGAATATGCCCACCGTGCGGGTGCCTCATATTTGGCTATGGCTATAGCAGGTGGTTTGTTGGTTTTGTTGGGCATCCTTCTGGCCTATAACTTCGCGGGGACTTTGATCATATCTGAGATGGATTTGAAAGATGCCTCACAAGTCACCAGAATTGCCATTGGTTCCCTGATTCTGATTGGTTTCGGGATCAAGGCAAGTTTGTTTCCGCTGCATGTTTGGCTGCCAAAAGCGTACACAGCGGCACCGATGCCTGCGACCATTATCTTGTCAGCGGTGCTCGCTAAGACAGGCGTTTTCGGAATTATGCTGACGCTCCACTATCTCCTGGATGGTGAGCCAGTGATTTCGTATGCTATTTTGATTCTCGGCATGCTGACGATTCTGGTGGGCGGTGCCTTGGCCATGTTCCAAAGGAACGTCAAGCGGATTCTGGCCTATTCGAGCATGAGTCAGATGGGTTATATTCTTTTGGGAATCGCGTTGATCGAGATCCTTGGCAGTCATGGTGGTATAGCCGTCTATGGCACACTGTTTCATATTGTCAACCATGGCATTATCAAGACGCTGCTGTTTATTGGCGCCGGCGTCATCTATATTGCGCTTCATGAGCTGAGTATCAACGTTATCTACGGTTTTGGCCGTTTAAAGCACTTCCTTAAAGCGCTGTTTCTCTTTGGTGCCCTTGCGGTGGCGGGTTTGCCCGGACTCAATGGCTATGCCAGCAAAACAATGATCCATGAAGCGCTGCTTGAAGCTGCCCATGAATTTCCGGGGCCGCTGTTCAGCATTCTGGATATGTTGTTTTATTTTGGCAGTGCCATGACCGTGGCGTATATGCTGAAGTTTTTCGTCGCCGTCTTTATTGAGAAAAATGATGCGTATTATGGGCAGCACAGACATTTAATTAAATGGCCGGTTCTGCTGCCAATGTCTATTTTATCTGGCGCGATAGCTATTTTTGGCATGCGGCCTGAGTGGGTGTACGCCCCGCTGTCTCAAGCTGCCAAGATCTTGGGGGCGAGTGGCGAGGTTCATCCGCATCTCTTTGCAAACGAAGCACTGAGGGCATCTGGTGTCATTTTTGTGCTCGGTTTTGTCATGTACGCGACATTTATAAGGATGTACCTGCGAAGACGGGTGGATGGCCACGCGGTTTATGTGAATCCTTCAAATTCATTCTTCAGAATTGAAGAGGATTTGATGATCCCGGTTTTTACTGCGATCTTCAAAGGGATGACCATTTTCTTCAGATTCTTTGATCAGTGGTTGATTCGTCTTGGTGAATTTATAAGTGACTCACTGCACAAACTCGCGGATGTAAAACCTAAGAAATGGATTGAGACGAATGGGATCAATCTTTCTGACGCTGGAACTCACTTGATAGAATCAATGGAAAATGCTTCCTCTGGCAAGTTCGCTCAGCCGCTGATTGAAAAAGGGGATGCTGCCCTGGGCAAACTGACAGGCGAAAAATTGTCAGAGCCCCTGCACCGTTCCGGAGAGGCTATTGCGCATCTGGCAGACGAAAGCCTCAGAAAAGGTCACAAGCTTAAAGATGAAGGCGAGACCACGGTCAGAAAAGCGGTTTATAGGGCAAACTTCAATATCAGCACGGTGACGTATTCGATCTTCTTGTTTGGCGCAATATTGGTACTCAGTTTTATCTTTATCTTCCTGAACAGCACGTTGGTTAAATATTAATTGCGGACAGCGTGATGCGGGATCAAAAAAGGAAGAAGGTACAAGTCGGAGGACTCGATTACAGTACGAGACCCTGACAGGCACTTTCTTCCTTTTTCATTTCAGTTTAAGTTTAAGTTTAAGTTTAGGTTTAGATTTAGATTTAGGTTTAGGTTTAGGTTTTGGTTACAGGGACCTTACTCACTTGGCGATTGCAAAACTACAGTGCAGGAACATTCATTCTCTCGGGGGTGCGAACAGCGCGTCTGTCAATAGATTCATGAGTGCGGTCAAGGCTTGTCGATTTTGTTGTGTCCAGGCTTTTGCCATGGCTTCGCCGAGTTTGCGGTCTTCCATGCTGAGCATGAGGCAGAGTCCGCGATCAGAGTGCATAAGCTTAAGGACTTGAGCACCTTCGTATACCGCCCACTCAGAAGTGTAGGTTGGGGTATGGGTGTTCAAGGTTTCGACAGTCGTTTTCAAAGCGTTCAAAGTCTCTTCTTCAACGCGGTCTGAGAAGTACAAAATAGCATTTTCACCGCGCTCTGTCAGACGATACCGATTGGTTCCTGCATCCCGCACCAGGCCTGAGTCTTTGAGTTCGCCCAGACAGTGCGTGAATTCGAAATAATTCATTCGGCCATCTCTGAGCATCAAATCCATCAAAATGTCGTGGGCTGGATCTTTGAGCAGGGCGATCCCTTCCAGCAGTAACATCTTCTTTTCAATTTGTTGTTTAGAGTCATCAAAAAACACAGGATCACCACCTTGCTTGTATCTGATAAATGTATCCCTATTATACCATAAACCACAAAAAAATGAGGACGCGCATTTCTCAGACGCTTATAAATGGTAAATGTTTAGTTACATTTTACTTTTTTTACTGTGTTATGACGCTCATTCTAATATACTTAAATTACATAAATGGGAATGGAAATAGAAATATAAATTTGAAGGGCGGACATAAAATGCTGTTGTCATCTAAGTATTTCAAACGTCATAAACTAAAAAATCATCACAGATCCTCTGCCTCTGTACTTTTGTCTTTGCTCTTTGCAGTATCCTTATTTGGTGGATGCAGTGCTGACATAAATTCTGCAGAATCTTCTTCTCCGAATGGTGAAGTGACACCGCCGGAAGTCATTGTTGAATCGCCGGGGCCCGTTGAGATGTCGGCGGAGCCAGAAGCGCCTGCGCTGCCTGAAATTGACTTCAACGTGGTCAAACCCAATGAATTGGGAGAAGTCATGGTGATTATGTATCACAATTTAGGTGACAAAAATACAGATTACGCACGTACGCCGGAATCCTTTCGCGCTGACCTGGAGCGACTCTATGAGATGGGCTTCAGGACATTGCCGCTCAGGGATCTCGTAAAAGGCAACATTACTACACCTGCAGGCTATACACCGGTGGTCCTGACCTTTGATGATGGACACAGCACAAATTTCAAACTTCTGGAGGACCAGACTATTGATCCGAACTGCGTGGTAGGGATCATGTCAGCGTTTGCAGAGGAACACCCGGATTTTGGCATGCACGCAACTTTTTTCTTTAATGGGGGAACCCCATTTGGTCAGAAAGATTCTGTCGCGTTCAAATTCAATTATATGCTGGAAAATGGCATGGACATAGGAAATCATAGTTTTGGCCATGAGCATTTTAAACCGCTGAGTGCTCAGGAAGTGGAAGTGGCGCTTGGTAAAAATGCAGTGCAGTTAAAAAAACTTCTCCCTGAAAACTATGAGATCGATTTGTTGGCGCTTCCTTACGGTGAACGGCCTGCAGAAGGCCAGAGAGGGACGCTGATCGAAGGTCAGTTTGAGGGCGTGGCTTACAAAAATATTGCCATTCTCAACGTGGGGTGGAAACCCAGCGTCTCGCCGTTTGATGCAAGTTTTGACTTTGCCTCTATACAAAGGGTCCAGAGTGGTGACGGTCACCTTCAGCTGACGGACTGGCTGGATGGTTATGCCGCTAATCCTGAGAAGCGCTTTATCAGTGATGGCAGGGCAGATCGTGTCGCCGTGCCGGAACATCTGTCTGAAAAGGCCGATTTGACAGGGTTTGAAGGATTAGAGCTTTTGAAATATAAAATCAGTCAGTAATGTGAAGGTTAAGCGTCGTACAGACGAAAAGGCAGCGCCGTGAAGTGAGTTCTTCATGGTGCTGCCTTTATTTACAATATTGTGTTGGAGTAGGGGGCGATAAGCCGCGGCCGCCGACATCCGCTTCCAACGCCATTTGTTTCACCTTGCAGCAAACCCCTGCCAAAGCGCCATAAGTCCAAAAACTAAAATAATAAGGCCGGACAAGCGATTGATCCAGATGAGATTACCCGGTCTGGACAAGACTTTCAGCCTGGAAAGTGCGAACGTCAGCATCAGCCACCACAGTGCCGAACCTGTAAAGACGCCCGCCACGGTGAGCAGCGGTGCGGCAGCGCCATAAGACGCAACACCCCCCGCGAGCCCCAGACCTGAAAAAATTGCAATGAAGGACAGGATTGTCATAGGATTGGTCAGCGTCAAAAAAAAGGTGGAAAACAGCATTCCGAGGTCGCTGCTGCCAGCGCCTGATTCACTTCTGTTTGAGTCCGCAGCGCGCTCTGCAGGCTTGGATCGAAGGATTCCCAGACCCAGATAAATCAAGAAAAGTCCTCCGCCAATCCTCATAACATTCTGCTGATCAATGAGAAAGGCTGATACTGCGCTGAGACCGAAGGCCGCTACGGCACCATAAACGCCGTCCGCAAACGCTGCGCCCAGGCCTGTCATGAGTCCGGCGCGGCGACCATCTGCAAGAGTTCTGCGGATGCACAGCAGTCCAATCGGACCCACCGGCGCGGCAATAGACAAACCAATTATTAAACTTCTTAACCAAAGTTGGAGCATGTCAACACCTCTTTCGTCGCCAACCGACGGATTGAATCTGAACTCAGGATGTACTTGTTCGGCATCCGCGGCCATTTTCCCTTCAAATCAGTTGAATTTAAAGTCAAAAAAGCATAAAATATAAGAAATCAGACCTTAAGGGGTGACCTATTCGTGAGTATAGAAAACAAACGCAGAGAAATTCTGGTTTCCAGAGAAGAAATAGAACGCCGGGTTGCAGAGCTTGGTCAGGAATTAACCAAGGACTATCACGGGAAGAATCTGCTGGTGGTGTCGCTGCTCAAAGGCAGCTTTATTTTTACCGCAGATCTTGTCCGTAAAATCGACCTTCAACTGCGGGTCGAGTTTATGACTACTTCCAGTTATGGTCATGGCGAGGAGTCTACGGGCAGCGTTGAGGTGACCCAGGATATCGGGATAGACTCTCTGGAGGGTTATGACGTTCTTGTCGTGGACGATATAACGGATTCCGCCCACACTATGACAGGCGTTTTCAAGCATTTGAAGCGCAAAGGCGCGGACAGCGTCAAATGCTGCGTCCTCCTCGACAAGCCTTCCAGACGTCAGGTTGAATTCGAGCCTGATTATGTCGGCTTTACCATTCCGGATATGTTCATTGTCGGCTATGGCCTCAACTATGGCGACTACTTCCGCAATGTCGATCACGTCTTTGCCTTTGTCGACTAAAGTTTAGCCGGCAGTTTCACTTCAAATCCTGCCCGTCAAACAGAAACAGCCTCAAGGTCCGCCGGCAGCGCGTATTCGCACCCTGGCGCCATGAGGCTGTTTTGAATTATAAGATTAAGGCTTTAGCCGATGGTTGCGACGCCTACTTCCTGAGATCATCCAGGAGCTGTGTCTTGCCTTCGGTTTTTTCGTCTTTCGATTTGATGATTTTCGCTGGCGCTCCGGCGACGACGACGCCTTCAGGCACATCTTCCGTGACTATGGCACCGGCGGCGACGACGGAATTCTTACCAACTTTGACACCTTCCAGAACCACTGCGTTGGCGCCGATCAGGACGCCGTCTTCAATGATGACAGGAGTAGCGCTGGGTGGCTCGAGTACACCTGCCAGGACCGCACCGGCGCCAACATGCGCGTTCTTGCCGACAGTGGCGCGAGCGCCGAGTACTGCATTCATGTCGATCATGGTATTATCGCCAATTTCAGCGCCAATATTGATGACAGCGCCCATCATGACTACGACGTTTTCACCGATTTTAACGCGGTCTCTAATGACTGCACCGGGCTCAATTCTGGCTTTGAGCTTTCTGAGGTCAAGCATTGGGATCGCAGAATTTCGGCGATCATTCTCAATCACATAATCATCAATACCCTGGTTCTGGGTTTCGATCAGGTCCATTACCTCATCCGCTTCACCGAAGAGCACGAGGAAGGGTGCTTCGCCAAAACAGCGGATTGTTGAGCCTTCAGGCAGGGAGATGTGACCGCGGATATAAGCTTTGACAGGTGTGGATTTCTTGGCGTCTTTAATAAAACGCGCGATTTCATAGGGGTTTGTCATATCATACGTCATAAATTGGCAAGCCTCTTTTCTTATAATTTTTTAAAGGATATCTTTCATGCTGTAGAGACCAGGTCCGGCATCTTTGAGGAATCTGGCAGCTTTTATGGCACCTTCCGCGAAGACTTTCTTGGATGCCGCACTGTGTCTGATTTCAAGGACTTCATCAGTACCGGCGAACAGAATTTGGTGTTCGCCCACAATGGTTCCGCCGCGAACCGCATGGATTCCGATTTCATTTGGCATGCGCTTTGCGTCCTTGCCATGGCGGCCGTGCTGATAATCATAAGCCTTGTTGGCCGCTTCGTTGACACCGTCCGCAATCATCAGTGCCGTGCCGCTTGGCGCATCCAATTTCTTGTTGTGGTGCTTTTCAATAATTTCAATGTCATAGCGCTGTCCAAGGATTTCTGATGCACGGCGGGCAAGATCGATCAGCAGGTTGATGCCAAGGGACATGTTGCCGGAACGAAACAGCGCGACTTTCGAAGCTTTCGCTTCGATGTCCGAAATGATGTCTTCAGAAAGTCCGGTGGTGCAAATGACAGCCGGAATGCCGCTGGAAACGGCGAAGTTCACCAAGCCCGGCACTGCGGTGTAATGGGAGAAATCTATGATGACGTCACCCTCAATACCCTCAGCTTCAAAAGAATCGAACTGAGGAAACTTGGCTTCTGGATCAGGATGACGGTCAATGCCGCAGGAAATGACCAGGTCTGGCTGTTCAGCGACGAGTTCCCGGACATTTTTGCCCATAGCGCCGTTCGCGCCTGAAAGAATGATTCGGATCATGGGATCACCTCACTGGTTTATAGAAGTCCTGCTGCTTTGAGCTCGCGCTCCAGGCGCTCCAGGTTTTTAGGTTCCATTTCATAGAGTGGGCCTCTGAGTGGGCCGACTTCCTTGCCCATCAGATTCAAAGCAGTTTTGACCGGGATGGGATTTACTTCGCAGAACAAGGCGTCAATCAGCGGCTTGAGGCCGAGCTGCAGATCCAGAGATTTCGAGAAGTTGCCGTCAAGATAATGCATGACCATGTCGTGGGTCTCGCGCGGCATGATGTTAGACAGTACGGAGATAACACCGTCTCCGCCAACGGACATCAGAGGTACGATCATGTCGTCGTTGCCGGAATAGAGATAAAAATCCTCCGGAATCAGGCGGGCAATTTCGACCACTTGTGCAATGTTGCCGGACGCTTCTTTGATCCCTTGAATATTGGGGTGCTTAGACAGGGCCAGGACGGTTTGCGGATCGATATTGACACTGGTGCGCCCGGGTACGCTGTAAAGGATGATGGGAATATTGACGCTGTCAGCAATAGCGTTGAAATGACGGATCAGACCAGACTGCGTCGCCTTGTTGTAATATGGGGTGACGAGGAGAAGTCCATCCACACCAACGGACTCAGCGTACTGGCTCATTTCAATGGCGTGCTGCGTATCATTGCTGCCCGTGCCTGCAATGACCGGCACGCGGCCTGCGACAGCTTCAACTGCGAATTTGATAGCTTCCATATGTTCGTCATCTCGCAGCGTCGGCGCTTCGCCGGTAGTGCCGCAAATGATGATGGCATCTGTTTTTTCAGAAATCTGCCAATCGATCAACTCTTTGAGCTTTGCGAAGTTGATTTTGTTTTCAGCGTCGAACGGAGTGACGATTGCGACACCGGCGCCTTTGAATAAACTCATCAAAAATCATCCTTTCAAATTAGGTTGTTTATGTATAAATAGTTTCCGGGTTCTGTGCCCACGAGTTCCTGATGGGACTCGGGCGGCACTGCCCAAATTCAGCTTGATGTGAAGAAAGGACCCGGGAAGCCTCCTGGGTCCTGCTGATTCCTATTATAGCATAAAATAGCGGGACTAAAACTTTTCTGCGAGCAACTCCGCTATTTGAACTGCGTTTGTAGCGGCGCCTTTTCTGGTGTTGTCTGCGACGACCCAAAGGTTCAAACCATTCTCAACGCTGAAATCTCTGCGGACGCGGCCAACGTAAACGAGATCTTTTCCTGCGGCTTCTGCTGCAAGAGGGTAAACGCTGTTTGCAGGATCATCCTGAAGGACAATGCCTGGGCTTGAAGCGAACAGTGCTTTGACGTCCTCAACTTCGAATGGTTTTTTCAGTTCGACGTTGATGGATTCGCTGTGGCTGTAGAAAATTGGAACGCGAACGGTTGTAGCGGTAATTCTGAGAGATTGGTCACCCATGATTTTCTTGGATTCATCAATCATCTTCATTTCTTCTTTGGTGTAGCCGTTGTCGAGGAACACATCGATTTGCGGCAGGCAGTTTCCTGCGATAGGGTGTGGATAGGCTTTCTTGAGGTGGTTGCCTTTGAGGCCTTCTTCAAGATCCGACATGCCTTTGACACCGCTGCCGGAAACGGCTTGATAAGTCGAGTAGATCACGCGCTCGATGCCGTACTTGTCGTAAAGCGGCTTGAGGGCGACAACCGCTTGAATAGTCGAGCAGTTTGGATTAGCGATGATATTCTTGTGATTGTCCAGTGCTTCCGGGTTGACTTCCGGTACGACAAGCGGCACTTCCGGATCCATTCGGAACGCGCTGCTGTTGTCCACGACGATGACGCCTTTGGAAGCTGCAATTGGTGAGTACTTCAAACTGGTGTCGCCGCCGGCGGAAAAGAGGGCGATTTGAATGTCACGATCAAAAGATTGCTCGTTCAACGGCTCGACGACATATTCCTTGCCTTTGCAGGTCAGGACCTGGCCGGCAGAACGCTCGCTGGCGAAGCAATAAAGGTTGTCAAACGGGAAATCACGATCTTCAAGGACCTTCAGAAAGTTGCGGCCGACCATACCGGTTGCGCCGACGACCGCGATGTTAATTTTTTTCATGTAAAATTGCCTCCTTCTAAATGAATACTTTATACAGAAAAATGCATATTTCGCGCGGCGATGGATCGGTTTGCGCATGCGGGGAACAGCATTTTAGAGTCACTTAAATGCGTTGCTGTTATAACATAATTAATGAATAAAACTATTAAATTTTTTTAATAATAGCATTCAAGACCCCGGATGTCAATAAAGTTTGTCGGGTTCCTTCACTTTAAGGTATAATGGGTGTTGGATAGAACCTGTAACTTGGGAGGGAAATGTATGTTTATACCGGATCAAATCACAAAAGATAAACTCGAGCTGGCGATTCGCCACAGGCGCGCGCTGCATCAAATACCAGAAGTTGGATTTCAGGAGGTTGAAACTCAGCGCTATATCCTTTCTGCGCTGAAGGATCTTGACGGTGTCGTGGTCGAGCGGGTTGCGCAGACAGGCGTTCTCGCATGGATCCGTGGTGAAAGCGAGACGAGTATAGCCTTCAGAGCGGATATGGACGCGCTGGAGGTCACAGAGAAAACCGGCTTGGCCTTCGCATCAACTTATAAAGGCAGGATGCATGCCTGCGGCCATGACGGTCATATGACCATGGCCCTGCTTTTGGCCCAGTCACTTTCCGAACAGCGCCACAGATTGAAAAAGAGTGTGCTGATTCTGTTTCAGCCTGCTGAAGAAGGTCCTGGCGGCGCCAAAGTCCTCGTTGATTCAGGGATCTTTGAAAAGTATAATGTGGAGTCCGTCTTTGGCTATCATCTGTTTCCGGAAGTGGCCTCTGGTCTTTTCGCGACCAGGAGCGGCCCATTAATGGCCATGACCGGTGAGTTTGACATAGAAATTATAGGAAAAAGTGCTCATGGTGCCATGCCTCATCTCGGAAAAGATGCTTTACTGGCGGCATCGAGCCTTGTCTCGGTTCTGCAAAGCGTAGTCAGCAGAAATGTCAAACCCACCGAATCGGCAGTTCTGACGGTGGGGAAAATGATTTCCGGTGAAAAGCGCAATGTGATCGCTGGACACGCACGGCTTGAAGGGACATTCAGAGCTTTTTCCAAGGACGTCTTTGAAACCTCCCTCGCTCGAATGGAAGCCATTGTCAACGGCGTTGCCAAGGGCTATGACTGCGAAGCAGAGATCGAGGTCAGGCCTATGTATCCGCCGGTGCTCAACGATCCGGGGCTGGCCGAAATGTTTGTTGAAGCAGTGGGGCGGGAAAATGTACTGGACATCGAGCCTCAGATGCTGGCAGAGGACTTTTCCTACTACCAGGAAGCCGTACCGGGACTTTTTGTATTCGTGGGATGCAGAGACGCGTCTCAGGGCCATCTGTTCGGCCTTCACAACGAGTGTTTCAATTTCGATGAAAATGTGCTGCTGAACGGCGTATCCGCTATGATCAAAGTGTTTGAAAAAGCCGGGGTTTTGATATGAAGGATCAACTTAGTCCCCACTATCCTCTGACCCCTGTCAGCTGGGCTTTTCTGATTCTGGCTGCGGCATTTTTGACCCTTGGATCTATGGCCCAGTCTGCGAATTTTGAGCTTGGTGTCCTCTTTACGGAATACGGACTGCTGGTGATCCCACTGGTCCTGATTGGACTCGTTTTTAAGGTGGACTTGAAGAAAGCCTTGCGATTCAATCCAATCCCGGTTAGAATTGGATTGAAAATTTTTGGCGCCTCCCTTTTAATGATTCCCGGCGTCGCATTTTTGAATGTCACTGTCATTGCCATTCTCATGATGACGGTCCATTTTATACCTCAGACAATACCGGAAGCATCGGCAGGGACCGGTTTTTTGGTCAGTTTTTTTGTCATGGCCATCACCCCCGGGATCTGCGAGGAGCTCTTCTTCAGGGGCATGGTGATGAACGCGCTGGAGGGTCGGTTCGGATACCGCTTTGCGGCAGTTTTGAGCGCCGTCCTCTTTGGCCTGTTTCACTTCAATCTCGCCAATCTCGTCGGTCCAATATTTCTGGGGCTGCTTTTCGGCTGGCTGGTGCAGGTGACGGATTCCATCTACGCCGGCATGATTGGGCACGCGGTCAACAATGGCTTCGCCGTGACAATTTCCTATCTCATGACCCGAGGCCAGGAGATCAGCATGGAGACGGGGATGGATCTTACAGAACTGTTTCTTGAAAATAAAGACATGCTTATTGCCAGTCTGGCCGGCGCTGCGGGCGTCCTGTTCGTGGTTGCTGTGCCGATGGTTGCTTTCGGGCTCATGATCTATCGCTCGATTCGCCAGGAGTATTTGAAACCCGGAGACATCCTCAAAATATCCGGTCAACAGTTCGTCGTGACAGGCAGGCCTCTTGCTCAAAAGGGTGGGGGAGCCGCACTGGCTTGGCTGTATCCTTATGATCAGGTTCCAACTGTTGAACATTATGAGGATGCCATCAGTCTGGTCGACCTTAAAGCGGTCAGAAGTGAACGGCAGGTCAGACTCTCAAACCGGCACTGGGTCAAAGGCGAACGCCCTAAAATGAAATTGAGGGAAAGTCTGCCGCTTTGGAGCGGCGCTGTACTCTATGTGGCGATTGGCGTGTACCTGATTCTGATGTTCAGGGGGATTTTATCATGACGGACGCCTATACCGGATTTGCCCTGTGTTATGACGCTCTCATGTCTGAGGTGGACTACAACGACTGGACGGACCGGCTTCTTGAAGTTGCTTTGAGACATGGCGCTAAGCCTGCAAAAATTGCGGATCTGGCCTGCGGAACCGGAAACATCACCAACGCCCTTGCGGAACGGGGTTATGATGTCGTAGGTGTAGATCTGTCGCAGCCTATGCTTTCCATTGCTCAGGACAAGGCTTATGAAGCGCACCTCAAGGTCCGCTATCTGCTTCAGGATCTGGTGACGCTGAAACTGCACAGACCTGTGGATTTGCTGACCATGATCAATGACGGCATCAATTATATTGAGGGAGAGGCTCGGCTGAAAAGTGCCTTTGAGCATATGGCAGGCGCACTTGTGTCCGGGGGGCTTCTGCTGATGGAGTTCAGCACGCCATATAAACTGGAGCACGTTTTGGGAAACACGACTATTGCTGAGAGCGATGAAGAGATTTCGATGATTTGGGAAAACGCCTATGATCCGGGACTCAGAACACAAACGATGCATCTGACCTTTTTTCTGAAGTGTGAGGATCAGCCCAACCTTTATGAACGCTTTGCAGAGACTCATGTGCAGCATGCCCATGAGGCAGCAGTCTTGGCGAGTCTGGCGCACGACTGGTTTGAAATGGTTGAAATTTTGGACAGTGAAACCATGCTGCAGCTGAGGCCGGCTTCAGAACGGGCATTAATTATTTTTCGGAGGAGATAACATTGGGAAAACTATATAGAGGCATGGCAGCGGATCATGCCGTGAGATTTTTTGTGACGGATACGACGGATCTGGTGGAAGAGGCGAGAAGACTGCACCAATTGTCGCCAGTTGCAGCTGCTGCCCTGGGAAGAGTGCTGACCGCAGCATCGCTGATGGGCATTATGCTGAAAAATGACACAGACAAACTGACGTTTCAGGTAAAGGGGAACGGGCCTCTTGGGGTACTGCTGGCGGTCTCTGACTCGACGGGAAATGTCAAGGGCTATGCAGGGCATCCGAATGTCGAGCTGCCGCCAAAGGAAAATGGGAAGCTGGACGTGGGTACTGCAGTAGGGACTGAAGGTGAGATGATCGTGATCAAGGATTACGGCCTGAAGGAGCCGTTTGTTGGTCGGGTCCATCTGGTTTCCGGTGAGATCGCAGAAGATCTGGCGGCTTATTTCATGTATTCCGAGCAGCAGCCTTCCATAGTCTCCCTTGGGGTCTTTGTTGGGGCGGATGGTACTGTTGAACATGCGGGCGGTATGGTGATTCAGCCTATGCCGTTTGCGGATGACGCGGTCATTGACCAGCTTGAGGATTTGGCAGCCCACATGCCGACCATGACAGAGCTGCTGGCGGGGTCAGAGGATATGGAATCTCTGATTGCTATTGCCATGGCGGGCTTTGACACAGAGGTCACCGGTGTGACAGAGAACGCATATCGCTGTGACTGCAGCCGCGAGAAATTTGAACGCGGCATCATGGTGCTCGGCACGAGTGAGATCTCGCAGATGATTGAGGAAGACGGCAAGGCAGATGTCCACTGCCATTTCTGTAATAAAAATTATCATTTTGATCGCGATGATCTGGTGAAAATTCTTGAAATGGTAGAGGCCTAATCGAGAATTTCGGATCAGACAACCGAGGAACAATTGCGCCATTACACGACACTTGGGCAAAAAACAAAATAAAAACAATTTAACGTCTTGACAATCTAAAGGTGCATACGCTAATATGGTTCTTGGCAATACGTTGTAAGCGGAAGTGGCTCAGAGGTAGAGCATCGCCTTGCCAAGGCGAGGGTCGCGAGTTCGAATCTCGTCTTCCGCTCCAAATTAGTTCGTGGACGCACCAGCTCGTGAGGGCTGGTGCTTTTGTTTATATTTTTGAGGGACAAAGCCAGGAGGTGGCATATTGAAAATCTTTGGTAAAGTTGAACCTCACGTCAATTATTTTTACCGTCCGGGCGCCTATGGATTATTGACTCGAGAAGGGCAGGTAGGTGTGGTGAAGGCACCGCTCGGGTATTTTTTGATTGGCGGCGGCATTGAGCCGGGCGAGACGGATGAAGCCTGTCTGATTCGGGAAGGCCTTGAAGAAGCAGGCTGTATGCTTGCAGTAGGCGAGTTTCTCGAAACTGTGGACGAATATGTGATCGTCAAAGGCACGGAGATGGCCTATCATAAACGCATTGCGGCTTACAGAACTGAAATCGTTTCCTGTGGTCATGAGCAGCTTGAAACTGATCACCAACTGATCTGGATGGATAAGGCTGCTGCAATAGAGGTCATGTATCTGAAAGGTCAGGCCTATTTAATAGAAACTTACGTTTAGTGCATCAGGAGGCAGTTTATCATGATATTGAAATTGGCCATAATGGCGCTGATTGGCGCTTTAATTGGGTGGGCTACGAACTGGCTTGCCATCAAACTCTTATTCAGACCCTATGAACCCTATAAGATCCCGCTTTTGCCGCTTGTTTTCCAGGGACTTATGCCGAAGCGGCGCCACGAAATCGCCCGCACTGTCGGTCAGACGGTGGAACGGGAACTGGTTACCGTTGAGGAAATAGTAGATAAAATGATTGAAGATCTGGATAAGGAAGAAATTGTCCGGATGGTGAAGGTTAGAGTGACACAAATCGCGGAACAGAAAATGCCGTCCATTATCCCGGGCGCTTTCAGGGGCATGATTTTTAAGTATATTGAAGAAGCGATTGATGAGAACGCTGATGCAGCCATTACCGAAATCAGTGAACAGGTGGTGCACCGCGCCGCCGAAAAAGTCAGTATAGGGACGCTGGTTGAAGAAAAAATAAACGACTTTGATTTCAGAAAGATTGAAGGGATTATTTTTGAAGTTGCCAGCAAAGAGCTGCACCATATCGAATGGCTTGGCGGCGTGATTGGCTTTGTCATTGGTCTTTTACAGGGGAGTCTGGTTCTGTTTGTCTTGTAGACAATTTTGTCTTGACATCACTTCTCAACAGGCGTAACATGAGATAAGATAATTAGGTTGCGATGAGAAAGACGAGTACCTAACAGATCCCCTTCAGAGAGCGGATGCCTTGGCTGTGAGCATCTCGCGGACAGGACTGTCAGGGAACACTAACTTTCGAGCACCGTCTGATTAGGTCGTTAGCAGATCCGAAAAGACGGCGTGTGCCGCGTTAAGGCAGATCGAGCTGGCCCTAGAGTGAAAATTTGGGCAACTTGGGTGGAACCGCGAGTGACTCTCGTCCCATGACAGATGTTTGTTTTCAATCATCTTTCCATGCGACCGGAGTTTTTTTGTTGACAAAATTTCGAAACTTCGCGACTAAAAGTGAATCACTTGGGGTTTGAGGATTGAATACCATCGGCAAAATGTTTTTATGAATTGTTTGAAATCCTGAAGGAGGCAGCAAAAATGGCAAAAGTTAAATTGACGCTTAAGGACGGCTCTGTCCGTGAAGTTGAACAAGGCACGACACTGTTTGAAGTCGCCAAGGAAATCAGCGGCCGTCTGGCTAAAGAAGGTCTGGTAGGCACTGTCAACGGCAAAGTGGTCGACATGTTTTACAAACTTGAGGAAGACGCGGAAATTGAGATCTTGAAATTTGAAGAAGAGGATGGCGAAGACGCATTTCGTCACACGTCCTCCCACATTCTGGCGCAGGCAGTTCAGAGATTGTTCCCGGGAACACAGCTCGCGATTGGACCTGCCATCGACAACGGATTCTATTATGATTTCGATTCAGAGCACATTTTTACGGAAGAGGATTTCGCTCTGATAGAAGAGGAAATGAAGAAAATTGTCAAAGAAGCCTATGAAATTGAGCGGTTTGAGCTTCCAAGGGACGAAGCGGTCAAGTACATGGAAGAGAAGGGCGAGGCCTATAAAGTCGAACTGATTCGTGATCTTCCTGAGGACGAGGTCATCTCTTTCTACAAACAAGGTGAGTTTGTCGACCTGTGCGCCGGTCCTCACGTTCCAGCGACGGACAGAGTCAAGGCCATTAAAGTCCTGAGTGTTGCAGGCGCTTACTGGCGCGGGGATTCCAGCCGCAAGATGCTGCAGCGTGTGTATGGGACGTCTTTCCCTAAAGCCAGCCAGCTTGAAGAGTACATTACGCGCCTTGAAGAGGCTAAGAAACGCGACCACAGAAAACTCGGGAAAGAGCTCAAATTGTTCGCTCTGCTTGAGGAAGGACCAGGCTTCCCATTCATGCTGCCAAAGGGCATGGTCGTTAAGAACGAACTGATGAAATACTGGAGAGAGGTTCATGACCGTGCCGGCTACGTGGAAATTGAGACGCCAATCATGCTGAACCACCACCTTTGGGAGACTTCGGGACACTGGTACCATTATCGCGACAACATGTACACGCTGACTATTGATGAAGAAGATTTCGCAGTTAAACCTATGAACTGTCCGGGCAGCATGCTCGTATACAAAACGGAAATGCGCTCCTACAAGGATTTTCCTCTCCGCGTGGGTGAGGTGGGCCGAGTTCACAGACACGAGCTTTCCGGAGCCCTTCACGGGCTGATGCGCGTCAGAGCGTTCACCCAGGACGACGCGCACATCTACATGCTGCCGGAGCAAATTAAGGATGAGATCAAGAATGTCGCACATCTCGTCGATGAGGTATACACACAGTTTGGCTTCAAATATCATGTCGAACTTTCCACGCGGCCTGAGGATTCAATGGGTTCGGAAGAAGAATGGGACTATGCGGAGACGGCACTCAAGGCGGCTCTGGAAGAAGCGGGCATGAAATACAAACTCAATCCGGGGGATGGCGCTTTCTATGGTCCTAAAATTGACTTCCATCTTGAGGATTGTATTGGAAGAACATGGCAATGTGGCACAATCCAGCTGGACATGCAGATGCCGCAGCGCTTTGATTTGACGTATATAGGAAGAGATGGGGAGCGCCATAGACCGGTCATGATCCACCGAGTCGTTTATGGTTCTATTGAACGCTTCATGGGCATTTTGATCGAGCACTTCGCGGGCAAGTTCCCTACATGGCTTTCTCCGGTTCATGTCAAGATCCTTCCGGTTGCGTCGCGGCATGCAGAATATGGCGAATCTGTCATGAAGGCCTTGAAGGCAAAAGGTCTCAGGGTAGAGCTGGATGACCGTAGTGAAAAGGTCGGCTACAAGATCCGCGAAGCTCAGCTTGAAAAAGTGCCTTATATGCTGGTCGTCGGAGATAAAGAGATTGAGGATGGAAATCTTTCTGTCCGCTCAAGAGATCGCGGCGAGCTTGGCGTCTTTAGTGTTGCAGATTTTGCTGATCTGGTGGCGGCTGAGGTCTCAGAAAGAAAATTCTTTTAATCGTGCTTGACACGTCCCTATAGGACGTGATATGATACGACTGTTGTTAATCAAGAAGAAGCTCGCTTCTCACCCGGCTGCACTGGCACGCCCGGGTTCATAAAAGACACACAGTTGATGTTTGGGCTCAAGTTGGGCCCGGATGATTCTTGTCTTTTAGCGGGTTTCTTACTTGGAAACCCGCTTTATTTTTCAGGAGGTGCGAGGAACATTAACAAAAAGACTGAGATCAATGAAGCCATACGTGACCGCGAGCTCCGAGTTATCGGTGAGGATGGGGAACAGTTCGGCATAATGTCTGCCAAGGAAGCCTTGGAACTGGCAGCCGAGAAAAAGCTCGATCTGGTCAAGATTGCGCCGCAAGCTGTGCCGCCGGTCTGCAGAATCATGGACTTTGGCAAACACAAGTACGAAATGTCAAAGCGCGACAAAGAAGCGCGCAAAAAGCAAAAGACGGTAGAAATTAAAGAGGTAAGACTTGGCCTTAACATCGAGGAGCACGATCTCGAAACAAAAGCCAAGAACGCTGCCAAGTTCCTCCAAAAGGGAGACAAGGTCAAGGTGTCACTTAGATTCCGCGGCCGTGAAATGGGGCATGCTCACCTTGGCGAAGCCGTTATCAAACACTTTGCTGAAATGATTGCTGACAGCGGAGATATCGAGAAGAAGCCGTCCCTTGAGGGACGTACTCTCGTAGCGATATTTACACCTAAAAAATAATTTGTTGATTTGAAGGGAGGAAACGAGCATGCCAAAGATGAAGACACACAGAGGCTTGGCAAAGCGCGTTAAAGTAACTGGTAGCGGTGGACTCAAGCGGTCCCATTCACACACGAGCCATATCCTGACTAAGAAGACGCCTAAAAGAAAGCGTAATCTCAGAAAAGCTACAATGGTTTCCAGCAGCGACATGAAGCGTATCAGAACGCTGTTGCCTTATTCTTAAGATCAGGAGGATTTAAATCATGGCAAGAGTAAAAAAGGCGTTAAACGCCAAGAAGAAACATAGAAAAGTTCTCAAACTGACCAAGGGCTTTTACGGCCAGAAGAGCAAAGTCTTCAGAGCAGCTAACCCTGCAATGATGCGCTCCCTTCGTTCTTCCTATGTTGGAAGAAAGAACCGCAAGAGAGACTTCAGAAAACTTTGGATCGCGCGTATCAATGCAGCGACTCGTCTTAGCGGCATGAGCTACAGCAGATTCATGAACGGCCTTAAAGTTGCCAACATTCAGATCAACCGCAAAATGCTTTCTGAAATGGCAATCCATGATCCGGCTGGCTTCGCCAAGCTGGTTGAGACTGCTAAATCCAGCCTCGCGAAGTAATTTTCGCAGCTGAAGTTAGAAGCGAGAAGACAGACTGTCGGCTGATGTTGACAGTTGGATCAAAAGCCACTGCGTTAGCGCAGTGGCTTTTGTTATGGTGGATGAAAATGGATGGAAGCGGGGGTAAATAGGCATAAGCCGTAATAGGCAAACGTCGCAATAGGCATAAGTCGCAATAGGCATACAGCCGCCGACACCTTCTTACCAACATAAAATTATGCTATAATGCTTTTAGTTTGAGTGTCAAATGAGGTGAGCGCATGAGAACGTGGCTTGGGTACGCAAAGCGCGTGCAAACCGATAAAATGATAAACCTGAATCCGGCACAAGTGCTGGCTTTGGGATTCAGTGGCGTCATCCTGCTGGGGGCACTTCTGCTCGACCTCCCCGTTGCGTCGAAGTCTTTTGAAAGCGTTGGATTTATTAACGCGCTATTTACAGCAACCTCGGCGGTGTGTGTCACTGGACTCGTTGTGGTGGATACGGCGACCCACTGGACTTTGTTTGGTCAATTGATCATCCTGATGTTGATCCAGATTGGCGGCCTTGGATTTATGACCATGGCGACCATGTTTGCGCTGGTTGTCGGCAAAAAGATTTCATTGAAGAGCAGACTGATCATGCAGGAAGCGCTCAGCCATCAGAACATTTCAGGTGTCGTTCGCGTGACGAGAAATGTCTTGGTTATGACCTTCTCAATTGAAGCGCTGGGCGCTGTGATTCTGTCGACGAAATTTGTGCCGGAATTCGGTCTGGGGCATGGGATTTTCCTATCAATCTTTCATTCGGTTTCGGCCTTCTGCAACGCGGGCTTTGATTTGATGGGGAATTTTAATAGTTTGACAGCTTACGTGAAGGATCCGGTGGTCAACTTTACCATTATGGGTTTGATCGTGACCGGGGGCCTTGGTTTTACAGTGTTGTCAGATCTTGCGCTTAAAAGAAATTTCAAAACCTTGAATTTGAATACAAAGTTGGCGGTGACGGTGACGGCGGCTTTGATTGCCTTCGGCACACTATTTTTCTTTTTAGTGGAGTACAACAATCCCGATACTATTGGGAATTTGAGCATGCTTGAAAAGTGGATGGCATCCATGTTTCAGTCTGTAACGCCAAGAACTGCCGGGTTCAATACATTGCCAACCAACAAGCTGACCATGAGCTCACTATTAATGACCATAGTGCTGATGTTTATTGGTGGATGTCCGGCATCGACTGCGGGCGGGATTAAGACAACGACCTTTGGTCTGATTCTGTTTAATATTGGGTCAGTCATCAGTGGTTACGAAGAGACAGTCATGTTCAAGAGGCGGGTCTCACAGGTGTACATTAGCCGGGCGCTTGCTCTAATGTCGCTGGCACTGGCGCTTGTGATCATTGTCACCATGATTTTGTCTTTCAATGAGAGAGAATTTGAGTTTATGGCGCTGATGTTCGAAACGGTTTCAGCCTTTGGCACGGTGGGTCTGAGTACAGGTATAACGCCTTTGCTGAATGACGGCAGCAAGCTCGTGCTTGCTGTGACCATGTTCTTTGGTCGACTGGGTCCAATGACACTGGTTATGGCATTGGCCAGACGCCAATCCATGAACCGGGCGCTTGTGCGTTATCCTGAAAGCAAAGTCAACGTTGGTTGAGTGAGGAGGCCTACATTTGAAAAAACAATTTGTTGTCATCGGCTGCGGCCGGTTTGGAAGCAGTGTTGCCATGAAGCTGACCGAGCTCGGTGAAGAGGTTATGGTGGTTGATAAGAACGAGGAAATTATTCAGACCATTTCCGAGTCTGTCACCTATGCAGTCCAAGCGGACGCTACAGATGAGCAAACCATCCGTTCACTCGGAATCCGGAATTTCGACGTCGCAGTCGTCACAATTGGATCCGACATTCAGTCTTCCATACTGATCACACTCATGTGCAAGGAACTGGGGGTCAAATATGTGATCTCCAAAGCTCAAAACGAGCTGCACGGAAAAGTTTTGTACAAGACTGGCGCGGACCGCGTGGTCTTCCCTGAGCGGGAAATGGGCATAAAAATAGCGAAGAATTTGGTTTCTGACAATATATTGGATTATATTGAGCTGGCACCGGATTACAGTATTGTCGAAATTGTGGCCCTGGATCACTGGATTGGGAAGAACCTGAGACAGTTGAACCTGCGCGCCAGATACGGGATTAACGTCATGGCAGTCAAACAGGGCTTTGACATCAAAGTCGCTGTAGGCCCGGACGAAGTGGTTCGCGAAGGTGATGTCCTGGTCGTCATTGGGCATAATGACGATTTGAACCGGATCGACAAGTCATAAGCAGTTTTCCTGCCCGGTGTACGCATGGTTGATGCCGATGGTCTGTTCGCACCAATCCTGACCTGAAGGGAGCCCTCTTAAATGAAGCACATATCTTCTTCACAAAATGAAATTTACAAAGGTTTCAAGAGCCTGTTGTCCAAGAAATACCGTACTCAGCAAGGCGCTTTCCTGATTGAAGGGGTCCGTTTGGTGCGTCATGTGATGGAACGGGGATGGCCGCTCCGCGATTTGATCCTGGACCACAGAGAAGCAGATCGCAGCGAGTTGAGTCAGCTCGCGCAGCACGCTGAAAACAAGGGCATAAACGTAACCATTCTCGAAGGAGAATTGTTTGAAGCTTTATCTGAAACCGTCCATTCTCAGGGCTGTCTCGGCGTTGCGGCAATGCCGGAGCTTGCACCCCGACCACTGGAAGGCAGTCTGTTTTTGGCGCTGGATCAAATCCGTGATCCTGGCAATCTCGGAACTATACTTAGGACCTCTGACGCTGCTGGCGTGGATGGGGTCCTGCTTTCCAAAGGCTGTGTGGAGCCCTTCAATGAAAAAGTCGTGCGTTCCACAATGGGTTCCCTCTTTGATGTGCCGTTAGTTCAGTGTAATGATTTTGCACAGACGCTTATGGCATTCAAGGCGCAAGGCTTTGAGATTGCTGCGGCGGTCCTCGAGGATTCGGAGGATTACGCCCTTTACGACTGGACAAAGCCAACGGTCTTGGTTATTGGCAATGAAGCCGAGGGAATCTCTGAGGAGATTCAGACCTTGGCGACCCAGCGCCTTCGGATTCCAATTCGCGGGGGTGCGGAGAGTCTGAACGCAGCTGTTGCAGCTGGGGTTATTATATTCGAAGCCACACGTCAACGACGACTGTGAAACGTCTGAAAAGCGTCGCACTGCGTTGTCAAGCGGAAGATGAACTTGCTCATTTACGCTTCAGTAAACTCGCTTCGTCCATCTTCCGCTTTCCTAGCATTGCGAGCTTTTGAGCCGTTTCACGGACAGAGCGGAAGTTACGTGTCGGTTATATGGAAAACGTATTACACGACGACTGAAAAGCGCAGCACTGCGTTGTCGCGCTGAAAAGTAACGCTTGCATCCTGGCGTTTCATTATGCTATAGTATTTACAATTGAAATGAAGCAAGTTTCGGCAATGACGGAGAGAGTAGTCCATGGCACAGATCTTCAGCGAAAAAGGAATGGTGGGAGCCTTTTGATTTGATGTGGATGAAGTTCACTCCTGAGCTTTTTCGGTGAAAATTTTAGTAGCTGAAAACGTCTGGTCCGCGTTAGGGATTGTCAATGAGTGGCAAGGCGATTGGATCGCTGCGTCAATTGGGTGGTACCACGGAGTAAAGTCTTCGTCCCTTTGGGATGGGGATTTTTTTATTTGTCCAAAAACATCCATTTTACCAATAACCTTTAATGAAGGCTGGTGAGGGTGCGGGTGTGAAGACCATCGGCAAAAAACCGCACTGGCATGAAAATGAAAACTGAGAGGAGATGTACTCATGAAAGACAATGTTCAGAGCATGTTGACGCAGGCCCTGTCCGAGATTAATGGCGCCGCGGATTTGGCGGCGATTGAAGCCCTCCGCGTCAAATACCTCGGAAAAAAGGGCGAGGTGACGACGCTGCTGAGATCCATGGGCGCGGTGGCGCCTGAAGACAGACCGGAGATGGGCCGCATCATCAACGAGGCCAGAGAAGCTATTGAAGCAGCCCTTGAAGAGGCAAAAGCGGTCAAATCCGCCAGCGCCCTTAACGACAAACTGATCCAGGAACAGATCGACGTCACCCTTCCGGGTGTGGCGAAAAAGCGCGGACATTTGCATCCGCTGACGGTGGTTTTGAACGAGATCCAGGACATCTTTATTGGCATGGGCTTCAGCGTCGCTGAGGGTCCTGAGGTGGATACGGTTTACAATAACTTTGACGCGCTGAACTCGCCGGCGGATCATCCGTCCAGGAGCCTTTCGGATACGTTCTACATCACTGAGGAGATTCTCCTCAGAACCCAGACGTCACCGGTTCAGGTCAGGACTATGAAGGCGAGCAGTCCCCCTATCAAAGTCATTTCACCGGGCCGCTGCTTCCGTTTCGACGAGCTGGACGCGACGCATTCTCCAATGTTCCATCAGATCGAGGGCTTAGTGGTGGATGAGAACATCACCATGTCTGATCTGAAGGGCACTTTGGATGTCTTCGCGAAACGTCTGTTTGGCGAACACACCAAGACGAAGTTCCGCCCGCACTACTTTCCGTTCACTGAGCCAAGCGCCGAAGTGGACGTCACTTGCTTCAAATGCGGCGGCAAGGGCTGCCGGGTCTGCAAGGGCAGCGGCTGGATCGAAATCCTGGGCTGCGGCATGGTGCATCCAAACGTCCTCGAGGAGTGCGGCATCGACTCTGAAAAATACACGGGATTTGCCTTTGGCATGGGTCTTGACCGAGTGACCATGCTGAGACTTGAGATCGACGACATCCGTCTGATGTTTGAAAACGACATGCGTTTCATTGAACAGTTTTAGGAGGGCGAGAAGATAATGCTGGTACCTATAGCGTGGTTAAAAGATTATGTGGAGATCGACGATCTCTCACTGACCCATTTTGAAGACCGTATGGTCATGTCCGGTTCCAAGACTGAGGCAATTTCCGAAGTCTGCCAGGGCATCAAAAATATTGTGGTTGGTAAAATTACAGAAGTAAAGCGCCACCCGGAAGCGGATAAGCTTTGGGTCATGCAAGTCGACCTGGGAGAGCGCGTGACACAGATTGTCACCGGCGCGGACAACTGCTTTGAGGGCGCCTTTATTCCTGTGGCGGTCCATAATTCGTGGATCTGCGGCGGCGTCAAGATCAAGAAGAGCAAGCTCAGAGGCATTGATTCGGATGGCATGCTCTGTTCCCTGGAAGAGCTCGGATTTGCGGATAATGTCATTCCAAAGAAATTTGCCGATGGGATCTATATCCTCGACGGACCGCTCCCGCTTGGCGCGCCTCTCCAGGAAGCGGTGCCGGAGTTTGCGGATCAGGTCGTTGAATTTGAAATCACGCCAAACCGCCCGGACTGCCTCAGTATGCTTGGGATCGCCCGTGAAGCGGCTGCGACTTTTGAGCGTCCTAAGCGTGAAGTTGCACGCGTTGATGTTCCGGAAGCCGGAGACATCAACGATGTCGCGTCTGTGGAGATCCTCGACGCGGACCTTTGCCCTCGTTATGCGGCGAAAGTGGTTCAGAATGTCCGAATCGCGCCATCTCCTATGTGGATGCAGCTCAGACTGATGAAGGCGGGCGTTCGCCCAATCAACAATATTGTAGATATCACGAACTACGTGATGCTGGAATATGGTCAGCCCATTCACGCCTTTGACTTCGATACCCTTGGCGGCGGCAAGATCATTGTCCGCAGAGCCCATGAAGGTGAGAAGATCGTGACGCTGGACAGCGTTGAAAGAACGCTGGATCACGAGACGCTGGTCATCGCGGATGCGACGCATCCGGTTGGTCTTGCCGGTATTATGGGCGGTGAGAATACAGAGATCACGGATCACACTAAAAATATTCTGATCGAAGTCGCCTCCTTTGACAAGACGAATATCCGCCGCAGCTCCAAGGCCCTTGGACTGCGTACCGAGGCGTCGGCGCGATTTGAAAAAGGCGTGGCTCACTGTCATGTCATGCCGGTTGTCGATCGGGTGGTTCAATTGATCCATCAGCTCGATGCCGGGGATGTCGTCGGCGGTGTCATTGACGTCTATCCAAAGCCTCTCGAAGGCAAAGAGATAGTGGCGCGTCCGTCGCGGATCAACGCGATCATCGGCACAAAGCTCTCTGAAGAGGCCATTAAAGGGTATCTGGAGCGCCTTGAGATCGTGTGCGTGCTGGAGAATGGCGTGCTTCGCTGCCAGGTGCCTGCGCACAGACTGGACCTGGAAAAGGAAATTGATCTCGTAGAGGAAGTCGCCAGAATGCATGGGTATGATGTCGTTGACACGACGCTGCCGCACGACGCTTCAACGGGCGGACTGAATTATAATCAGACTCTCGTGGCGGCTGCGCGGGCTCAGCTCACTGCAGACGGCTACAATGAAACGTCAACTTATTCCTTTGTAAGCCCTTCCCAGCCGTACTGGCTGAATCTCCCTGAAGACGCGCCTGAGCGGCTGCAGATCAGGCTGATCAATCCGCTGGGTGAAGAGTACAGCGTTATGAGAACGACGCTGGCGGCGAACCAGCTTGAAGTATTGGCAAGGAACTTCAACCGCCGCCTGCCTGCGGTGCGGTCTTTTGAGATTGGATACCGTTTCATTGCGGAGTCTCTGCCGCTGCAGGAACTGCCGGAAGAGCGCCAGACCCTGGTCATGGGCGCTTTTGGACAAACGGAATCCTTCTTCACCATGAAGGGCAGCGTTGAAAATCTTCTGGATCTGTATGGCATTCAGGGCGTAGAGTGGCGTCCGGTGTCGACCCACACAAGTTATCACCCAGGCCGCTGCGCACAGGTTTTCCACGGCGACTGCTGCCTCGGCACAGTGGGCGAAGTGCATCCTAAAGTCGTCGAAGCCTTTGGCTTTGAGGGCAAGGCTTATCTGGCAGAGCTTGAGCTGGCTTGGATGATCGAAAAAGCGAACCTTGACCGCAAATACAATCCGCTGCCTAAGTTCCCGGCTATGTCCAGGGACCTGGCTGTCCTCGTCCGCGACGAGGTGACCAACGCGGAGATGCTCGAGATCCTGAAGCAAAACGGCGGAAAGATTCTGGAGAGCGTGGCGCTGTTCGACGTCTATAAAGGCAAGCAGATTGAAGCAGGTCACAAGTCCATGGCCTATGCCCTGGTTTACCGGGCAGGGGACAGAACTTTGACGGACGCTGAGGTCAGCAAGGTCTTCGAGGCGCAGCTGGCGGCACTTTCCACAGCAGTTGGCGCAAAGCTGAGATAAAGATAAAAATTTATACTTTCTTGTATGAGGTTGAAGGGAATTTGAAATGGGTATCGAATAGATAATTCGAGTGACTTCGGAATGGTCGACGGGCGCAGTATGCTCGTCGGCCATTCCGGAGTGGACCTATTCATTATTCCGGTGTTTTAGCAGTTGACGTTGAAATGGATGGAAATCCTTCAAAATAGCCACTTTGGCGTGAGGGGATTCAGACATTTAACACCGGAGTAATAACGCACAGCAGGAAAGGGGTCGGAAGAAATGCCGGACAAAAATAAAGTCGTCGTCCGCATCATGGGACACGAATATACCTTGGTCAGTGAAGATACCAGGGAATACATGCAGCGCGTGGCCAATGTGGTAGACGACAAAATGAAGGAAATCGCTTCTGCCAACAAGAAACTCAGCACTTCCATGATCGCAGTGCTGACAGCCCTGAATGTCACGGATGAGTATCTCAAGATCGCGGCGCGAAACGAAGAACTTGAAAAGCGCATTCAGGACCCTACGATCAATCAACAGGAAGTTCAGGATAAGATTGACGCCCTGCACAGGAATTATGAGCTTAAAAGCCTTGAATACGAGCGTCTGGCTACGGATTTTGACAAGCTTTCACAAAGTGCCAGAGAGCATGACAAGACAATTGTGGCACTGAAGCTGAAAATTGAAGAACAAAGCCGTACGATCAGCGAGCGGGAGAGCAAAGTTATTGTTCTGGAATCCGAGAAAGCAGAGCTTTCTGAACAGTTAGCGCTGAAGGAACGGGAGCTGGTCGATTTTCTCGACAGTTTTCAGGAAGGCTGATACAATAAAGTGGCGGGACTATTTCCGCCACTTTTTTATGATTCGAGAAAAGAGAAACTCGGTGTCAGCGGCTTAAGCTTATCAACCCTGAGTTTCTCTGAAACAAAACTTCCGCATAACACCACTTGAAAGAAGGGGACCACTATGTCCAAATTTGAATTACTGGCGCCAGCCGGGAGCAGGGCTTCTTTTGAAGCAGCTCTGAAGGCAGGCGCAGATGCCATATATCTGGGCGGAGACGCCTTTGGCGCACGTCACAGTGCTGCGAACTTTGACGACGCGTCACTGTCAGAAGCGGTACGTGATGCACATTTGCTGGGCGTCCGGGTTTACCTGACCGTCAATACTCTGGTCTATGACCATGAAAGAAAGGCACTGGAGGCGTTTCTGGACAGGATGGCTGGAATAGGGCTGGACGCTTGGATTGTCCAGGACTTTGGGGTGCTGGAATGGGCGCGGAAACGCTATCCGCAAATGGAAATCCACGCCTCCACGCAAATGGCGGCGCAAAACGTTGAGGACGTCAAGGCGCTCACAGCGCTGGGAGTCAAGCGCGTTGTCCTGCCTCGGGAAATGCGTCTTGAGGAAGTGCGCTCAATATTTGATCAGACGGACGCGGAGCTGGAGCTCTTCGTCCACGGCGCGCTATGCGTGAGCGTGTCAGGCCAGTGCTACATGAGCAGCATGATTGGGGGCCGCAGCGGCAATCGAGGACAATGTGCCCAGTCCTGCCGCCAGGCTTATGATTTGATCGATCTGGAGACCGAGGAGAGCGTCGGCGGCAACACCGGCATTTACCGCCTCAGTCCAAGGGACCTGAATACGCTGGATCACATAGGCGACATAATGGATGCCGGCGTAACCTCACTGAAAATTGAGGGCCGCATGAAGGGACCGGAATTCGTCTATCAGACCGTTAAAGCATACAGAACGGCCATAGACCGTCATTTGATGGGCGCAGCCTTTAGTCCTCAGGAACTTGAAGAGACGGACAGAAGTTTGGAGAAGATTTTTAATCGTGGATTTACAAAGGGATGGGTCCTGGGGGAGCGCGGCGACAGCTATTTGAGTGCTGAAATCCCGGGCAACCAAGGCCTCCCGGTGGCAAGAGTGAATCGTTTTGACGCCCGTGCGGAAGAGGCAGAGATCGAGCTCCTCGAAGACCTCGCTGTCGGCGACGAGCTTCAGATCCGTAAGGGCAAGGAAAACAGCGGATGCCGCGTAGAGTATATCCTCCATAAGGGACAGAGAGTCAAAACTGCCGCAAAAGGACTTCAAGTCAGAATCAATTATAAAGCAGCCTGTCACAAGGGGGACCTCCTCAGACGAACCTATGACAAGAAGGAAATGGACCGCCTGCAGGCTGAGATTCACGAGCGCGCAAGACGAATCCCGGTCAAGGTTACGTCAGTCTTAAAAACTGGTTTGCCGCTGGAGGTATGCCTGACAGATCCTCAAGGGCACACAGGCTGTGCGGTCTCCGAAATGCTGGCCGAGACTGCCATTAAGAAGCCTCTGGATCGGGAGCGGCTGCTCGAGCAGCTCTCCAAACTTGGCACAACATCGTATGACGCCATAGAATTCGAATTGTCGCTGGACGAGATTTCCACTCTGCCTATTAAAGTCATCAATGAAACCAGGCGTCTGGCGGCCGAGAGATTGGACGCGGCGCGCACACAATCCATGGCTGTGGCGGTTGAGAAGTCGCTGGCTGAAGAAAACGGCACACCAGAAAAAAGTGCGGAAGTGCCTGCGGCGTCTGCTGCGCTTGCGGCTGCGTCGACATTGACATTAAAAGCAACGGCTTCAGAGTCGGATAGCGAGAATGGAACCGAGAATAGTTTCGAGAAGGTTGCTGAGGCTGGTACCGAACCCGTCGCCGTTGAACCTGGCACGAGTGAAGCTGAGAACAAGAGGCGAGTGATCCTGATCACCCTCTGTGCTTCTGTTCCCGACCTGGGCAGACTTCATTTGGCACTGGAGGCCGGTTTAAAAGAGGTTTATTTCAGAGGACCGCTGAGCGATCTGGAACAGGCTCAAAGTCTGGCTCACCGCTATCAGGCCAACTTGGCGTGGCAGTGGTCCAGGCCCAATACCAGCCGTATGGTGGAAAAAAACGCTGAGATCCTCAATCGTTTGAAGCCGGCTCGTATGGTTGTCAATTCGCCCGGTTTGATTGGCTGGGCAAAGCAGTTTGCGGAACATGTGACTGCAGATTACGGCCTTAATGTGTTGAATGCCGGCTCAGAGCGCGTGGTCAGAGGACTCGGCGCTGAAGTGGTCACCTTGTCTCCGGAGCTGACAGGGGAAGGTATAGAGACCATCGGCAAAAACGCCTTAGGAGATCTTGAAATCATAGGGTTTGGGCACCTGCCGGTCATGGTGACGCCGCACTGTCCTATTCGCACCGGACTTGGAGGGCCGGCTCAAGGCTGCGCGCTCTGCAGCGGGAAGGCTTATGGCCTGCGCGACAAGACGGGGGCGATTTTCCCGGTGGTGAAGACGGGGCCATGCTGGACCGAGGTTTTGAACAGCCGCGTGCTGGATTTGTCGGATCAGCTGGAGCGGCTCAGCGCTGCGGGGGTAACCCGTTACAGGCTGCATTTTACCATTGAGTCGCCGGACGAGATTATGGACCTCGTACTGGCCCATCGGGAGCGGATCGCGGGCAAACGGACGCCTGTTCGTACCGAGTTTCCAAGAACCCACGGGCACTTTTTCAGAGGGGCATATTAGGTCAGCGATAGCAGTGCATTTTATTAATGAGTGTACAAAAGCAATTTGAATTTTTTTAGAATAGTATTCAGGAGGGTTGCACCATGAATCCCAGATCTATACGTGTTCTTGAGCTGCCCAAAATCATAGCCATGCTGGCGGAGCTCGTTTCCTGCGGTTTAACCCGTGAAAGGGTCCTCGACCTTGAGCCCAGCGGCGATTTTGGCGAAGTCCGTGACAGACTGAATGAAACGGACGAAGCGAGCGCACTGATCATGCGCCATTCCAGTCCACCTTTTGGTCCGGTTCACGATTTGAGGGCTCATGCGAAAATCTCAGCCATAGGGTCATTTTTGTCGCCAGGACAGTTGATGGAGGTCTCGGATACGCTGAGAACTGCCAGAAATGTGAAGCAGTTTATAGCGAAAAATGCCGGTGAAGGCAGTGAAATGCCTATTCTCAAGAGCTTGGCCGATGGTCTTGTACCCGTCAAACCACTCGAAGACACTATCAATAATGCCATCCTGGGTGAAAATCTGGTCTCCGACAACGCCAGCCATGAGCTGCGAAAGATTCGAAGAGAGATCGAGAACAAGCACCAGGCGATACGAAATAAGCTGGATTCCATTATCCGAGATACGTCAAACCAAAAGTACCTGCAGGACGCGTTGGTGACCATTCGCCAGGACCGCTTTGTGGTACCGGTTAAAAATGAGTACAAGCACATGATCAAAGGTCTGGTTCACGACCAGTCCGGGAGCGGCTCGACGCTATACATTGAACCGTTTGCGGTCGTGGAGCTCAACAACGGCTTGAAGGAACTCAGGCTGAAGGAGCAGGAGGAGATTGTCAGAATCCTCACAGAGATTACGGCTGAGGTAGCTGAGGTCGCAGACACGCTGCTGTCGAATCAGGAAACACTGGTTCAGCTCGACTTTATTCTGGCCAAGGGTAAACTGGCTCACAAAATGAAGGCGACCTCGCCGGAGCTCAACCGCGAGGGTAAGATCAGGCTTAAAAATGGGCGCCACCCTTTGATTGATCCAAAAGTGGTCGTACCGACAAATTTCTGGATCGGGGAGAATTTCAAGACGCTGCTGATCACCGGCCCGAACACCGGCGGTAAAACGGTGACGCTTAAGACTGTCGGCCTGCTGACGCTGATGACTCAGTGCGGCCTCCACATTCCGGCAGATTATGGCTCGAAAATCGCGGTTTTCGATCAGGTCTTCGCGGATATTGGAGATGAGCAGTCCATTGAGCAGAGTCTCTCCACCTTCTCGTCCCATATGACCAATATTGTGGACATCCTCAACCATGTGGATGCCAATTCTCTGGTGCTCTTTGACGAGCTTGGCGCCGGAACGGATCCAACTGAAGGCGCGGCTTTGGCTAAGGCGATTCTGACTAAGCTGTTTGCCTGGAAAGTCACCACTGTGGCGACGACCCACTACAGCGAGCTGAAAGAGTTTGCGCTGGTGACCCCTGGGGTCGAAAATGCCAGCGTGGAATTTGATGTCGAGACTTTAAGTCCGACTTACAAGCTGCTGATTGGCGTCCCGGGCAAGTCCAATGCTTTTGAAATCTCACGAAAGCTTGGTCTCAGCAAAGAAATCATTGAGAGCGCAAAAACCTGGATTGAGACCAATGCCATAGCTTTTGAGGATGTGCTGGCGAAGATCGAATACAACCGAAAAACCTCAGAAGCGGAACGGGATGAGGCGGTTCGCATGAGGATTGAAGCGGAAAAACTGCGAAAGACCCTCGAAGAAAAGGATGAAAAGATTGCCGAGCAGCGGGCCAAGTTGATCCGGGAGGCGAAGGAAGAAGCGCGCAAGCTTTTAAAAGAGGCCAAGGAAGAAGCCGATGCTCTCGCGAAGGAGCTCCGTGACATTTCCGGCGGTCTTTCCAAAGATCACCTCCGAAGGGTTGAGGAACTCAGACGCAAGCTGAAGTCAAACATGGATGACCTGCAAACACCGCTGCTCGAGGATCTTTATGAGGTGGAGCCGCCTAAAAATCTCAAGCTTGGAGATCTTGTCCAGCTGGTCCACCTGAATCAACGAGGCAATGTCGTGACCTTGCCGGATGCAAGTGGGGATCTGATGGTGCAGGTCGGGATCATGAAAATCAGTGTTAATGTCAGCAATCTGAAGAAGATTGAAGAGAAGTCAGCTCAGACTAAGCGTCAGTCAAAAGGCGGTGGCCGTGGATTTGAAACAAAGAGTCTGAATGCCAGGACAGAAATTGATCTTAGAGGTCTGAACGTTGAGGAAGCTATGGCGGAGCTGGATAAATATCTGGATGATGCCTGTCTTGCCAATCTCAAGACGGTCAGGATTATTCACGGTATTGGTACCGGGGCGCTCAAGGCCGGACTCAAGCCTTATTTCAGGAGTCATCCTCATGTCAAGACGGCACGGGATGGCGCATATGGAGAAGGCGGCATTGGGGTTACGGTACTGGAACTTAAGTAGGTGTGGGTTAACCGGATTTTTCGGAGGTGAGATTTGGTGGATCTAAAGTTGGATTTCGACCTTCAGACACTGCCGGTTGGGACGCGGATTGGTGTGTCGGCGTGCCTTTTGGGGGTCCGCTGTAAATATGACGGAACCAGCAACTACGCGGAAGAGGCAGTCAGACAATTAGCTGAGAGGTTCACACTGATCCCTGTATGCCCGGAGCAGCTGGGCGGACTGACGCCGCCGCGGGCTCCTGCCGAGATTTTGAATGGCAGGGTCATCACTAAAGATGGGCTGGATGTGACAGAAAGCTTTCAGCGCGGCGCTGAGGAAACCCTTGAGATTTTCAAATTGCTGAAGCTCGAGGCCGCAATCCTGAAAGAAGGCAGCCCTTCCTGCGGGAGCGGCCTGATCTATGATGGCACGTTTACGGGCGTAAAAATTCCGGGAATGGGACTGACGGTGAGGTTGCTGAGAGATCAGGGTATAGGTGTGATTTCGGAGAAGGCGCTGATATAAACTACATGGAAAAAACCTCCGCGGCGTGATTGCTCACCCTGCGGAGGTTTTTTGAATTGTAGTGAATTGTGTCAAGCTCTGGCACTTTTTTTGAAACTGTCCGCGTCACCAAATTAAAAGTTGTCCGCGTCACCCAATTGAATTAGTTGCTGTTCAAATTAAGTTCCTGAATAAGTTTTTCAATCTCAGCGATGAGGGAAGGAAAGCGGTCATCCTCAGGAAAACGCTGTTCGCCGGTTTTAAGGGCATCGAGGGCTATTGTGATCTGGCCGTCTACCGCGGAAAAATAACCTTTTTTATAAAAGTATTCTGCAGAGGATCTATAGGCGGGCAGACCAAAAGTTAGAGATGCCGCGACTGTCAAGACAAGGGCAAGCCGAGCACCCCAGTTTTTCCAGGTGTACTTGACCTGGTAACGGTAACCCACGGACCAGGCTGCCAGGAACCCGCCCAAAAGACCGGCCAGATGGGCCGTATTGTCAATCATGGGATTCACAAAACCGTAAGCCACGTTGATGCCAAGCAGTACGAAAATATCATTTCCAAAGATTCTTCTATAAACATCCTTATTCAGTGTGAACAAATAAAGGTTTGCCCCAATCAGACCGAAGATGGCACCGGAGGCACCTACAGAAATATTGTCATTGAGGAGAAAACTGCCTACGGTCCCAGTGATGCCGGCAGCGAAATAAATGATCAGAAAGCGGGTCCTGCCAAAGATCATCTCCGTGTCGCGGCCAAACAAATGCAGGGCATAGCTGTTGAAGCCGAGGTGCAGGAGGTTGGCGTGGAGAAACATTGGTGTGATTAAACGGTAAAGTTCCAGATCCGCAATCCGGTAGTTGATCTTGGCGCCAAAGCGAATCAGCGTCAGCGTCGATAAACTTGAATCAAAAAACATCATTATTAAAAAGACAGCCACATTTATCATAATCAGAATATGACTTAAAAACAGGGGTTTCTTGGTTTGCTCTAAAATCATGGCGGACACCTCACAGTATCTCCATGATAACAAAGAGACACCGCGTGTTCAAGGGCATCCCTTGATTCTCGTGAGCGGCTGTGGTAAACTGATTAACAAATGCAGTGTATTAAGATGCTAAAGTGTCTTTGAAGGGGAAAGTAGCAGATTGAGTCTTTTTCAGCGAGTCATCGAGGGTGGGAGGATGACATGGGCTAGTCCGCGAAATCGCGCCCCGGAGACGTGCGTCAGGCGAAAACACGCTGAGCGCGCTGGTGAATCCGCCATTACAGGATCTGAGAGGACATCCCATTACCCGGGATGTCAATTAGAGTGGTAACGCGGTTGAATCGTCTCTATCCCTGGATAGAGGCGTTTTTGATTTTACGGCATCTGAGGGCACTGTCAGCTACAAAGCGCAGCAGCAGGACAATGACGGAAGAACGGTTTAATGACCATAAAATAGTTAACTTACCTGGAGGGAATCACATGAAGGACTACAGAAAAATAATTGCGTCACATTTGGCGCCACATCTTGAAATAGCTACAGAAGAAGAGATTATGGCGCTCATTGAACTGCCCAAGTACACTGACATGGGCGATTTTGCGTTTCCGTGCTTCAGATATGCGAAGGCGCTGAAAAAGGCGCCAAACTTGATCGCCGCTGAGCTGGCGGAAAAAGTATCCGGTGATCCGCTCTACGAAAAAGTTGAGGCGGCAAGTGCCTATGTCAACTTTACCATGGACAAAGCTCAGCTCGCCGAGGATGTTCTGAAGGACGTTCTTGAGCTTGGAGATCTCTACGGCTCCTCTACCAAAGGCGAAGGCAAGACCGTCATTGTTGAGTTTTCGTCCACCAACATCGCTAAACCGTTCCATATGGGGCATATCCGCAGTACTATGATCGGAAATTCTCTTTACAGGATTCATAAGTTTTTGGGTTACAATACCATTGGCATAAATCACCTGGGAGACTATGGCACGCAGTTCGGCAAGCTGATCGTCGCGTTCAAGCTCTGGGGCGACAAAGACACCATTGAAGCAGACCCAATCCCGGAGCTCCTCAAGATCTACGTGAAGTTCCACGATGAGGCGGAGAGCAACCCCGCCCTGGAAGACGAAGCGAGAGGCTGGTTCAAGCGTCTGGAGGACAACGACCCTGAAGCCTATGCCCTCTGGGAGTGGTTTAGGGACATCAGTCTGAAGGAGTTCAGCCGCGTTTACGGCATGCTGGACGTCCACTTTGATTCCTACGCGGGCGAGAGTTTCTATTCCGACAAAATGCCGGCCGTTCTTGATGAAATGCGTCAAAAGGGCATCATGAAAGTGTCTGAGGGCGCTGAGATCGTCGACTTGGAGCCGTACGGCATGCCGCCGGCGCTCATCACCAAAAAAGACGGCTCCACGCTTTACCTGACCCGCGACATCACGGCGGCCCTCTACAGAAAGAAACATTATAACTTTGACAAGAATGTCTACGTCGTCGGAGCGCCTCAAAAGCTGCATTTCCAGCAGTGGATGAAAGTCGTTGAGCTGATGGGCTACGACTGGGTGAAAGACTGTATCCACGTTGAGTTTGGCACCGTGGCTCTGGAAGAGGGATCCCTGTCGACCCGCAAAGGCCGTGTGGTCTTCCTCGAAGAGGTTTTAAAGAAAGCCGTTGAAAAGACGAAGGAAATCATTGCGGACAAAAATCCGAATCTCGAACACAAAGACGAGGTCGCGGCGCAAGTCGGTATCGGCGCAGTCGTGTTCCAGGAACTTTCGAACAACCGGATCAAGGACTACACCTTCAGCCTTGACAAGACCCTTTCCTTTGACGGGGAGACAGGGCCATATGTTCAGTACACCCACGCCCGTGCCTGCAGCGTCCTCAGAAAAGCAGCTACCCAGCTTCTCGAGCAGCCTGTGGACTTCAGCAAGCTTTCTGACAACGCAACCAGCGAGGTCGTCAAACTGATCCGTCAGTTCCCTGAAATCGTCAGCGATGCGGCTGAGAAATATGAGCCATCCTTAATCACGCGCTATGTCGTCAATCTGGCACAGGAGTTCAACCGGTTCTATCATGACAATCCAATCCTGTCTGAGGATGCGGTCTTGTCAACGGCGCGACTGGCGCTGGTCGACGCGACGCGTCAAACCATCAAAAATGCCCTGTTCCTGATCAGTCTCAAAGCGCCTGTCAAAATGTAGGCAACCTTCCGGAATAACCGGATCAGAGTCCGAGCGTAAGCCGGTCAATCTCACCCTTTAAAGGGCGCGTTGACCGGCTTGTTTATGGTATAATAAAGGATAACTGACGAAGTTAAACAAATGACACTAAATCACATCGGAAAACAGACACATAATCAAGCTGCACCATAAAATAGCGACATAATAATGTCACAACAGTCAAAGGACGTATACTATGGAACTTCGCGCACAATCCAGTCAATTTAAAATTTTCAAAGGGCTCGCCGGTGCCTACGTTGACCACTATGACACCGCTGCGTCCCTTTACAGCAAAAATTTTCGCGATCCGGAGAGCTTTCTGCGCCGATTGAAAGAGTTGGAGGACCAGCCCATTGACAGAGAAGCGCTGTGTAAGGCGCTGGAAACCTACAATCATAACCTCGGCTGCTCAGAAAAGACGCTGCAGAATCTCGAAAGATTGAAGCAGCGCGACGCTGTCGTCGTTGTGACGGGACAGCAGGCAGGCATTTTCACAGGTGCGCTGTACACGGTTTACAAGGCCATCACGACACTGAAGCTTGCAAAAAACTTAGAAGCAGAAATTGGAAGGCCGGTAGTGCCGGTCTTCTGGATTGCCTCTGAAGATCATGATTTTCATGAAATAAAAGTTGCGCACTATATAACAGGCGGCAGACTAAAAAAGGTTGAAATCGACAAGACAGACCGAAAGTCTTTGAAGCGCGTCAATCTCAAGAAGATGTCTGTGGGTCATCTGGAAACCAACAACAGCGTCAAGCACTCAATCGAGCAGATTTTGTCCGACTTTGCCGGAAATGAATCCATTGACCATTTCGAATCACTTCTGTCGACGACCTTTATTGACAAGGATTCCCTCAGCAACTGGTTCGGCCGCATCATGAGCCGTTTGTTTCACGATTACGGCCTGGTGTTGCTGGATCCAATGATTCCTGAGCTCAGGGCTATAGAAACCAATTTCTTTAAAATGGCCGTAGAACGGCAGGCCCTTGTCACAGCCGCCTTAAGGCAGCAGACCGAGCTCGTCGAAAACCTGGGCTATCAAAAAGCAATCGAGTTTGATCCGGAAGGTCTGCAGCTTTTTATCTATGAGCATGAGGAACGTCTGGCACTTCGCAGCGATCATGAGGGCTACTTTTGTGAGCACGGCGGTCAGCAGATCAGATATTCCAAAGAGGTGCTTCTCGACCGTATAACGCAAAGACCTCAGGACTTCAGCACCAATGTGGTGCTCAGGCCCGTCGTTCAGGATGTTTTGCTGCCGACCCTGGCCTATGTGGCGGGACCTGGGGAACTTAACTATTACGCTCAACTGGACAAAGTTTACCATGTATTTGGCAGACGGGCGCCGGTTTTGTACCCGAGAGAAAACTTTACGCTGGTCCAGAAAGATGTCACAGAGGTGCTGAACCATTATGACCTGTCTCCGGAAAATGTTCTGATGTGCGGCATCAGCGCCATCCGGGATCATCTTCTGGATCTTCGGGATGAGGTCAGAATTGACACCCTGTTTGACAATTATATAGAGAAATTTGAGGATGAGTACAGAACCCTCCTTCAAAAAGTTCTGGAGATCAGTCCGGACCTCGAGTCACTCTCTGAGAAGAATATCGGGCTCATCAAAGCGCAGATGAACTATCTGAAAGAAAAAGCCCACCGTTTTCACAGAAGAAATCACAAGCAAGTCACCCAAGACCTGACCGCTGTAGAAGCTCAGCTTATGCCGGGCGGACACCTTCAGGAACGGACTTTGTCCATCCTCCAGTACTACGCGCAGAGCGGCGATTCCTTGATCGATTTTCTGATCAATGAGGTACCGCTCGACCCGGATCATCGGATTATCATGCTCGGCTGAAACAGCCCAAAGGAGTTGTCGCAATTGAAAATTGGCATGGTATGTTATCCTTCCTATGGCGGCAGCGGCGTCGTCGCGACTGAGCTTGGCATCCATCTGGCCAATCTCGGCCATGAAATCCACTTCATCACTTATGACAAGCCCTTCAGGCTGATTGAATTTCATGAGAACATTTTCTTCCATGAAGTGGATGTCTCCAATTACCCTGTATTCAAGTATCCGCCCTATATCCTGGCCCTCGCCAATAAGATCTATGAAGTCGCCCGCCGGGAAGGTCTTCAGATTCTCCACGCCCATTACGCCGTGCCCCATACCATGGCGGTTCACATGGCAGCCCAGATGCTGGGGGATCAAGTCAGAACCGTCACCACACTCCACGGCACGGATGTGACCATTATGGCAGAAGACCAAAGCCTGAGAGATATCACTGAATTCAGCATTAATCAAATGGACGCGCTGACAGCGGTATCCGAAGATCTGAAGCAGGTCGCCCTTAAAACGCTGACTGTCAGCGTACCGATCCATATGATCCACAATTTCGTCAATACCGCCCAGTACCGCAAAATGCCGACGCTCTGTTCGCGCGCTCGCCTGAAAGTCCCAGAGGGGCAAAAACTCTTAATTCATATCTCTAATTTCAGAACCGTCAAACGCATTCAGGACGTCATGGAAATTTTCAGAGGCGTGAATGCCGAGTGTCCCGCTCATTTAATGCTGGTCGGCGACGGTCCGGAGATGCGGACTGCCTACGAGCTGGCCGACCGCTTCAATCTGCGTGACCGCGTCCACTTCATGGGCAAACAGGACAATGTCGTCGCCCTGTTATCATGCTCCGACCTCTTTTTGCTGCCCTCCGAAAAAGAGAGCTTTGGTCTTGCCGCCCTGGAAGCCATGGCCTGCGAGGTTCCGGTCATAGCCACAAGAACCGGCGGCATCCCTGAGGTCGTCGAGGATGGCATCAGCGGGGCCCTGTCAGAGGTGGGCGATACTGCAAAGATGATCGCCGACGCAGTCGCCATTTTATCGAGTCCTGAGCGTCACCGGGCTATGGCAGCCGCCGCCCGGCATAGAGCCACCTCTGCATTTGAGGAGCAGACCATAGCAGCGCAGTATGTGGTGCTGTATGAAGCCTTGCTGTCCCAAGTGTAGAGACAATCCAAACGAAAGGCGGGGTCGCACCTTGAACGTCGTTCTGACCACACTTAACTCCCGCTATACCCATATGAGCCTTAGCCTGCGTTACCTGAGGGCTGCGCTGGAACGGCGCTTTAATCTTCGTGCCTCAGCCAGAGCAGAGAGGGTTTTTGCCGATGGTTCCCCAACCGTCCCCCCAGAACCAGGTCACACTGGTGTTGCCGGGCCGGGGGAGTCGCCTCTGAATCTCAGACTTTTGGAATTCACCATCAACCAGCCCCACGAGCACATTCTCAGAACCTTGTTTGAAACCAAACCGGATGTACTCTGTTTTTCTGTCTACATCTGGAATGTTGAAGCCATTTTAAAGCTGGCGGCCTCACTTAAAAAGGTACTGCCGGAAACTGTCATTTTGTTTGGTGGGCCCGAATCCGCCTTCGATTCGGAGGCTTACCTCGAGCATCACGATTTTATCGATGTCATAGTCACAGGTGAAGGCGAAGAGATTTTGGGCGCTTATTTGGAACGTAAGTTGAAGAAAACAGAGGCGTATGCCATTTCGGGTCTGACGGAGCGGACTGCCGCCGGCATTATCAATCACGGGAAAGCTCCTCTGGTCTCAGAGCTGGACAGCATCCCTTTCCCGTATGAATCAGAGGACTTTGGCGCCGGAAGAATGCTCTATTACGAAGCTTCCAGGGGCTGTCCGTACCGCTGCGCCTATTGTCTTTCCTCCAGAGAACCGGGTGTCAGAACTTTTAGCCTGGACCGTGTCAAGGAAGACCTCGCGAGATTTATAAAAGCTGAAGTCATGCAGGTCAAATTTGTAGACCGCACTTTTAATGTGGATTCAGATCGAACCCGTGAAATTTTTAAGTTTCTGATCGAAAAGGACAATGGAATCACCGGATTCCACTTTGAAATTACCGCGGCTTTACTCAGGGATCAGGATTTTGAACTGCTGGCGAAAGCGAGGCCGGGTCTGTTTCAATTTGAAATTGGGGTGCAGTCCACTTGTGATGAAGCTATGACGGCTGTCATGCGGCCGCTTCCTTTTAAGAAGACGTCTGAAGTCTGCAGGAAACTGAAAGCCCTTGGCAATATTCATCTCCATCTTGACCTCATAGCAGGTCTGCCTTTCGAAACCTATGAGAGATTTTTAAAATCCTTTGATGAAGTGTTCAACTTGAGACCCCACGCCTTGCAGCTGGGATTTTTGAAGCTGATTCCAGGATCCCCGCTCTCAGAGCAGGCAGAAAAATTCGGATATGTTAGTGAGTCTCATCCGCCCTACGAAGTTCTCGGCAACGCTCATATTAACTTTGCCCAATTAACCAGCTTGAAGCGGATTGAAGCGCTGGTCGACCTCTTTTACAATTCCGGTGGCTTTTCAGTGACTCTAGAGGCGGCGCTTGAGAAGAGCGGACAGCGACCATCGGCCTTCTTTTTGGGTTTTTCTGAGTTTATCAGGCAGCGGGGCTATGACCAACAAGTTTACCGAAGCGAAGCGCATTACGGGCACCTTGAGGCATTTCTGCAAGCTCAGAGCTGGTACGACCCTGTATTTAAAACACTCCTGGACTATGACTGCCTGGTCGCTCTGGCAAAACGCCGAAGTACAACTCAAGCGGTCGACAGACAGGGGTGGGAGCCAGAAGAATCGCCTGCGCTCAAAGCCGCGATCCACGAAGCATTGAGAGCATCTGCACCGGACATCCCTGTGAAGACATTGCTTAAACGCATCCGCTATCAGATTTTTGATGTCGACATGAGCGCCTGGATCGAAGGCCGAAGAGACTTCGGCCATGCTGATCACGGGTTATGGCTGGGCTGGGTGGACACTGCCCGGCGTTCTTCTGTCAGCGAACACTACGATTACGCGCAAGCGCGCCTTGAGGTGACTTTATGGAAATCTTGAAAGATTTGGCACTGACAAACCGTTCTGTTTTAAAGAAAGCCGTCAGCGCGTTTAAAAACAATTTGCTGATTTTTTTGCTGGCAATTCCCTACATGGCATTGACCATGGTTGCAGGCAGCGTCGCGGCCATGATGGGTTTTTTGGGTGGTATTCTGATTTTTGTAGTGGAAGCAGCTATTATTTCCAATTATCTCCACATCATCCATCAGGTTATCACGCGTCGAAAATTTGATATGGATGATTTTAAAAATGGTTTTACCGTACACTTTAGAAAGGTCTATATGGTCCTGTTTGTGGTATGGGTGGCGAATTACGGAGCAAGTCTTCTTTTGTCACCTATTTTGAACGCCATGGGTCTAGGGTTTGTCCTGGTGGCCATTTATTTCTTTGCCTTTGTCATATTGAACCCGCTGCCGGAGATGATCTATCAGAAATATTTCAGCGAGGCGGATACCTTTGTAAAAACTGTTGAGTTTACCAGAGAAAATGCCGTCAGCTGGTTGGTGCCCAACGCAGTGATCTTTGCCCTTCTCTTCGCGATAAGAGCCCTGATCGACGCTGCACTGACGCCGTTCGGACTTGGCTGGCTTAATTTGTTGGTATTGAGTATCGTTTCAGCGGGATTAATCAGTTTTGGAATGATTTACAGAGGGTATCTGTTTGATGTCTTATATAAAACGACCAGGCGCAAACGCCTGTTTACGGAGACCATGTATCGCAACTGATGATTTACTTTGATAAGGCGGTGGTCCTACTTGAAAAATATCACGCTCTACAGCAATACAAAAAAAACGTCCCTGGAAGTCAAGGACAAATTGTTCCGGATGTTGACAGCGGCAGGCTATAAGGTTGTATCCGAAAATGCTGACCTCATCATTGTCATAGGCGGCGACGGCACTATGCTGAGCGCGATCAGGCGATACCGGGCTTTGAAAATTCCTTTTCTTGGCGTCAATACTGGCACTCTGGGGTTCCTGCCCAGCGTCCCGCCCAATCAGCTGGAAATTATTCTGGAGCTGCTTGAAAACAAGGACTATTCCATCCAGAGTTATCCGTTGCTTGAGGTACGCTGCAAAACCGTGAATGGGGACGAAATAGACAGCTATGCCTTTAATGAAATCCTGATTAAGCATCTGGAGCCAAGGCTTCTCGAGGTCAAAATCTACATTGACGGAAAGCCGTTCAATTACTTCACGGGAGATGGCTTTATCATTTCAACGCCTATTGGTTCCACGGGTTACGCGATTTGGGCAGGCGGCGTAGCGACTCATTCGGAATTGCCTGTGTACCAGATCACACCGATTCATGCCAACGACAACAGCATTAACCGGCCACTCAAGACCTCCATGGTAGTACCAATTGAAACCGTCATAGATTTTTCCATTGTGAAGGCGCAGATGCGCGCGGTGATCGTCGCCTGCGACGGCAGAAAGGTCACGGACGATTTCATCTCGCAAATCTCAGTGCGCGCCGCCCATAAAGAGGTGAAAATTCTTCGTTATGGGGATTTTGATTATTTTGAGCTATTCAGAAATAAAATCATCGACAAGCGCGTCAGCAGGGTGCTGAGCGATTAGTCTTTACTGGAGGTAGATTATAAATGCTGGAACGCAGCCGCATGCTTTTGAAGCGCAGAGCGGATGAAGTGATGTTTATAGAACTAAAGGAAGGAAAGACATTGACACTGGGGGGCATTACGCTGGACGAACGCGTGCCCCTGCCAATCAGGGTTGACCGCTTGGTCGACAAAGTCAAAGGGGTCAGTGAGACGGACTTTACGGCGGATAACCTAGCGGAGGGCATGTGCTGGACACTTGGTTTTGATCCGCAGTTCCCTCATGCGGAGGCGTATAAGGCATTCCTTGCTGAATTGATGCCGGGACTGCTTGCGCTGCTTGAGGAAAAGGTCTCGCGGCTCGAAGAAGAGGAGAAGTGGCTGGATGCAGTGATTTACCTGCATGCCGCAGCTCAGATTGCAACGGATCAGCCTCAGGTGATCTATAATCTAGCAAGATGTGCCCTCCGTCAGTCGGAGCGGTTTGCCGAGAATTCGCCAGAGGAAAAGAAGTTGGAAGAGGATGTCTTCGAGCTGTTGTCTGAATCCATTGAGAAATTTCCGGACTTCGCCCCGCTTTACTATCTCATGGGCTTCCAGCTTGTCAACAGGAAGTCCTATAAAGCGGCGGAGTCCTCATGGCGTCGGGCCATGCACCTGGGTGTCGACGAGGATCTGCGCGATGAAATGGTGCGTCAGCTGGACGATCTGTGGAGCCGCATACAGTATGAAGAAGGCTACATGCTGGTTTTGGATGGCTTCGCTGATGAGGGGCTTGTCAAACTCCTCCCCCTTGAGGAATTTCACGATGATTGGTGGAATCTGCTCTTCTTCATTGGTCTGGCTTACCGGCAAAAGGAGCAGTACAATGAGGCACTGGATTATTTCAGACGTGCACTGCGCTTAAACACCGGCAGTCCTGAAATCCACAACGAAATTGGGCTGTGTTTGATGTCTCTGAGCATGTTTCATGATGCTGAGATCGTTTACAGCGAAGCGCTTAAGATGCATCCGGATTCTCCGGATTTACTGTGCAATAAAGGCATCGTCATGCTGCACTTGGGTGATCTGAAACAGGCCAGACAACTTATTGAACGGGCTTACGAGATCAATCCTGAGGATGAAGTGACGGCGGCCTGGCTCAGGCAGCTGGGTACAGAGTCAAACCGGCTTTCATAGCAGATTGATCACATTAATGTGAAATTTTATAAAAAACAACAAAATCGCCGGTGAGGAACCGGCTTTTTTTGAACATTTAATGGGAAGACTTTGTGAAAAATGGATGATCCCTACTTGAACTTTTCCTCAATATTGATTAAAATGAATTTAGAATTACAAAAAATATTGAACTCTTCAACAAAAATAACTTTCCGTATCAGGTAAGCCAAATGTTAAGATGCATTAGTGGGCGTTTTATAAAAGGAGGTTGTAACAGTTTGATCAAAAACTTTGATCAGCTTTTAGAGTCAGCTGCAGCTCAGAAGACTATGCGGCTTGCAGTCGCAGCCGCGCAGGATCCGGAGGTGCTGGGTGCTGTGGCAAAAGCGACTGAAATGGGGCTCATTGTCCCTATTCTAGTAGGGGATCGTCAGAAAATTGTCGAGCTTTGTGCCTCGGAGCAAATTGAATGTGGGGCGTTCGAAATTATTGATGAAAAGGACCTTGAGGCCTCCGCCCAAATCAGTGTCCAACTGGTTCGCGACGGAAAAGCGGATTTTCTCATGAAGGGTCTCATAGACACCTCAATTTTGCTTAAGGCTGTGCTGAACCGTGATTACGGCCTCAGAACGGAGAACCAACTCAGTCACGTCATGCTCTATGATCTGCCAACCTATCACAAATTGCTCTTTTTGACAGACGGCGGTATGAATATCGAGCCCACTCTGGCTGAAAAAGCCACCATCATACGCAATGCGCTCAGTGCCGCTTATGCGCTGGGCATGGACACCGTCAAGGTGGCGTGCCTCGCCGCCAAGGAAAAAGTCAATGATAAAATGCCGGCAACAGTGGATGCCCGAGCACTGGAAATTATGTGTCGAGAAGGTGCATTCGGAGACAAGGCCATTGTCGAAGGACCGCTTGCCTTTGATCTTGCGGTGTCCAGGGAAGCGGCAGACATTAAAGGTTTTAAAAGTGAAATTGCCGGAGATGTGGATGTTTTGCTGGTGCCTAACATAGAAGTGGGAAACGGCATTGGTAAGGCGCTGACATATCTGGCAAACGCGGAGTCGGCAGGGATCATCATGGGTGCCAAAGTGCCTGTGGTTTTGGTATCCCGAGCGGACACGGCTGAAGTAAAGCTTTACTCCATTGCTCTTGGCAGTGTCGTCGCAGCAGGCCAGGCAGAAATTCAAGTGTGAGAAAAAATGATAGTCGACAAGCACAGTCAAATACATAAGAGATAGGAGTGACCATGATTTGAAGACCTTTATGACAGGAAATGAGGCAGTTGCGCGCGGTGCTTTTGAAGCTGGCGTTGTCTATGCCTCGGCGTATCCGGGCACACCGAGTACTGAAATTTTGGAAAACACCGCTCAATATCCGGAGATTATTTCTGAATGGGCGCCTAATGAAAAAGTGGCGCTGGAAGCAGTATTGGGTGCTTCCATTGCCGGAGGCAGAGCCCTTGCCGCTATGAAGCACGTCGGTGTCAACGTCGCTGCGGATCCGCTTATGACCATTTCCTACACAGGTGTAACAGGCGGTCTCGTTTTAATTTCTGCGGATGATCCGGGATGTCACAGCTCGCAAAATGAGCAGGACAACCGTATTCTCGCGAAGTTCGCGAAGATAGCCTGCATTGAGCCTAGCGACTCTCAGGAGTGCCTCGATTACATGAAAGCCGCTTATGAGATCAGCGAACAATTTGACGTCGCGGTCATGATGCGCATGACGACGCGTGTCTGTCACTCCAAGAGTCTGGTGGAAGTTGGAGAGCGCGTTGAAAAAGACCTGATCCCGTATGTTAAACGTCCGGAGAAATACATTGCAGCGCCGGCGCATGCGAAAAAGCTCCATCCTGTTGTAGAAGCAAAACTGGTCGAGATGGAGAAATTCAGCAATGAAACATCACTTAATCGCATTGAATGGGCAGACAAGAAAGTGGGCATCGTTACTTCGGGCGTCGCTTATCAATATGCCAAAGAAGTGTTTGGCGACAACGCGTCTTACCTGAAGCTTGGCTTTACAAACCCGCTGCCTATGGATAAGATCCGAGACTTTGCCTCACAGGTTGAGACACTGTACGTTGTCGAAGAACTTGAGCCGTTCATGGAGGAGCAGATTAAAGCTGCCGGCATTGACTGTGTCGGCAAAGCATTGATTCCAAATGTCGGCGAATTGAATCCGGATATCATTGCTAAATCCCTTTTGGGCGAAGTACGTCCGCTGCTTGAGATTCCTCAGGATAAACTGGTGGGAAGACCGCCGACGCTGTGCGCCGGATGTCCTCACCGCGGTTTCTTTTATGCACTCAAAAAGAAGAAAAACGTCATGGTCACAGGTGATATTGGCTGTTACACTTTAGGTGCTTCAGAGCCGCTTAATACGACAGATACAGTTATTGACATGGGCGCGTCGATTTCCATGGGCCATGGTGCTCAGCGCGTGCTCGACAAGGCAGGAAAAGGGATGAAAGTGGTTTCAGTTATCGGTGACTCCACGTTCTTCCACTCAGGCATGACATCATTGGTCGATGTGGTTTACAACCGCGGCAATACGGTCAATGTCATTCTTGACAACCGTATCACAGGTATGACGGGACATCAGGAGAATCCTGGCACAGGTTATACCCTGACCGGTCAAAAGGTTAAAGAAATTGAAATTGATAAAGTCGTACGCGCTCTCGGCGTTGATCTGGTGATCAATGTCAATCCGCTGGACCTGGATTCAGTCACAAAGGCACTGGACGCAGCCTTGGCTTACGAGGGACCATCTGTCATCATTACGAGATGGCCGTGTGTCCTCAAAAAGTTCTCTCCGGAAGACATCAAAGAGTTCGGTGAGAAGAAACCAGTCTGCTATGTGGTTGAAGAAGAATGCCGCGGCTGTCGTCTTTGCAATAAAACCGGCTGCCCTGCCATTGTCTTTGACAAGACCAAGAAGAAGTCCTACATTGACCCTAACGCCTGTGTAGGCTGTGAAGTCTGTCTGCAGGTTTGTCCATTCAAAGCAATCAAGAAGGCGGGTGAGTAATCATGGCTGAGATTAAAAACATCTTATTTGCAGGCGTCGGTGGCCAGGGCATTATTCTGGCGAGTAAGATTTTGGCAGCAGGTTTAATCAATGCCGGTTATGATGTAAAAATGTCTGAGGTTCACGGCATGGCCCAGCGTGGCGGCAGCGTAACCACGCAAGTGCGGTATGGTGAGAAGGTGTATTCACCCATCATCGGCAAAGGTCAGGCGGACTTGCTGGTTTCCTTTGAAAGCATGGAGGCAATGCGCTGGTTGGATTATATGAATCCAAACGGTAAAGTCGTCGTCAACGATCACGAGCTTTGGTCTGCACCTATTTTGATGGGTTCCGCGGATTATCCGGAGGGTATTCTGGACGCAATCCGTGAACGGGCCGAGACGGTTGTCATCAAGGCCGGTGAGATTGCAGCAGAACTGGGAAATCCTAGAACCATGAACGTAGTACTCGTGGGGACGCTGATTAAAGCCATGGGTCTGGAAAGTCTTGATTGGGAGACTGTCATTCGCGACACCGTGAAGCCGCAGTTTGTCGAGATCAATCTAAAGGCCTTGAAGGCTGGCATGGATCAGGTTAAAGGTTAACAGTTATATGAAAGGACGCTCTTTGAGCGTCCTTTTTGATTGGAAGAAACTCGGTGTCTGACATCGAGTTTACATCGGATCACGATAATGAATACGAATGTATATATGCAACGATTATGCAACTTCATATACGTGTATACAATCTGAATAAAAATCGATAAGGTATAGCCCAAACATCATGCCTGCGCAGCAGAAAAGTGAGGAACTCTGAATTTGCCGTCGCTTCGGCCGCGGGACTTTTATTGGAATTCTTGTGTATGGATGAAATTATTTAATTTTGCCTAAAAAATTTTAAAAAATTTCATGAAAAGTGGTTGATTATGCCCAAAAAAATGTTATAATTCAATCAATATATATGCAGAAGGGAGCATAATAATGAATAAAGATAAAGTTGTACTCGCGTATTCCGGAGGTTTGGACACTTCCGTTATCCTCACTTGGCTCAAAGAGACATACGACATGGAAGTTATCGCGGTTTGCGTTGATGTCGGTCAGAAGGACGATTTTGAGGCTGTCAAGAAAAAGGCAATGGAAACAGGCGCAATCAAAGCGTATGTAGTCGATGTCAAAGAAGAGTTCGTTCAGGACTATCTGTTCCAGGGCATTAAATCCGGCGCGATCTATGAAGAAGATTATCTCATGGGTACTGCTTACGCACGACCACTGATTGCCAAAAAACTCGTTGAAGTCGCAGAGCTCGAAGGCGCGGTTGCCATTGCTCACGGCGCGACCGGAAAGGGCAACGACCAGGTACGTTTTGAAGCCGGCATCAAGGCACTCAATCCTAGGCTTAAAATCATTGCACCTTGGCGTTTCTGGAATCTCAAGTCCCGTGAAGACTGCATTGACTATGCAATCGAGCACGGCATTCCAATTCCGGTTACCAAAAAAGACATCTACTCCAGAGACGAAAACGTCTGGCACCTCAGCCACGAAGGCGGCAACCTGGAGAATCCATGGAACGAGCATGACCCGTCCATCTATAAACTGACCGTTCAGCCTGAGAAGGCGCCGGATGTCCCGACTTATGTTACGGTTGGCTTTGAAGAAGGGGTTCCGGTATCCCTCAATGGCGTCAAAAAAGGCGGCCTTGAGCTCGTCATGGAACTGAACGATATCGCAGGCGCCAACGGCGTTGGACTAATCGACATTGTTGAAAACCGCCTCGTTGGCATGAAGTCCCGCGGCGTTTATGAAACCCCTGCCGGCACAGTGCTTTACCAGGCTCACAAAGCTTTGGAGAAGCTGGTTCTCGACCGCGCTACCATGAGCTTTAAGCGTACGGTTGCTGCAAGATACTCCGAGCTCGTCTATGACGGACTCCTTTTTTCGCCGCTGAAGCTGGCACTGGATGCCTTCATCAATGAGACTCAAAAAGTTGTCACCGGCGATGTTAAACTCAAGCTTTACAAGGGGAATTGCATGGTCGTCGCTTCCAAGTCCGACTTTACCCTCTATGATGAGCGCTATGTCACCTTTGGTGCTGACGACGTTTACAATCAGCAGGATGCAGAGGGCTTCATAAACCTCTTCACGCTGTCTCTCAAAATTGGGGCAATCAAGCGCCTTGAGGCTGAAGAAGCAGGCAAGTTGGAACACGAAGACAAAGGAGAAATCAAGTTCGTATGAAGCTATGGTCAGGTCGATTCGAGTCCGGAACCAGCCAATTGATGGACCTCTTCAACAATTCCATTCAGTTTGATCATAGAATGTACAAGGAAGATCTCGCAGGCAGCCTGGCTCACGCCAAGATGCTCGCGAAAATGGGCATTCTTACCGAGGATGAGCTTAAAAAGCTCGTCCTCGCTCTGAAGGAAATTGAAGCGGAAATCGAGCTTGGTTCTTTCAAGTTCAAAATTGAAGACGAAGATCTTCACATGGCGGTTGAAAAGCAGTTGACGGAAAAACTCGGCGATCTCGGCAAAAAAATACACACCGCAAGATCCAGGAACGATCAAGTCGCCCTGGATTTTCGGTTATATGTTCGCCGGGAATGCCGCGTTATTGAAAGCCTTATCAGAGAATTGATGAGTGTCCTGCTGGAACATGCTGCCGCAAATACACACGTCATTATGCCTGGATACACCCATTTGCAAAAAGCGCAGCCAGTGCGGCTTTCCTATCACCTCATGGCCTATTTCGAGATGCTGAAGCGGGATGTTTCCCGTTTTGAGGATGCCTTTGACCGGATGGATCTTTCGCCAATTGGCAGCGGCGCTCTCGCGGGCACCAGCTATGAGAGCGACCGTTTTATGACGGCGGCGGAGCTGGGCTTCTCGGGACCATCGGAAAACGCCATGGACAGCGTTGCGGACCGGGATTTCGCCGTAGAATTTCTGAGCGCCTGTTCCATCACCATGATGCACCTCAGCCGGCTTGCGGAAGAGTTCGTCATCTGGAGCTCCGGTGAATTTGGCTTTATTGAAATAGGTGACGCCTACGCTACAGGCAGCAGCATCATGCCTCAGAAGAAGAACCCGGATGCCGCTGAGCTGATCCGCGGCAAGACCGGCAGAGTCTATGGGGATCTCATGTCCCTCCTGACAGTGATGAAAGGCTTGCCGATGGCTTATAACAAGGACATGCAAGAGGATAAAGAGCCTGTTTTTGACGCCGGAGACACAGTTAAACTGTGCCTGAAGGTCTTCGCGGACATGCTCCGACACACCGCGTTCAAACCGGAACCTATGCTCAATCAGTGCAAGGCAGGATTCCTGAACGCAACAGATCTGGCGGATTATCTGGTGAAAAAAGGCATGCCGTTCAGAGACGCTCACGAAGTTTCGGGTAAGCTGGTGGCCTATGCGATCAGAGAGAAGAAGATTCTCGAAGCGCTTTCCCTGGAAGAGATGCAGGCGGTGTCTGACCTTATTGGCGCGGATGTCTATGACGCCATAGATATTGAACGATGTGTGGAGAACAAGAAATCCTATGGCTCCACTTCCCTGGCCAGCGTCCAGAACATGCTGAAACTTGCGGAAGAATACCTCGAAGCCTAAAGTATTTTTGGGATTTCTATAGACAAACACATCTATTTAGGTTACAATATCGAAGATTTGAGCATTGCTAAACAAGTATTAAGGAACCGGCTTGTCGTGGTGGCTGCGTGTGACGCAGCGTCACCATCGGCAAGCTCGGTTCTAACCAGTAAACAAACTCCATGAAGCCATGGAATACGAAAATGCAGCGCAGATCTGGCCTGACTGAGAGCGGGCCATGTGGAACGGAGATTCTGTCCCGCCGGGAGCGGGTCCATACAAAATCGATCGATACCATACATCTGCCTCGTCGGAAATGTGTCTGACAATTAATGGAAAATATACATTGAGGAGAGGTGGCATCATGAAGGGATTTCTGGTCTTAAAGGACGGAAGTCAGTATGAAGGTGAGCTCTTTGGGGCTCTTTTTTCGCGTGTAGGAGAAGTTGTATTCAATACCAGCATGACCGGTTATCAGGAAGTGCTGACCGACCCCTCCTATTTTGGTCAGGTTGTGGTCATGACCTACCCGCTGATTGGCAACTACGGCGTGCATCCGGATGATGAACAGTCTGAGAAGCCTATGGTCAGGGGACTTGTCGTACGTGAAAAAGTGGATGACTACTCCCACTGGAGAGGCAACGAAAGCCTGGACGCGTATATGACACGTCACGGCATTATTGGAATATCAGGCATTGATACCAGAGCGCTGACGAGAAAACTTCGCAGCCAGGGGACCGTGCCGGGGATGATCGTCGCAGACCTTGACACCCTTGACGAAGTCAAACAGGAGTTAAATCGCTACGACGTCAAAGGCTATGTGGATGAAGTCACCACAAAAAAACCTTACGTGATTACACCAAAAGAGCCCTGTGGTCTAAAAGCGGCAGTTATGGATTTTGGCGTAAAGCGCGGGATCCTGAAGTCGCTGGTGGCGCGTGGGGTGGAACTCCATGTGTTCCCGGCGAGATCGACAGCAGAAGAAGTGCTGGCTTGTAATCCGGATGGCGTGCTGCTGTCCAACGGGCCTGGGGATCCTTCTGAGCTTGGTGAAATTGTGGCGGTCGTTAAGGAAATCATCGGCAAAAAACCTGTCTTTGGCATTTGCCTGGGTCACCAAATCCTGACCCACGCCTTTGGCGGCACGACGGAAAAGCTCGTCTACGGCCATAGGGGCGGCAATCACCCGGTCAAGGACTTGATTCACAACCACATTGTGATCACCGCTCAAAACCACGGCTACGTCACGGTGCCAGAGTCCCTGGATATGACACAGATAGAAATCACGCATATAAATGTCAACGATGGCAGTGTGGAGGGCATGAGGCACCGACATCTTCCTATCTTCAGCGTGCAGTATCATCCGGAGGCGTCACCTGGGCCGCGGGATTCTGACCTGTTGTTCGACCAGTTTGTGACCATGATGAAGGAGGCCAAATGATGAAAAAGCACAACTTTAAAAAGGTTCTTGTCATTGGTTCCGGTCCCATCATAATTGGACAGGGCGCTGAATTCGACTACTCCGGGACCCAGGCCTGCAAAGTGCTGAAGGAAGAGGGCGTCGAAGTCGTACTGGTCAACTCGAATCCGGCGACCATCATGACGGATCCTACTGTGGCGGACCATGTTTATATGGAGCCCATGACACCGGAGTTCCTGGAGAAAGTTATTGAGAAAGAGCGCCCGGAGGCCATGATTGCCGGCATGGGCGGCCAGACGGCCCTCAACCTCTCAATGGAGCTGTGGAAGCGCGGCGTCCTTGAGAAGTATAAGGTTGAGGTTATTGGTACCTCGCTTGAGTCCATTGAGACCTCGGAGGATCGTGAAGATTTCAGAGCGGCCATGGAGGCGATTGGCCAGCCTTGTATAGAAAGCTATATTGCAGAGGACGTTGAGTCTGCGGTGGCCCAAGCCTATCAAATTGGGCTGCCGGTCATAATCCGCCCGGCTTTTACCCTGGGCGGCACAGGCGGCGGCATTGCGAATACAGAGGCTGAGGTGCGGGAAATTGCCCGCCGCGGCATTGATTTCAGCATCGCCGGACAGGTCTTGGTGGAAAAGTCCATCAAGGGCTGGAAAGAGATTGAGTACGAGATGATCCGGGACAACAGCGGCAACGTCATTGCGGTCTGCAATATGGAAAACTTTGATCCGGTGGGCGTCCATACGGGGGACAGCATTGTCATAGCCCCGTCCCAAACGCTGAATGACCTTGAGTATCAAATGCTTCGCAGGGCGTCCATAGATATCGTCAATGCCCTGGAGATTCGTGGCGGCTGTAACGTGCAGCTGGCGCTGGATCCTGAAAGCGACAGGTACTACGTCATTGAGGTCAATCCGCGGGTCAGCCGTTCCTCGGCGCTGGCGTCCAAGGCGACGGGTTATCCTATCGCGAAAGTGGCAACCAGAATTGCTCTGGGCTACGACCTGGATGAAATCGTCAACGACATTACCGGCAAAACCAAGGCTTGCTTTGAGCCGACCCTGGACTACGTGGTCGTCAAGATTCCGAAGTGGCCTTTTGACAAATTCAAAGAAGCTGACAAAATTCTCGGGACCATGATGATGGCCACCGGCGAGGTTATGGCTATAGCCGGCAGCTTCGAGGCGGCGCTGCTTAAGGCGGTGCGGTCCCTTGAGATCAACTTGTATAACCTCAAATTCCCCATTGCGGACACCATGAGCACTGAGGCGTTAATCGACCGCGTCATCAATGGCGACGACATGAGGCTGTTCTTCATCACTGAGCTCATGCGCCGGGGTACAACCGTGGAAGCGTTGAAGGGCATGACCGGCATTGATCCGTTCTTCCTGAGCAAAGTTCAGCGTATAGTTAATCTGGAGGAACGCATTCGAGATCAGAAGATCAACGTGCTGGACTCCGAGCTCCTTATGGACCTGAAGCGTTACGGCTTTGCGGACAAAGGGATCAGCCGACTTATGAAGGACACCTCTGCAGACAAGATCTATGATCTTAGAAAAGTTTACAATATCATGCCTTCTTATAAAATGGTCGACACCTGTGCCAGCGAATTTGAGGCGACGTCCCCCTACTATTATTCCATGTACGGCGGGGAGGACGAGGTAGAGGTCAGTGACCGCAAGAAAGTCATTGTCATAGGTTCCGGTCCAATACGGATTGGTCAGGGTGTGGAGTTCGACTACTGCTCGGTCCATGGTGTCCTGGCACTGAAAAATCTGGGCTATGAGGCGATCATTGTCAACAACAACCCTGAGACCGTCAGCACGGACTTTGATCTCTCGGACAAGCTCTACTTTGAACCCATCACCGAGGAGGACATTCTGAGCATTGTCGACAAAGAGAAGCCGGTAGGGGTTATCCTGCAGTATGGCGGCCAGACTGCCATCAAACTGGCGCGGTTTATCTCAGAGGCAGGGATTCCAATCCTGGGCACCTCCTTCGAAGCTGTCCACAACGCCGAGGACCGCGAGTGTTTCAACCAGATTCTGATCGAAGAAGGCATCCCGAGCCCCCTTGGTTATGGCGTTTCCAGTGTTGCCGATGGTATGCTGCAGGCAAAAGGCCTTGGCTTCCCGCTTCTGGTGCGTCCAAGTTATGTCATAGGCGGCCTCGGCATGGAAATTGTCTATGATGATGAAGCGCTGGAACGCTATCTGTTTGGCGCCTTCGAACGTGAGCCCAAGAGCACGGTGCTGATCGACCAGTATATCAACGGTCTCGAAGTCGAGGTCGACGCGATCTCTGACGGTGAAAATGTCATAATCCCGGGCATCATGGAGCATCTGGAGCGCGCAGGCGTTCACAGCGGCGACAGTATCTCCATCTATCCGGCACCGAGCATCAGCAGCAAGATGAAGGGTCAAATCATAGTGACAACCCGTAAAATTGCACAGGCCCTGAAAATTGTCGGTCTGCTCAATATCCAATTTATTGTTGAAAAAGACAAGCTCTATGTGATTGAGGTCAATCCAAGGGCATCCCGTACAGTGCCATTCCTGAGTAAAGTCACCGGCGTGCCCATGATTGAGCTCTCCACCCGCTGCATGCTGGGTGAGACGGTCAACAGCATGGAGTACCCGACAGGACTTTACCCGGAGCGCGAGATTTATGCGGTGAAGCATCCGGTTTTCTCCATGGAGAAAATTCCTGCTGCGGACTCTGCACTCGGCCCTGAAATGAAGTCTACAGGGGAGGTACTCTGTATGGATGCTAAGCTGGAGCACGCTTTGTATAAAGGCTTTATTGCTGCCAGTGGTACCCTCAGGGGACTCAGCGCCAAGAGCGCGAAGCGCAATCGAAATGCGGAGAATGGTTCGGTTGAAGCGTCGGGAGATCCGGCAGTGGTTGAGAGGGTTTTCCTGTCGATCACAGATGCGTTCAAGGCAGTGTCTCTTCCGCTCACCGGAAAACTCGCCAACCTGGGGTATGAAATTGTGGCCACATCCGGCACGGCCAAAGCCATCCGAGAAGCGTTCCCTCAAGCTAAAGTCATTGACGCAGGTACAGAAGAGGAAGCGCTGACATGGCTTACACGGGACAAGATTTCCTTCAGCGTTATTCTGCCGACGGTCGGGAAAGTCAAAAACAAGCCGGGCTTCCGCATGCGTCGTCGCGCGGTAGAAAATAAAGTTATGTGCCTGACCGCCTTTGATACTTTCTATGCTGTGGTGTCCCTTTTAGAGAAGGGGATTGACGATCAGAGCGTGGATGTTTTTATGGCGTATTCTTAATGAGAAAAAACACACGTAAAAAGGCTATGCCTTATTGCGTGTGTTTTTTTGGGTGCGCCCGGCATGGGCGATAACTTGGTGGTGCAAGTCCACTACGCGCTCGGTA